>DASPWF010000042.1:0-29096 GCA_035621995.1 Steroidobacteraceae bacterium
GGGCCGCGAATCGTCAATGTGCTGTCACTCCGAATCCAACGACGTCGCGTTTTGTTCGTCCGATGTGAACTCTATGTCTGTGACTCGAAGGCCTAGCCGCTCGCATAACGCTCTGCCCGCGGCCGCCGCACCTGCAGCGGAGGTCTCCGAACACTCGTCAGGCTGAATCGTGAAGTCTTCGCCGTGGATTCTGAAGGTCCACCATTGCGTGAGTCCGACCCGGTGAGGCGCGTGCGACTTTTCGCAACACCAGACTACGATGTAGACGCGTTCAGACTCTCGCGTTTTGCGGCCCCGCCCAAACATGGCGGACCTTGTATATGGCCTGCACAGTCCGTTCCGTGCCGTGTGTCACATTGGCGACTCCTCGCGTGGCGGATCGAGGAACGCGTCCTCAGATATCTAAAATCCTTAGGATCGGTGCCCTAACAGGTGCGTTCTGTCGTTGCCGGCGGATAGCCAAGGTCTCTCCGCCAATGTCGATAAAGCAGTAACCAGCTTCCATCAGTCGCTTCTTACAATCGACTCGATCGCTGGGGATGGGGTGACGAGATGCGTAGTTAATTGGTGGCGGATGGCAACAGTCCTGCAGGCATTCCCCCATGGTGGCCTTAAGGCGGTGCCAAGCGTCCACGGGCATTCCCGCCAAACATCCGCGCCCAACCCGCGAGGCATTGTTGCAAGTTGTTGGTTTGAAAGGCGGAGGGACGGATCACATCACATCGACGTGCGGATCTGCCACAGCTCCGGAAAGAACTTCAGCTCGAGCGCCTTGGCGAGGTAGGAAACGCCGCCGGTGCCACCGGTGCCCGGCTTGTAGCCGATGATCCGCTCGACGGTCTTCAGGTGGTGGCAGCGCCAGAGTTGGAAGTTGTGATCGAGGTCGACCAGACGCTCGGCGAGCTCGTAGAGGTCCCAGACCTTGTCGGCGTTGTGGTACACGCCGAGCCAGGCGCCGGCCACCTGCTTACTCGCCTGGTAGGGCTCGCTGAAATCGCGGCTCAGGTAGCTCTCCGGGATGCCGTAGCCCCGGCGGCTGAGCAGCCGGAGCACCTCGTCATAAAGCGACGGCGCGACCAGCGCGCGCGACAGCAGCTCGTAGGCCTGCGGGTCGCGCTTGTGCACGGTGACCATGTCGGCATTCTTGTTGCCGAACAGGAACTCGAGCAGCCGGTACTGCACCGACTGGAACCCTGAGGAGCGCCCGAGGGCGTTGCGGAACGCCGTGTATTCGAACGGCGTCATGGTCGAGAGCACTTCCCATACCGTGATGAGCTGGTTCTGCGTGCGGGAGATGCGCGCCAGCATCTTGAGCGCCGGATCGAGGTCGTCGCGCCGCACGCACTCGAGTGCCGCGGTGAGCTCGTGCAGCATCAGCCGCATCCACAGCTCCGACACCTGGTGCACGATGATGAACAGCATCTCGTTGTGTTGATTCGAGAGGGGCTTTTGCGCATCGAGCAGCTTGTCGAGCTGCAGGTATTCGCTGTAGGAAAGCGAGGAACCGAGGTCCCAGTGCACCGCCTCGTCGGCGAGCTCGACGCGCTCGGATTTGTCGTACCGCCGGGTAGTCATGCGGTTAGATGGTACACTCCCGGCCCGCCCGGTGCTGGCGCCGGAGACAGTTCAGCCGAACCGCACCGTGACCACACCCATTATCGAAGTCCGCGAGCTGGTCAAACAGTACCCTGCCACGACCGCCGTGGCCGGGATCTCGTTCAGCGTGCCGCAGGGGGTGTGTTTCGGGCTGCTTGGTCCCAACGGCGCCGGCAAGACGACCACGGTCGAGATCATGGAGGGGATCCTGCCGCCCACTTCCGGCGAGGTGCGCTATCGCGGCGAGCCGCTCGGCCCGCGCTTTCACGAGGAGGCGGGGATTCTCTTCCAGAAGACCGCTCTGCAGGACTTTCTCACGGTGCGCCAGAGCATCGCCCTGTTCCGCGGCCTCTATCAGCGCGGACTCGATGTCGAGGAAGTGATCCGGCTCTGCGCGCTGGAGAAGCTCGCGGCCCGCGACAGCCGCAAGCTCTCCGGCGGGCAGCAGCAGCGGCTGTTGCTCGCCATCGCGCTGGTCAACGATCCTGCGGTCCTGTTCCTCGATGAGCCGACCACCGGGCTCGACCCACAGGCGCGGCGTAATTTCTGGGAACTGGTGGCGTCGATCAAGGCCCAGCGCAAGACCATCATCCTCACGACGCACTACATGGAGGAGGCGGAGCTGCTGTGTGACGAGATCGTAATCCTCGACCGCGGCCGGATCGTGGCTCAGGGGCCGCCGCGTCGCCTGCTGCACGAACACTTCGCCGAGGTGCTGCTCGAGCTGCCGCGTGCCGACTTTCCGCAGCGCGCACGCCAATTGCCACTGCGGATCCTCGAGGCGAGCGACCGGGTGGAGATCACCACCCATGAGCTAGAGGCGACGCTGCGCATGCTGCTGGAGGCCCACGTGCCGCTCGGCAACCTGCGCATCCGGCCCGCCAACCTCGAGGACCTGTTTCTCGAGCTCACGGGGACGGAGCTGCGCCCATGATCCGGCGGCTGCTGTCCGTGCTGCATGCACGCAACCTCGAATTCCTGCGCGATCGCAGCACGCTGGCTTTCACGCTGCTCCTGCCGGTGATGCTCGTGATCGGCATGGGGGTGGTCTTCGGTGGCCCGGAGCGTCCGCTCTTCAAGGTCGGGGTGCTCGGTGGAATATCGGACCACACGGCCGAGCCGTTCCTCAGCGAGCGTTATGTGGAGTTCGTCCCCGTATCGCAGCAGGCCGAAGCCCTGCACAAACTGACCCACCAGCAGTTTGACCTGCTGCTCGACCCAGGCAACCCCCCCGGGTACTGGGTGAACACCGACTCGCCCAAGGGCTACATCGTCGAGAAACTGCTGCTCGCCGCCGAGCCCGGCGCGCGCCGCCGACCGGTGAGCGGCGCCGCGCTGCGCTACGTCGACTGGCTGTTCCCGGGAATTCTCGGCATGAACATGATGTTCAGTTGCCTGTTCGGTGTCGGCTATGTGGTGCTGCGCTATCGCAAGAGCGGATTCCTCAAGCGGCTGCACGCCACGCCGCTCAGCGCATTCGAGTTCCTGAGTGCGCAGGTACTGTCGCGCCTCGGACTCATCGTGTTCATCACGGCGATACTCTATGTCGGCATCAGTGCCATCATCGGCTTTCATAACGCCGGCAGCGTGCTGCTGCTCACGCTGCTCGCCGTGCTCGGCGCGCTCTCCATGATCGCGCTCGGCCTCACGATCGCGGCGCGCTTCTCCAGCGAGGAGCTGGTGGGGGGAATCCTCAACCTGCTCACCTGGCCGATGATGCTCCTCTCGGGGATCTGGTTCTCCCTCGAGGGCTCGCCACGCTGGGTGCAGTGGGTGGCGCACATCTTCCCCCTCACCCACATTCTCGATGCCGCGCGAGCCGTCATGCTGGATGGCGCCGGCATCGCACAGATCGCACCCAACCTGCTGTTTCTCGCGCTCACCACGCTCGCCTTTCTCGCCTTCGGCGCCTGGTCGTTCCGCTGGCGCATCGATTAGAGCGCACCCTTCGCACACCGGAGCCGACATCTTGCGATTCTTCAGCGACAACACCAGCAGCGCCTGCCCCGAGATCCTCACCGCCATCCACGCGGCCAATCACGGGCTCGCGCGTGCCTACGGGGATGACGAGTGGACCGCCCGCCTCGATGGCGCACTGAGCGCACACTTCGGCACCGAGGTGCGCGCCTTCGCCGTGGCGACCGGCACGGCAGCGAACTCGCTGGCGCTCGCCACCTTGAGCCCTCCCTATGGCGCGATCTTCGCGCACCAGGAAGCGCACGTCGCCTGCGACGAGTGCGGTGCGCCCGGCTTCTTCTCCGGTGGTGCGCAGCTCGCGCTGCTGCCGGGGGAGCACGGGCGGATCGCGCCGGCGAGCTTCGCCGCGGCGCTCGATGCACATCGTGTCGACGTGCACACGCTGCAGCCGGCGGCGCTGTCGCTCACCCAGGCCACCGAGCTTGGCACCGTGTACCGCGCTCACGAACTCGCGCAGCTGGCCGCCGCCGCCCATGAACGCGGTCTCAAGGTGCACGTGGACGGTGCGCGCTTCGCCAACGCGCTCGCCTTCCTCGGCTGTCATCCCGGGGACATCACCTGGCGCGCCGGCGTCGACGTGCTGTCCTTCGGCGCGACCAAGAACGGCGCACTCAGCGCCGAGGCGGTGGTTTTCTTCGATCGCACGCTGGTGCGGGACTTCGAGCTGCGGCGCAAGCGCGCCGGTCATCTGCTGTCGAAGTCCCGCTATGTCGCCGCGCAGCTGCTCGCCTATGTCGAGAGCGGCCTATGGCAGCGCAACGCGCAACGCACCAACCGCCTGGCGCACAGCATCGGCCGCGCCGCCGGCGAGGCGCTGCTTCACCCGGTGGAGGCGAACGAGGTGTTCCTCGGCCTCGGCGTCGCCCGCCGCCAGGCGCTGCGCGCGGCGGGGTTCGAGTTCTACGACTGGGGTGCCGAGAGCGCTGGCGAGGCGCGCTTCGTCGTCTCCTGGGATCAACCGGAAGAGGACGTGGCGGCGCTGTGCGCGGCGCTAGGCCGCCTGTGAGTCACTGCTCCCGCAGCATCGTGGTCACCGGCAGCCGCGCCGCACGCAGCGCCGGCAGCAGCCCGCCCAGCATGCCGATGACGACGGCGATCACCAGACCGCGTGCCACCAGCTGCGGCGTCACCTTGAAGCTGAAGACCACTTGGGTGAAGCTCTGTCCGAGCGTCGACACCGACAGGTTGTTGAAGAGCAGGTAGGCGATCAGTGCCCCGAGCATCGCGCCCGCGAGCGCGAGCAACAGTGCCTCGATCATCACCGAGATGACGACCGGCACCCCGCCGAAGCCGATGGCACGCAGCGTGGCGATCTCCTTGCCACGTGCCGCGACCGCCGCGTACATGCTGTTGAGCGCGGCGAACACCGCGCCGAGTGCCATGATGACGGTCACCACGCCGGCGAGGAAACCGATCGTCTTGCGGAACTGCCGGGTCTGGCTGGTGAAGTAGTCCTGCTCGCGCAGCACATCGAGCGTGAGGCGCGGCTCGGCGGCCACCGCGCGCTTCAGCCGCGCGAGTCCGTCGGGGCCGTCGAGCGCAGCGAGCACCGAGCTCGAGCCGATGCGCCCGAAGGTGCTGCGTGCCACGTTGATGTCGGTCCACATCTCGCTGTCGTGCGCATCGCCCGACTCGAAGATTCCGACCACCTGCCATTCCGAGCCCCGCATGCGCACGGCATCGCCGATCTGTGCCCCGCGAAACTGCCGCGCCACTCCACTGCCGACGATGAGCTCGCGCAGGCCAGGGGTGAACTTGCGCCCGGCAACGATCCTCAGCCCCGGGCGCAGCTCGAAGCCCGCCGGCTCGATGCCGCGCAGCGTGATGTTCGCGCCGTTCCTGACGTCATCCTTGCGAACCAGCTCGGCGATCACCATCAGCTCGGCGGACGCCAGCGGCTTGCCGTCGGCACCGGTGGCGATGCCTGGCTCCTGCTTGATCAGGTCGGTTGAGTCGCGGTCGAAGGCGGAGTTGAGCTCGGCATCGGAGCCGCCGCGCAGGATGATCGCCGCGTCGCTGCGCCCGGTGGCCTTGAGCGTAGTTTCGAAGCCGGTGGCCATCGCCAGCAGTGCGGTGAACACCGCCACCACCCCGGTTAGCCCGACGACGATGACCAGCGATGGCGCCCAGCGCTCGGGGATGCTGCGGATGCTGAGGGCGGTGATGGCGAGCGCCTGACCGAACATGAACGGTGCTCCTGGTGAGTGTGCCGCGCTAGCGGCCCGCGAGGGCATCGACGATCTTCAGTCGTCGCGCGCGCAGCGCCGGCAGCAGTCCGACGGCAAGGCTCATCAGCACGATGGCAACGACGCCGAGCAGCCACACGCCGCCGTCGAGCTGCAGCTGGAACTGTCCGCCGGTGCCACGCTCCACCATCGCCCCGGCGATCGAGGCGAGCAGCAGCCCGAGCAGGCCGCCGAACAGCACCAGCGCAAAGGCCTCGGCCAGCACAAACCCGAGCACGCTGCGGTCGGTGAAACCGAGTGTCTTCAGCACGGCGAGCTCCGGCACCCGCTCGCGCACGCTCTGCGCCATGGTGTTGCCGACCACGAGCAGCAGCGTGAAGAACACCGCGAACAGGATCCAGCGCACGATGAGCCCAATGTCACCGATCTGCTTGACGAAGCTCATGTTGAAGTCCTTCTCGGTCTGCGTCTTGGTCTCATCCGGGGAGTTCTCGAACATGGCATCGACGGTCTTGCTGACGGCCTCCGCCTTGCTACTGTCGGTGAGCTTGAGGATGTAGAAATTGACGCGGCCCTTGATGCCGAATTGGTTGGCCTCGTCGAAGTAATCCTGCTGGATGAAGGCGAGGTTGGCACGCCGCTTCCAGTCCTCGTCCTTGCCGTCGAAGATGCCGGCCAGGTCGAAGATCCAGGCCTTGCTGCCGTTCTTCTGCGGCCAGATGTTGGAAGAGATCGGGATCTTCTGCCCGATCTTCCAGCCGTACTGGTCGGCGAGCAGTTTGCCCGCGATCATGCCGGTGCGCGTATTGATGAACGCCTGCCACTGCGAGTCCGGCATTACCCACTCGGGATAGACGTCGTGGTAGGTGCGCGGATCGAGCGACAGCATGATGAGCGGCGTGTTCTCCTGCCACACCCCGCCGAACCACATCTGATGCGCGACGGCGGCGACGCCGGGAATGGCCTCGAGCTTCGGCAGCATGCTGATCGGCAGCGCCTGGGTGAACGATACTCGTGCCTGTACAAAGAGGCGCGTCGCCCCGACAAAATCCGCGCCGCGGTTGAAAATGCTGTTCACCGACTGCAGCAGGCCGAACAGCAGGAACGCCATGATCACCGACAGCAGTGTCAGGATCGTGCGAGTGCGCTTGCGAAACAGATTGGCGATGACGAAACCAGCCTTGGTCATGGTGCGGCCCTCGGGCGGCGTCTCAGGCGGCCTGCTCGAGCAGCTGCCCCTTCTCGAGGTGCAGGATGCGCCGGGCGAACTCCGCGGCCTTCGGATCGTGCGTGACCATGACGATGGTCTTACCGTGCTCGCGGTTCAGCACCTGCAGCAGGCCGAGGATCTCCTCGGCGGTTTTGCGATCGAGATCCCCGGTCGGCTCGTCGCACACCAGCAGTTGCGGATCGGACACCAGTGCACGCGCGATGGCGACCCGCTGTTCCTGGCCGCCGGAGAGCTCTTTCGGCTTGTGCTTGGCTCGGTCGGCGAGGCCGACGATCTCGAGTGCCACGGCGACGTTCTTGCGGCGCTGCGCCGCGGACAGCTTGGTGAGCAGCAGCGGCAGTTCCACGTTGCCCTCGGCGGTGAGCACCGGCATCAGGTTGTAGAACTGAAAAACGAAGCCGATGTTATGCGCGCGCCAGTGCGCAAGCTCGCTGCCGCCGAGCTGGTCGATACGGCTGCCGCCCACCAGCACCTCCCCGGAGGTCGGCTGATCGAGTCCGCCGATGAGATTGAGCAGCGTGGTCTTGCCCGAGCCCGAGGGCCCCATGAGCGCCACGAAATCGCCCTTCGGTATGTCGAGATTCAGCCCGTGCAGCACCTCGACCTTCTGCTTACCGCGCTCGTAGACCTTGGTGACGTTGCGCACCGCGACCATCGACTCCGACATCGCCTGTCTCCTCCGCTGCTGCCCGCGGCACGACCGGTTACGGCCCCGCCTCCTTCACCCGCGCATCGTCCTTCAGCCCCGGCGGCGCATCGACGATCACTGCTTCGCCGGCACTGACGCCGGCGAGCACCTGACGCTGCTCGCCGCTCGTACCGCCGAGCGTCACGGCGCGGCGCTCGGCCCGGTGGTCACGGGCGATGAATACCACGTCCTGCTCGCCGTCCTTGCGCAGCGCGGCGGCCGGTACCAGGACGCCACGCGGTCGCTGCGGCGCCTGCGCGGCGCTCTTGTTCTGCTCGAGAAATGATACCCGCGCGCCCATGTCGGGCACGATGCGCGGGTCCTTGACATCGAGACCGATGCGGACCTTCACGGTCGCCTTGGAGCGATCGGCGGTCGGAATAATGGCGATGACGTGCGAGGGAATGCGCCAGTCCGGGTAGGCGTTGAGCACCGACTCCACCGGCTGCCCAGGCTGCACGCGGTTGATGTAGGCCTCATTGACGTCGACTTCGATCTCGAGCGAGTCCATGTCGACCAGCGTGCCGATGCCGGTGCGCGTGAAGCCACCGCCGGCCGACAGCGGCGAGATGATCTCCCCGATCTGGGCGGCCTTGGCGATGACCACACCGTCGAACGGCGCGCGCACCGTGCAGTAATCGAGCTGCACCTGGGCCGAGCGGACGTTGGCCGCGGCGACGTCGATCTGCTTGTGTTGCGCCTGGACCTGCGCGGCTTGTGTGTCGACCTGCGTACGAGCCTGCTCCACGGCCTGCTCGGAGACGAGATTGCGCTTGACCAGATCCTCATCACGCTGCACGTCGCGCCGGCTCTGTGCCAGCTGCGCCTCGTACTGCACGAGCAGCGCCTGGGCGGAGTGCAACTGCGCCTGTGCCTGCGCGAGGGCGGCCCGTTGTGCCGTGTCATCGAGACGCCCGAGCACCTGCCCCGCTTTGACGCGGTCGCCTTCCTCGATGAGCACCTCGGACACCGTTCCCGTGATCTGCGCCGACACCGTGGCCTCACGGCGCGCCGTGACGTAACCGGTGGCATCGAGCACGGAAGGTGCGGCATCGCTCCCACCGAGTGGCTGCGCCAGTGCCGTGTGTACCGGCACCGCCGCACCCGCCGACAGCGTCCACCAGGCGCCGGCCGCGATCAGGCCCGTGAGTACAACAGCGCCCGCGGCGATCCACAGGCGACGCCGCGAGGCCCCGTCCGCCGCCGGCTCCGTGCGGTCGATGCGCAGCTGCCCTAACAGTGCTTTCTTGTCGGCTTCCGAGGTCACCCGTTGCCATCCGCACGCGAAAGGCGCGCAACGATATCATCTGCTGCCCCGCATTGCCTCACGCGGCGCGCGTCATACAGCCTCGGCAGGCACGCGGAGCTGTGTCAGTCGCCCACGTGCGCCGCCAGTCGCCGCGGGCGCGGCCAGTTGCCACGTGCGCGGCCAGTTGCCACGTGCGCGGCTTGGCAGTTGCTGGTTGCGGCCCGTGCGCGCCGCAGCGCATCGCACGCTGTGCTCAGCCGGTGGTGATCTTCGTCATCAGCCGCCGCGCCTGGGCGTACTCCGGGGCGATCAGCAGGGCGTGCTCGAGCGCATCACGCGCTGCCACCGGATCGCCGTGATCGAGCAGATCGCGCGCCAGCAGCAGCCACGCCTCCGCCGCGCCCCAGCCCGGCAGATGCTCGACACCGCTGCGCTCGGACTCGAAGGCGGACACCGTCTGACGGAGCTTGGTGAGCGCACGTTCCTTGTTGCCGCCCCGTGCCGGAGCGAGCTCGTAGTCGCTCATCGCATCGACCAGCAGCACGCGCGGGTTGCGTCCGGCAAGCTGCAGCGCGCGGTCGAGATCCTTGCGCGCGCGGTGGCTGGCGAGCGGCGCATAGCCACCCGCCGTCTCGAGCGGTGTCGCGAGACAGGCAGAACGCAGCGCGAGCGCTTCGGCGAAATCCTCCTCGACCGCGAGCGCGCCGTCGACCTCGCTCACGCAGCGGTGCGCGAACTCCGCCGTCGAGCCGGCCGCGGCCGCCCCGGGTTGTGCCGCGAGCAGCGCCAAGCGCCAGGCGAGCAGCGCCGCATAATAGGATCGCAGCTTGTCATGGCCTTCGCCGCCCGCCATCGTCTCGCTCAGCTTGCGCAGCGCGACCGCGTCCTCGGTGTAGTAGCCGTACTGGATGCGGCTCTCGATGTCACGCCACGTCTGGCTCTCGGTCTGCGCGAATGCAGCGCACGAGACCAGCGCGGCTGCGCACAGCGCCCACTGCGCCCAGCGGCCGCGGCGCATCGGCGGCGTGCGGTGCCGGCCGCGCCCAGGCGGGCGGGCGAGCGACCTCGCGGGCCGCTGCGGGTCGGCCCCGTTCAGTAGAATGTGCACGCGCATGCGAAACGATAGTACAGCAACCGCGCCGACGACCGCCTCCGTGGCGGCTCCGGCACTGATCGACATCGGCATCAATCTCGCCCACGACAGCTACGACGCCGATCGCGACGAGGTGCTCGCGCGCGCGTGTAACGCCGGTGTCATACAGATGATGGTCACCGGCTCGACAGCGGCGAGCACCGCGCAGTCGATCGCGCTCGCGCGCGCCCACCCGGGGAGGCTGTTTGCCACCGCGGGAGTTCATCCGCACCACGCGAGCGAGCTCACCGGCGAGAGCCTCGCTGAGCTCACCGCGCTCGCGCGCCAGAGCGAGGTCGTCGCGGTCGGCGAATGCGGACTCGACTACTGCCGCAATTTCTCGCCACGCGCCGCGCAACAGCAGGCCTTCCACCGCCAGCTCGAGCTCGCCCTGCAGATCGGCAAGCCCGTGTTCCTCCACCAGCGCGACGCGCACGCAGATTTCATCGCGATTCTGCGCGAGCACGCGCCGCGGTGGCAGGGTGTCGCGCACTGCTTCACGGGCGATGCTCACGAGCTCGACTGCTATCTCGAGCTCGGCCTCGCGATCGGCATCACCGGCTGGATCTGCGACGAGCGGCGCGGCGCGCATCTCGCGCCGCTCATGCCGCGCGTCCCCGCGCAGCGGCTGCTGCTCGAGACAGACGGCCCGTACCTGCTGCCACGGAACCTCAACCCGCGCCCGGCCTCGCGACGCAACGAACCGGCGTATCTTCCGCAGGTCGCGGCCGTGGTGGCGCGCGCCCGCGGGGAATCGCTCGAATCGCTCGCGCGCTCGAGCACCGCCGCGGCACGCGCCTTGTTCCGGCTGCCAACCCTATGAGATTCGACTTCGATAAACCTCGATAACTCATTGTCAAAACAGATGAAATGAGACCCAAAATGGACGTGCAACGACTGCAGACCTCGATCGGCAGGACCTGGGACGACTCGATCGTCGAGCGCCTGGTGGCGTACGTGCGCATTCCCAACAAGTCTCCGGATTTCGACCCGCAGTGGGAGCAGCACGGCTACATGGAGGCAGCGGTCAAGCTGATGGCGGATTGGTGCCGCGCCCAACCCCTTCCAGGCGCGCGCGTCGAAGTGCACCGACTCCCAGGCCGCACGCCGCTGCTGCTGGTGGATATTCCCGGTGAGCTTCAAGGTAGCGTGCTGCTCTACGGGCATCTCGACAAGCAACCGGAATTCACCGGCTGGCTGCCGGGACTCGGCCCCTGGGAGCCGGTCATTCGCGACGGCAGGCTCTACGGGCGGGGCGCGGCCGACGACGGCTACGCCGTTTTCAGCTCCCTCACGGCGATCGCCGCGCTCAAGCAGCAGAGCGTGCCGCTGCCGCGCTGCGTGGTGTTGATCGAGGCCTGCGAGGAAAGCGGCAGCACCGATCTGCCCGCGCACCTGGCCGCGCTCGGTGCGGCGCTCGGCGAGCCGTCGCTGGTCGTGTGCCTCGACGCCGAGTGCGGCAACTACGAGCAGGTCTGGTGCACCACCTCGCTGCGCGGAAATCTCGTCGGCACCTTGCGCGTGCGCGTCCTCACCGAGGGCGTGCACTCGGGAATGGCCACCGGCATCGCGCCGACGCCATTTCGCATCCTCGAGCAGCTGCTCGCCCGCATCGAGAGCCCGGTCACCGGTGACCTGCTGCTCGATGAGCTGCATGTCAACATACCGCGCGATCGCCGCGCGCAGGCGAGCGCTGCCGCAGCGGTGCTCGGCAGCAGCGTCGCCGGCAAGCTTCCCTGGGTGAAGGGCGCACAGGCCGTGTCCAACGACCCCACCGAGCTCATCATCAACAGCACCTGGCGCGGCACGCTCGCCGTGACGGGTGCCGAGGGGCTGCCGCCGATCGGCTCGGCGGGCAACGTGCTGCTGCCGGAGCTGGCGGTCAAACTTTCACTGCGTCTGCCGCCGACCTGTGAGGCGGCGCGTGCCGCGCAGGCGGTCCGCGAGGCGCTCGAGCGCGAGCCTCCCTACGGCGCGCAGGTGAGCTTCGACGCCCTCTCTGCCACCGGCGGCTGGAACGCGCCGGTGTTCACCCCCTGGCTCGAGGAGTCGATCGCACGCGCCTCGCGCGCCGTCTACGGCCGCGATGCCGTGCACGTCGGTTGCGGCGGAACGATTCCGTTCATGGGTATGCTGGGGGAGCGCTTTCCGCACACCCAGTTCTTCATCACCGGCGTGCTCGGCCCGCATGCCAACGCCCACGGGCCGAACGAGTTCCTGCATATCGACTACGCCAAGAAACTCACGGCGTGTGTGGCACTGGTGCTCGCGGACCACGCAGGCGTTCTTTCCTCGTCTGCTTCTTCGTCTTCTTCTTAACCGGGGCCCCCGGGAAATTGCGCATCTTGCTGCGCGGTGATCGTCCGCAAGCCACGGCAAGCGCAATCTCCTGGGGTGGTTTTGCGGGGTGGTCTCAGCGCATGTCGACCATGTAGCTCGGCTTGACCGCCTCGCGCAGGCGCTGCCAGCCCTCGCGGTAGCGCATCGCAGTGTCGGCGGGCGTCTCGAATTCGGCCGCCGGGAACTCGCTGCGCAGCGCGTCCAGCATGAGCGTCCATTTCGGCAAGCCTTTCGGGAAGGTGCCGCGGCGCGTGAAGACGATACGGCCCTCCACCGGCACATCGCCGGCCACTGCTTTCACCGCCGCGACGCGGTCGTAAAGCGCGCCCTGCGGGTTGGTGAAGGTGAAGCGGCGCGGGCCGTCCATCACCGTCCACTCGGCCATCTGGTCGCCGCCGAAGATGTTGCCCTTGACATCGCGCAGGTCGATCACGACTACACCGCGCATCGTCAGCAGCAGATAATCGACATGAAAGGCACCCCCCATGCCATCGGGCACCAGGCTGTCCATCAGATGATCGGAGCTGCTGGACGTGACCGCCGTGCGCAGCGCGCGGCGCGCGCGGTAGCGGCGATACCAGCGCCACAGGAGCGCCAGCGCAAAGCCGAGCACCAGGGCGCACGCGATCAGGATCCACGCAGTCGGTGGAAGTCTCTTCAACTCGTCCACGCGCTCTTCTCCCCCGCCAGCGCCGCCCGCAGCGCCGCGAGCGTGGCGTCGATCTCGATGCACTCGACCGGCCGCGCGAGCAGCCGCGCGAGCGGCTCGGGCAGCGGCACCTCCCGCCCGATGAGCGGCTCGATGAGCTCGCGGAACTTCGCCGGGTGTGCCGTCGACACCAGCACCCAGCGTCGTCCCTGCCGCCGGGCGAGTGGCAGCCGCTCCCAGACTTCCGCCGCCGTCGCGGTGTGCGGACACCAGATCTGCCCGTATTCATGATAACCGGCGCGGATGCGCGCGCGGATCTGCTCGTCGCTCACCACGAAGGCGCTCACTGCACTGCGCAGCTCCGCGAGGTCCGGATACAAGGACCGCAGCCGCTCCATGTTGCTCGGGTCACCGACATCCATGGCCGAGGCGAGCGTCGCAATGCTCGGGCGTGGACGCCACACGCCGCTCGCGAGGAAGTCCGGCACGGTGCGGTTGGCATTGTGGGCCAGCACGACCTCACCGATCGGCAGGCCGACGCGCCGCGCCCACAGGCAGGCGAGTGCGTTGCCGAGGTTGCCGCTCGGCACGACGAAGCAGGCAGGCGCGCGGTGGCGACGCCAGATGGCGAGGCTCGCCGCCGCGTAGTAGACACACTGCGGCAGCAGCCGTCCGAGATTGATGCTGTTGGCGGAGGACAGCTCGCTGCGCGCCGTGAGCCCGGGGTCGAGAAACGCCGCCTTCACGAGGCGCTGGCAATCGTCGAAGGTGCCGCGCACGCGCAGCGACCTGACGTTGCCGCCCCAGCAGGTGAGCTGCCGCTCCTGGGTGGGTGACACCAGGCCCTTGGGAAAGAGCACCGCCACCTGGACGCCGGCGCGGCCGCGGAAGGCCGCCGCGACCGCGCCGCCGGTGTCGCCGGAGGTCGCGACCAGGATGGTGAGCGCCTGGGGCGCCGCGGCACGCAGACGCGCGAAGCAGGCGGCGAGAAAGCGTGCGCCGAAGTCCTTGAACGCCGCCGTCGGGCCATGAAAGAGCTCGAGCACGGACAGCGCATCGTCGGCGGCGAGCGGTACGAGCGGCGCGGGGAAGTCGAACGCCTCGGCGGCGATCGCCGGCAACATCGGCCGCAGCCGGTCTGCGGCGAGAAACGGTGCGAGCAGCCGCGCGGCGAGGGCCGGCAGCTCCTCGAGCCCGGCAAAATCCTCGGGCTCGAGGTGCGGCCAGGCGAGCGGAACGTACAGCCCGCCGTCGGGTGAGAGACCGCGCAGCAACGCGGCGCTGAAGCTCGCCGCCGCTGCCTCCCCGCGCGAGCTCCTGAAGAGAAAACGGTCGCTCATCGGCCGCTCACTCGACGATACGCGCGCCCGCCGAGCGCAGCTCGACCACCCAGTCATCGGTGTCGAGCGACTGCCGCGCAAACTCACGCCGCATCGCCGCGCGCACCGCCTCCGCGGTGGCGGCGAGCGTCCAGGCGAACATCGAGGGTCCCGCCCCGGAAATCGAGCAGCCGAGCGCTCCCGCCTGCATGGCGCCGCGGCGCACGTCCTGGAAGCCCGGGATCAATGCCTGGCGCTGGGGCTCGATCACGACGTCCTCGAACGAGGCGCGGATCATGTCGAGATCATCGGTGTAGCAGCCGGAGATGAAGCCGGCGAGGTGGGCCGTTTGCCAGACGAAGTCCGAGAGCTCGACACTGCTGCTCAAGATCGCGCGCGCTTTGGCGGTCGCGAGGAACATGTGCGGACGCACGATGACGGCGCGGATATCCCGCGGCACCGGGATCTGCTTGATGCGCGGCTGATCGATGCCGACGGTGAGCACCAGCCCGCCGTAGAGCGACGGCGCGATGTTGTCCGCGTGTCGATCGCCGCTCGCCACGGCTTCCCCGGCCATGGCGAAACGCAGCAGCTCGAGGTGGCTCACGGGTTGCGGCAGCAGCGCGTTGGCGGCCACGACCGCCGCCACCGCCGAAGCGGCCGAGCCGCCGAGCCCAGAGCCGAGCGGAATTCCCTTGTCGATCTCGACGTGCAGGCCGAAAGCGGGGCGCACCGCCTCCTCGAGCGCGAGCAGCGCGCGGCCCGCGGTGTTGTCGCGCGCCTCGTGTGGCAGATCCCCGGCGACGCCGCGCACCGCGCCGATCTCGACCCCGGAGCGCGTACTGCGCGCCACGGTCACGCGATCGCCGAGCGCCTCGACCGCAAACCCCATGATGTCGAACCCGATCGCCACGTTGCCGACCGAGGCGGGGGCGAAGGCGGTCGCCCGCTCGCGCTGCGCCGTGCTCACAGCCGCGCTCCGAGGTAAGCGGCCAGCCGCAAGAGGTCGGCGAAAACGCCCCCAGCGGTCACCTCGGGACCGGCGCCCGGGCCCTGGACGATGAGCGGATTGTTACAGTAGCGACGCGTGGCGAAGCGCACGATGTTGTCGGTGAGCGCAATGTTGGCGAACGCGTGCCGCGCGTCGAGCTCCTGCAGCCCGACGGTCGCCTCGCCCGCCGCCGTAAGCTTGCCGGTATAGCGCAGCACCCGGCCGCGCGAGTGTGCTGCGGTGAAGCGCGCGGCCATCGCCGTATCGTGGCGCGGCAGCTGTGCCATGAAGTCCTCGATGCTGCCGCTCGCCAGCTCAGCCGGCACCAGGCTCTCGACGCGCACATCCTTCAGCTCGAGCGGCAGCCCCATCTCGCGTCCGAGGATGATGAGCTTGCGCGCGACGTCCAGCCCGGAGAGGTCGTCCCGTGGATCGGGCTCGGTGAAGCCGCGCGCCCGCGCCTCGCGCACGATCTGCGAGAACCGGTTGCCGTCGTACGCATTGAACAGGTACGCGAGCGTGCCGGAGAAGATCCCCTCGATGCCGCTGATCTCGTCCCCGGTCTGGATGAGATCGCGCAGCGTCTGCACGATCGGCAGCCCCGCGCCCACGGTCGCCTCGTACAGGTAGTGCGAGGCGCCGTTGCGCCGCGCTGCCTGCAGGCGCTGGTAGTAGGCATAGTCGCCGCTGTTGGCCTTCTTATTGGGCGTTACGATGTGGATACCGGCCGCGAGCCACTCCTCGTAGTTGCCGGCCACGGCCTCACTCGCCGTGCAGTCGACCAGCACGGTGTGCGGCAGGTAGTCGAGACGCACGTGCCCGACGAAGCGGGCCAGGTCCGCGGTACGAGTGCTCGCCTGGTACTGCGCGTACCAGTCAGGCGAGGCTACGCTCGAATCGGCGAGCAGCATGCGCTGCGAGCCCATGATGCCGCGCACCCGCATGTCGAGGCGGAACTGCTGGCGCAGTCGCTCGCTCTGCGAGGTGAGCTGATCGAGCAGCACCCGTCCCACGGTGCCCGGGCCGATCACGCCGATCGAGAGCGTGTGCGGCGAGAGGTAGAGCCCGGCGTGCACCGCACGCAAGGCGCGCATGGCGCTGCGCCCGTCGACGACCGCGGAAATGTTGCGTTCGGAGGCGCCCTGGGCGATTGCCCGCACGTTGACACCGGAAGAGCCGAGGGAGGTGAACACCTTGGCGGCGATGCCGGGCGTGCCGGCCATGCCGTCGCCCACCACGGCGAGAATCGCCTGATCGGCGTCGATGTCGACGCTCTGGATCTGTCCCTCCTCGAGCTCGCGCTCGAAGGCACGCTTCACCACCTCGGACGCGCGCTCGGCCTGCTCCTGCGGGATCGCGCAGCAGATCGAGTGCTCGGAGCTGCCCTGCGAGATGAGGATGACCGAGATGCCCTCCTCGCGCAGTGCGCCGAACAGGCGGTGCGCGGTGCCCGGTACGCCGATCATTCCGGTCCCCTCGAGGTTCACCAGTGCAACGCGCTCAATACTGGTGATGCCCTTGACCGGCAGGAGCGAGGCGGGCTCGGCGCAGATCAGCGTGCCGACCTTCTCGGGCGCAAAGGTGTTGCGGATCCAGATGGGGATGCGGTTCTTGACGGCTGGCGCGATAGTCTGCGGATGAATGACCTTGGCGCCGAAATAAGCGAGCTCCACCGCCTCGCTATAGGAGAGCGAGTCGATCACCGTGGCATCGGGCACGCGCCGCGGATCGGCGGACATCACACCGTCGACGTCGGTCCAGATCTGGATCTCGCCGGCATCGAGCAGCGCGCCGAAGATCGACGCCGAGAAATCGCTGCCGTTGCGGCCGAGCGTGGTCGGCACGCCGCGGCGGTCGACGGCGATGAAGCCGGTGACGACCAGCGTGCCGGGAAACGCCGCCGGTACCTGCGCCTCGATGTTGGCTCGCGACTCGGGCCATTGCACCGCCGGGCCGAGCGGTCCCCACTCGACGACCACGACGCGCCGGGCGTCGAGCCATGCCACGGGTCCGGGGCGGCGCGCGCGCTCCTCGAAAAAAGGGCGGAACAGCCGCGTCGACCAGACCTCGCCGTAGCCGGCCACCAGGTCGCTGACGCTGCGCGGCGAGGGTCGCGGCAGCTGCAGGGAGCGCAGGATCTCCTGCAGGTCGCGGCAGTCGCTCTCGAACTGGGTGCGGTACTGCCGCGCGGCACCGGCGCTCAGCAGCTCATCGGCGATCCCAAGGTGCCGCAGCCGCAGGTGCGCGATCTCCTCGCGCACGCGCTCGTCGCGGCGCTCGGCGAGCGCCACCAAGCGCAGCAGCGCGTCCGTGACGCCACGGCAGGCCGAGAGCACCACCGCGAGGCGCCCGGCGGGTGCGGCCTCGAGAATGGCCGCCACCTTGCGGAAGCAGTCGGCGTCAGCGACGCTCGACCCCCCGAACTTGTGCACGACCCAGGGATCGGGCTTGACCATCGAAGCGTGGATTTTCAGGCGTTTATTGAAAAAGGCCGTGCGACTCTACTGACGCGCCCGCGCCCGCGCAACGAGGGCGTGCCACCCCCGCGGCGCACGGGTGTTGGAGCTGCCGGTGGCCGCCGACAGCGGCGGCGCGGGACGGACGACGGCGTGCCCGGGACGAACTGGCATAATCATGCGCGCGTGGAAGCCTCCGTAGGTCCGCTGCTGCCCCTGTTCGAGCGTGAGCGCGCCGCCGGCCGTGCGCTCAGCCTCGGTATGCTGGTACGCACCGCCGGCTCGACCTATCGCAAGCCCGGTGCGCTCATTCTGATCGCCGCCAACGGCGAGTACGCCGGGCTCATCTCCGGAGGGTGCCTCGAGGGCGACCTGCGCGAGCACGCCCGCGCGGTGCTCGCCGACGGCGTACCGCGTACGGTGCGTTACGACATGCGCGGGGAGGATGAGGCGTTGTGGGGGCTTGGCCTCGGGTGCGAAGGCGCCATGGATATCCTGCTGCTGCGCGTGAGCCCGGACAACGGCTGGCAGCCGCTCGCGCACCTCGCCAGCGCACTCGCGGCACACCAACCGACCGCGATCGGTGTTGTGGTCGAATCCGCGCTGCCACACCTGCCCCAGGGCACGCTCGCGCTGCCTGCGGAGGGGCGCGCCGCTGCGCCCGCGGCAGCGGAGCTCGCCGCGGCGAACGTGCCACAGGCGCTCGTCGGCGCCGCCGCGGACGGTCAATCCCGCTGGGTCGAGGCGAGCGCATGGAAGCTCTTCGTGCTGCCGCTGTCGCTGCCGCCGCGCCTGCTGCTGCTCGGCGCCGGACCCGACGCCCTTCCCGTGGTCGCGTTCGCCGCGCTGCTTGGCTGGAAAGTGACGTTGGTCGACCACCGCGCGGCCTATGCGGTCGCCGCTCATTTTCCCGCCGCCGAGCGCGTGCTGCGGCTCGATCCCGAGCAGCTCGCGGCGGCGCTCGACCTGAAGGCCTTTTCCGGCGCCGTCGTCATGAGTCACCACCTGCCCTCGGATCTTGCGTACCTGCGCGCACTCGCCGCGACGGCCATCCCGTACGTCGGACTCCTCGGTCCGGCGGTGCGACGCGAAAGGTTGCTCGATGAGCTCGGCCCCGAGGCGCGGCCGCTCAAGGGGCGGCTGCACGCGCCGGTCGGCTTGCCGCTCGGTGGACGGATGCCGGAATCGATCGCGCTCGCCATCGTGGCCGAGCTGCACGCCTTCGTACACGGGAGCGACACGCGGGCGGTGGCGGCCCTTATCCCTGCAGCCATGTCTCGGACTTAGCCAACTTATTCAATGTCTTATATAATATATCTCGTGCCGGTTATTGCTCGAAGCGGCGCCGCCGCATGAACGAGATCCAGCTGATCCGCGAGCAGCTTGCGGCGGAGCGCCAGCACGCGGGCGCGGTCGCGAACACCTGTGCGACGGCGCTCGCAGGCATCGCTGCCGATGCCGTCACGAGCGGCTCACCGCTCGCGGAGTTCCGCGAGGCGTGCGTCGAGTACCTCGTGTGCGTGCTCGCCTGGTTCGAGGAGCGCGACCAGCGTCTGGCAGACCTGCTGCGCGCCCGGCTGAAGCCCGAGGACCTGGTGCGGCACACCCTCGAAGAAGTGTTGGCGTGCCGCGGGCGCAGCCGCGAGGCGCTCGAGAAGCTCGAGGCGGCCGTCGCCGGGGCTGGCGCTGCCCGCGGGCGCAATGGCTGGCAGGAGTTCGTGCAGTTTTTCAACAGCGTATGGAGCGCACGGCGCGACGCCCTCGATGCGCTGGTCGCGGCCGATTCGCGTCCCGCCGACTGGCGCGCGGTCGCCGGCATCGACGCCGACTCGATCCTCGAAGAGCGGCGGCGCTACGCGCTCGTGAGCGCTAGAATGCCACCGGGCGTCACTCTGCCGGCCGAACTGCGCGGGCAGTAGCCGCAATGGCAGCCGAGCGCGGCAGCCGCACCAGCGACGGACTGTATGCGTTGGTGCTCGCGGCGGGCGCCTCGAGCCGCTTCGGCTCGCCCAAGCAGCTCGTACGCGTGGCCGGTCGGCCGCTGCTGCATACCGCCGTGACGCGCGCGGCCGAAGTCACGGGCAATGCGCTCATCGTCGTGCTCGGTGCGGGCGCCGGCCGGCTCGCGCCGCTGCTCAAGCACTCGCCGGGATCGATTGTCGTGAACCGCGAGTGGCGCGAAGGTCTCGGCAGCTCAATCCGTGCGGGTGTCACGAGGCTCCCCGCCACCTGCGGCGGCGTGATGCTGCTGCTCGCCGACCAGGCGGCGGTAACGGCGGAAGATCTGCGGCGCCTCGTCGGCACGTGGCGCAGGCAGCCGCAATACATCGCGGCGGCGCTCTACGGCGGAGTGAGCGGCGTGCCGGCGATCTTTCCGCGCAGCGCGTTCCGCGAGCTCGGCGAGTTGCGCGGCGACGTCGGGGCGCGCGCGCTACTGCGGCGCAACGCCGCCCGCGTCGTGCGCGTGCCGATGCCGAGCGCGGCGATCGATATCGATACGCCTGAGGATCTGCTCGCGCTCGAGGCGGTGAAGTGAAGCGCGCGCCTCAGCAGCTCTTGCCGCGTGCGGCTTCAGGATGGGGGAAGTTGTCGGATTCGTCCTCGTCCGCGCGGGGCGCGAGGCAAGCGTAGTCCTTCTCCAGAGTGATCCGCAGCACTCCCTCCGGCAGCGCCTGATCGTGGGCGAGCGTCACCAGCTCGGTGGTGCACCACTGGCGTGCGGCGCCTTCCGGCACACGGATCTCGAGCACCCCGTGATCGTAGGAGGCGCTGATCTCGCGCGCGGCGGCGTCGCGCTTGAGGCGATAGATGAGACTCACGCCGGCAGCGAAGGGCACGCGCTCCTCCACTACGCTCTGCTCCTCGAGCGCGCGGATCTCACCCTGCGTGAGGCGCAAGCGCAGCGTCGGACCCTTGATCCTGAGTTTCATAGTCCTCCGCTCCCGGCGCGCTGCGCCCCGGCGAGAATGCGCTGCGCATGCAGCAGGTGAGGCCGGTCGATCATCTGACCGTCGAGACTCGCCACCCCCGCCCCCGCTGCCGCGGCAAACGCCGCCACCACGCGCTGCGCGTGCGCGCGCTCGGCCGCAGTGGGCGCGAACGCCGCATTGATCGCCGCGAGCTGATCCGGGTGTACGGCGAGCTTGCCGCTGAAGCCGTCGCGGCGCGCGTCCGCGAGCTCACGCTCGAGCCCGTAGCGATCGCGCAGGTCGGTCCACACGCCATCGATCGCCTGCACGTCGAGCGCCGCCGCAGCGATGAGGCAGGAGCTGCGTGCGAGCTGGAAGGTGAAGGTGAGCGCGCCGGACGCGTCGCGCCTGGCGCTGGCGCCGAGCGCAGCACTCAGGTCCTCCGCACCCCAGGTAAGGCCGGCGAGGCGCTCGAGCGCTGCCGTGCCGGCGAGGGCGGATGGATACTGCGGCAGCGCGAGCAACCCCACGGGCGTCTCGGTGGCGAGCACCAGCAGTCGGGTGCTGCCGCTTGCGCGGCCGAAGCCCCGCTCCAGGGTGCTCAGGTACTCCGCGACGTCGATGATCTGGTCCGCAGCCGAGACCTTTGGCAGCACCACACCGTCGGGCAGCGCCCCGGCCGCGTACATCTCCGCGAGGTCGGTGCGCAGCAGGCCGCTCGTCGGCGCATTGACCCTCACCCACAGCGCAGGTCCCTTGCCGGCGCGCCGTGAGCGCAGCAGCTGCGCCACCTGCTCGCGAGCCCGCGGCAGCTGAGCCGGCACCACCGAATCCTCGAGGTCGAGAATCACGACGTCGGCATTGCTCTCGAGCGCCCGCTGCTGCTTGCGCTCACTGTCGCCCGGAACGAAAAGCCAGGAGCGCAGCGGCAACGGCGCAGCCTGCAGCACCGGCGGCGCGACAAGCGGAACGGACGCCGCGCTACTCACGCGGCGGCCTGCTTCAGCATGAGCGCGGCGCGGCGACACGAGGCGACTTCCTCGTCGCGCTGGTTGAATGCGCGGTGCTCGAGGACGACGATGCCGGAGTCCTGGCGCGACTGACTGTCGCGCTTGGACACGACCGTGGTGCTGACGTGCAGCGTGTCGCCGACCAGCACGGGGCGGGGGAACCGCACCTCCTCCCAGCCGAGGTTGCCGATGGTGGTGCCATAGGTCGTGTCGTACACGGAGAGCCCCACCATCAGGCCGAGCGTGAACACACTGTTGACGATGCGCTCACCGAACGGTGTTCCCTTGGAGTACTCCGCGTCCAGGTGGATGGCGGCCGGATTCATGGTGAGGGCACTGAAGAGCAGGTTGTCGGTCTCGGTGACGGTGCGGCGCACTAGGTGCTCGAAGCGCTGTCCGACCTCGAATTGCTCGAAATAAAGTCCTGCCACGCCGCCTCCTGGTCGTGAGCCGCTAGTGTTGCACACCGCTCATAACCCCAGAAAGAGGTCACCAAACCAGACGGTATTTAGAGCCCCCTGAACCGGCGCCTATAGTCGCCTCGGCATGTACCGCTACGATGAGCTCGACCAGGCGTTTGTCGATCAGCGGGTCGCGGAGTTCCGTGACCAGACGCGCCGGCATCTCGCCGGGGAGCTCTCCGAGGAGCAATTCCGGCCGCTGCGGCTGCGCAACGGACTCTATATCCAGCGCCATGCGCCCATGCTGCGCATCGCGATTCCCTATGGCCTGCTCTCGGCGCGCCAGCTGCGCAAGCTCGCCGACGTCGCGCGGCGCTACGACCGCGGCTACGGCCACTTCACCACACGGCAGAACCTGCAGCTCAACTGGCCGGCGCTCGCGGATGTGCCCGAGATTCTCGCCGAGCTCGCGACGGTCCAGATGCACGCCCTGCAGACCAGCGGCAACTGCGTGCGCAACGTCACCGTCGACCATCTCGCGGGGATCACGCCGGGGGAGGTCGATGATCCACGCCCCTACTGCGAGATCATCCGCCAGTGGGCGACCCTGCATCCGGAGTTCACCTACCTGCCGCGCAAGTTCAAGATCGCCGTGACCGGCTCGGCCGAGGATCGTGCCGCCTCCGAGGTACACGACATCGGCCTGCACCTGCGGCGCGACGCGCACGGCGAGGTCGGCTTCCGCGTGCTGGTGGGCGGTGGCCTCGGGCGCGCGCCGGTCATCGGCCAGGAGATCCGCGAGTTCCTGCCGCTTCAGGAGCTGCTCGCCTACCTCGAGGCGATCCTGCGCGTTTACAACCAGTACGGCCGGCGCGACAACATCAACAAGGCGCGCATCAAGGTGCTGGTCAAGACCCTCGGCGTGGCGCGCTTTCGCGAGCAGGTTGAGGCGGAGTGGCAGGCAGCGCGCGCGCACGCCCCGCGCCTGAGCGCGAGCGAGATCGAGCACATGCGCGGCTTTTTCCGCCCGCCACCCTACGAGGCGCTCGCCGCTATCGACGCGGCGAGCGGCCGTGAGGCGGCCTTCCAGGCCTGGTATCGCTACAACACGCGGCCGCACCGCGTGAGCGGCTACCGCGCAGTGTTCGTGTCGCTCAAGGCGCACGGGCAGGTTCCAGGCGACATGACCGCAGCGCAGATGGATGCGGTGGCAGCGCTCGCCGAGCGCTTGAGCTTCGGCCTGGTACGCACGACGCACAACCAGAACCTGCTGCTCGCCGACGTGCGGCAGCGCGACCTCTACGAGCTGTGGCGGGCGCTCGCGCCGCTCGGGCTCGCCATGCCGAACATCGGCACGCTCACCGACATGATCGCCTGCCCGGGACTCGATTTCTGCTCACTCGCCAATGCCGGCACCATTGCCGTCGCCAAGGACATCCAGCAGCGCTTCGACGATCTCGATTACCTCTACGACCTCGGCGAGATCGAGATCAAGATGTCGGGCTGCATGAACGCCTGCGGGCACCACCACGTCGGCCACATCGGCGTGCTCGGCGTCGACAAGCACGGCGAGCAGTGGTACCAGATCAGCCTCGGCGGCTCGGCGAACGGCTTCACGGCCCTCGGTGAGGTGATCGGACCGTCGGTCCCGCAGCACGAGGTGGCCGCCACCATCGAGCGCATCGTCGAGGTGTACCGCGCGCTGCGCGTCGAAGGCGAGCGCTTCATCGAGACGCTGCGCCGCGTAGGGCTCGTACCATTCCGGGAGGGTGCTTATGCGGCACATCCTGCGGCGGCTTGAGTGGGTGGTGGATGAGTGGCGCTATCACGGTGAGGAAGGCGCCGAGGACGAAGCCGTGGCGCTCATCGTTCCGCTCGCGCGCTTACGTGCCGAGGGCGAGCGCTGGCGCACCTGGAGCGGCCGCCTCGGCGTGCGCCTGACGCCGTCCGACACGGTCGCGGAGCTCGCCGCCGATCTGCCGCGGCTCGGCCTGGTGGCGGTGGAATTTCCCAATCCGGGCGACGGTCGCGGTTACTCCCAGGGCCGACTGCTGCGCGAGCGGCTCGGCTTCAGCGGTGAGTTGCGGGCGGTGGGGACCGGCGTGCGCCAGGACCAGGTGTTCCTGCTGGCGCGCTGCGGGTTCGATGCCATGGAGCTCGCGCCCGGCGAAGACCCGCAGGCCGCACGGCGGGCGCTGACACGCTACGACGTCGCCTATCAGCCCGGCGCGGCGGGCGCCTCACTCGTCGCGCTGCGAGCGCAGCGCTTCCTCAGCCGCGGCGCCCAGGTCGCCCGGCAAGTTTGATACCTGGCGGCGCCCCGCGGGTGAGGCGCCTTCGCCGGCGGCTAGCGCTCCGGTAGCACGGTCTCGGTAAAAAGTCCCGCCACCTCGTGCGCCGAAGCGGCGCGATGTGCGCGCTCGATGAGGCGCCGGTCCAGGTGCGGCGCCAGCAGCTGCGCAAAATCGTACATGTAGCGACGCAGCAGCGTCCCGCGTCGAAAACCGATCCAGGTGGTGTGTGCCGCAAACAGGTGCGAGGCGTCGATCGCGGTGAGATCGGGATCGGCGGGATCCACGGCCATGTTAGCGACGATGCCCACCCCAAGTCCGAGCCGCACGTAGGTCTGAATGACGTCGGCGTCGCGCGCGGTGATGGCGATGTTGGGAATGAGCGCGGCCTTGGCAAAGGCCTCGTGGAGCGATGAGGGCCCCGTGAAGCTGAACGTGTAGGTGATGAGCGGATAGGCTGCTAGCGCCTTGAAGGTGAGCCGGCCGCCGTCGGCGAGCGGGTGGCCCCGCGGCACGATGACGGTGCGGTGCCAGCGATAGCACGGCAGGAGCGTCAGATCGGCGAACAGGTGTTCCGAGCCGGTGGCGACCGCGCAATCGATGCGGTCACTCGTCACCATCTCCGCGATCTGCTCGGAGGTGCCCTGGTGCAGGTTGAGGCGTACCTGCGGATAGCGGCTGCGGAACTCGCGGATCACGCCGGGCAGCACGTAGCGCGCCTGCGTGTGGGTGGTACCGATCGAGAGGCTCCCCTTGCCCTCGTCGCGCAGCTCCGTCGACAGACTGCGGATGCTCTGCGCCTCCTGCAGGATGCGCACGGCGCGCTCGATGACCTGCTGTCCAGCGGGTGTGATGCGGGTGAGGTTACGCCCCTCGCGCACGAAGATCTGGAAGCCGAGCTCGTCCTCGAGCAGCTTGATCTGCTTGCTCACGCCGGGTTGTGAGGTGTGCAGCTTCTGGGCCGCCGCCGTGATGTTGAGACCGCTCTGCGCCACCGCGGCCAGGTAGCGCAGCTGGTGCATCTTCATGGCGCACAGCCCTTCATGCGCCAAGCCTAACCCAAGCTGCAACCGCGCGGTGAGCGGCCTGTTACCGTTCCATAACCGTCGCGCAGACCCTAAGAAGCAATCATTCGTTCTGCGCGCCGGGCGAGCGTCGCTATAGTCGCGGGGATCATGGGCGAGGTAGCGAGCGCGGAACTGGAGGAGAAGTCGGCAGCGGTACGCACGCTGCTCGCCGCGGCGCTCGCCGAGCACGGGCGGTTGGTCTACTCGAACAGTCTCGGTGCCGAGGCCATGGTGCTCACCGACATCATCTGGACGCACCTGCCGCAGATCCAGATGTTCAGCATCGACACCGGGCGGCTGCCCGAGGAGACCTACGAGCTCCTCGAGCGGCTGCAGCGTCGCTATCGGCGCAGGCTCCGTCTCGTCTATCCGGACGCCGCCGATCTCGAGCGCTTGGTCGCCCGACAGGGCGTGAACGGCTTCTACGCAAGCGTTGCGGCGCGCCTCGAGTGCTGCCGGGTGCGCAAGGTCGAGCCCTTCCGGCGCGCGACCGCGGGCTTCTCCGCATGGATCACGGGCGTGCGGCGCGAGCAATCCGCGGGCCGCGCCCACGGCCAGTCCGCGGAATGGGATGCCGAGCACGGGCTCTACAAGATCAGCCCGCTGCTCGAGTGGAGCGAGGCCGAAGTCTGGCAATACATCCGTGTGCAGCGGCTGCCGTACAATGCCCTTCACGACCGTCAGTTTCCGAGTATCGGCTGTGCGCCGTGCACGCGTGCGATCCAGCCGGGCGAGAGCCGCCGCGCCGGACGCTGGTGGTGGGAGCAACCCGAGTCCCGAGAATGCGGCCTGCATCCGAGAATTCCCGCGGCGGCCCGCTTGCCGGCGGCCCTGCCCCTCTGAGCCCGGGGCGGGAAGCGATGGACTACCTGCCGGTGTTTCTGCGCCTCGATTCGCGGCCCGTCGTGGTGGTGGGCGGCGGCAGCGTCGCGTTGCGTAAGGTGTCCTGGCTGCTCAGGGCCGGCGCGCAGGTCACCGTCATCGCTCCGGAGCTGCACGCCGCGCTCACCGCGCACCGTGAGCGCGGCGAGCTCGCTCACGTCGCCGCCGAGTTCTCTCCCGGGCAGCTGGCGAATGCGGTCGCCGTGGTCGCCGCCACCGACGATGCACTGACCAACAGCGAAGTCTCCTGGGCGGCACGCGAGCGGCACATCCCTGTCAACGTAGTCGACGATGCGCAGCTCTCGACGTTCATCTTTCCGGCCATCATCGAGCGCTCGCCGTTGCTCGTCGCGGTGAGCTCGGCCGGGCAGGCGCCGGTGCTCGCACGGCGCGTACGCGAGCAGATCGAGGCGCTGCTGCCGGCACGTCTCGGGGTGCTGGCTCGCTTCATGGGCGCACGCCGCCAGGCGGTGCAGCGCGCGCTGTCGGCACTCGCGCGGCGCGCCTTCTGGGAGCGCGTGGCGTCCGGCCCGGTGGCGAGCCACGTACTGAGCGGCGATGAGCCGGGCGCCGAGCGCGCACTGGCGCGGGAGCTGCGCACCTCGCAGCTCATCTCGACGCGTGCGCCAGCCCGCGGCAGCCTCGGTGAGGTCTACCTGATCGGGGCAGGTCCGGGCGATGCCGATCTGCTCACGCTGCGGGCGTTGCAGCTGCTGCAGCAGGCGGACGTGATCCTCTATGACCGCCTGGTGAGCCTGCAGGTGCTCGAGCGCGCGCGCCGCGATGCCGAGCGCATTTTTGTCGGCAAGGAATCCGGTGACAGCGGCCAGCAGGAGCGCATCCACGAGCTGCTCGTGAAGCTCGCAGGTGAGGGGAAGCGCGTGGCGCGCCTGAAGGGCGGCGATCCTTTTGTGTTCGGTCGCGGCGGCGAGGAGCTCGAAGTGCTCGCCGCCCACGACATCCCGTGCACGGTCGTCCCGGGCATCACCGCGGCGCTCGCTGCCGCGGCGCGCGCCGCGCTGCCTCTCACGCACCGCCGCCTAGCGCAGAGCGTCACGTTCGTCAACGGCCACCAGGAAGAGTCCGGGGCGGGCGACTGGCGCTTTTTCGCCGACCCACAGCACACCGTCGTCTTCTACATGGCGGTGGCACAGCTGCCCGCGATCGTGGCACGGCTGCGCGCCGCCGGCGCCGCGAGCGCGCATCCGGCGGCGATCATCGAGCGGGCGACGCTCCCCGGCGAGCGCATCCTGCGTGCCCCACTCGAGCGCATCACGGCGCTCGCCGCCGAGCAGCGCGTCATCCCCCCGGCGCTGCTCATCATCGGCGACGTGGCCGGGTTCGCCCCGGCCGAGGCGCTCTCTTCCATCGCCGGGGCGGGTGCGGTGCGCGCCGGAGCCATCGCATGAGTCACGTCGAGGGTTTCGTCGGCGCTGTCGGCAACACGCCGCTCATTCGCCTGCGGGGCATGAGCGAGGCCACCGGGTGCGACATCCTCGGCAAAGCGGAGTTCATGAATCCGGGTGGCTCGGTCAAGGACCGGGCGGCGAGCGCCATCATCGCCGCCGCAGAGCGGCGCGGCGAGCTGCCTGCGGGCGGCACGGTCGTCGAGGGCACCGCGGGCAACACCGGGATCGGGCTGGCGCACGTGTGCAACGCCCGCGGCTACCGCTGCATCATCGTGATGCCCGACAACCAGTCACCGGAGAAATACCGGCTGCTCGAGATGCTCGGCGCGGAAGTGCACAAAGTGCCGGTGGTTCCCTACAGCAATCCCAACCAGTACCAAAAGGTGGCACAACGTCTGGCCGCATCGCTCCCGAATGCCATCTGGTCCAACCAGTTCGACAACACGGCGAACCGCGAGACCCACCTGCGTACCACCGGTCCTGAGATCTGGGCGCAGACCAACGGCCGCATCGATGCGTTCGTGGCCTCGACCGGGACCGGCGGGACGCTGGCCGGCGTCTCGGACTATCTGAAATCGCGGCGCCGCGAGATCCGCTGCGTGCTCGCCGATCCGCCCGGCAGCAGCCTCTACGCCTGGTTCCGCACCGGCACGCTGAAGGCGAGCGGCAGTGGCTCGATCACCGAGGGCATCGGCATCGGCCGCATCACCGCGAACCTCGAGGGCGCGCCGCTCGACGATGCGGTGCTGGTCGAAGACGCCGACACGGTGCGCTGCGTGTACCGGCTGCTGTACGAGGAGGGTTTGTTTCTCGGCAGCACCAGCGGCATCAATGTCGCTGCGGCGCTGCACGTGGCGCGCGAGCTCGGGCCTGGGCACACCATCGTGACGGTGCTGTGCGACGGCGGCGCGAAGTACCAGTCGCGGCTCTTCAATCACGAGTGGCTGGAGCAGAAGGGTCTCGCCGCGTACGCGCTCACCCCGCCGCCGCGCGTACCGATTGCGCTCAAGGCGGGCCTGGTCGCCTGAGGCGCTGCGCGGCCGCCCGCGCCGCTTGAGTCACACGCTGCAGCGGTGGCCTGCGGCCGCCGCCCGGTCAGGCGGCGCTCTCGTGCAGCGAGTGCGCCGGCACTGGCCCGGGGTGAGGTTCTCGTGAGAGAGTGCCGCCGCTGACAGCCCGGCCAGTGGCCACACCCGGTATGTACGAACTTCCCAGCTCCGCCGAACTCGACGCCCTGCGCCTGAGCCTCGACGTCGCGGTGCGCAGCGTCGCCTTCACCCTGCCGCTTGCGATACTCGCCGCATGGGTGCTGA
>DASPWF010000043.1:0-9757 GCA_035621995.1 Steroidobacteraceae bacterium
TGCGAAAGGAGAGACTCGAACTCTCACGGGTTTCCCCACTGGATCCTAAGTCCAGCGCGTCTGCCAGTTCCGCCACTTTCGCGTGCCGTGCGCGCCGGACCCTCTCGTCAGCCACGCTATTCCGGCCGCGCGTAGGGGTGGCAGATTATACCTGATGGTGTGCCTGGCCCCGCGGGCCGCGGCCGCCGCTGCACGCAGCGGGCCGCGCGCTCCGCAGAGCCGCCGGGGGGGGTGAAGCGCGCCTACCGTTGCAGGCCGGTAGCGCACGCGCGATGCGACAGAAGCTCGCGGTCAGCGACCTTGCGCCACCGCCACTCTGCGTCGGCGCTACTCGCGCGTGCCGTAGCCTGCGTGGATACCGAGTTCCCGCTCGATGTCCTCGTAGGGCGCCGTCACCGCCCGCAGGTCCGCATAGGACTGCTGGGTCCTTGCATGGTCGACCTCCGCGCGGAATTGCTCGTAGCTGACGGCGACGCGTTTGAAGTCCGCCGATACTTCGGAGTCACTCACTGTGTCAGTCTCCACGGCGCTGCGAAACTCCGCCACGCGCTGTGCCAGCTCGTGCACATCGTCCCGGTACACGGGCGAGACGGTATCGGCGTGGGCAGCCGCCGCGCGCGTCTCCCGATCGAGTCGCTCCGCCGATTTCGCGAGTTCGCTCCGCGACGCCGCGTAGCTCACCCCCGCGAGCAGCGCGGCAGTTGCCATCCCACACATAATGATTCCGGTTCTCCGTATCGCATGGCTGCTACTCATCACTTGCCTCCTGCGTGTCGCTCGACGCTTCGCTCCTCAGCGAAAGGATTAGTGGCATGAGGCAATGGCGCAATGGGAGGGGTCGGTGGCGGCGCGTGGGAGAGCGCCTACAGCAGCGGCGGCGTAAAGGCAGAGTCTAATCAATGACTTCTGCGCTGCGGCTCGCTCGAATTCGATAGCGAGCGCCAGGGGCAGAGCTACGGTCTCGCCACAAACGGGCGAACGCCGCGCGGTCATGGACGGTCACGCACGTTGGATGCGCGGAGTTGGAGCAGGTTTGGTACCGCACACGTGCTCGCCCGAGTCCTTCCTTGTCCGTGCGATGACGCACGCGTTACTTTCAATGATGCTCGGTGGTAACGGCACGTACTGAGCGCGCACCGTGTCGGGACATCGCTGCGGGAAGTTTCGCGCGCAGCCAGCACCGCGCTCAGCGAGCTACAAAAAGTATGGTGGGCCGTGTAGGGATCGAACCTACGACCAAGAGATTAAGAGTCTCCTGCTCTACCAGCTGAGCTAACGGCCCTTCTTCAATTCGGCGCGGCACCCGCTCGATAACTGGGGTGGACGATGGGACTCGAACCCACGACAACCGGGATCACAACCCGGGGCTCTACCAACTGAGCTACGTCCACCGTCGCGTCCTCGTGGGCGGCTGGCGTGCCCGGCAGGACTCGAACCTGCGACCCTCGGCTTAGAAGGCCGATGCTCTATCCGCCTGAGCTACGGGCACGACCCGAAAAAGGCGCCCTCGCCGGCCCCGCCGCACGGGGCCGCGAATCATACGTAAGTGGCTTAAGGAGCGTCAATTTCTCCCTGGCCCGCCCCCGACAGCGTAGCGCGTTTGGCCGCCCCAGCGGCCCTGCCGCTCACTCGGGCACCACAATCACGCACGCCGCGGCGGTCGAAAGCTCCGGTTCGCTACGTCGACGCCCTCGGCTCGGTCATTTCTGCTATCGTTTTCGTCAAACGACGAGATCGTGCCGCGAACCGAGCGTCGCGCCACTTTCTTGACCCAGCGGACAGCCAGATCTGCGAGGAACTTTTTCACCCACCACCTCGCGTCCTGAGGCTGGGGCTTACGACGGCGCGCCGCCAAGGCACCGCTTTTGTTACACTTCTATGACGATAAGACCTAGACTCTTTGCTTCATGAAGATTCCCGTAAACGCTGCTGACTCAGCGACGGTCGGCACCGCGGCGGAGTTCGCGCCTGCCGATATAGAGGCGCTCGCGGATCCCGAACTAGCGCTCGATGCCGCTGCGACTGCGTACGACGTGGCGATGGCCGAGCTTGCCCGCTTGGTGGGCGCCTGGCGCAGGCATGAGCCGGGCGCCCGCCTCGGCCAGGATCCCGAGGAGCTGCACCAGCTGCGAGTGACCGCGCGGCGTATCGATGCGACCCTCGGCCTCTTCAAACACCAGCTGCCGCCGTCGCTGGTGCGTGCCCGCAAGACAACCAAGGCGCTGCTGCGCAGCCTCGGTGCAACACGCGACCTCGACGTCCAGCTGAGTGAGCTCGCCCACTACTGTGAGAGCCGGCCGGAGCACGAACGTGCGGCTGCCGAGCCGCTGCGGGCGCGTCTCGAGAGCGAGCGCGCGCGGGCGCGGGCACGAATGATTCGCGCGCTCGACTCCGAGCCGACGCGCCGCTGGCTCGAGACGCTGACGTTCGCAGTGGCCGAACGCGGAACCGCCGATGGCGGTGACCGCGCCATGCAGGTAATGCCCGAGCGCGTGCGGCGGCGCTTTCGCAAACTGCGCAAGTCAGTGGGGAAGCTGCGCGCCAAGTCCTCTATGGAGGACTACCACCAGGTGCGCCGCCGGGCCAAGCAGCTTCGCTATGCGACCGAGTGCGGGGCAGTCATATTCGGGCGACCTGCCGATGACATGCTCAAGGCATTGCGCCGGCTCCAGGACCGCCTCGGGGCGCACCAGGACGCCTACATGGCGCAAAAACGGCTAGCGGCACTCGCCGCCGATCCCGAGAGCGGCCTGCCGCCTGCCACGCTCTTCCTGATGGGCCGCCTCGCCGAACAGAACGCGCAGGTTACGACGCACGCGCGCGATACGGTCACGCGCTCGTGGCGCAAGGTGCGCGGCAAGCGCTGGCGAGCGCTACGGACCCGCTTAGGTCAGTTGACCGAGGCTGCTGCCGCGAACGGCGCGCATGCACCGGCACGCGCTCCGGAGGAAGTCACCTCCACCGCCGCGGAGGTCGCCGCCACCGCCCCTCACTCCCCCGCGCCAGAATTCCGGCCGGTCAAGCACTGATCGCCGGTAGCTCCCGCTATGGAGCTGCTCATCGTCCGGCATGCGATCGCGTTTGAGCGCAATGACGGGCGTTGGCCGGACGACGGTGGGCGTCCACTGTCCCCGCGTGGGGTGACCCGCGCCCGCCGCGCGGCGGCGGGACTGCGGCGCATGACGGAGCGTCCAACGCGCGTCCTGACGAGTCCGCTCGAACGTGCGCGGCAGACCGCCGCGATCCTCACCACGCAGGCCGGATGGCCGCGCGCCGTCGAAAGTGCGCTGCTGCTGCCGGGAGCGCCGCCCGAGGCGTTGCTCAACGCGCTGGCTCGACTGCGCGAGCGGCGCGTTGCGGTCGTCGGACATCAACCCGATCTCGGCCGGTTGCTCGCCATATGCCTCGCGGGTAATGCCGGCAGCAGCGCGTTTGAATTGCGCAAGATGGGAGTGGCCCTGATCGCGTTTCCCGCCGCGGCGCATGCCGGTCGCGGCGCGCTGCAGTGGCTCGTGCCACCGCGGCTGCTGCGCGCCGCGCGAGCGCCGCCGAGCAAACCCTGAGGCAGCGCGCTCAGTGAGCGCCCGAGGCGGCGGCCGCGCCGCCCGCCCCCCGTACCGGCCTCGCCAGCCACACCAGGACAATCAACGCGAGAAAGGCGATCCCGGAGACGTAGAAGATATCGTCGGCCGAGAGCATGAACGCCTGCGAGTCGACCAGCCGATTGAGCGCAAAGTAGCTCTGGTCGCTGCCCAAGCCACCCCCCTGAAGCGTGCCGAGGGCCTGCGAGGTCACGGAGTCGCCACTGGTCAGCCGCTCGACCAGTTGTGCGTGATGCAGCGTCGCACGCCGGTCCCACAGAGTGGTCGTGATCGACGTACCGAACGAGCCCGCCGTGATGCGGGCGAAGTTGAACAGTCCGGAAGCCGCTGGGATACGTTCCGGCGACAGCCCGGAGAGCGATATCGTCACCAGCGGGATGAAGAATGCCGCCATTGCCGCGCCCTGGATCACCGTCGGCAGTATCAACGTCCCGATCGTGGCGTCGGTGTTGAAGTGTGAGCGCATGAACAGTACTAGCGCGAAGATTGCGAACGAGATCGACACCATGATCCGCGGATCGACGCGATCGGACATACGCCCGACGACCGGGCTCAGCACGATTGCAAGGAACCCGACGGGAGCGAGTACCTCGCCGGCCAGTGTCGCCGTGTAGCCCATGTACTGCTGCAGCCACAGCGGCAGCAACACCACGTTGCCGAAGAACAGTCCGTAGGCGCACAGCATCGCGAGTGTGCTCACCCAGAAGTTGCGTACCCGGAACAGCGACAGATCGACGATGGGATGTTCCTCAGTGAGCTCCCAGATGAGGAATACCGCGAACCCGACGACCGCCACACAGGCGAGCGTCACGATGGTGCCCGAGTTGAACCAATCGAGATCCTTACCCTGGTCCAGCATGACCTGCATCGAGCCGACCCAGATCATCAGCAGTCCGAGGCCCACGGCATCCACGGGCACCCTCGCGGTCGGGGTTTCCCGATCGCGGTAGATTGCCCAGGTGACAAATGCCGCCCCGATACCCACCGGCACATTGATGTAGAAAATCCACGGCCAGGAGATGTTGTCGGTGATCCAGCCGCCGAGTACCGGACCCACCACCGGTGCCACGAGCGTCGTGATCGACCACATCGCGAGCGCCGTGCCGGCGCGGTTCTTCGGGTAACTCGCCAACAGCAACGCCTGTGACAGCGGGATCATCGGGCCGGCCACTGCGCCCTGGAGGACGCGAAACAGAATCAGCAGCGAGAGGCTCGGTGCCAGCGCGCACAGGAAGGAGGCGATGACGAACAGCACGATCGACGCGGTGAACAGCCGCACCTGACCGAAGCGCCGCGTGAGCCACCCGGTCAGGGGGAGCGAGATGGCGTTGGCGACGCCGAAGGAGGTGATCACCCACGTCCCCTGGTCGGGCGAGACACCGAGGTCGCCCGCGATCGAGGGCAGCGACACGTTGGCAATCGACGTGTCGAGCACATTCATGAACGTTGCGAGCGACAGCGCTACCGTGCCGATCGCGAGCTTTGCACCGCTGAGCGGCGGCAGCGCGGCCGGCACCCCCTTCGGGGCGCCGCCGCTCGCCGGTCTGTCAGCATTCTCTGGGGACATATCTCGCAGGCTCCCGCTCGGGAGGCGCTCGCAGTGTTTTCAGTGTACCCGCGCCGCGCCAGCGACGAGGTGGGCGTTGGCCAGGAGGGCCGACCCTTGCGGCCCATCGCGCGCGGCAGTGGCGCGCGCCGGGGGCAGCGACTGGTTGGCCGCAATGATCTCCTCCACACGCGCGCTGGCGCGCGCATCGCTCGAGCCGAACACGTCGGTGGACCAAGCGGCAGCGTTGCTCGCAAGCTGCGGCAGACGTTCGCCGTCGGCGCCACCTCGCACGTCGACCTCGGCCTTCATCGACAGACCGATCTGCAACGGGTGCGTCGCGATCTCACCCGGGTCAAGCGCAATGCGCACCGGTACCCGCTGCACGATCTTGATCCAGTTGCCCGTCGCATTTTGCGCCGGCAGTAGTGAGAAGGCGGCACCGGTGCCCGCGCCGAAGCCCGCCACTCTACCGTGATAGACCACGTGCGATCCGTAGAGGTCGGCGGTGAGTATCACGGGCTGACCCACGCGCATGCGCGCGAGCTGCGGCTCCTTGAAGTTGGCGTCCACCCACACCTGGTCGAGCGGCACGACCGACATCAGCGGCGCACCGGGGCCGACCCGCTGGCCGAGCTGGACGTTGCGCCGTGCCACAAACCCCGCCACCGGCGCGGGTAACTCGGTGCGCGCGAGCGTGAGGTAAGCGTTACGCACGGCGGCCGCGGCATCGCGCACCTGGGGGTGGTCCCTGAGCGTGGTCCCATCCACGCGGGCGCGATTGGCGGCGAGCTGCTGCTCGGCCGCGCGCAGTGCCGACTGGGCCGTCTTGACCGCATCGTTCGCGTGCTGCAGCTCCTCGCCGGAAATTGCACCCGTCGTGCCGAGTCGCTGGCGGCGCGCCAGATCGCTCTGCGCGGCCGCGAGCTCCGTCTGGCGCATCTGCACGGCGGCGTCGAGCTCAGACGTCGTGGAAAAGAGGTTGCGGACGTCCCGTACCGTCCGTGCAAGCTGCGCCTCAGCCTGGTCGAGCGCGACGCGCGCGTCCGCCTGATCGAGGCGCACCAGCGTCTGTCCGGCCTTCACGAACTGGGTGTCGTCCGCGCCGATCGCTACAACCGTGCCGGAGATCTGCGGGGTGATCTGCACCACGTTGCCGCCGACATAGGCGTCGTCGGTGCTCTGCCGGTAGCGCAGTACCTGCGCCCAGTACGCACCGTAAACCAGCCCGACGGTAAGCGTGACTCCGAGTACCGCGCCGAGCCAGCGCCAGCGGCGCGCGATGGCTGAAGTGGTGTTGTGCGTGCTCATGGTCGTCCTTTGCTTCCTGCTTGTGCCTGTCACTGCCACGGCTAATAATGCCTAGGCAGATAATTACTCAAAAAAACTTCGCCTCAGGCGCTGGCTCGTGCCGAGACGCCGTGGGCGTTGTCGAGCATGCGCGTGAGAAATCCCTCGAGCTGCCGCGCCTCGGCCTTGGTGAAGCCGCGCAAGAACCGATTGGCTACACCCATCGAGATCTCCCGCATGCGCGGGTACGCGGCGCGTCCCTCGTCGGTGAGCTCGAGAATCATCAGCCGGCGGTCGTGGGCGCTGCGGTTGCGGCGGATCAGACCCTTGCTCTCGAGCCGGTCGAGCATGCGCGTCATGGCACCCGCGTCGTACGAAATGCCCTTACACAGATCGGCGGCCGACTTCGGCTCCCCGGGCCCCGCGAGGTTCGCGATGATGATGTACTGGGCCGCACTCATTTCCAGGGGCGCGAGACGCTTGTCTGCCGCGAGCTCCCGGTCGATGGCTGCCAGCATCTCGACCCTCACGCGGCTCAGCATCGAGCCGATGCTCCGGCATGGCTGGTAGCTCGCGTTGTCGTAAATGTCGCCCAAGATACTGCTCCGTGAAAATCTCCCGTTGGGGATACGGTTACTCCCCTCCTGCGGGGCTTAACGGTAAATATACTTGCCTAGGCTGTGATTGTCAAGGCTTTCATTGCCCGGGCAGATCGTGTCAGGCGCCGCAACAATCCTGTAAGCCGCGCGACCGGCCGCTGTCACATGCTCCAGGCATCATGCGCGCGCTTTCCAGCAGGAGCCCCCGATGTACGAGACCGCGAGCCCGGCACGGTGGAGAGAGGCTGTGGCTCGGGCCGCGCGGCAGACGCTCGCGACGCGCTGGCCCGGCACGCTCGAGGCACTCGAAGCCGCGCGCGTCGAATACGGCGCGTTGCGCGTTGCCGCGACCATCGATGTCCGTGCCGTGCGTAAGGCGGCTCAGCGGGTTCACGATCTTGAACGGTTGCGTGCCGTGTTGGCGCGCGAGCTGCGCGTAACGGCGGACGGCGTTTCTTGAAGAGCCCGCGCCGTCGCGTAGTAGAATCGCATCCCCTTCGCGGGGTGTAGCTCAGACTGGTAGAGCGCTACGTTTGGGACGTAGATGTCGCAGGTTCAAATCCTGTCACCCCGACCAATCTAATCAGTGTCCTTTCCGATCACATCGCTGACTGTAAGGTCTCAGGACTTCGGTGACATGCTCTCGCCCGACCACCCCGATTACAACCAGAGAGCGTAGACTTCTGCGGTGAGCTCAGAAGGGAGGCGTGCCGTGCGACCGGCGCTCCCTTTCAGGGACCTACGCTCCGCTTCCCTCGGAACGAAGAAGGGGACAATCGTGAACAGACAGCTTATCTCGCTCGGGGCTTCTGCGATCATCGTTACGCTGGTAGCCTGCACGCCGAATGTCGATCAAGCAAAAGTCAATTTCTGCAAAGATCTCGGCGGATACGCGAAGGCAGTCGCCACCGTCGGTGCGCTTGGCCCCGATTCGACCGTCGATGAACTGAACAAGGCTGTAAGGGCCGAGAACGCCGCCTACAAGAAGCTCGAGAAGTCCGCAAATCGGTTGTCCAAGGCACAGTCGGCGGCAATGAAGAAAGTCGACGAAACGTTCGCAAAGACGTATGACAACATCAAGGGGAATGAGAAGCTCGGCGATGCCGCGGCGACAGTTGAACAGGCGACTGCTGTCGTGCTTGATAACTACAGCGACATCGCTACGACGACTTGCGTATACGGGGCGCCCGAGACTCAGGCCCAATAGGTAACCAGCGGAAAGGCCGAAAAACACGGGCCGGGTTTTAGCCGGCCCGCCAAAGCGCGCAGCGTACAGACGGATTCACCGCCACGCGCGGCCGGCATGATGAGGACGGATTCTTAAGAGGCGCTTAAAGCTTCGCCAGACGTCCCACCGCGCCAAGCGCCCCGATCGGACCACAGCTCGACGCCGGCCGCACTCGGCGCCTCGCAGTTTCTCTGAGCCGCTTCAGCCTCCCCGTGAGGCGTAGCTAGTGGACTGTAACATGTAAAAGGGGAGTATGATCGTGTTTATGAGCACGATCACACTGACCGCTGTGGAACGAACGGAGCTGAATCGTCGAGCGATGAGTCGCGCCGGGCGCGCCGATGATGCCCGGCGAGCACGACTGATTCTGCTGCTCGATGCTGGGGAGACCTGGGCGGCGATCCGCGAGAAGCTCGACTGCAACGACGCGTTCATCGACCGCTGGAGCAAGCGGTATCTGGCCGAACGCCTGGCGGGGCTGTTTTCCCGGCATGCGGGGCAGGAGGCTACGCGGCTCACCCCGCAGCTTGAGGCACGGATCCTGGAGTGGACGGTCAAGCGCAAACCCGCGGACGGCTCCACGCACTGGAGTACCCGCAAGCTCGCCGAGCAGCTTGGGATCTCGCACATGATGGTGGCACGGGTGTGGAGCAAACATGCGCTGCGCCCGCAGCGGCTTGATCGGTATATGGCTTCGGACGATCCGGACTTTGAAAAAAAGGCCGCGGATATCCTCGGGCTGTACCTCGATCCACCCGCTCATGCCGCGATCTTCTGCGTCGATGAGAAGTCGCACATCCAGGCCCTCGACCGGCTCGATCCGGTGCTGCCGCTGTCCCCGGGGCGCGCCGAGCGGCATGGTTTTGAGTACTACCGCCACGGCACGCTCTCGCTTTACGCCGCCTTTAATACCAAGACGGGTGAGGTGCTCGGTCGCACGGCCTCGCGACACACCTCGGCCGAGTTCGTCGCCTTCCTCACCGACATCGTCGTCAACCAGCCTCGCGGCAAAGAGATCCACGTGATAGCCGACAATCTCTCGACGCACAAAACCGCGCAGGTCAGTGAGTTCCTCGGGGCTCATCCGAAGGTCCACCTGCACTTCACCCCCACCTACTCCTCCTGGCTCAACCAAGTCGAGCTCTGGTTTGCCAAGATCGAGCGCGATGTCATCGCTCGCGGCGTCTTCACCTCGGTCCCGGACCTGAAGAGGAAGATCATGCGTTACATCCGTCGCTATAACGAGGCCCCCAAGACCGTGAAGTGGCGGTACTTCGACCCGACACGCCGCATCGACACTTCCACATCAACCGTTACAGTCCACTAGGGATATCGCGTGCGACGATTCGGTCACTGGCGTCGTCGGTACGATCGCGGGCGAGCTTCCACTCTCTCCTGAAGCAGATCGCCGCCACGCAGTTCCTCCCAGTCAAACCACACTTCAACATCGGCTGCCCGGAGCGCGTCGGCAATGGATGACGGCACGCGCACC
>DASPWF010000044.1:0-26026 GCA_035621995.1 Steroidobacteraceae bacterium
CTCGCGGCCGAAGTGCTCGACATGATCGGCGAGCACGTCGTACCGGGTGTGACCACGGAGGAGCTCGACCGCATCTGCCACGACCACATCGTCAACGTGCAGCGCTCGGTGCCGGCGAACCTCAATTACCGCGGCTTCCCCAAGACCATCTGCACCTCGGTCAATCACGTGGTCTGCCACGGCATCCCGAACGACAAGCGCCTCAAGGCGGGCGACATCGTCAATATCGACGTGACCGTGATCCGCGAGGGCTTTCATGGCGACACCAGCCGCATGTACTTCGTCGGCAAGCCGCCCACCCACGCCCAGCGTCTGAGTGACACCTGCTTCGCCGCCATGTGGCGCGGCATCGAGACCGTGCGTCCCGGAGCGCATCTCGGCGACATCGGTCACGCCATCCAGAGCTTCGTCGAGAGCCAGGACTACTCGGTGGTGCGCGAGTACTGCGGGCACGGAATCGGGCGCGTGTATCACGAGGACCCGCAGGTGCTGCACTACGGCGAGCCGGGTACCGGCCTCGAGCTCAAGCCCGGGATGATCTTCACCATCGAGCCGATGGTGAACGCCGGCAAGCGCCACGTGCGGCTGCTGCCGGACGGCTGGACCGTCATCACCAAGGACCACTCGCTGTCGGCGCAGTGGGAGCACACTGTGCTCGTCACCGACAGCGGGTTCGACGTGCTGACGCTCGGCGCGAACGGCGCGCAGCACTAGAGGCGGGCCGGTCGCACCGATGGGAGCTGCGGACTCAGAGTTGCTCGAGGAAACGCTCCCGCCCCTCTCGCCTTCGCCCATCTGGCCACTACTGTCGCGACTGTCCGCAGAGCTCTCCGCCGACCCCTCACCCGGCGCGTGGCGCGAGCTCCTGCGACAGGCGCACGAGGAGCTCAAGTCACGCTTCCTCGCCGAGGATCCCGTGGAGGAGCTGGTGCACGCGCGCGCGACGCTCATCGATGCGGTACTGCGCGAGGCGTGGGTGATGCACTGTGGCGGCCAGAGTGAATGGGCCCTGGTCGCCGTCGGCGGCTACGGCCGCGGCGAGCTGCACCCCTGCTCCGACATCGACATCCTGCTGCTCGTGCTGCAGCCGCCGGACGGCGCCGGCAGCGCGGCGATCGAAGGCCTGGTGACCTTTCTCTGGGACATCGGTCTCGAGGTGGGCCACAGCGTGCGTACCGTCCTCGAGTGCCGCGAGGCGTGCGTCGGCGATGTCAGTGTGATGACGACGCTGCTCGAGGCGCGCCTGCTCGCCGGCAACGCCGCGCGGCTCGCTACCATGCGCGAGGCGCTCGCCCCCGAGCACATCTGGCCGGTCAAGCAGTTCTTCGAGGCCAAGGTGCGCGAACAGACCGAGCGGCACCTCAAGGCCAACGACACCGCCTACAATCTCGAGCCGAACGTCAAGACCGGTCCCGGCGGACTGCGCGACGTGCAGACCATCGCCTGGGTCGCCAAGCGACACTTCGGCACCGATACGCTCGATAGCCTTGCGACCCAGGGCTTCCTTACGCTCGCGGAGCTGCGGCGCCTGAAGCAGGCGCAGGCGTTCCTGTGGAAGGTGCGCTTCGGCCTGCACACGCTCACCGGGCGGCACGAGGACCGGCTGCTGTTCGACCACCAGATCCGCCTGGCACAGATCTTCGGCTACGAGGACGCCTCTTACACGCTCGCGGTCGAGCAGTTCATGCAGCGCTACTACCGTACGGTCAAGGACGTGAGCCTGCTGAACGAGCTGCTGCTGCAGCTGTTCCGCGAGGCGATCCTGAGTGAGAGCGAGCCGCCCCGTCCGCTCAACGCGCGCTTCCAGGTACGCAACGGCTCGCTCGAGGCGGTCAGCGAGGAGGTGTTCGCGCGCACCCCGTCGGCGCTGCTCGAGCTCTTCGCGCTGCTGCAGCAGCACCCTGAGATTCGCGGCGTGCGCGCCTCGACCATGCGCGCGGTAGCCAAGAACCTGTGGCTGATCGATGAGGAGTTCCGCCAGAACCCGCGCCATCACCGCCTGTTCCTCGAGATCCTGCGCTCGCCGGTCGGAGTGACGCACGAGCTGCGGCGCATGAACACCTACGGGGTGCTCGGGCGCTACATTCCGGCCTTCGGGCGCGTCGTCGGCCGCATGCAATACGACCTGTTCCACTCCTACACCGTCGATGCCCACACGCTGTTCGTGGTGAGCAACCTGCGCCGCTTCGCGATGCCGCGTTACGACCACGAGCTGCCCGAGGCCTCGCGCGTCATGCAAGCGTTGCCGCGCAGCGAAGTGGCCTATCTCGCGGCACTGTTCCACGACCTCGCCAAGGGGCGCGGCGGCGATCACTCCGAGCTCGGCGCGGTGGATGCGGAGGCGTTCTGCCTCGAGCAGGGCTTGTCGCCCTACGATGCGCGCCTGGTCGCCTGGCTGGTGCGCAACCACCTCGAGCTCTCGATCACCTCGCAGAAGCAGGACATCGGCGACCCGCAGGTGATCAACGCGTTTGCGCGCAAGGTGGGCGACGAGACCCACCTCGACTATCTCTACGTGCTCACCTGCGCCGACGTGCGCGCCACCAACCCGAAGCTGTGGAACTCGTGGAAGGCCTCGCTGTTTCGCGACTTCTACCAGCGGGTGAGGCGCGCGCTGCGCCGTGGCCTCGAGAGTCCCATCGATCCGGAGCACCTCGTCCGCGAGACCCAGGACGCGGCGCGGCGGCTGCTGATCGAGCGAGGAGTGGCCGAGGAGGCGATCGCCGCCGTGTGGACGCGCTTCACGGCCGGCTACTTCCTGCAGCACTCGCCCGAGGAGGTCGCCTGGCACACACGGTTGTTGTCCGAACGCGAGGCCGATTCCGATGAGCCGCTGGTGGCGCTCGACCCGGAGAGCGTGCGCGGCACGACCGCAGTGCTGATCTTCACACGCCCGCGCCGGCACGGATTCGCCCGCACCACGGCGGTGCTCGATCAGCTGGGCCTCAACATCGTCGATGCGCGTATCACGCCGACCGGCGACGGCTTCAGCCTCGATCTGTATCACCTGCTCGAGGACGACGGCGCGCCGATCGCCGACAGCGACCGGCTGGTGGAGATCGAGCATGCGCTGTGGCGCTCGCTGCAGGGAGCGGCGGACGCGCCGTTTGCGGTGTCGCGGCGCGCGCCGCGGCAGGCGCGCATGTTCGTTACGCCGACGCAGATCACGCTGAGCGTCGACGAGCGCAACCGCCGCTCGGTGCTCGAGCTCACCGCCGGCGACCGCCCGGGCCTCCTGTGCGAGGTGGGGCAGGTGCTGATGCAGCAGCGCATCGAGCTGCACGCCGCCAAGATCATGACCGTCGGCGAGCGGGCCGAGGATACGTTCTATCTCACGGACTTCGACAATCGCCCGTTGAGCGCGGCAGCGGGCGAGCAGCTCAAGGAACGCCTGGTGCAGGTGCTCGACCAGCGCCAGGCGGCGCTGCGCGCGCCGCCCGCGCCGCCGCTGCGGGCGTGAAGCCCGGCATGAGCGATCTGACAGCCCTCGCCGCTCTGATCGATCGCGCTTACGAGCGGCGCGCCGAGCTCACCACGCACAACGTCTCCGGCGAGATCGAGGCGGCGCTCGAGGAATGCCTGGCGCTGCTCGACAGCGGGCGGGCGCGGGTCGCCGAGCCGCGCGACGGCCGTTGGGTGGTCAATGAGTGGCTGAAGAAAGCCGTACTGCTGTCCTTCCGCCTCCGCGATAACCGTCTGATCGACGCCGGCTACACGCGCTTCTACGACAAGGTGCCGCTCAAATACGCCACGGCGAGCGAGCAGCAGCTGCGCGCGGGCGGTGTCCGCATCGTGCCGCACGCCCTGGTACGCCGTGGCGCCTATGTGGCGCCGAACGTGGTGCTGATGCCCTGCTACGTCAACATCGGCGCGTGGATCGGTGCAGGCACCATGGTCGACACCTGGGCGACCGTCGGCTCCTGTGCCCAGATCGGGCGCAACGTGCACCTCTCGGGCGGAGTGGGCATCGGCGGCGTGCTCGAGCCGTTGCAGGCTGCGCCCACCATCATCGAGGACGACTGCTTCATCGGCGCGCGCTCGGAGGTGGTCGAGGGGGTGCTGGTGGAGGCCGGTGCGGTGATCTCCATGGGCGTCTTCATCGGCCAGAGTACCCGCATCTACGATCGCGCGAGCGGCACGATCCTGCAGGGGCGGGTGCCGGCGGGCTCGGTAGTGGTGCCGGGCACCCTGCCCGCCAGCGATGGCCGCTACAGTCTCGCCTGCGCCGTCATCGTCAAGCGCGTCGACGCGCAGACGCGCGCCAAGACCTCCATCAACGAGCTGCTGCGCAGCGCCGATTCCACCTAAGTGGTGGCCGCTCGCGGCTCGCCTGGCACCGGCTCGCGCGAAGTTCAGAGCGCTGGCACGCGGTGCCCGCACGCGTGTCGCGGCGGGCGGTCATCCGTCAGGCGATCCCGCAGTGGCGCTCCTCAGCGGTCCTTGAGGCGCAGCACCGGCACGCCCTTGCGCGCGCGCGCAGCCTCGCGAGCCTTGCTGCGGGCGAGACTCACGATCGGCCTGAAGCGCCGTATGGCGTGAACCTGGACTTCGGCGTCGAATTCCCGGTACATGCGCACCAGGCGCCGTCCGAACGCCGTCAGCCGCGCCCCGCCGCCGCCGCGTCCGCCCGTGACTGTCACCACGACGGGTTCGCAAAAGGCCGCGTTCAGGCTCGAAAGTAACAGCCACGCACGGCGGTAACTCATGGTCAGGTCGCGGGCCGCCTGCGAGAGCGAACCGGTGCGGTAGATACCCTCGAGCAACGCGATCTTGCCCGGACCCACCGAACAGCGCGCTTTGAAGTCCACACGGAACTTAACCACTGGGTTGGCCACGGCGATTGCTCCCGCAAACGATGGTAGCGCGCTGCGGCTAGTCCTGCGACCTGGCTTGCAATGTCGTCTCGAAGCTGGTATTCGGTTATGTACGGAGAAATATAACGATAGTCGTGACCTGCAACTCATGTCGCGAAACCTGATCGGCCGGCGCCGCTGTACGTTGCTGTCGCATCGGGTCTGCTGCCGGCAACACCGGCGTCACAACCACAGATTTTGGCTTTCACCCCGCCTTTCTGACTGAAGCGATTCAGGAGATAGCGACCAGATATCAAGAGTCGGCAGCCGCGCAAGTCAAGGTTTTGTTTGATGCGAGCTTGAATCTGGCCCGGCAGAACGTAGTCCGCAATCGACTGGTGAAATCCCGACCATGCCCGGTTGAAGGGAGATCAGGCTGGGGAACCATTAAGTGTGGTGAACACGCTGCCTCGTCGAGCGACGACATGGCTACCGGTTCCGAATCGATCTGAAGTCCGGCACAGGAAGTACCTTGAGGCGCAGGGACGCGCCGGGCTTCATCCACCGGTCGATCCCGCGCACAACGAGTCTCAACATGCTGTGTAACATGGCCACGACGGCCGGCTCGGTGGTGCCGCCCTCACGGATGGCCGCTACAGTCTCTACCGCGCCGTCATCGTCAAGCGCCTCGACGCGGACGCGCCAAGACCTCCATGAACGAGCTGCTGCGAGAAGAGGCGCTGAACTGGACCGACACCATCCATTGTCGTTGCGGCGCCGCAACGATTTGCGGGCTCGCTGAGATACTTCCCCGCCTTTGGCTCTGGACACCCAGGCTCAGTCTTATTAAATTTGGGCGGACAATGACTTAAAGTCTTTTTTTTGACTACTGAACAACCGGTCTGTCATACAAATGTCACACCTGGAGCTATAGAATGTCGCGCGCATGAAGCGCCTCCCGGCTGTCGGAACGATACGAATTTTCCACTCGGCGACGCGCGCGACACAGCGCGCGACCTTTCATCAACCATAGGAACCCGAAAGATGACACCCATCCGTGCCTGTCTATTAACTGCTTCGCTGGCAGCGGCAGGAGTCGCGCAGGCGCAGACCGCGTCGCCCCCGTCGAACACGAGTGACGATAGCCTCACCTGGAAGGGGATCACGCTCTACGGCACCGTTGATGTCGGCCTCCAGTACCAAACGCACGGCGCGCCGGCGAGCGACTACAGCCCGTATGGTACTGAGCCGATCATCCAGAAGAACAGCAACGGTTCGGTCACTGCGCTGACGCCCAATAACGAGGGCCAGTCCCGAATCGGGCTAGCGGGAAATGAGCCCCTGTTAGGGGATTGGGCCGCAGTGTTCCGCCTCGAGTCCGCTTTCAATCCGCAGAGCGGCGTGCTTGTCGACGGACCGAGGTCGCTGACCGCGAACAACGGCGTAGCCCTCACCGCCCAGAAGGCCGCGCTCGACAGCAGTCTGGCCGGGCAAACTTTCAACAGCGCCGCATATGTGGGAGTCGCCTCCCCCACGGTCGGCTCCTTCACGTTCGGCCGCCAACTGACGACGCTGGCTGACGGCATCGCGGCGTACGACCCGCAAGGTACGTCGCCAGCGTTCTCGCTGTTTGGTGGATCGGGCACCTTTCAGGGCGGTGGCGACACCGAGGACAAGCGGCTCAACAACGCGTTCAAGTACGCCGCTCGCTATGACTGGTTGAATATCGGAGGCCTGTACCAGTTCTCGGGCTCAAGTGGTTCCTTCAACACCGCCGTCCAAGCGCAGCTCGGCGTGGTCTTCGCTGGCTTTTCGATCGATGGCTTCTACGCCAAGAAATACGATGCGGTATCGTCGGCGTCCCTCAGCCTCGACCAGGTTCAGGGGCTGGCAGCGCTATGCAATCCGCCCGTGACGCCGGTGCCCGCGCCCACCACTGCAACGTGCTACTCGGCGAGCAACTCGCTCTCCGGGACGATCTCCGACAATACGGTCTACGCGGTGATGGCCAAGTATGCCTTCGAGACAGTGAAGCTCTACGCCGGTTACGAGAACATCAAGTTCGCCAATCCGACGACCCCGATCGAAGCGGGCTTCGTGATCCCCGGCGGCTATACGCTCGCTTACACGAACAACACTGAATACAACAACAACAAGACATTTAACGTGTACTGGGGAGGCGTGAGGTGGACGGTGGTGCCGCAGCTGGACCTCACCGTTGCCTACTACGGCTACAAGCAAAACGCCTTCGGCACCGGCGCCGACGCCGGCTGCTCGACTGCCGCCCACTCCTCGTGCAGCGGCCAGGTAAACCTGGCCTCGCTCCAGGCCGATTACCGCCTCAGCAAGCGCTTCGACGTGTACATCGGCACCATGTGGAGCCAGGCGCAGGACGGACTTGCCAACGAGTTCCTGAACACCTCGACCCTCACCAGCACGCTGGGCGCCCGCTTCAAGTTCTGAGAAGCGCCCCAAGGACAACGAACGATGCCAACCCGGGCCCGCGCAAGCGGGCCCGTTTCTTTGTGCGCCGCGCAGGTTGTTTGCGCACGCACCGCGCCCACGTTGGATCCGCTAGCCAAACCTGCCGGTGATGTAGTCCTCGGTGAGGCGATGGCGTGGATTGGTGAACACCCGGTCGGTGTCGCCGACCTCGATCAACTCGCCGAGATGGAAGTAGGCGGTGCGCTGTGAGACGCGCGCTGCCTGCTGCATGGAGTGAGTGACGATCACGATCGCGTAGGACTCGCGCAGCTCGTCGATCAGGTCCTCGATGCGTGCGGTCGCAATCGGATCGAGCGCCGAGCACGGCTCGTCCATGAGAATGACTTCCGGCTGCACGGCGATGGTGCGCGCGATGCACAGCCGCTGCTGCTGGCCCCCGGAGAGCCCGGTGCCGGGGCTGCTCAGGCGGTCCTTCACCTCCTCCCACAAGCCTGCCCGGGTGAGGCTGGTGCAGACAATGTCATCGAGCTGCGCACGGCTGCGGGCGAGCCCGTGAATGCGCGGGCCGTAGGCGACATTCTCGTAGATCGATTTCGGGAAGGGGTTGGGCTTCTGGAACACCATGCCGATGCGGGCGCGCAGCTGCACCACGTCGAGGTTCGCGTCGTGGATGTCGCGGCCATCGAGCCGGATCGTGCCGGTGACGCGTGCTCCAGGGATGGTGTCGTTCATGCGATTCAGGCACCGCAGGAACGTCGACTTACCGCACCCCGACGGACCGATCGCCGCGAGCACCTGGCGCCGTCCGACTTCGATGCTGACATCGCGCAGCGCCTGCTTCGCGCCATAGAACACATTCACGTCTCGGCAGGTGAAGACGGGATTCTCGATCGCCGCCTCCAGCGGCGCGCCGCGCGCACTCTCGGCAGTGCGCTGGGCCGGCAGCCGGCCACTCGGCTTGAGGTTGAGGCCGCCCTCGCCGACGCGGATGCGCGCGGCGCCATTGCCCGCGGCAGGCCCCGATGCGGTACCCGCGGGTGCGGTCGCCGCGTCGGCCGGCGGTGTGGACCGCGGGTCGGGTGTCTCGTCGGGTCGCTCGTTGGGCCGCTCGTTCATGGTTCGCCCGTTCAGCCAAACCGTCCGGTGACATAGTCATCGGTACGGCGGTTCTTCGGCGCCGTGAAGATCTGCTCGGTCGGTCCGATCTCCACCAGCTCGCCAAGATACATGAAGGCGGTGAAGTTGGAGACGCGTGCCGCCTGCTGCAGGTTGTGCGTGACGATGGCGATGCAGTAGCTCTCGCGCAGGTTCTGCAGCGTCTCCTCGATGCGCAGCGTCGAGATCGGATCGAGCGCCGCGGTCGGCTCGTCGAACAGAATCACCTCCGGATGCAGCGCCAGGGTACGCGCAATACACAAACGCTGCTGCTGGCCGCCCGAGAGTCCGCGCCCGTCCTCGTGCAGCTTGTCCTTGACCTCCTCCCACATCGCCGCGACCCGCAGCGCCTCCTCGACGCGGTCGGTGAGCTCGCTGCGCGAGATGCGCCGCGCCAGGCGCAGCCCGAAGGCCACGTTGTCGAAGATCGACATGGGAAAGGGCGTCGGCTTCTGGAAGACCATCCCGACCCGGAATCGCAGCGCCGCCACGTCCACGGTGGGGGCGAGGATGTCTTCACCGTCGAGCTCGACGTCCCCGGTGGCACGGTGACCGGGATAGAGCGCGTACATGCGATTGAAGACGCGCAGCAGCGTCGACTTGCCACATCCCGAGGGGCCGATGAAGGCTGTGATCCTCCGGTCCGGCAGTGTCAGGTTGATATCTTTGAGCGCATGCGCCTGCCCATAATAGAAGTTGAGATGCCGCACCTCGAACTTGACGGCACCCGGGGGGCTTGCCGGCGCAGGCGGTGGGATGAGCTGAGCCTCGGGCGCGCTCATCAGCGGCTACCGCCCGGGTTGAGCGAGGACACGACGAGGCGTGCGGCGATGCTCAGGATCAGGATGCTCACGGTGATGATGAGGGCGCCGGACCACGCAAGCTGCTGCCAGTTGGGATAGGGGCTGAGCGCAAACTGAAAGATCACGACCGGCAGGTTTGCCATGGGAGCGGCGAGGTTGCTGCTCCAGAACTGATTGTTGAGCGCTGTGAAGAGCAGCGGCGCGGTCTCGCCGCTGATGCGCGCCACGGCGAGCAGCAACCCCGTCACGATGCCGCTGCGCGCCGCCGGGTAGACGACGCTGGTGATGGTGCGCCAGTGGTAGGCCCCCATGGCAGTGGACGCGTCCTTCATGCCCTGCGGCACGAGGTTCAGCATGTCCTCGGTGGTGCGTACCGTGACCGGCATGGCGATGATCGCGAGCGCTACCGCGCCGGCGATCGCCGAGAAATGACCCATGCGGATCACCAGCAGTTCGTAGACGAACAGGCCAATGATGATCGAGGGCGCCGACAGCAGCACGTCGTTGACGAAGCGGATCACGGTACTGATGCGCGCCGCGCGGCCGTACTCGGCGAGGTAAGTGCCGGCGAGCATGCCGATCGGCCCCCCGATCAGGATGCCGATCAGCGTCATGACTACGCTGCCGTAGATGGCATTGAGCAGCCCGCCGCTGCTGCCCGGTGGCGGAGTCATGGTAGTGAACAGCTTGAGGGACAGTCCGGCGAGGCCACTGTGGATCAGCGTCCAGAGAATCGCGCCGAGAAAGAACAGTCCGACAGCCGTCGCGAGCCCCGAAAGTCCGAGCGCCAGAATATTGACGAGCTTGCGAAGCGCGCGGCGACTCATACCGAGGAGAGCGCTCTGCGGCTGAGCCGAAGCAGCATGAGGCGGGCGATGGCGATCACGCTGAAGGTGATGAGGAACAGGAGTGCACCGAGCGCAATGAGCGACGAGGTATAAAGATCCCCGACCGCCTCGGCGAACTCGTTGGCGATGGAGGCGGAGATGGTGGTACCCGGTGCGAGGAGCGAGGAGCCGATGCGGTGTGCATTGCCGATGACGAAGGTCACCGCCATGGTCTCCCCGAGCGCGCGGCCGAGACCGAGCATGATGCCGCCGACGATGCCGGTACGCGCATACGGGACGACCACCTGCCAGATGACCTCGGTGGTGGTGGCGCCCAGCCCATAGCCGGACTCCTTGAGGACGTCGGGCACGGTCTCGAAGACATCGCGCATCACCGCGGAGATGAACGGGATCACCATGATCGCGAGCACGAAGCTCGCCGTGAGCACCCCGATGCCGAAGGGCGGCCCATGAAACAGTGGGCCGATGAGGGGCAAAGGACCGAGATGATCGATCAGCCAGGGTTGCACGTGCCGCTGCAACACCGGGGCCAGGACGAAGAGGCCCCAGATCCCGTAGATGATGCTCGGTACCGCGGCCAGCAGCTCGATGGCGACCCCCACGGGGCGCTTGAGCCATGCCGGTGCGAGCTCGGTGAGAAAGATCGCAATGCCGAAGCTCACGGGAATCGCCAACAGCAGGGCGAGAAACGAGGTCACGAGCGTGCCGTAGATAGGCGCGAGCGCACCGTACTGGTCCGTTACGGGATTCCAGATCTCGCGCGTGAGAAAGCTGAGCTTGAAATGCGCAAATGCGGGCCACGAGCCGATCAGCAGGGACAGCGCGACGCCGCCGAGGAGTAGCAGCACCAACAGCGCGGCCGCAAACGTCGCGCCCTCGAATAGACGCTCGCGCAGACGCTGCGCCGAGGCGTGTCGCGGATCGATCGCAGTCACCGTGTTCATCGCGGACGGCAACCTCTCGCGCCTGCCATTCCCGTTACCGCAACCGCCGCCCGCCCGCTCGCACGTCCCGGTCGCGGGACTCTCGAGCGCGCCGGCGGTTCACGGCCCCTGCGCACGCCGGGCGCAGGATGCGCATCGGCGTCACATTCCCTTGATCTGCGATTTCCAGGTTGCGCGCACCTGGCTGATCAGGTTGTCCGGCAGCGGAACGTAGTCCAGATCGGCTGCCATCTTGGCTCCGTTGCGGTAGGCCCAGTCGAAGAACTTCAGTGCTGCCCCCGTCGCGGCCGGGTCCGGTGGCACGCTGTACACCAGGATGAAGCTCGCGCCAGTAATCGGCCAGCTCTTATCGCCGGGTTGATTGGTGAGAATCAGGTAATAGCCAGCGGCATGCGCCCAGTCGGCATTCGCCGCGGCGGCCTGGAAGCTTGCGGCATCGGGTGTCACGCGCTTGCCGCCGCTGTTGACGAGATCGGCGTAGGCCATTTTGTTCTGCTTGGCGTAGGCGTATTCGACGTAGCCGATTGCCCCATCGGTCTGCGCGGTCATGTTGGCAACGCCTTCGTTGCCCTTGGCACCGATACCCGACGGCCACTGCACCGAGGTGTTGGCGCCGATCGTATCCTTGAACTTCGCGGACGAATTGGAGAGGTAGTTCGAGAACAGGAAGTTGGTGCCTGAGCCGTCCGACCGATAAATTGGGGCGATCGCGGTCGCCGGCAGGGCGAGTTTGGGATTGAGCTTCGCAATGCGAGGGTCATTCCACTTGGTGATATCGCCCAGGTAGATGGCAGCCACCGTCGGACCGTCGAGCACCATCTGGCCGCCCTGCACTCCCTTGATGTTCACCACCGGAACCACGCCGCCGATGATCATCGGAAACTGCACGAGCCCGGCCTGCTGCAGCTCCTCGGGCTTGAGCGGCATATCGGAGGCCCCAAAGGTCACCGTCTTGGCCTTGATCTGCTTGATGCCCCCACCCGAACCGATCGACTGGTAGTTGAGACCGATCCCGGTCTGCTGCTTATAGGTGTCCGCCCACTTCGAATAGATCGGGTAAGGAAAGGTGGCCCCCGCCCCGGAGATGTCGGCCGCCTGCCCCACGGGGGCGACGGAGAGGAGACCGATCCCCGCCAGAAGCGTGCGTTTCACGTTGAATACATTCACGATTTGTCTCCTCCACGGGGCGCTCACGCTGGCGCGCCATTAAATGACGAAAATATGACGCTCTGATGACAGGAGCGGCCATTGCCCGCGTCTGGGGGCCCTGTAAGCGCATCGCGCAGTGTTGCTGCGGGACTTTACAGGCACGTGACGCGAACGCCGCTTGCTGTGCGGGTGGTCGACGGCTTATAAACGCCAAGCGCCTCCCCACCGCCTCGGGCTCGACAGGCTCCCCTTCGCCGCCACTCCATTCCTCACGGATGTCTCAAACTCTTGAACTGACTCAGAAACTCCTGTCCCGGCGCTCAGTCACTCCCGCTGATGAGGGCTGTCAGTCCTTGATGACCGAACGGCTCGCCGCCGCGGGCTTCGCCATCGAGTTGTTGCCCTTCGGCAACGTCAAGAACTTCTGGGCACGGCGTGGTAGCGCGTCGCCGCTCTTCTGCTTCGCCGGGCACACCGATGTCGTGCCCACGGGGCCCCTCGAGGAGTGGCACAGCGATCCTTTTGTCCCGCAAATCCGGGACGGCATGCTCTACGGGCGCGGCGCTGCGGATATGAAGAGTGGGCTTGCCGCCATGGTGACGGCCACCGAGGCGTTCGTCACGGCGCATCCCGAGCATCGGGGCTCGATCGCCTTTCTAATCACGAGTGACGAGGAAGGTCCGTCGGTCGACGGAACGCGTCGCGTCGCGCAGCTTCTGCGCGAGCGGGGCGAGTGCATCGACTGGTGCGTGGTCGGGGAGCCCTCGAGCGAGGTTGCCATCGGCGACACGATCAAGGTGGGCCGGCGGGGGTCGCTTAGCGGCCGGCTCACCGTTCACGGCGTACAGGGCCACGTCGCCTACCCGCAGCTCGCCGAGAACCCGGTGCACGCCTTTGCGCCGGCGCTCGCCGAGCTCAGCGCCCGCGAGTGGGACCGGGGCACCGAGCATTTCCAGCCGACGACCTTTCAGGTCTCCAATCTCAATGCCGGCACGGGCGCGCCGAATGTCATCCCCGGCGAGCTCAAGGCGCGCTTCAACCTTCGCTACTCGCCCGTCCAGACCTTAGAGGGACTCAAGGCCACGGTGGAAGAGGTTCTGCAGCGGCACGCGGTGCGCTACACGCTCGAGTGGTTCGTGTCGGGGGAGCCCTTCTACACGCCTTCGGGAACGCTCTCGTCCGCGGTCAGTGAGGCGGTGGCAGAGGTCACTGGGGCGCCGCCAAAGCTCTCAACCGGCGGCGGTACCTCCGACGGCCGCTTCATCGCAACACTCGGCGCGCAGGTGGTGGAGCTTGGCGTTGTGAACGCCTCCATCCACAAGGTCGACGAGTGCGTGCGCGTGAGCGACATCGATGCGCTGCACCGCATGTACGTCAACGTGCTGCACAGACTTCTCGCCGTACGCTAGCTCTGCGGTGCGCCGTTTCCGGGTACTCAGGCCGAGGCTTATCGTCTGCCCGGGCCCGCGGCCCGGCGACCGAGATTCGCGTACATTCCGAGAGCGCCGAGCAGGACTACCCAGATGAGCACCCAGGCCGGCATGGCGAGCCCGAGGAAGCGCCAGTTCACCTCACCGCACTCGCCGCTGCCCGTGAGGACCTTGCCGATCACCTGCCACACGGGCATGAATTTCAGCAGCACGCCGAGCGGCGCGCCGCAGGAGGGCAGCGTGCCGGGGGGCAGGCTCTGCACGTAAAGATGGCGCGCCGCGACGGCGAGCGTCGCGAGCGCGGCGGCGGCGATGGCGAGCGCATAGGCGTAGCGCGCTCGACCACGGGGGTGGTGCAGCGCCGCGACGAGAAACGAGAGCCCGAGCAGCGCAATGCCGATGCGTTGAAAGATACAGAGCGGACAGGGCTCGAGCCGTAGCTGAAACTGCGCATAGAGCGCATATCCGATGAGCGCCGCGCACACGGCGAAGCCCGTGAAATTGAGCAGGCGGCTGTCGGGCACGCGCGGTCGAGGAGTCGCGCTCAGGCGGGCGGCGGGGGCGTAGCAGCGGCGGCCGCGGCGGCGCTGGCGCGCAGGTCGCGCTCGACGTCGTCGAGGGACGTGTGGCGGATGTCCTTGCCGTGCACCATGTAGATGACGTACTCGCTGATGTTCTTGGCGTGATCGCCGATGCGCTCGAGCGCGCGCACCACCCACATGACGTCGAGCGCGCGACGGATGGTACGCGGGTCCTCCATCATGAAGGTGATGCTCTGGCGCTGGATGGCCTCGTATTCCTCATCCACCAGACGGTCCTGGCGCGCCACACGCAGCGCCGACTCGACGTCCATCCGCGCAAAGGCGTCGAGCGCATCGTGTACCATTTCCAGCACGACGCGCCCGAGGTGCTTGATCTCCCGGTACTTGTCCGCCGGGCGCTCCATAGTCGCGAGCCGCGAGGCGATGTAGCCGATCTTCTCGCCTTCGTCGCCGATGCGCTCGAGGTCGGTGATGGTCTTGATGATGGCGACGATCACGCGCAGGTCGCCCGCGGCGGGTGCCCGTGTAGCGAGAATGCGGCTGCATTCTTCGTCGATGGCGACTTCCATGTTGTTGACCTGGTAGTCGTCCATCGCCACGGATTCGCCGAGGGAGCTATCGCCCTCGACGAGCGCGGTAATGGCCTTATGCAGCTGCTGCTCGACGAAGCCGCCCATGCCGAGCACTTTGCTGCGCACACGCTCGAGGTCCTCGTTGAAGCGGCGCGAGATGTGGTGACTAAGGTCGGCGGTTTCCATCAGTTGGCGTCCCCGGCTTCGCCCGTCGGCCGCCGTGCGGCCATGCGCGCGATGATAGCGGAACTGCGGCTGACGGCCAGCCTCGCGCGCACCGGCAACGGGATCCGCGCCAGCCCGGCGATAAACTGGTCACTCGCAGCGTCCCAGCTGAAAGCTGCGGCCCGCGCGGCACACACGCCCCGATCGAGTCGCAAGGCCGAGGTTATCGCGCGCGCGAGATCTTTGTGCAGGACGCCCGTCACACCTTCTTCGATGACATCGAGCGGGCCGGGCACGGGAAAGGCGGCGACCGGCACGCCGCAGGCGTTGGCCTCGATCATTGCGAGCCCGAAGGTGTCGGTGAGACTTGGAAACACGAGCGCGTCCACACCCGAGAGGAGCGCGGCGAGCTCGGCGCCGAAGCGATACCCCGTGAACAGCGCCCGCGGATAACGTGTGCTGAGCGCGCAGCGCGCCGGCCCATCGCCGATCACCACCTTTGTACCCAGAACGTCGACGCCGAGGAAGGCGTCGAGGTTCTTCTCGACGGCGAGACGGCCGACGCTCGCGAGGATAGGCCGCGGCAGGCCGGCGAGCAGCGGGTGTGGGGCGACGGGCCGGAAGGTGCGCAGGTCGACGCCGCGCCGCCACAGGTGTAGTCGCGTGAAACCCCGCGCCGCGAGCTGCGCCTCGAGTGTGGCACTGCTTACGAAGGTGCGCGCCGCCGCGCCGTGAAAACGCCGCAGCCACGCGTAGCTCACGCTGAGCGGGATGGGCCAGCGCGCGCGCAGGTACTCCGGGTAACGGGTATGGTAGGACGTGGTGAACGGTACGGCACGCGCCCGGCAGTAGCGGCGCACGGCAAGCCCGAGGGGTCCCTCGGTAGCAATGTGGATCGCGTGCGGGCGAAACGCCTTCAGTTGCCGCGCGACGTGTCCACCCGGAGACAGCGCGAGGCGGATCTCCGGATAGCTCGGGCAGGCGAAGCTCGGCAGTCCCTGCGGCGAAATGACGCGCACGTCGTGGCCGAGGGTAGCGAGCGTTGCGGCGGTGGCCTTGAGTGTCGTGACCACACCGTTCGTCTGCGGCGTCCAGGCATCGCTTGCGAGTACGATTCTCACGCGGCTTTCGGAGCGAGCGCGGCGGCGGAGCGCTCTGCCGTGGGTCTCGCCAGCGGCCAGCGCAGCAGCTCGAGCTCGCCATCCTCGTTCTCGAGAAGGGCCGTGCACGACTCCACCCAGTCGCCGCTGTTGCCGTAGAGCGCACTGCCGATGCGCCGCAGATTAGCGCGGTGAATGTGACCGCAGATCACTCCGTCGTAGCCCTTCGCATGCGCGTGCTGTGCGGCAAGGCGCTCAAAATGCTCGATATAGCGCAGGCTGGTGCCGATGCTGAGCTTGACGCACTCGGCGAGCGACCAGTAGGGCCGGCCGAGCACACGGCGCAGGTCGTTGACACCGTGGTTCAGCAGGATGGTCGCCGTGTAGAGCGCGTCCCCCAGCCGCGAGAGCCAGCCGGGACAAGGGAGCTCGCCGTCGAACTGATCGCCGTGCAGCACGAGCAGTCGCTCGCCGCGCGCCGTACGGTGCACCCATTCACGATGCACTTCGAGCTGGCCGCGCAGCATCTGCGCCAGCATCGCGAGACTCGCGTCGTGATTGCCGGGGATATAGATGAGTCGCGTGCCGGCCCGCTGTCGCGCGAGCAGCGCGCGCACCACCTGCGTATGCTCGGCACTCCAGAAGGCGCGCCGCGCAAGACTCAGCGCGTCCACGATGTCCCCGACCAGCACGATCTGCTCGGCCTCGAAGCGGTGGAGAAATTCGTTCAGCTCGCGAACGCGTGCGTGCCGGAATCCCAGATGGATGTCCGACAGGAATAGTGTGCGCGCCTTCCTTCTGCCCGCCCCCGTGGGGTTGCCGCTTGCCATGGCCTCGGGTTGGTCCTCCAGGCTGCCGTGAGTGGCAAGGGTCGTCCACCCGTGTGTCGGCTGGATGACAGTCGCGCTAAGTATTTCTTACGAATTAGTAGCTTGCGCGGAACTTTTAAGCCAATGCTGCACTCGTGGCCGGCTCGAGCGGTGCAATGCGCTCGATCGGGAAGTGACAGGTGAAGCTGCTGCCGGCGCCCAGTGTGCTCTCGACCTCAAGCGTTGCGCCATGGCGCTGCAGGACATGATTGACGATGGCCAGCCCGAGACCTGAGCCGCCGGTAGTGCGCGAGCGGCCAGGATCGACGCGGTAGAAACGCTCGGTCAGGCGTGGAATGTGCTCGGCGGGAATGCCCATGCCGGTGTCGCTCACGCAGAGATGGCCGCCCTCCCCGTCCGTCCACCAGCGCATCTCGATCGAGCCGTCGGCTGGGGTGTACTTGGCGGCGTTGTCGACCAGATTGGAGAAGGCCGAGTGGATTTCGGGCTCATCGCCGATGAGCTCGGCCGCCGAGTCGATGCGTACCCGCACGTCGCGTGGCCGCGTGGGCCGCGCCAGCACGTCCTTGCGCAGCAACGCGAGGAGCGCCGCGACGTCGATCGGCTTGCCGCCGACCATCTCGTCGGTTTCCTCGAGCCGCGACAGCTCGAGCAGGTCGCGGATGATCACGGTCATGCGCTCGGCCTGGCGGCGCATTTCGGCCACCGGGCCCTGCAGGTCCGGCGCCAGCGCTGCATCCTGGCCGAGTGTCTCGAGGTAGCCCGAGATCACGGTGAGCGGTGAGCGCAGCTCGTGTGAGGCATTCGCCACGAAGTCGCGACGCACGGCCTCGAGGCGCATCTGCCGCGACACATCACTCACCAGCAGCAGCAGCTGGCCGTCACCGTAGGGCGCGACCTGCATCGACAGGAAGCAGTCTTCGCCCGTGGTCGGACGGATGATCACCGGGTTCGAATAGTCCCGACCGGCGAGGTAGCGCACGAACTCCGGCTCACGCAGCAGGTGTTCGATGCGCATGCCGAGATCGCCGGTGCGGCGCAGGTTGAGCAGACGCGCTGCCATGCGGTTGAACCACACGATCTCGCGCTGTGCGTTGAGAATGACCACACCGTTTGGCAGCGCTGCGGTGGAGCGCTGCAGTTGTCGCATGAGCTGCACGAAGCGCTGCTTGTGGAAGCGTTTGCGGCGGTGCAGCCGCACGATCTGGGCGATGATCTCCCCCCAGACGCCGCCGGCGTCGGGCGGATCGGCATAGCTGCGATGACGCAGCCACCATTCGAGGCGAAAGAGGTTGACGAGCAGCCACGTGAGGTGCAGCGCGAGCGCACAGGCGAGGCCGCCCCACAGGTTACCGAATAGCCAGCCGGCGAGGCAGCCGATAATGACGGTGCCGAGCAGTCGCCCCGCGGCGAACCACCAGGCCTGTGTCGCGGGTTCCATGGACCGTACCGCCTCTATCTATCGTCCATGCCTAGAGAGTGCGTGCCGAGAAACGATAACCCGAGCCGCGGACCGTCTGGACGAAGCGATCGTAGCCGAAGTCCTCGAGCGCCTTGCGCAGCCGGCGGATGTGTACGTCGATGGTGCGCTCCTCGACGTAGACGTTGCCACCCCAGATGCGGTCGAGCAACTGATCGCGCGTGTATACCCGCTCGGGGTGCGTCATGAAGAACTCGAGCATGCGGTACTCGGTGGGCCCGAGCGCTACCGTGCGCTCTCCCACCATCACGCGGTGACTGCCCTGATCCAGAACCAGCCCCTCGAACTCGATCATCTCGTCGACGCCATTGCCGCCGCTTCGGCGCAGCACCGCATTGATGCGTGCGAGGAGCTCGCGCGGCGAGAAGGGCTTAGTGACGTAGTCGTCGGCGCCGCCTTCGAGGCCGGCGACCTTATCGCCCTCCTCCGCGCGCGCGGTCAGCAGGATGACGGGCAGCTCGCGGGTCTCGCGATCCCGCTTGAGCGCTCGCGTCAGCTCGAGACCGCTCATGTCGGGCAGCATCCAATCGACGAGCACGAGATCCGGCCGGGCGTCCGCGAGCGCCGCTCGTGCAGTGCGGCAATCCTCCGCCTCGCGCACGTCGAAACCGGCACGCTTAAGGCCGAAGGCGATCATCTCGCGGATCGGACGCTCATCCTCGACGATCAGTACCTGTTTGGCGGGCATCTTGCTACGGCCGACTCGGGCGCGGCTATTACAGAGGCACCGTGTTGCAGATTCATGACAGCCCTGTAAAGAGTGTCAGTTTAATGACTGGGCCTGAGGGGTCTGCGTCACATCGTCGCGCAGATAGCGCGGAAGCGCCTGTTCCGGCGGCAGAACCCGTCCTGCTGCCACCTCCGTGGCGGCGAGGATGGCGACCTCGCGGGCATGCGGTCGCAGCCTGTCGAGGACGAGCGCTGCCTGGCTCGCGACCGTGATTCGTAGCTGCGGGTATGCAGCAAAAGCAGAGCCCGCGGCAGCGAATCTCGGCACCTGAGCTGTAGCTTGGCCGCACTCCTGGGGAAAGACCACTGCGGCCGGGCGGCCGACCTGCTCTTCCCCGATCCCGCCGGCGTGTCCGTCCGGCCCCCGCTCAAACCAGGCCCAGTACACCTCGCGCATCCGGGCGTCCGTGCACACCAGGACGCGATCCAGGACGGGGTCGTCCTGCAGCACGCGCTCGGCGAGGGCGCGCAGGTCGGAAACCGGCACCACGGGGATGCCAGCGCCGTAAGCAAGTCCCTGGGTGACACTCGCCGCAAGTCGCACGCCGGTGAAGGCGCCCGGCCCGCGCCCGAAGGCAACGGCGCTGAGCTCGCCCAGCGCCACGGCTCCCTCCCCGAGGAGCTCGTCGATCATCGGCAGAATGTGCTCGGCGTGGCCGCGCTCGAGGAGCCGCTCGCGCGTGTGTACGCGCCCATCAATAAGGAGCGCGGCCGAGCAGCTCTCGGTCGCGGTATCGATGGCGAGGATCCTCACGACGATAGGGCAGCGTGCGCACTCGCCGCCGGCGTCGGCGCATGGCGTGCGAGGAAACGCCGCGTCTCGTCCGCATCCTGTGTCACGGACATCGGCGGGAGCGCGTCGAGAAATACGCGCCCGTAGGCGCGCGCCAACATGCGCGGGTCGCAGATCACCACGACGCCGTAGTCGTCTTCACTGCGGATCAGCCGACCGGCCCCCTGCTTGAGCGCGAGTGCCGCCTCCGGGAGTTGGTAATCGCGAAACGCGTTGGCGCCGCTCGCCGTCAGATGCTCAATGCGCGCCCGCACCAGCGGATCCTCGGGCGAGGCAAACGGCAGCTTCTCGATGATCACGAGCCGCAGTGCCTCTCCCTTGACATCAACCCCTTCCCAGAAGCTCGCGGTGCCGAGCAGCACGCCGTTGCCATCGGCGCGAAATTCCTGCAACAGCCGTTCGCGGGGTGCCTCGCCCTGCACAAACAGCCGGTACGGTGCGTGGTCCGCCCAGCGTCGCCGCAGCAGCGCAGCACCGTGTGCCAGCGCGCGGTGGCTCGTGAACAGTAGGAACGCGCCGCCGCGCGCCGCTGTGACGAGGGGCACGGAGGTGTCGATTACCGCTGCCACGTAACCCGGCGCGGATGGCTCCGGGAGTCCGACCGGCAGATACAACAGCGACTGCCGCTCGTGGTCGAAGGGACTGTCGATACGCAGCGTCGCTGCCGCGTCAAGGCCGAGCCTGCCGGTGAAATGCCCGAACTCCTCCCCGAGCGAAAGTGTGGCCGAGGTGAAGATCCACGCCCCGCCACGCGAGTGCACCAAGGCACGAAATCGGCCTGAGATATCGAACGGCATGAGACTTAGCGTGAGCCCGCGCGCGTTCACCTCGAGTGTGCGGGCGCCTTCGAGGTCATCGATCGCCACGATGCGCGCCAGGCTTGCCGCGAGCTCAGTGGCGCGCTCGGCGAGATGGGCCAGGGCGCTCTGCTCAGCTCGCACGCTGAGCTCGGCAGCAAGGTGCTCCAACGCTTGCATCAGTGAGGTGACGCACTCCGGGGGTATCGTGCTGCCAGGCGTGAAGGCAATGCGCCCGCTGGCACCAGCCGCTGCGCCACGCAGCTCGCGCAGCGCCTCCTCCGCGGCGCGCAGCGCCGCCGCCAGAGCTGCAGGCAGCGTCGCCCCGGCCGCAGCCGCTGCGAGCTCCAGCCGCAGATCCCTGAGCAGCGTTTCCACCTGGCGGCTGCTCACGTGCGCCCCAAAGAACTGCGTGGCGAGATCGGGAATCTGGTGAGCTTCGTCGAGAATCACGGCATCCGCAGAGCCAAGCAGGTCGCCGAAGCCATCCTCTTTCAGCGCAAGATCGGCCAGCAGCAGGTGATGATTGACGATGACGATATCCGCCTCGAGCGCCTCGCGACGCGCCGCCACCACATGGCAGCGCGCAATTTCCGGGCATCGCACCCCGAGACAGCTCTCGCGCGTGGACGTGACCTGCGTCCACACCGCGTGAGTGTCGGATAGGCCACGCACCTCGGCGAGGTCACCGCGCCTGGTCGTGCGCGCCCAGCGCTCGATGCGCGCCAACATGGAATTCGTGCCCCGCCGAGCTGCCGACTGCCCCAGCGGCAGCTGGGCGTGCGCGCCCTCGCTCTGCCCCAGCCGGTAGCGGCACAGATAGTTGCTGCGCCCCTTGAGCAGTGCGACGCGCGCCGGACGTCCGAGCGCTGCACTCACCAACGGGAGGTCCTTCGAGAACAGCTGATCCTGCAGCGTACGGGTACCGGTGGAGATCAACACGCGCGCGCCGGAGAGCAGCGCGGGCACGAGGTAGGCAAAAGTCTTGCCGGTACCTGTGCCCGCCTCGACGATCAACGACTCCCCTGCGTGCAGCGCGCTTGCGACCCGCTGCGCCATGCGCAGCTGCTCACGGCGTACCTTGAAATCCGGCAACGCCCGCTCGAGCGGGCCGCCGTGCCCGAATATGTCCTCAAGATCCAACATGTAGGGATACGCCCGAGCACACGTCCAGACGAGATCTTCCCGTGGATGAGCGGCGCGCGTCGATACCTTTATCTTCCTGAAATTGCTGCAAACTTACAGCGCGGACCGCCATTGGACGAGAATGCCCGGTGCGCCGCTACTTTATCAGGGGGATGGATCTGCCCGGGATATAATTGGCGGTTAAAGAAGCGCCACCGGACGAGAGGACCCGCGGATGGCTACCGCCGCACATACGCTGAGCCCGCTTGCCGAACTGAGCCACGCCGTGGCCGAGTGGGTGAATTCGGTCCGCGAGCTGACACAACCGCGCGCGATCCACTGGTGCGAGGGTTCGGAGGCGGAAGCCCGGCAGCTGACCGCGCAGATGCTGCGCACCGGCGAGCTCAGGGCGCTCAACGGTGAGCTGTTCCCCGGCTGCCACCTCTACCGCTCGGCACCGAACGACGTGGCGCGTGTCGAGCACCTCACGTATATCTGCACGCGCGCACAGGAGGACGCCGGTCCCAACAACCACTGGATAGACCCGCAGCAGGCGCATGCAAAGATGCGCGAGCTGTTTCGCGGCTGCATGCGCGAGCGCACGCTTTACGTGATCCCGTACTGCATGGGGCCGATCGACTCGCCCCTGTCGCGCTGCGGGGTGGAGATCACCGACAGTCCCTACGTCGTGCTCAGCATGCTGATCATGACGCGCGCCGGGCGCGCCGCGCTCGAGCGCATCGCCCGCGAGCAGGACTTCGTGCGCGGGCTGCACTCGACCGGCGAGCTCGATCCCGAGCGCCGATTCATCATGCACTTCCCGGAGGAGCTCTCGATCGAGAGCTACGGCTCCGGCTACGGCGGCAACGCGCTGCTCGGGAAGAAGTGCCATGCGTTGCGCATCGCCAGCTGGCAGGCGCGCAGCGAAGGCTGGCTCGCCGAGCACATGCTGATCGTGGGCCTGCAGAACCCGCGCGGCGAGACACACTACCTCGCCTGCGCCTTCCCCTCGGCATGCGGCAAGACCAACCTCGCGATGCTGATTCCACCGGCCTCGCTCCCGGGTTGGCGCGTGTTCACGGTCGGCGACGACATTGCCTGGCTGCACCCGGGAGACGACGGACGGCTCTGGGCGATCAATCCCGAGGCGGGCTACTTCGGTGTGGTACCCGGCACTAACCTCAAGACCAACCGCAACGCCTACGAGATGATCCGCCGCGACACGCTGTTCACCAACGTCGGCCTCACCGTCGACAATCAACCCTGGTGGGAAGGGCTCACGAGCGGCAGGCCGGTGGTCGATTGGCAAGGCCGCCCGTACGACGCGGCTCAGGGGCCCGCCGCGCACCCCAACTCGCGCTTCACCGTGTCCGCAAAGCGCAATCCGAGCTGGTCACCGCACGCCGAGGACGCCTGCGGCGTGCCGATATCGGCGCTGGTGTTCGGCGGGCGGCGCCGCGAGGTCGCGCCGCTCGTCTACGAGGCACGCGACTGGAGCCACGGCGTGCTGGTCGGCGCATCCCTCGCCTCGGAGACCACGGCGGCCGCCGTCGGTCAGGTCGGCGTGACCCGCCGCGATCCGATGGCCATGCAACCCTTCTGCGGTTACAACTTCGGCGACTACTGGCAACACTGGCTCGACGTCGGGGCGCGGCTCGCACGCCCACCGGGCATCTATCACGTCAACTGGTTCCGCCGCGACGCCCATGGCAAGTTCCTGTGGCCCGGATTTGGCGAGAACCTGCGGGTGCTGGCGTGGATGCTCGATCGCTGCGCCGGCAAGGCCGGAGCAACGGAGTCGGCCATCGGCCGTCTGCCACGGCCCGAGGACCTCGACCTGGGCGGCCTCGATCTCGGTGGCGAGGCGCTCGCCGCACTGCTCACGGTGGACGCCGCGCTCTGGCGCAAGGAAACAGCCGACATGCGCGAGTATCTGAGCAGGTACGGCAAGCGCCTGCCTCAGGCGCTACTCGCGGAACTCGCCACCACCGAGCAGCGACTCGGCTGAGGGAGACGGAGGCGCTACAGCCCTGGCACTCGGGCGGTCTTAGCCCTCTTCGCAGCTGTAGCGGATGGTCTGCGGGGAACCCTGTTCGGGCAGGCGTCCGAGCCCGATCATGCCCTGGCCCCGGATCTGCAGACTGTCGCGACGTACGAACGACTCTTCGCCGTCGGCGCTTTGCACGAAGGTGCCATTGGTGCTCTGGTCGATCAGCACGAACTTGTTGCGACTGATCTCGATGCGCGCGTGCAGACGCGAGATCAGGTTGCCCTTGACCACGACGTCATTGTCCTCGGCACGACCGATCGTGATGCTCGAGTGCCGCTCATCGACCAGCAGCTCGCGATCATCGCAGCGCAGTCGCAGGCGCATCGAGCGCGTGGGACGCGCCTCGGTGGCGATGCCGGGGACCATGCTGGTGACGTCCTCGGTCTGCCACAACACCTCGTACAAGGCGATCTCGTTGCCCTGACCCTTGAGGGTCGCAACATCGATCTGGCGGCAGGCCGCGCGCCATTCCGCGGACAGCTTGTCCACCGTCGCTGCGGTGGTCACGATCTGCCCGGCCTTCGCCTGGCTCGTCATTCGGTTGGCTGTGTGAACGGCGGCGCCGAATACGTCGCGGTTCTCCAGCATCACCGGGCCGAAGTGACAGCCGATGCGGATTGCGACCGGTTGGCCGTCGACTTTGAGCTGGGCGTGGGTGGAGATCTGCTGCTGCATCTGCGCGGCGGCGTTGAGCGCGGCATCGGCGCTCGGGAAGGTGGCCATGACCTCATCTCCCATGGTCTTGATCACCGTCCCCTGGCGCGCCTCGGTGGCACTGCGCATCACATCGATACAGATCGCCACCATGTCCCGGGCGCGCACATCCCCCATCACGTCATAAAGACGCGTCGATCCGACGACGTCGGCGAACAGAATGGCGAGTTCGATATCCTTGCCCATGCGGCGCTTCGATTATACGCAAGCGCTTCCGGGCTGCTACTTAAGCCTGCGGGCGCCTGCCTGTGGGAATCGCTCGTCCCAACAGCTCCGCGCCCGCACCCGGTGCGCGGGCTCCCTCGCTCAGCATGCGCCGGTACTCGCGCGCACCGGGTTCGCCGGCATAAAGACCCAGCATGTGCCGCACGACTGGCGCGAGGGCGGCGCCGCGGGCCAGCTCCCGCGCGGTGTAGCGCTGCATGCGCTCGAGCAGCACCTCGCGCGTCGGCACGGGCCGCCCTCCCGGATGCAGCGCGCGCTCGAGCTCCGCGAGCACGAAGGGCCGGTGATACGCTTCCCGTCCGAGCATGACGCCGTCGCACCAGCCGAGTGCCTCGAGCACGGCGCGCACGTCGCGCAGCCCGCCGTTGACGATGACAGGAAGCTCGGGGAACGCGACCTTGAGGCGCCGTACCACGTCATAACGCAGCGGCGGTACCTCGCGGTTGTCCCTGGGCGAGAGGCCCCCGAGCACGGCCTTGCGGGCGTGAACGATCGCCACGGCGCAGCCCGCATCGCGGATCCCGGCTACGAAAAGACACAACGCCTCGAAGTCGCTGTCGTCAAAGTGCGCCACCGCACCGCGCGCCTCGCGGGCATTCGCACTCACCACGCCGATACGCATCTTGACCGTCACCGGCAGACGCACCGCGGCCCGCATCGCCGCCACACAGTCCGCCACCCGTGCGGGCTCACGCATGAGACAGGCGCCAAAGGCGCCACTCGCCACGCGCTCACTCGGGCAGCCGCAGTCGAGATTGATCTCGTCGTAGCCCGCCTCCCCGCCGGCCCGCGCCGCCGCGGCGAGTTCGCGCGGATCGCTGCCGCCGAGCTGAAGCGCGAGCGGACGCTCCTCGGGGTCGAAGGCCAGGAGTCGCGCGCGGTCCCCACGGACGATCGCTGCGGCGGTGATCATCTCGGTGTAAAGCAGCACGTGCGCCGAGAAGCCGCGCAGGAAGTAGCGGCAATGTCGGTCGGTCCAGTCCAGCATAGGGGCCACGGACACCCGTCGATCGATCGAGCTCATAACATCATCATGCCGACGATCAAAGCCCGCAAGCAAGCCAGTGGTGAAACGCGGTACACCGCGATCGTCGGCATCAGACGCGGTGGCACCGTGATTCATCGGGAAGCCAAGACATTTCCATCGGACAGCCGCCGTCAGTTGGGCCAAGCATCGTGAGGTGATACTCGAGGATCCGTCGGCACTCGCGCGAGTTCAATATGGCGCGCCGACTCTGGCCGTTCTCATCCGCTGGTACATCGAGCCTTTTAAAGAAGCTTCGAATGAGCACGAAAACCTCTCCAACTCAAAGGTCGATGTGCGGGTTAGGTGGATT
>DASPWF010000045.1:0-18305 GCA_035621995.1 Steroidobacteraceae bacterium
CCAGCTGCCGAAGAACCTGCCGACGCCGCCGACCCAGCGCAAGGTGAACCCAGCCGACTCGCCGATTCTGATCCTGGCGGTGCACTCCGACGTCATGCCGGTCACCGCAGTCGATGACTACGCCGAGACGGTCATTGCGCAGCAGCTGTCGCAGCTGCCCGGCATCGCGCAGGTGACGGTCGGCGGCCAGCAGAAGCCGGCGGTGCGCGTGCAGGTCGACCCGTTGAAGCTCGCTGCGGTCGGGCTGCAGCTCGAGGACGTCGCCAATCTCATCACCACCGCCACGGTCGACTCGCCGCAGGGTGCGATCACCGGGCGCGACAAGAACTTCACCATCTACGACAACGACCAGCTGCTGAAGGCCGCGCCGTGGAATGACGTCATCATCGCCTACCGCAAGGGTGCGCCGATCCGCATTCGCGATGTCGGCGTCGCGGTTGACGCACCGGAAAACAACCAGGTGCGCGGCTTCCAGAACGGCAAGACCGGCATCCTGCTGCTGTTCTACAAGCAACCCGGCACCAACGTCATCGATGCGGTCAACAACGTCAAGCGCGCGCTGCCGCACGTCATGACCTCGGTGCCGCCGTCGCTCAAGGTCGACCAGGTCATCGACCGCACCGTCACCATCCAGGCCTCGGTGAAGGACGTGGAGTTCTCGCTGTTGCTGGCCGTGGCGCTGGTGGTGGCGGTGATCTTCCTGTTCCTGCGTAATTTCTGGGCCACCGCCATCCCCGGCCTAACCGTGCCGCTGTCGCTGCTCGGCACCGCGGGCGTCATGTACCTGCTCAACTACAGTCTCGACAACCTCTCGCTCATGGCGCTCACCATCGCCGTCGGCTTCGTGGTCGACGATGCGATCGTGATGCTCGAGAACATCTACCGGCACATCGAGGCGGGAGTGCCGCCCTTCGAGGCGGCTATCAAGGGCGCAGGCGAGATCGGCTTCACCATTCTGTCCATCAGCATCTCGCTGGTGGCGGTATTCATCCCGTTGCTGTTCATGAGCGGTATCGTCGGCCGGCTGTTCCGCGAGTTCGCGGTCACCGTCACGGTGACCATCGCCGTCTCGGCGCTGGTGTCGCTGACGCTCTCGCCGATGATGTGCTCGCTGTTCCTGCGTGACGAACGCCACGCCGAGCACGGGCGGTGGTACATGAGGCTCGAGCGCGGCTTCGACTGGCTGATCGAGCACTACACGCGCGGCCTCGATTTCGTGCTGCGCCATCAGCGCGCCACGCTGGTCACCTTCCTCGTCACGGTGGGTGTTGCGGTGCTACTGTACGTGATCGAGCCTAAGGGCTTCTTTCCGCAGCAGGACACCGGCATCATCGCCGGCATCACCGACGCGCCCCAGGACGTGTCGTTCGACGAGATGATGCGCTTGCAGCACCGTCTCATGGACGTCATCTCCAGGGACCCGGCGGTGGCCAGCTGGGCGGCCTTCGTCGGCGGCGGCCGTCCGCTCAATAACGGCTTCGTGATCATCGGACTCAAGCCGCGCGACGAGCGCGATGCGAGCGCCGACCAGGTCATCAACCGCCTGCGGCCCAGGATCAACCAGGTCGCCGGCGGCACCGTGTTCCTGCAGGCGGCGCAGGATCTGAACGTCGGCGGCCGCCTGGCGCGCACCCAGTACCAGTACACACTGCAGGATTCCAACCTCGATGAGCTCAACGTCTGGGCGCCACGGCTACTCGAGCAGATGAAGAAGCTGCCGCAGCTGCGCGACGTGGCCTCGGACCAGCAGAACAGCAGCACCAAGCTGGCGCTGGTCATCGATCGTGACCAGGCGGCACGCTTCGGCATCCAGCCGGCGCTCATCGATAACACCCTGTACGACGCCTTCGGCCAGCGCGAGGTGACGCAGTACTTCACGCAGCTCAACAGCTACCACGTGGTACTGGAAGTCACGCCGCAGCTGCAGGCGGATCCCGATTCGCTGCAGAAGATCTATATCAAGTCGCCACTCACCAACCAGATGGTGCCGCTGTCGACCTTCTCGCACTGGGACACCAACCACACCAGCTACCTGTCGGTGAACCACCAGGGGCAATTCCCCTCGGTGACGCTGTCCTTCAACCTCGCTCCCGGCGTGGCACTCGGCGATGCAGTGAAGGCGATCCAGACGACCGCGACCTCGATTCACATGCCGGACGCGATCCTCGGCACCTTCCAGGGCACGGCGCAGGCGTTTCAGGCCTCGCTCAAGACCGCACCATTCCTGATCCTCGCGGCGCTGCTCGCCGTGTACATCATCCTCGGTGTGCTGTATGAGAGTTACATCCACCCGCTCACCATTCTCTCGACGCTGCCATCGGCGGGCGTGGGCGCGCTGCTGATGCTGATGCTGTTTCACTTCGACCTGTCCGTGGTCGGCCTCATCGGCATCATCCTGCTCATCGGCATCGTGAAGAAGAACGGCATCATGATGGTGGACTTCGCAATTCAGGCCGAGCGTGAGCAGCACCTCGAGCCGCAGGCCGCGATCCGCCAGGCCTGCCTGCTGCGCTTTCGCCCGATCATGATGACCACCATGGCGGCGTTGCTCGGGGCGCTGCCGCTGATGCTCGGCCGCGGCACGGGTTCCGAGCTGCGCCAGCCGCTCGGCTATACAATGGTTGGCGGACTGGTACTCAGTCAGATGTTGACTCTGTTCACCACCCCCGTGATCTACCTGTACCTCGACCAGCTGGTAGTGCGCTGGGCGCGCAAGCACCCCCACCAGGAGCACGCTGCAGCGCCGGGCAGCGCGCCCGCCGTGAAGGCCGCGCCGTGAAGATCCTGGTGGTCGAGGACAACGAGCGCGTCGCGCGCTTCGTCACGCGCGGCCTGCGCGAGGCCGGGCACACCGTCGAGCATGCCGACAACGGTCGCGACGGGTTGTTTCTCGCCGCGAGTGAGCCGCACGACGTGATCGTCATGGACCGGATGCTGCCGGGCGAGATCGACGGCCTCGCCATCATCGCGGCACTGCGCAAGTCCGGCAACCGCACGCCGATCCTGATCCTCTCCGCGCTCAACGACGTCGACGAACGCATCCGCGGCCTGCGCAGCGGCGGCGACGACTACCTCACCAAGCCGTTCGCCTTCGGCGAGCTGCTGGCGCGCGTCGATGCGCTCGCGCGGCGCAGCGTCGACCACGGCGCCGATCGCACCCTGCAGGTCGGCGACCTGCGCATGGATCTGCTGTCGCGGCGCGTGACGCGCGGCAGCCGTGCGATCAACCTGCAGCCGCGCGAGTTCAAGCTGCTCGAGTACCTGATGCGCCATGCCAACCAGGTGGTGACGCGCACCATGTTGCTGGAAGCAGTCTGGGACTACAATTTCGATCCGCAGACCAACGTGGTCGACGTGCACATCAGCAAGCTGCGGCAGAAGATCGAGGCCGATTCCGAGCAGCCACTGGTGCGCACCGTGCGCAACGCCGGCTACATGCTGAGTGAGCATGATTAGGCTCGTCCACTCCTCGGCCCTCACCTGGGCGCTCGGCTATGTGCTCCTCGGGCTCGCTGCGCTCGCGGCGTTCGCCGTGACGCTGTGGTATGCGTGGAACGTGACCATCTTCTCCGCGCGCGAGGAGATCCTGCTCGATGACGCACAGCGCCTGACGGAAGTGTTTCGGCACGAAGGCATCGCCGCGCTCACCGCGCGGATCAACGAGCGCATCGCCATGCAGATCGCCGGCGAGCGTACGCTGCTGCTCACCGACAGCGGCTATCGCAGGCTCGCCGGCAACCTTCCCGCCTGGCCGCAGGGCATCCCCGAGCAGCGGGGGAGCCATGCAGTGATGGCGGACCTCGCCGGTCAGCCAACCCATACGCTGCTCGTGCAGCGCACGCTTGCGGGCGGCTATCACTTGCTCGTGGGGCGCGACCTGGCACTGTTCCTGCCGCTCGAGCGGCGTTTCGCCTGGGGTCTCGCCGCCGCGATGAGCTTCCTGTTCGTGGTGGGCATCGCCGGGGCGATCCTCATACGCCGCGAGCTGCTCACGCGCGTTGAGGGAATGCGCCAGACCGTGGCGGCGATCATGCAGGGAGACCTGCGCCGTCGCCTGCCGACGGCGAAGTCCGGCGATGAGCTCGATACCCTGGCGCAGACGCTGAACGGCATGCTCGAGCACATCGAGCATCTGATCCACGGCATCAGCAACGTCTCCAACTCCATCGCTCACGACCTGCGCACCCCGCTCACCGAGCTGCGCTCGCGCCTCGAGGAGCTCACCGTCACCCGGCCGCCGCCGCCGGAGACCTTCGCCGAGATTGACGCCGCGGTCGCCGACGTCGACCGCGTGATGCGCATCTTCAGTGCACTGCTGCGGCTCGCCGAGATCGACTCGGGGGCGCGCCGCTCGGGCTTTGTGCGGGTGGACGCCGCCGCGGTGGCCGCCGAGGTGGTCGAGTTCTACGAGCCGGCCGCCGAGCAGAAGGGCGTGGTGTTCTCGTTCCAGACGGACGGCGACGCCGCGGTCGCGGGCGACCCGGTGCTGCTCGCGCAGGCGCTCAGTAACCTGATTGACAATTCACTGAAGAGCGTCTGCGCGCCCGGGGCGATCAGCGTGCGCGTCGGCACGCGGGCCGATGGCGCGGTCGAGATCGCGGTCGCCGACGACGGCCCAGGCATCGCCGACGCCGACAAGCCGAAGGTCACCGAACGCTTCTTCCGCGGCGATGCCAGTCGGGGAAGTCCTGGCGTGGGGCTCGGGCTGTCGATCGTCGAGGCGGTCGCCAAGCTCCACGGCGGCGTTCTGCATCTCCTCGACAACCACCCGGGGCTGCTCGCGCAGATGGTGCTGCCGGTGAGCGACGGTCGCCCCGGGCGCTGAAATGCCGCAGTTCGCACTGCGCCGGCGTGCGCGCGGTCACCGTCGACGCGCCGATGCCTGGCCGTCGGTCCGGCCAGGCACCAGGGATCACAGCCCCGACCTCGGGTCGAGGTGGGCAGCTCGCCACCGGCACCTGCGAGAGCGCAGCTCCAGCGCAGCACGCCAGACTCGCGAGAGTCAGTAGTCGGCGCAGCTTTGCCACGAATCCCGTCTCAGCGGCCGGGTAGCCTCGAAGCGACGCGCTTGCCATAGTAGCGCTGAATACTTCTCGCCGAGCATCGGTTCATCATGACGGCGTACCCGGCCGGCGGCCACGATGGTCTCCTGCTGCTACCTGTGAGTGTGCGCCGTGCGTCCGCCGCGCGGCTCGCGCCGAGTCATGTCGAAGCGCGCCGCGACCGCTGTAAGATGTGAGCGGTGGCCGCCCCATTCGCACCATCCGCACACCCGCGCTCGATCCGCTCCTTCGTAACCCGCGCCGGCCGCACCACGGCGGCGCAGCAGCGTGCCCTCGCGACTCTGTGGCCGAAGTATGGCGTCGACTTCGCCGTGCAGCCGCTCGAGCCGCGCGCCCTGTTCGGCCGCGCCGCGCCTTGCACGCTCGAGATCGGCTTCGGCAACGGTGAGAATCTGCTGGCGCTCGCGGCGGCCCACCCGGAGCGCGACTTCCTCGGCGTCGAAGTGCACCGCCCGGGGATCGGGCGGCTGCTGCTCGGTCTCGAGGCGCATGCGCTCGACAACGTGCGCGTCATCTGCCACGACGCCGTAGAGGTGCTCGCGCAGCAGATCGCGCCAGAATCGCTCGCGGAGATCCTGATCCTCTTCCCGGATCCGTGGCCGAAGAAGCGCCACCACAAGCGCCGCCTCATACAGACGCCGTTCGCCGAGATCCTCGCGAGCCGGCTGTGCCGCGGAGGTGTGCTGCGCCTCGCGACCGACTGGGAACCCTACGCGCTGCAGATGCTCGAGGTGTTGTCCGCGATTCGCGGACTCGAGAACCTCGCTGCCGGTCGCGCCTTCAGCGAGCGCGCGGGGGAGCGCGCACCGACACGCTTCGAGCGCCGCGGCGAGCGGCTCGGACACGCGGTGTGGGATCTGAACTTTCGGCGTGAGCTCAGCTGATGCCGAACGCCTGGCGCAGGCCATCGAGCACGAACTGCACCGCGAGGGCACCGAGAATCACCCCGAGCAGACGGCTCGCGACGTTGGCGCCGGTCACGCCGATGACGCGCATGAGCGGATCGGCGAGCAGCATCAACACGAGCGCCACGGCGAGCACCAGCATGACGGCGATGAGGTAGGCGACGAACAGAGCGGTCTGCGCTGGCAGCTGCACCGGCCCGAACCACAGCAGGATCGTCGCGAGCGCTCCGGGTCCGGCGATGAACGGAAAGGCCAGGGGAAAGACCGAGATGTCGGCCCGCCGGCGGCTCTCGGCGGCCTCGTCGCTCGAAGTACGCGTGCCGGATTCGCGCGCGAACACCATTTCCAGCGCCAGCAGAAACAGCAGCAGGCCGCCGAAGATACGGAAAGCCTCGAGGCTGATGCCCATGAGTGCGAGGAACGGTGCACCGCCGAGTGAGAACAGCAGCAGTATCGCGGCCGCAACGCAAATCGCCTTGAGCGCCATGCGCCGCTTATAGGCTGTTGCGGCGCCGGCAGTGAGCGAGGTGAACAGCGGAATGAGCGACACGGGCTCTACCACCACGAAGAACACCACGAAGAATTTCAGCGGCTGCTCGAGCATTGATGCTGTGCGCAAAGGAGCAAGGGTCGCGCGACGCGGTTCACAATAAGTTCTTGAAAGCCTCACACGCGAGGCGCAACATCATTGCAGAGCGCTCGCGGAAGTTTAAGGCTGCAGCAAGGTGATTGCGGGAGGTGGTGGCGATGACGACTCCTCAACCCGGTATCGGCGCCTGGTATCGTCTCAACGGCGGCTCCTTGTTCGAGGTAGTTGCCCTCGACGATGACGACGGCACCATCGAGATCCAGTATTTCGATGGCACGGTGGAGGAGATGGACATCGAGGACTGGGAGGCGCAGTGGGAGGACGGTGCGCTCGAGGCTGCCGAAGCTCCCGAGGACTGGTCCGGCTCGGTCGACGTCGAAGGCGGTGATGAGGAAGGGCGCGGCGACGCCTATGGCGAAGACCGCGACCTGCGCGCCAGCCCGCTCGACGGCATCGATCTATTCGAGTGAGGCGCGCTCCGCGCCCGCCGCGCTGAGCGCGGCTGCATCCACGCCGTCGGCGAGTAGCACGAAGCCGCACCGCACCTCGAGCGGGAGCGGCGTGAGCGAGCGCCCGGCACACGCGCCCGCCACGCAGTAACCGGTTCCCTTCTCGAAAAGCGCCCCGTGAGAGCCGCACAGGATGAGCGTGCCGTCGGGGGTGAGAAAACGGTGCGGCACGAGATCGAGGGGATGGCCGGCATGCGGACAGCGGTTCAGGTAGCCGCGTACGGCATCGCCCACCTTTACGACAAATCCCCTGAGCGGCCAATCGCCACCGCCAAGGGCGAACCCCCGCGCGCCGTCCCCGAGCTCTGACAGGCGGCAAATGACTCGCTCGACATCGAGCTCGGCAGCCATCCTCAAGTTCCCGCTGGCGCGCCCAGCCGGACATTGGCACCCGCCGGTGCGAACGCACCCTGGCGGCGCAGCACGTAGAGCAGCAGCAGGCCGGGCAAGGCAAGACATGCGGTATAGACGAAGAAGTGCGGGTAGCCGACGCGATCGACCACCATCCCCGAGGTGCCTTCGAGGATCTTGCCCGGCAGCGCGTACAGCGAGGAGAACAGTGCGTACTGCGTGGCGGTATACCTGGCGCTCGTCAGCCCGGAGAGAAATGCGAGCAGCGCGGTGCCATGCATGGCGAGTGCGAGATTGTCGAGAGCGTTGACGGCGCCCAGGCCGACGAGCGTCGGCGTCTGCGCGCTCGCGAGCAGCGCGTAACCGATGTTGGAGCAAATGACGAGCACGCTGCCGAGGAACAGCGAGCGCAGCAAGCCGAGTCGGGCGATGAGCACGCCGGCGAGCAGCACCCCGAGCAGCGACATGAGCAGGCCGTAGAGCTTCACCACCTTGGCGATCTGCGTGAGCGTGAACCCACGGTCGATGTAGAAGGGATTCACCATCGAACCCATGGCGAATTCCGTGAGGCGGTATACCGAGATGAAAACGAGCGTCAGCAGCGCGAGCACCGTCCCGTAGCGGGCAAAAAAATCGGCCAGCGGGCAGACGACCGCGGTAAGAAAGCGCTCGCCGGCATGCAGCAGCCACTGCGGCCAGTGTGCGCGGCGCTCGAGCCAGGCGATGACGCGCTCCTCGCGCGCCATGGACGCGCGCGGCACCGCGGCCGCAGGTTCGGCCACCAGCACAGTGGTGACGACGCCGACGCTCACCAGCGCCGCCATGGTGGCGTAGCTCGTATGCCAGCCGGCCTGGCCGGCGAGCGCCAGCGCACCTGCGCCCCCGCAGATGAGCGCCAGGCGGTAGCCGATCTGGTAGGCGCCGAGCATCGCCCCCTGTAGCTCGAGCGGCGCCGATTCGATCCGCCAGGCATCGAGCGCGATGTCCTGCGTGGCGGCGCAGAAGGCGGTGAACAGCGCCCACAAGGCGAGCGGTCGCACGGCGGTGGTGGGTTCGCACAGGCTGAGGTTGAAGAGTCCGAGCGCGATACCGAGCTGCGCCAGCAACATCCAACCGCGACGCCGTCCGAGCAGTCGCTGCAGCAGCGGCGCGGGTACCCGGTCGACGATCGGTGCCCAGAGGAACTTGAGCGAGAACAGGATGCCGACCCAGGCCAGCATGCCGATAGTGCCGCGTTGAATGCCCGCCTGGCGCAACCAGGCGGAGAGCGTCGAGTAGACCAGGTAAAACGGCAGGCCCGCGGAAAATCCGAGCAGCAGCATCGCCAGCATGCGCGGCTGGCGGTAGATGGACAGTGCGCTGAGCCAGCCGGCGGCAGTGTTAGCCTGTCGGGGCGCCTCCGGGCTCAAAGATCGTAGTCCATGATGAGCGGGGCGTGATCCGAGAAGCGTGTCGCCCGGTAGATCCGCGCGCTGCGGGCCCGGCCGGCGAGTGAGCCGCTCACAACCTGGTAGTCGATGCGCCAGCCGACGTTGTTGGTCCGCGCCTGACCGCGGTTCGACCACCAGGTGTACAGGTCCGGCCCCGGACGCACCTCGCGGAAGGCGTCCACGTACCCGCCCCCATTGAACAACTCGTCCATCCAGGCGCGCTCCTCCGGCAGGAAGCCGGAGTTCTTCTGGTTCGACTTCCAGTTCTTCAGATCGATCGCCCGGTGGGCAATATTCCAGTCGCCGCCGAGAATGTAGTGCCGCCGCTGACGTCGCAGCTGCGTGAGGTGCGGCGCGAAGGCCTCGAGGAAGCGGAATTTGGCTGCCTGGCGTTCCGCGCCCGCCGAACCGGAGGGCAGGTAGAGCGATACCACCGAGAGTCCGCCCACCTGTGCCTCGAGGTAACGTCCCTCGCGGTCGAACTCCGCGACGCCGAAGCCGTGCACCACACGCTCCGGCCGCTCGCGCGTGTAGAGCGCGACGCCCGCGTAGCCCTTGCGCTCGGCGTCGCAGAAGAAGCTGTGATAGCCGCGCAGCTTCACGTCATGGCCCGCGAGCTGGTGCTCCTGGCTCCGGGTCTCCTGCAGACAGATGAAGTCTGCCCGCTGCCGACGCAGCCAGCGGAACAGACCCTTCTCGCTGGCCGAGCGAATGCCACAGACGTTGACGGTGATGACGCGCATCAGGCAATGATATGACTATGCAGCCGTACCAGCTCACATTCATCGACCTGGCACTCAAACTGAATGCGCTGCGCTTCGGGCGGTTTACGCTGAAGTCGGGCCGCGAGAGTCCGTACTTCTTTAACGCCGGGCTCTTCAGCGACGGGGAATCCGCGGCGGTACTCGGCCGCTGCTACGCGGCCGCCATCACTGCCTCCGGCCTGCGCTTCGACATGCTGTTCGGACCCGCCTACAAGGGAATCCCGCTCGCAACCGCGACGGCCGTCGCGCTCTACGACGCTCACGCGCGCAGCGTCCCGTACACCTTCAACCGCAAGGAAGCCAAGGACCACGGCGAGGGCGGACAGCTGGTCGGCGCGCCGCTCGCTGGACGCGTGCTGATCGTTGACGACGTCATCACCGCGGGCACTGCGGCGCGCGAGTCGTTGCAGCTCATCCGCGCCGCAGGCGCGCAGCCGGTGGGCGTGGCACTGGCGCTCGACCGCCAGGAGCGCGGCCAGGGCACGCTCACCGCGGTGCAGGAGCTCGAGCAGACCGAAGGCCTCAGGTGTGTGAGCATCGTCACACTCGCTGAGCTCATCGAAGCGCTGTCGCGACCCGCCGACGCGCGCGCACGCATTTCTGACGAACAGCTCACAGCGTTGCGCGCCTATCAGGAGCGTTTCGGCGCCTCCTGAGCTTGCCAGCCGGCCATCCCCGGCCAGAATATAGGCATATGTTCAGCATCGTCCGTCCGCGCCTGATGGCCGTCGCGCTGCTCGCGTCAGGCGTGCTCATCGCCGCCGTGGACGCACACGCCGCGCCGAAGAGCGCCAACTCCTCCGCCAAGGGTATCGCCTACCGCTGGGTGGACGAGCAGGGCGTGGTTCACTACGGTGATCACATTCCGCCGGAGTACGCGACGCAGGACCGCTCGATACTCAACAACGAGGGCGTCGAGGTCGGCCATCTCGACGCGCAGAAGACGCCCGAGCAGGTGGCAGCCGACGCGCGCGAGCGCGCCTCGGCCATGAAACAGAAGCAGCACGACGCCTTCCTGATCAACACCTACACGTCCGTGAAGGACATCGAAACGCTCAGGGACGCGCGGCTCGACCAGCTCAGGGGTCAGCGCACGGCCACCGAGCAGTATGTGGAGAGCCTGCGAGTGCGCCTGACGAGCCTGCAGTCACGCGCCCTCACCTATCGTCCCTACAACGCGCGCGAGGACGCGTTTCGCATGCCGGATGACCTCGCGGAGAACCTGGTGCGCACGGTGAACGAGATGCGCGCGCAGCGCACCGCGCTCGCTGCCATGGGCGATACGGAGACTGCGCTGCGCGCGCAGTTCCAGGCCGACATCGAGCGCTACCGCGAGCTGCACACCATCCACACGCCGTAGCGGCGGAGCTGCAGCACCGCCCGCCGTCAGTGCTGGCCCGAGTGACCGAAGCCGCCGGGCCCGCGCCGCGAGGCGGCGAAGTCCGCGACGATCTCGAGCTCGACCTGTACCACCGGAACGACCACCAGCTGCGCGATGCGCTCGCCGGGGCGGACGGTGAAGGACTCGAGGCCGCGATTCCAGCACGACACCATCAGCTGTCCCTGGTAATCCGAGTCGATCAGGCCGACCAGGTTGCCGAGCACGATGCCGTGCCGGTGACCGAGTCCCGAGCGCGGCAGGATGACCGCCGCGAGCCCCGGATCCTCGAGGTGAATCGCGATACCCGTGGGGATCAGCTGCGCGCTTGCGGGGCTGAGCTCGAGCGGCGCGTCGAGACAGGCGCGCAGGTCGAGACCGGCGGAGCCGTCGGTGGCATAGGCGGGCAGCGGGAACTCAGTGCCCATGCGCGCATCGAGGATCCGCACCCTGAGGGTGCGGCGGGCGGCGGGTGCCCGGCTCAAGCGAGCGCCGTACCGCGCTGGCGGACGCCGCCACGCGCGGCGAGTTCCGGCGCAATGAGTCCCACGAGCCCGCGGGCGAGAGTGAGCTTGTCGGCGCGCGTCAGCTCGTGACGGGCATTGCGTGTCAGCACGATGAGCTGGTTGTCCTCTGCGTCGAAGGCCATGTCGTGGGCGACCTCGTTGGCCGCGATCATGTCGAGATTCTTCTTCAGCAGCTTGGTGCGCGCGTTCTGCTCCACGGCCTCCGTTTCAGCCGCGAACCCGACGACGAACGGCCGCTCGGCGCGCGCCGCGACCGTGGCGAGCACGTCGGCAGTGCGCTCCATGGCGAGCTCCATGGTGTCGGAGGTCTTCTTGATCTTCTGCTGCGCCGCCCGCGCGGGCCGGTAGTCCGCGACCGCAGCGGTGGAAACGAAGACGTCGGTGCCGGGCAGCTCGCGCAGCACGGCGGCCAGCATGTCGGCGGCGCTCTCGACATCGATGCGCGTGACGCCGGCGGGCGTCGGCAGGCTCACCGGACCGGCCACCAGCGTCACGCTCGCACCGGCCTCGCGCGCCGCTTGCGCGACCGCGAATCCCATCCGGCCCGAGCTGCGGTTGCTAATGAACCGCACCGGGTCGATCCGCTCGCGCGTGGGACCTGCCGTGACGAGCACCCGCCGACCGGCGAGCGCGCCACCTGCGCCGGCGAGCAGCGCCTGCAGTCGCTCGGTGAGATCGAGCGGCTCGAGCATGCGCCCGGGACCGGTCTCGCCGCAGGCCTGATCGCCATCGCCCGGACCGAGGATGTGCACACCGCGCTGCACCAGCGTCGTGACGTTGGCGCGTGTTGCCGCATGCGACCACATGAGATGGTTCATGGCGGGCGCGACGGCCAGCGGCGCCTCGCTCGCGAGGCACAACGTCGCGAGCAGATCGTTCGCCTGGCCGGTGGCGAGACGGGCGAGAAAGTCCGCGCTCGCCGGAGCGATGAGGATCGCATCCGCCCAGCGCGCGAGCTCGATGTGCCCCATGGCGGCCTCCGCGGCCGCGTCCCACAAATCGGCGCGGACGGTACGTCCCGAGACAGCCTGGAAGGTCGTCGGCGTGACGAACTCGCGCGCCGCGGCGGTCATCACCACCTGCACCTCGGCGCCGCGCTCGCGCAGCCGCCGCACGAGATCCGGGCTCTTGTAGGCGGCGATGCCACCGCACACGCCGAGGAGGATGTGCTTGTCGTGCATGGAATGCTGCATGGGAACATTATCTCACCGCGCACTGCCCGGTGCGCGAAGCACCGCACGCCGGCTGCGGTGAAATTGCGCGAACCGGGGCGCTTTAGGCCCTCCCCGCGTGCAGCGGCGCCTCCTTAGACTCGCCAGCCCCCGACTTAGAACGGATCGTCATGTCCATCCGCGACTGGCCCGGCACCGAGCGGCCGCGCGAGAAGCTGCTGGCGCGGGGTGCCCAGGCACTCTCGGACGCCGAGCTGCTCGCGCTGCTGCTCGGATCCGGGGCGCGTGGGAGATCGGCCGTGGAGCTCGCGCGCACACTCATCGCCGAGTTCGGCTCGCTGCGCAAGCTCCTCAATGCCGATGCGCAACGCTGCCTCGGACAGGCCGGCATCGGCCCGGCGCGCTACGCCGCTCTCAAGGCGGCGGTGGAGCTGGCGCGGCGACACTTTCGCGAGGCGCTGCACGTCGGGCCGACCTTGGCTGCGCCCGAAGCCACGCGCACATTTCTCGTGGCGCAGCTACGCGACCGCCCCTACGAGGTGTTCTGCTGTCTGTACCTCGACAACCGCCACCGGCTCATCGCGTTCGAGGAGCTCTTCCGCGGCACGATCGATCGCGCCGGTGTCCATCCGCGCGAGGTACTGCGCCAGACGCTGCTGCACAACGCGGCAGCGGTGATCTTCGCCCACAACCACCCGAGTGGTGTGCTCGAGCCGAGCCAGGCGGATGAGCTCATCACGCGCCGCCTGAAAGAGGCGCTCGCTCTGATGGATGTGCGGGTCCTCGATCACTTCATCATCGGCGACGGACTGTGCTTCTCGTTTTCCGAGCACGGCCTGCTGTGAGCGCATCCCACACCGCGCTCGCCGCCACCGCGGCGGGCAGCACCCCAGGGCCGCCCGCCGCTCGCGGTGTACGCTTACTTCAGGACCGCCTCCTGCATGGTGCGCGAGCCGAGAATCGCGCGGATCTTGTTGCGATCGGCGACCCCCTGGTTGGCCTTGTCGACCGAACCTTCCACCTGGGTGGCGATCGCTTCGAACTTACCGCCAAGGTGATCGAGCGCCGCCCAGTTTTTGTATTCGACCACCAGGATGATGTCGGGATCCTGAGGCGTTCGTGCCTCGACGAGCAACACGCGATAGCTCAGTATCAGCCCGGCCTTCTTGGCGGCCTCCTGCTGCTGCTTGTAGGTCGTCTGCAGGTAGTGCATGTACTCGTCGAAGTGGCCGTCAACCGTGCGGATGTAGGAAGCGTTCACCACCGGTCCGTCGTTCCAGTAGCGGCCGTCCGCCCAGACGGGCGCCGACAGTGTCGTGAGAGCGAGCAGCGCCGTCGCTGCACAGAGCGCTTGAGTCGTTCGTGTCATTTGAGGTCTCCCCGGTTTTGATTCGTTTGTCGTGTTGCGCCCCTGGCCGCTCGGAGCCCGCTCCGCCGCGCCAGGGCGAGCCGTACCACTACTTCAGGATTGCTTCCTGCATGGTGCGCGCGCCGAGTACGGTGCGGATCTTGGCGCGATCGGCTTCCGACTGATTGGCCTTTTCCACCGACCCTTCGACTTGGGCGGATACCGCGTCGAGCTTGGCGCCGAGATGATCGAGGGCTGCCCAGTTCTTGAACTCGGTGACCAGCAGGATGTCGGGGTCCTGAGGCGTACGTGCCTCGACCACCAGCACGCGGTAGCTGAGGATCAGGCCTGCCTTCTTGGCGGCCTCCTGCGTCTGCTTGAAGGTCGTCGACAGCCACTTCATGTAGTCATCGAAATGGCCGTCCACGGTGCGGATCGAGGCAACGTTGACGACCGGTCCATCGCTCCAGTAGCGGCCGTCCGCGTAAGCGGCGGAGCTGAGTGGCGCAAGAGCCGCGAGCGCGGCAAGCGCACACAGGCGCTGAGTCAGTCGAGTCATGAGTGTTCTCCCCACAGGTTGATGTCGTTCTTGATGTTGCTTCGCCACAGCTCACCCAAGGTGGCGAGCGGTGGCTGACCGGGGCGTAAGCTACGCCGATCGGCCAGGCACTGCCAGAAGCTCCGACACAGGCGGCGTCGGCTTGTGATCGGTTGGCGGGGCTGGTATAAAGCCCGGCCCGGAGCGGCGGAAGCCCGCGTGTTCTCCCTCCCAAGACACTGAAATATCTAGGATTGCTCGTATGTCGCGCGTCTGCGAGATCACCGGCAAGAAGCCGGCCACCGGTAACTGCGTCTCCCATGCCAACAACAAGAAGCGGCGCCGCTTTCTGCCCAACCTGCACACGCAGCGCTTCTGGGTGGAAACCGAGAAGCGCTGGGTGACGCTGCGTCTGACGACGAGCGGCATGCGCACGGTCGAGAAGAAGGGCATCGACAAGGTCATCGCGGAGCTGCGCGCCCAGGGTCACAAGCTCTGAGAGCCGCGTCTTAGCCAGGAGCCATCATGCGCGAGAAGATTAAACTGCTCTCCACCGCCGGTACCGGCCACTTCTACGTGACGACCAAGAACAAGCGTCTGCACCCCGACAAATTGGAGGTGCGCAAGTTCGACCCGCTGGCGCGCAAGCACGTCGCCTACAAAGAGTCGAAGATCAAGTAACACGGCGCCGGGAAGCTCCCGCGCTTGCCGGAACTGCCCGAGGTCGAGACCACGCGGCGAGGGCTTGCGCGTTACGTGCGCCAGCGCCGCATCGCCGCACTCGCAGTCTATGAGCCGCGGCTGCGCTGGCCGGTCGCGCGTGATCTGCCGAAGCAGCTGGCCGGGCAGCGCATCGAGCGCGTCGGGCGGCGTGCCAAGTACCTGCTGCTGCGCCTGGAATCGGGAACACTGCTGCTGCACCTCGGCATGTCGGGGAATTTGCGCGCGGTGCCTGCGGACACACCGCGTCTGCGGCACGACCATTTCGACCTGCGGCTCGACTCAGGACTCGCCCTGCGCTTCAACGACCCGCGCCGCTTCGGCAGCCTCCTCTACACGCGCGCCGATCCGCGCGAGCATCGGCTGCTCGCCGGACTCGGTCCCGAGCCCTTCTCGGCCGCCTTCGACGCCGACTACCTCTATCGCGTCACCCGTGGCCGCCGCCTCGCCCTCAAACAGTTGCTCATGAACAGCCACCTGGTGGTCGGCGTCGGGAACATCTATGCGAGCGAGGCCCTGTTCCGCGCACGGCTGCGCCCCGGCCGGCAGGCACGCTCCCTGTCACGGGCCGAGGCTGCGCGTCTGGTGCGTGCGGTGCGCGCGGTTCTGCGCCAGGCAATCCGCGCCGGCGGCACGACGCTGCGCGACTATCTCGGCGCGGATGGTGCGCCGGGCTACTTCCGTCAGCGGCTCTATGTCTACGAGCGCCGCGGCAAGCCCTGCCGTCGCTGCGGCACACCGATACGCGGCGCGACGCACGGCCAGCGCTCCACGTACTACTGTCCGACCTGCCAGAAGTAGTCATGAGCGAGCATATCCTCGCGCACCTCGGCAACGCGGACGCGGTACTCGGCAACCTGATCCGCGCCGTCGGCCCCTGCCAGCTTGCGCCCCTGGCCGATTGCGAGCCCTTCCAGACGCTCGCCCGGGCGATCGCACATCAGCAGCTCAACGGTACGGCGGCCAACACGATCCTCGCGCGCCTGGTGCACTCGTGCGGCCAGGGACAGTTTCCCACCCCGCAGATGGTGCTGGCGGCACCCGCGGAGAGTCTGCGAGCTGCCGGATTTTCCTTCGCCAAGGTCGCAGCGTTGCGGGATCTCGCGGAAAAGACGCTGGCGGCGGTCGTGCCTGGGGCGGCGATGCTGGTCGAACTCCCGGACGAGGAGATCATCACGCGCCTGACGCAGGTGCGCGGCATCGGCCGCTGGACCGTGGAGATGCTGCTGATCTTCCGGCTCGGCCGTCCCGACGTGCTCCCCGTCGATGATTTCGGCGTACGCAGCGGCTTTCGCGCCGCCTACGGCCTCGCGCGCCTGCCGCGACCGAAGGCGCTCGCCGCCTTCGGCGAGCGCTGGAAGCCCTACCGCAGCACCGCCGCCTGGTACCTGTGGCGGGCGCTCGAGCTGAAGCGCGCCGGAGCACTGCCCGCTCCGGTGGAACGCATCCGGCTGCCGCGCATCAGGAAGAGGCGCCGTGCCAACCGCGCGACGGCGCCGGCGGCAGCAGCATCCGGCAAGCGGCGGCGGCTGCCGCCACCGCGTGCGGTGGGTGCCGCGCGCCTCAAGGGCGCCGATGCTTCTTCAGCTCCGCCTCGACGATCGGATGGACGAAGTCGCGCACGTCGCCCCCGAGCACGGCGATCTCGCGCACCAGCGTCGAGGAGATGAAGGTGAACTGCTCCTGCGGGGTGAGGAAGACCGTCTCGAAGTGGCGATCGAGATGGCGCGACATGTTGGCGAGCTGGAACTCGAACTCGAAATCCGACACCGCACGCAGTCCGCGCACGATCACCACATCCTGATACTGCCGCGCGAAGGCGACCGTGAGGCCCGCGTAGCCGTGCACTTCCACGTTGGCAAGGTCGCTCAACACGCGCTGCGCCAGCTCGACCCGCTTCTCCAGCGGGAACATCGGGGTTTTGTTGGGGTTGGCGGCGATGGCGACGATCACGCGGTCGAAGATACCGGCTGCACGACGGATGAGGTCCTGGTGCCCGTTGGTGATCGGGTCGAACGTGCCTGGATAGACGGCAGTGCGTTTCATGCGGCGTGCGAGACCTGCGGCGCGGCGTGCGCGAACAGATGATAACCGACCTCACCCGCCTGCTTGGCCCGAAGCGACTGCCAGCTTTCCGGCACGGGCGGCGGTCCCTGGCGCGCCGCGCATTCAACATAGATCCGCGCGCCGTCGCTCAGCCAGTGCCGTTCCTCGAGCAGCGCTGCGGCGCGCGGCAGCAGCTGCGAGGCGAACGGCGGGTCGAGGAACACGATGTCATAGGGCTGCGCGGCGCCGGCCAGATAACGTAAGGCGTCGGCGCGCTCGACCCGCGCATCGGTCGCCTGCCATTCCACGAGCCGCGCGCGCAACGCGCGGGCCGCAACCTCGTTCACCTCGACGAACGTCGCGTGTGCCGCGCCGCGCGACAGCGCCTCGAGACCGAGGGCGCCGCTGCCCGCAAACAGATCGAGGCAGCGCGCCCCGTGGGTGGCGGCGCCCAGCCAGTTGAAGAGCGTCTCACGCACCCGATCGGGGGTCGGACGGATGTCAGCGCCGGCGGGAAAGCGCAGCTTCCTCCCGCGCCAGCTGCCGCCGATGATGCGCAGCACGCGTGCGCGTGCGGCACGCCCGCCAGGGGCGGCCGAACGCGTGCCTGACTTGCCGGCGGACATCGAACGCTGTTGTATGCCTCGGTGCCGCACCTTGCCACTGTTCTCGCCGTAAGCGTACTCTAGGTTGCCTCGAGAAGCGCTCTAGCAGCACCGGCGGGAGGGGTCACAGCCGGTGAGCCACGCCAAAACAATCGGGTGGCTCGCGATCACATCAAGAAAACGCCGACCGCCGCAGCGGCGACTCACGCACGGTCAGGACGGTTCAGGAGTTTCGAGGGATATGAAAAAACTCATTACCGCCGGCATGGCTGCCAGCGCGCTGCTCGTTGCTGGCTGTGGAAACGGCGGCTACGGGAACGTCACGGCTCAGCCCGACACCATCACCTTCAACGGCAATCC
>DASPWF010000046.1:0-50264 GCA_035621995.1 Steroidobacteraceae bacterium
CTTCGCGTGGCTCGATCGCGCTTGGAGCAGGCGCGATCCGGGGGTATCGATTCTTCTCTTCGACCCCTTGATCGGGCGCTACAAGAACGATCCGCGCTTCGCCGCGTTCTGCAAGAAGGTGGGCCTACCGACGCCTGCAGAGGTTGGAAAGCGGACATGAGTCCGTCGGGAGCAGTGTTTCTCAGCTAGGCCTCGCAAGACGCAGAACCTGCGCCAAGCGCTCGGAGCGTTCGACTGAGCGCGAACGTCCGGTATGCGGAAATTTACGCAGTCGAGTGTTTCGTCCGCTCCTGGCCGATAAGCCACCTCGGCGACCGATACGGGGCCTCACGCTAGACTTCGGTTTGGGAGTCGAAGCGGAACGAAGGAGCCCGATAATGCCGTAAGCCTTGAACCTACAGGAGTGCCTTCATACTCGGACGGATAGCCCGATTGAATTCTCACGACATCCGGCGCCGTGTCCGCCTTGGTTTCTGCGACCGTATGTCCCCTGCGTCGCGCTCTCAGAGCGCGTGCCACGCTTACTCGCCTCCGAGCGCCGCGCCTACCTCCGTGATGTAGTCGCCCATCCAAGCGAAGATTCGGCCACTGGTCACGTCAGCTTCCGCCCCCAGAGTAGCAATGGCCGCGAAGCTCAGGGCCAGAACACCGACGATCGCGATGGCAGCGAGACGACGCACGGCGCGAGTGCTGTTGGTGTGGAGCATGTCGATCTCCTGAGTTAGATGACGAAATATTCCTAACTTCGCAGCTGAACATAGCTATCCAGCCATGGGAGATCTTTAGGGACTTCTTAGGAAGTTGTGATTATCGGCAATCGGCCTCGCCTTTTTTGAATCAAACCAACAGAGTCGTCACTTGCGGAGCACCGTTCCAATGACCGCTTCGTGGAGATCCGACCGCCAGCGTTCAGCGGCTGCTTCTGGGTGAGCGACCGATGCACAGGCCGCCCACCGGCCGTGGCGACTACACTTCGGTCTGTTCGGCCATCTCAAGAGCATCATCGACGTCGATGCCGACATACCTGAGGTGCTCTCCAGCTTGCTATGCCCCAGCAGCAGCTGGACGACTCGTAGATTCTTGGTGCGACGGTAGATCAGCGCCGCCTTGGTCCTCCGCATCGTGTGCGCACCGTACGCAGCTGGATTAAGCGAATCCAACTCGACAGTAACTCACGAGTCTGTTCAGTGATCTCGAACTGGGCTGGCCGCTGCGTCTTTCGCTGCATGTCGATTGCCCGAGATGCAACGTGTCCGCCTTGGCAGACATCGCGTACGCGCAATCGCACGAAATCGCACGACCGGAGCTTGCTGTCGATCGCAAGATCGAAGAGCGCAAGTTCACGGGCGTCCTCCTGCAACTGAAGCCGGATTCGGATCGTCCAGATCCGGTGCTTTCTGGCCCACAACGGGGAATCCCCCTGTGACAGCGTGAGCGAACTGAACGACCTCTTGTCACGTGGATCCGCGGTGATCGCGAAGAACCTGTTTCAGCTCTGCGAAGATCGCTTTCTGAGCGTCGCACCCGGTGTATGGCGCCAGAAGCTTCGAGCAGACAGCGTTGTGTTGCTTAATAGTGAAACTTGTAGCGCACTTCGGCGTAGATCTGGAACGGATCGTTCCAGTGGACGCCGCCGAAAGTCAGGCTGTTATCGGTGAGCAGGTGCCGGTTGGTGACGTTCAGCGCGGTGATCGACACCGCCAGATCACGGCTGAAATGGCGGCCCACCGTCAGGTCGAGAATCACGTAGCTCGACAGGTGGCTCGGCTCGTAGGTCGGCGGCGCTGCGTAGCCGTTGGACAGTCCCGAATTGACCGACAGGTTGGAACCGATGAAGAACTGTCCCGCCAGGTCCGTGTTGTACCCGAGATTCAGCGTGTTGCGCTGATCGTGGTCGAGTGCGATGGGAGGGGTGCCGCATGCCGTGCCGGGCACCACCAGCCCACCGGTAATCGACCCGAAGCAATCCGCCGTCTGGTTGGAGTAGGCGAGGTGCACTTGTCCGTACGGCCAGAAGGGTGGTGAGCGCACGGTGAGCTCGCGCCCCCTGATGAGCGCCCCCTCGTCCGTGATCGGCAGGAAGATGTCGGATTCGCCGAGTGGGTTGTGGTCGAAGAAGTTGGTCGCCTCGGTGACGAAGTAGACCGCCTCGATACTCCAGCCGTTCACCGGGATCGTCAAGCCAAACTGTCGCTCCGTGTCGCGTTCTCCGTGCAGCGGCAGGAACGCGGTGTCACTCGCGGTTGCGTATTCGACCAAGGGCCCCGACAGCGTCTCGAGCGGAGGTGCCTGATAGTACTTGCCCCAGAAGGCGCTCAAGACCCAGTCCAGCCGCGGCAGCAGGACGGTTGCGCCGAGTCGCGGGTCGGTCGCGTTTTCGGTGACGCTGCCCTGGAAGTATGTCTGGCGCACGCCGGCGGACAGGTTGAGCCAATGCGTAGCTTCGAAGGTATCCTGCACCCAGGCGGCGAGGAGCCAGCCGGTGGGGCTCTCCGACTCTTTGAGCGGCGGCGAGCTGTTGTTGGTGAACGCCAGATTGAAGTCGGCCTGATCCTGCTGGGCAAAGCCGAGAATGCCGACATCCAGATGATTGCGACTGAAGCCCATGCGCAGGTTCTCTTTGCCGCCCTCGTACTGCGAGCTGTGGTGATAGGTGGTGATGGTTGGATAGTCCTCGCCGCCCCCGTCATAATCCCCCCGTGCGAAGTGATAGAAGAGCGAGCTCGTGAGCACCACGTCGCTCGTGAAGGTGTGTGCCCAGGACAGTAGCGCGAAATTGTCCGCTTCCTTCTGCACATCGCCGTACTGCCCGACGCAGTACGGATCGTTCTCCAGCGGCTCGGTGCAGTCCGGTATCTGGTACTGGTCCTGCCGCAACTGGGCGACGAGGCTTACCGCATCCTGCCCGCTCGGCCGGTACTGCAGGTTGGTGAACAGACCGTACCCCTCTGTCTGGTCGTGGATCACCTGGGAGACGGGGGTCTGCAGGCCGAGATCGCTGCGGTTGTACGCGGCACTCGCATAGTACGCGAACTCGTTCGTGTGGCTGGCGACGCTCACGTAGTCGTTGGTCTGACCGAAATTCCCGGCCGAGACGTCGAGCGCTACCTGGTTATTGCTGCTGAATCCGCTCTTCGGGATCACGTTGAAGACTCCGTAAGTGCGGTCACCCTCGTCGGCCAGGTAGCCGCCCCGCTCGGCTCCCAGGGTCTGCACGTCCAGAGGATTCACCTGAGGGCCGAGGTTCTCCGCGATGTTGGTGTTCGGAATTTCGATCCCGTCGATCAGCCAATTTGTCTGATGACCGCCGCGCATGTGCAGCATGTCATGGGCCTGGTATGCCCCGGGAACGTAGTCGGTGATCATGGCGAGACTGTTCACGTTGCTCGCTCCCGGGGTGTTCTCGATGTCCTCCTGGCTCACGATAGTGGTGGGGGTGACCGAGGCGACGACCGGCAGTCGCGCCGCCGTCACCATGACCTCGGCTAGCTGCGAGGGACGCATCAACACGATGTTCGGGAAAGGGAGATATCCCGCCTTTACCGTGATGGGCTGGCTGAGGGAAGCGAAGTCACGATGCGAGATGGTGAGCATGTAGTCGCCGATCGCCACCCTTGGAAAATAGAAGCGGCCCGTGGAGTTCGTCTGCCGCCGTACGGTCGTCTGGGCTGCGGACTCGAGCACCACCTCCGCCCCGGCGATTGGCCGGTCGCTGTCGTCCTGCACAAGGCCGCTCAAGCTGCTATAGGCCGCGGCCCAGCCACGCGCCGGAAGTAGGAGCATGAGAAGGAGTAGGACGGCCGCCCCGGAGGGGAAAGGACAAGTACGGGGTGAGCGGCGCGCGAGCTGTGCCAGCCCTTTGATGCGATCTGTCACATGAAACTCCCCGGGCTTCCTTCTCGGGCGAAGCCCTCCAAACGCAGGGCGAGCGCACGCCAGTCACGGCGCACGCTCGAAGGTGCGGTTGGCGCGAGGCCAGCCGGCAGTGGTCAGCTCGGCCGACCCGGAGGTGCTCGGGGCTGTGGCAGATGAACGAGGCGGACGGCCCCCGCCATCGAAACGAAGGCGACCGCGCGAAGCTGCTGGACGGATGAGATGTCGCTCGGCAACGGCAGGTGAGGGATGGGTCCGGCACTACAGGCGCTGCCGAACACGCAGTGTTCGCTATCCTTTCCCGAGTGGTGGTGGTGCGCTCCCTGCAGGGCGCCGCTGTGGGACGTGGAGTGTTCTACGGGCTGCAGATGCGCGGGGTCGAGGACGGAATCTGCGGCCACCGAATGCGTGGGCATGGAGTCCGAGGACATAGAATCCATGCCGGAGTCCATACCCATGGAATCTGCGTGTGGAGGCTCGCCATGCGCGAGCACGTCTGCGGGAAACCCGTCCCAGCAGATCTCGATCGAGAACGGCCGGTCGCTTGCCGGCATGAACCCCGTGGGAATAAGCGCACGTGACGCAAACGCGACCAGCAGGGTGCTGGCAATGAGCGTTCGCCTGCCACGCCCGCCAAGGCTCAAGCGCGTTCCCTCACGTTATTCTTGGGGTGGGAATTTTATCAGCGAAAGCGCAACAGCGCGGGCCGCTGATACGGCGTCGAAAACGTGATCCGACGCACTGTCCCAATTGCGGCTAAGCGTCCGGCCACGGCATCCATCGAGGCGAGCACCATGATGCGCCGCATCGAACTCCGTCCAAGGCAGCCCTTCTCATCGCGACCGCTCTGATCGCAACCGCTGCGTTCGCGCAGTCCGGCCCCACGGTCACCGGCGTCTCGGTCTCTGCGACGGGCGGCCCGGTCGGCAGCACGGCGTCACCGGCCGCGCCGCGCGGCCTCAATCGTGGCGATATCAATCTCTTTCATTGCCATCATGGCTTCGAACGTGCGTTTGGCCGCCGCAGGATCACGATCGAAGAGCGCGGCAATCAGGGGGCGAGGAGCAATCATCACTGCGCAGGGAACCGCGCCTCCAGGTGCGATTCAAGTGACCGCTAACTGGAGATCTGAGCGGTGGTCCCGACGACCGCTTCTGGCCCGGTAGACGATTGGCGCGCACCCCGACGACCATATCGACCCATAGCGCTCGTCAGATTGCTGGTTGCGGACACCATGCCGTCTGGGCAGTCGCGTCTCCTGCGCGTGCAGCCTACAGATGCGGAAGCGAACGTATGGACGCCGCTCCTGAAGCGCGCGGGAGTCCCTGGTAATCCCCGGGCCAAGCGGCACGCGGCCGATCCGCTATCACAACTGGTATGACAGGACCCTGGTGGCCCGAAACTGGTCGAGGTCAGAAAGTCGCAAGTCATCGAGCTGAAAAGCGAACCGCCCTCAGAACGTGCGCCCGAGGAACAGGTAGAACGCCTGGTGCCCGTGGTTGTCGAATCCGCTCGCTAGGTAGACCGGGCCGAGGAAGGTGTCCAGCCCGAGAAATATGCTGGCGTCCTTCTGCGTATTGCTGAAGCTCGCCTCGCTGCGAGTCTGCCAGACGTTGCCCATCTCCAGCGACATGCCGATATAGGTCGGCACGTCGAGGTAGCCGGGGCCACCGCGGCCGACCTGGCGGTAGTAGAGCGCACGCAGGATTCCGAAGTCGGGCCCGAGCAGCGAGTCGGTGCGCAGGCCCGAGAGATTGAGAAACCCGCCGAGCGGAAACAGGAAGTTGATGTCGGTGACATGCGATTGCATGGTCACGCCGCCCGAGGCGGACAGCGAGAAGGTATCGCGACCGAACGAATACGCGCTGAGGTAGTTGAGGGTCAGCTGGTCAGTGTTCTGTCCCTCGCCGGTCGCGTCGTAGGCGCCGGTGAACTGCAGGCTCGCCTGCTGGCCACGGTGCGGAAAATTGATGTCATCGAGCCGGTCGTAGGTGAAACGCACGAAGTAATCGCGCGTGTCGAAGGGCGTGAAACCCTGCGACGGCAGATTCGGATCGGAGGGCTCGCCGATCTCGAGCACGTAGTGGCCCTGCTCGCGGAAAACCCCGGTACGGATCTCTCCCCAGTTGCCGAACTGGCGCCCGAAATCCACGCCGTAGTCGAAAGTGTGCACGCGATACTCGGCCACCAGACTCTGCTCCTGGTACACGTACAGGTCGCGGGCCTCGACCGATGTGTGGGGCGTGACGAACCACCCCGACACCGGCGCGAGCGGCATGAACAGCTCCGTCGAGATGAGCGAGGTGGTACCGATCTGCAGATCCGTGACCCACTCGCCGGCGTTGCGCGTGAGGTCGGACATGACGAAACGCATCGCGGCATCGTAGGTCGCGTTACCTTCGAAATCGTCCTGCAGGCTCAGACCAAAGCGCAGGTAGTTCGGGCCGAGCGAGCTCGGGCGCGCATCGAAGGACAGTCCGTACCGGTCCGGATCGCCGACCAGCCGATAGTCGAGGTTGTCGAGCCCACCACGGCCGTAGAGCTCCGACACGCGCCGCGCGACGGCGGCCGGATCGAGTGGCTTGCCGATCTGGTCGTCGAACAGCTTGTCGATCGCCGGGCCGTAACGTTCGGACCCCGGATCGACGCGCACGAAGTCGATCTGCGGCGGGGGCGTGCGGCCGGCCTCGCGGCGCAGCGTGTAACGTTGCATTTCATCATCGCTCACGGTGAGCGAGGCGAGCTGCTCGAGCTTGCCGCGCGCGGCGACTTCGCCCGCGCCGATCACCTTGCCCACGCTGCCGAAGTCAAACGCCGAGGTGTTGCCGAGCGGCGGCTGGATGAGGATGTCCTTCGATGTCAGTGAGGCGAGCTGCGCCGCGGAACTGTGGCGGATGAGAATCGCCAGCATCTGGTTGGAGATCACCGGGGCGCCGCTCAGCTGCTGTCGCGGCAGCAGCGGAGCACCGACGTCCACCACGATGAGCACGTCCACACCCATGGCACGCGCGATGTCCACCGGGACGTTATCGGCGATACCGCCGTCGACCAGCAACCGCCCGTCGCGCTCTACTGGCGCAAATACCCCCGGCGCCGAAAGGCTCGCACGCATCGCGGTGGTCAGATCGCCTGAGCCCATGATGACCCCGTCGCCGGACTCGAGATCGGTGGCCACCGCCCGGAATGGCGTCGGCAGGTCGTCGAAGTTGGTGATGCGTGCCACCGGCAGCGTGAGCCGGCGCAGCGTCTCGGTGAGCCGTTGTCCCTGAATGAGTCCTTTCGGCAGCACGATATGACCGTCGCGCACGCCGAGCGGGAATTTCACCAGGTAGTTCTCATCCTCCTCCTTGCGGCGCAGATCGAGGTCCTCGCGCGGCGGGCGGTCGCGGAAGGCGTCCTGCCAGTTGATCGAGGTCATGATCTTCTCGATGTCCCGCGCCGACAGGCCGCTCGCATAGAGTCCTCCGACCACCGCACCCATGCTGGTGCCGGCGATCGCATCGACCGGTACGCGCAGCTGCTCGAGCACCTTGAGAACGCCGACGTGCGCGGCGCCGCGCGCCCCGCCCCCCGAAAGCACCAGACCGACGCGCGGCCGATGATGGAGCGGGGGCGCGTCGCCGGCTGCGCTGACCGCTTGCGCCTCGGTGATGGCGGGGGCCGCGAGCCATTGAACTGCGAGGAAGAGAATCACCGCCCCGAGACGGGGCGCGACCGCCCGTGTTGAACGCACGTCGCAAAGAATACCAGCATGCGGCCCGATGCGCGGTCCGAACTCGCGCAACGGCGCGCGCCATCACGGATAATGCCGGCCGTGATGCGATCTTCGTTTACAGGCGCCGCGACGGCCGCAATCTTGCGCAAGCGGCCCGCGCGCGCCGCGGCGCGCGCCGTACTGCTCGCCGTGGCGTGCGCCACGCCACCCGCGGCGCTGGCGCAAGCGCCCGCGGCGAGCGACTGGGGCTATTACGGTGGTGATGCGTTCGGTCAGCGCTTTTCGAGCCTCGATCAGATCAATCGCGGCAACGTCCGTCAGCTCGCGGTCGCCTGGACCTATCGCACCGGCGAGCTGGGGGCCGGACTTGCCAGCGCCGCGAAGCTCACTTTCGAGGCGACTCCGGTGCTCGCCTTCGGTCTGCTGTACGTCGAGACTGCGACCAACGTCGTGATCGCGCTCGACCCCGAGACCGGACGCCCGCGCTGGCGCTTCGACCCGCACGTCGATCGCACGCGCCACTACGCCGAGGCCAGCTCGCGTGGCGTCAGTGTGTGGGAAAGCAGCGACGCGCGGCTCGGCGGCGTTTGCCGCCGCCGCGTGTTCACTGGCACGCTCGATGCGCGCCTGCTGGCGATCGATGCCGAGACGGGGCGGGCGTGCGCCGACTTCGGTGATGGCGGACAAGTGGATCTGACGCGCGGCGTGCGCATTCGCGATGTCGGCGCATACCTGGTCACCTCACCCCCCGCGGTCTACGGCAACGTCGTCATCGTGGGTTCGGCGATCGGCGACAACCGCGCCACCGACCTCGAGCGTGGAGTCATTCGCGGCTACGACGCGCGCAGCGGCGCGAAGCTGTGGTCCTTTGACCCGCTGCCGGACTCACCCACACACCCCGCCGCCACCGAGTGGGATCTCGTGCAGGCCGCGGGCACCGGCGCCGGCAACGCCTGGGGCGTCATGTCGGTCGATGAGGAGCATGGCCTGGTGCTCGTGCCCACTGGTTCGGCCAGTCCGGATTTCTTCGGTGGACGGCGTCTCGGCAGCGACCGCTTTGCCGACTCGCTGCTCGCACTCGATGCGCGCAGCGGCCGGCCGGTGTGGCAGCAACAGCTCGTGCACCACGACCTGTGGGACTACGACCTCGCCGCACAGCCGGTGCTGGCGGACGTCGCCGTGCAGGGCGTGCCCGTGCCGGCGGTCATACAGGCGACCAAGACCGGCATGTTGTACGTCTTCGAGCGCACGCGCGGGCAACCGCTCTTTCCCATCGCGGAACGACGCGTTCCGGCGAGCCGTGTGCCCGGCGAGCAGGCATGGCCGACGCAGCCCTTCTCCTCTCTGCCACCGCTCACCCCGCAGGCACCGCTGCAGCCCGCCGACGCCTGGGGACTCACGTTCTGGGATCGGGCCAAGTGTCGCCATCTCATCGAGTCGCTGCGCAACGAGGGCATCTTCACCCCACCTGACACGCGTGGGACGCTGCTCACGCCCGGCTACATCGGCGGAGTGAATTGGGGCGGTGTGGCATTCGACGAGAGCCGCGGGCGCATCATCGCCGCGGTGAATCTGCTGCCGACCGTCGTCACGCTGCTCACGCCGCAACAGTTCGAGGAGCAGCGGCGCTCGGGCCGCTACCCGCACTCCGAGTTTGCCCGCCAGACGGGCACGCCATATGCGATGCGCCGTGAGCCGCTGCTGTCGCCGTGGGGTCTGCCGTGCAGCCCGCCCCCATGGGGTGCGCTCGTGAGCGTTGACCTGCGACGCAATCGCATTGCCTGGCAGTCACCTCTCGGCTCGACTGCCGGGATGACGCCGTGGTTCGTGCCGACGCGGGACTTCGGCATGCCCAACATGGGAGGACCGATCGCCACCGCGGGCGACCTGGTGTTCATCGGCGCGGCCATGGACAACTACCTGCGCGCGTTCGACATCGAGACCGGGCGGGAGCTGTGGCGCTACCGCCTCCCTGCTGGCGGCCAGGCGACGCCCATGACCTACCGCGCTGGCGCCGGGCAGCGCCAGTATCTCGTGATCAGCGCCGGTGGCCACGGTCCGCTCGGCACCGCGCGTGGCGACTACCTCATTGCGTTCGCACTGCCCTCGGCAGCACGGGCGGGGGTCAAGTAGATTGCGGCACCATGGATAGCGGAGAGCCGTGAATGCTGTACCTGATACTGTCGATCATCATCCAGGCGGCGTTCATCATTCATGTCATCAAGACGGGGCGCAATCAGCTGTGGATCTGGGTCCTGATCATCCCGGGTCTGGCGCTGGCCGGCATCCTCGCCTACGTCGCGGTCGAGATCATCCCCGAGTTCTTTCGCAGCCGCACCGCGCAGCGTACCGCGCGCACCTTCAGGAAGGCTCTGGATCCCGGCGCGGATCTGCGCCGCTACGAGAATGAGGTGCGACTCGCCGGCAACGTTGCGAGCCGCCAGCGCTACGCCGAGGAGCTGTTGCGACACGAGCGTTATGACGAGGCGATCGGCCAGTACCGTGAGGCGCTCACCGGCCTCTACGAGCACGACCCCAACCTGATGCTCGGCCTGGCGCAGGCGCAGTTCGGTAAGGGCGACGCGAGTTCCGCGCGCACGACACTCGACGAGCTCATACGCCTCAACCCGGACTTCCGCTCGCCGACCGGGCACCTGCTCTACGCGCGCGCACTTGCGGCCGAGGGCAATGTGGAGAAGGCGCTCGTGGAATACCAGGTGCTGGCACCCTCCTACCCGGGCGCCGAGGCTGCAGTGCGCTACGCGCAGCTTCTGCAGGCGCAGGGACGACCCGAGGAAGCGCGCAAGGTGGCTCGCGAGCTGCTCGAGCAGGCGCGCATCGCCCCGGGGCACTACCGCCGTGCGCAGCGCCCCTGGCTCGAGGCGGCGCAGCGTCTGCTGTAGCGCTGCTGCTCAACGGTTTGCGCCGAGCCGCCGCCGCTCGGGTCGCACTCCGCGGCGGGCGGCCCCGGCCGGAATCTGCTGCGTGATGCAATGGATGTTGCCCCCGCCCAGCAGTATCTCGCGCGATGCCACGCCGACCACTCGGCGCCCGGGAAACAGCCGCCGCAGGCGGCGCGTCGCCACGCGGTCGGTGCGCGCATCGAGCAGCGGCATGACGATGCCGCCGTTGGCGATGTAGAAGTTGACGTAACTCGCAGCCAGGCGCTCACCCGCGCGGCGCGGCTTGCTGCCCTCGCGGCCCACGATCCCGGCCGCCTCGCGCGCACGCAGCGTCAGGGGACCCGGCATCGGCAGCCGCGTGACCCGCAGACGCCGCCCGCGAGCGTCGCGCGCATCGTGCAGCCGCTCCCAGGCATCGCGCGAGATGGCGTACTGCGGGTCGCGCCGTCGATCGGTCCAGGTGAGACACACCTCCCCCGGCCGCGCAAAGCAAGCGAGATTGTCGATGTGGCCACTGGTCTCGTCATTGAACACGCCGCGGCCGAGCCAGATGACCCGACTCACCCCGAGGTATGCGCGCAACAGCCGTTCCACATCGCCGCGTGAGAGGCGCGGGTTGCGGTTGGGATTGAGCAGACACTCCTCAGTAAGGAGCGCGCTGCCCTCGCCATCGACGTGAATGGCGCCGCCTTCGTTCACCAGCGGCGCGCGGTAGCGCTCGAACCGCTCGCACTCGAGCACCTTGCGCGCCACGAGTTCGTCCTGGTCCCAGGGGAAATAGAGTCCGCCGTTGAGACCTCCCCAGGCGTTGAACTCCCAGTCGACCCCGCGCACCACACCGCGCCCGTTCACTACGCAGGTCGGTCCGACATCGCGCATCCAGGCGTCATCGTGCGCCATCTCTACGAGCCGCACCCGCTCACTGAGCAGCGCACGCGCCGTCAGGTAGTGCGCGCGCGATGCTCCCACGGTGACGGGCTCGAACTGCGCGATGGCGGCCGCAACCGCGGCGAAGGCGAGCTGCGCCGGCCGCGCCGCCTCGCGCCAGTTGTCCGGACGTTCGGGCCAGAGCAGCCAGCAGCCGGAGTGCGGCTCAAATTCGCCGGGCATGCGGAAGCCATCCGCGGCGGGCGTGCTCGCGAGTGTCAGGCTCATCGGCGCAGACGGCTGTTGCGGAACCCGTAGAAGGCGTAGATGGACATGCCGATGATCGTCCAGACCAGCAGGCGGATCCAGGTACCGTTGGACAGTGTCAGCGTCAGCCCCAGGCACACCAGCGTACCCAGGCTACAGGTCACGGGCGCCCACGGAACACGGAACGGCCGATGCACGTCGGGGCGCGTGCGCCGCAACACCAACACTCCGAGACATACGACGGCGAAGGCGAGCAGGATCCCGATGGAGACGAGATCGGCGAGGACGTCGAGCGGAAAAACGCCGGCGATCAGCGCCGCGCCGACCCCGGTGATCACGGTCGACACGTGCGGGGTCTTGAAACGCGGATGGCAACGGCTCATCGACAGGGGCAGCAGTCCGTCGTCGGCCATCGACAGCAGGATGCGCGGCTGACCGAGGAGCGAGGTGAGAATCACGGAGGTCATTCCGGCAATGACGCCGAGCTTCACCGGCCACGCCAGCCACGCGAGCTGCGGGTGGGTATCGAGCGCGACTGCAACGGGTGCGGCGACGTTGAGCTTGGGAAACGGCACCATGCCGATCAGCACGCTGGCCATCGCCACGTACAGCAGCGCCGAGATGGCCAGGGCGCTGAGAATCCCGAGCGGCAGATCGCGCTGTGGATTGCGCGCTTCCAGTGCCATGGTCGAGGCGGTATCGAAACCAACATAGGAGAAAAAGATGATGCCGGCGCCCTGCAATACGCCACTCCAGCCGAAGTGTCCGAAGCTTCCGGCATTAGGCGGGACGTAGGGGCGAAAGTTCGCCGGGTTCACGAACTTCAGCCCCGCAATCACCACGATGATGATGATGGCGACCTTCAGAGTCACCATGAACGTGTTGGCGCCGGCCGACTCGCGCACGCCCACGTAGAGCACCACCGTCATCGCAATCACGATCAGCATCGCTGGCACGTTGATGATCGCGCCGCTGCGCTGCAGGTGATCGTGGGCATCGAGCCCGAGCGGCGCGTTGACCAGAGCCGCTGGCAGCGCGATGTGTGCGTCGCCGAGCAGACTCACCACGTACGCCGACCAGCTCACCGCGACGGTCGACGCGGAAATTGCATACTCGAGCAGCAGATTCCAGCCAATGAACCAGGCGAGCGCTTCGCCGAGCGTCGCGTAGGTATAGCGATAGGCGCTGCCCGGCACCGGCAGAAACGCGGCAAATTCCGAGTAGCACAATGCCGCGAGCATGCTGCCGAAGGCGGCGATCAGCAGCGACAGCGTGATCGCCGGTCCCGTCTGGTTGGCGGCAACCTGACCGGTGAGCACGAAGATACCCGTGCCGATCGTGGCGCCCAGGCCGATGGCCGTGAGTGCGCCAGGTCCGAGCACCTGCTTCAGGCGGCTCTTGCCGGCGCCCTCCTCCGGATCGATCGGCCGGATCGCGCACATCTGACGCAGCAACGAGGGCTTGGCGAGTGCCGCGCTGCTCTTATTAATATCCATGCCCTGCGACATAGCTGATCGTTTCCTCACCGCCCCCCGGTGCAAGGTACGCGCGGCAGTCTCTCATACGTAGTCGCCCTTAGGTACGCGCCGCCGCGCGCGCAGGTGCCTGTGCTAGCATTGCGCGCCCGGCGGCATACCGTGCCGTCGGGACTTTCCCAGGAGATAAACCTATGGCCACGGTCGCCACCCCGCAGGTCGCGCCGCCCCCCGAGGGCGCGAAGATCGCCATCCGCGATGGCAAGCTGGCGGTGCCCGCAAACCCGATCATCCCGTTCATCGAGGGCGATGGCACGGGACCGGACATCTGGCGTGCCAGCGTGCGTGTCATGGATGCGGCGGTCGCCAAGGCCTACCGCGGCCAGCGCAAGATCCACTGGATGGAGGTCTTTGCCGGAGAGAAGGCCAACAGGCTGTTCAACACCTGGCTGCCCGAGGAAACGGTGGCGGCGTGCCGCGAATATCTGGTCTCCATCAAGGGGCCGCTCACCACCCCAGTGGGCGGCGGCATCCGCTCGCTGAACGTGGCGCTGCGCCAGATGCTCGATCTGTACGTGTGCCTGCGCCCGGTACGTTGGTTCAAGGGCGTGCCCTCACCGGTCAAGCACCCCGAGAAGGTCGACATGGTGATCTTCCGTGAGAACACCGAGGACATCTACGCCGGCATCGAGTTCGAGGCCGGCAGTCCCGACGACCAGAAGTTCCTCGAGCTCTTCCGCCAGGCCTTCCCCAAGGCGTATGCCAAGATCCGCTTTCCCGAATCCTCCGGCATCGGCATCAAGCCGGTATCGAAGGAGGGCTCGGACCGCCTCATCCGCGCGGCCCTCAACTACGCGGTGGCGCACAAGCGCAGGAGCCTGACCTTCGTCCACAAGGGCAACATCCAGAAATTCACCGAGGGCGCATTCCGCAACTGGGGCTATCAGCTCGCCGAGCGTGAGTTCGCCGCGCAGTGCTATACCTGGGAGCAGTGGGAGCGTACCAAGGCGGCCAAGGGCGAAAGGGAAGCGAATGCCGAGATGGACGCGGCGCGCAAGGCCGGTCGCGTCATCGTCAAGGACGCCATAGCTGACATCACGTTGCAGCAGGTGCTGACACGCCCCGAGGAGTTCGACGTCATCGCGACGACCAACCTCAACGGAGACTATCTCTCGGACGCACTTGCCGCGCAGGTTGGCGGTATCGGCATAGCACCGGGCGGCAACATCAACTATCTTACCGGTCACGCGGTGTTCGAGGCGACCCACGGCACGGCACCGAAGTATGCCAATCTCGATAAGGTCAACCCGGGCTCGATGATCCTTTCCGGGGAGATGATGTTCCGCTATCTCGGCTGGTTCGAGGCGGCCGACGCGATCATCGGCGCGATGGACAAGACCATCGGCGAGAAGATCGTGACCTATGATTTCGCCCGCCTCATGGAAGGGGCTCACGAAGTCTCGACCAGCGCATTTGCGGATGCGCTGATCCGCAACCTGTAGCGGACGGCGCAACTGCCGTCAGTGGCAATCGAGCGGCGGCGTGCGGCAGTCGTGATGAGTGGTCACTCCGGCACGCCGCTGGCAAGCAAGCTCGGGATCCGGGCGGGTGCCAGGCTGTTCCTGCACGCCCCGCCCGAAAACTACCGGCAACTGCTCGAGCCGCTGCCGCACAGCGTGACCACCGTGCGTCGCATCGACGCGCAGACCGACCTCGTGCACCTCTTCGCAACGCGTCGTGCCGCGCTCGCCGCACTGCTCGAGCGTGCCCGCGCGGCGATGCGCGACGATGCCGTCATCTGGGCGAGCTGGCCGAAGCGCGCCGCCGGTGTGCCGACCGACATCACCGAGGACGTGGTGCGCGAGCTCGCGCTGCCACTCGGCCTGGTCGACATCAAGGTGTGCGCCGTTGACGAGACGTGGTCGGGACTCAAGCTGATGCTGCGGCGGCGTGAGCGCGCCCGGCCGGCCGCACCCCGCGGCGCGCGCCGCCGCGCGCCGTCGCGGCCGTGAAAGCGCCGGGCGGCAAGGTGCTCGAGTGGGCGCGCAAGGTGCAGGCCATTGCGCAGAACGGCCTCGCCTTCACGCAGGACCCCTACGATCGCGAGCGCTACACGCAGCTTACGCAACTCGTCGCGCAGCTGCTCGCGGCGCAACTGCAGATTCCCCTCGCGTCCGCCCGCGGCCTGTGGACGGGCGAGCAGGGCTACGCCACTCCCAAGGTCGACGTGCGCGGCGCGGTGTTCCGCGAGGATCGTGTGCTGCTGGTGCGCGAGCGTACCGATGGCCGCTGGACGCTGCCCGGGGGTTGGGTAGACGTGAACGAGGCCCCCTCCGAGGCGGTGGCGCGCGAGATCCACGAGGAGTCGGGCTATCGCGCGCGTGCCGTGAAGCTCGCCGCCCTGCTCGACAAGAACCGCCATCCACACCCGCCCGGCGTGTATCACATCTACAAGCTGTTCTTCCTCTGCGAGCTCACCGGCGGCGGACCGGCTACCAGCACCGAGACCGACGCGGCGGAGTTCTTTCCGGTGCACTCGCTCCCGCCGCTGTCCACCGGCCGCGTACTCGACTCGCAGATCGAGCGGCTCTACCAGCACCGGCTCGATCCGGCGCTGCCCACCGACTTCGACTGAGCGACGCGCCACACCGCCATGAGTGACCCCGCCGACGCCCCTGCTCCGCACGAGTGCGCGCGCCGCATCGTCGAGGCATTCGGGCACTACAACGCCGAGTTCCGCGCCATCACGCGCCGCGCGCCGCTGCGCTTCGATGCGCGCGACTGGCGCGGCAGCCAGCGTGATGCCGTCGAGCGCATCGAGCTATATGATCACTTCGTGAATCAGACGATCGCTGAGCTGCGCGTCGCGCTCGGCGGCGCCGCAAACGAGCGCAGCCTGTGGCAGCAGATCCATCGGGCATTCGCCGCGCAGATCACCGACCTGCCCGACCCGGAATTCACCAAGACCTTCTTCAGCTCGATCAGCCGCAGGCTGTTCGGCACGGTCGGTGTCGCGCCCGACATCGAGTTCGTCGCTACCGACCTGGATCCGCTGGCGCACATTCATTCCGCGGTGGGCACCAACACCTACTTCAATCACGGCTCGCTGCCGCTGCTGATCGAGGACCTGCTCGGCGACGTGCGCTTCCGTTCGCCGTGGCGTGATCTCGACAAAAGCATCGCGCACGTCACCGCCGAGGTGCAGGCGCATCTGCAGGCGGGCGGCGAGCGGCGCGAAGTGCGCAAGGTCGAGGTCATCCGCCCGGTCTTCTATCAGATCTCGCGCGCCTACGTCGTGGGGCGCATCGTCGGACAGGACTTCACGCTGCCACTCGTCATTGCGCTCAAGAACACCGACGGCGGCGTGCTGGTGGATGCCGTGATGCTCGCGGAGGCCGACGTCAGCATCGTGTTCAGCTTCACGCGCTCGTACTACCACGCCGACCTCGAGCGCGTCGCCGAGGCGGTGGTGTTCCTCAAGTCGATCATGCCGCGCAAGCCGGTGAGTGAGCTGTTTACGGTGCTGGGCCGGGCACGCCAGGGCAAGACCGAACGCTACCGCGAGCTCATGCGCAGCCTCGAGCACACCAGCGACTCCTTCATCCATGCCGCCGGGGAGCGGGGTCTGGTCATGGTGTGCTTCACGCTGCCGTCCTTCGACGTGGTCTTCAAGGTGATCCGCGACCGCTTCCCCTATCCCAAGACGGTGCTGCGCGAGGAGGTGGTGGCGAAGTACCGCATGGTGTTCATCCACGATCGCGCCGGACGGCTGGTGGACGCGCAGGAGTTCCGCCGGCTGCGCTTTCCGCGCGCACGCTTCGCCCCGCAGTTGCTGGATGAGCTGCGCCGCGAGACGGCCGGCACGGTGTACGAGGATGGCGAGGACCTGGTGTTCGACCACATGTACATCGAGCGGCGCATGACGCCGCTCAATCTGTATCTGCGCGAGGCACCGGGCGGCGATGCCGAGCGGGTAGTGCTCGATTATGGCCAGTGCATCCGCGATCTCGCCTATACCAACATCTTCCCCGGCGACCTGCTGCTGAAGAACTTCGGCGTGACGCGCCACGGACGGGTGATCTTTTACGATTACGACGAGCTGTGCCGCGTCACCGACTGCAATTTCCGCGACATACCCCCGCCGACCGATCCGGACGACGAGATGCGCGGCGAGGCATGGTTCTACGTGGCGGACAACGACGTCTTCCCGGAGACCTTCCTGAATTTTCTCGCCTTCAGTGACGAGCAGCGCGCGGCGCTGCTGCGTGTGCACGGGGAGATCGTGACTGCCGCGTTCTGGCGCGGCGTGCAGCAGCGGCTGGTCGACGGCGAGGTGATGGAAGTGCTGCCCTACCACCCGCACCGCGTGCGGGTCGCAAGCAGCCTTTAAGCGCTCGGACCGGACGGGCGTCCCGCCGACGGCGGCACGCTGATCAGCGCGTGCAGAGTGAGGGCGAAGGACTCATGTGCCCCGCTGCAGCGAAAGGCGGAAGAACTCACGCGCACCGGCAACGCCGCCAGGAGCCCCTGCTGCAACTGCCTCACCAGCTCGCAGTCGTCCGCGCCGAGCGAGCGCGGTGACCCCGGTGCGAGCTCGACAGTCGCATCGCCGGCGGAGATCTGCGCGTAGCGCACGGCGTCGCCGTGCAGCGGCTGCGGCAGCTGAAACTTCACTTCGACCTGCGGCGCACGCGCCTCGCCGCCCCCGCGCACCCCGCAGTGGTATGGCGTAATGGTCATGTAGGCTCGCGCCCCGAGCTTCAGCAGCACGTCGCGGAACTTGTACCACAGATCGTCGCAGGAATAGGTCTTCGGCAGGTCGGCGAAGTCCACCAGCACTGCGTACGCGCGCCATTCGGCGGGCGTAGTCGCGCTCGCCGTGGCAGCGACGCCCGCAGCGGCGGTCGCGAGCGCGACCATGAGAGCGGGCAGCAGTGCCTTTGCCGGCCTCACGGCACCCCCAGGCCCGTGCCGCGTTCCGCTTCGGCCGGCGAGCGGGCGCGCGCCACCCGACCCTGCATATCGAGCAGCGCGCGATTGGCAGACTCCCAGTCGACGAGTTCCTCGAGAAATGCGCTGACGTAGGCACTGCGGCGGTTCTGGTGATCGAGGTAGTAGGCGTGCTCCCACAGATCGAGCGCCAGCAGCGCGACGTCGCCACGCACCAGCGGCGTGCCGGCGTTGCTGGTGGTCACGATCTCGAGTGCCCCGCCACGCCACACGAGCCACAGCCAGCCGCTGCCGAAATGGGCGCTCGCCGCCTCCTTGAAGTCACGCACGAACCGCTCGTACGAGCCGAAACGCGCCCGTAGCTGCTCGGCAATCATCCCGTGCGGCGCGCCGCCGCCACGCGGGCGCATCGAGTGCCAGTAGAGATTGTGATTCCACACCTCCGCCGCATAGCGGTACACGATGTGTTGCGCGGGATTGCGCTCGGTTACACGGATCAGCTCATCGAGCGGCAGTGCCTCGAGCTCCGTGCCGCGCACCAGCGCGTACATCCGGTCGAAGCACACACGCTGATGGCGCAGGAAGTGGAACACCACCGTGTCGCGTGACATCGCCGGCTCCAGGTCGGCGAAGTTGTAAGGAATTCCTGGAGACTCGATGTTCATGAGGTGTCCTTCCTGTTGTTGAAGATTCGAATCCTGATTCGAATCGCGCATCAGACTTGAGACCTGCCCGAGGCCGCGGCAGTTCCGCGATCGCTCGCGTGCATCGCTTGGATACGCTCAGTGCACTCGAAGTGCAAGTAGGAGTCGTCTCATCCTTTCGTCGGCGCAGCGGAGTCGGAGCGCTGACGCGCACGCGAGCGAGAACGCGCGTCATGCCCGAGCACGCAGCGGAGGTGCGTGGCGCGCCGGGGTGCGCCGCGGCGCCGGACTCGAGCTCGGGCTTATCCGGGGGCGCGCGCCCGGCGACTCACGAGCCCGCTGCGGCGAGTGCGCGCGTGAGATCGGCGAGCAGGTCGTCGCTATCCTCGAGCCCGATCGAGAGGCGGACCGTGCCCTCGGTGATCGCCGAGATGCGCTGCTGATCGGCGTTGAGCTCGCGCCCGCCCATCATCTGGGGCGTCACCACCAGCGACTCGGTGGATCCGAGGCTTGCCGCGAGCGCAAACAGCTCGAGGGTATCGGCGAAGCGCCGCCCCGCACTCGCGCCGCCCTTGAGGTCGAAGCTGACGATCGTGCCGAAGTCCTGCATCTGCTTCGCCGCCAGCAGGTGCTGCGGATGGCTCGGCAGGCCGGGATAGTGCACGCGTGCCACGGCCGGGTGCGCCGCGAGCAGCTGCGCGACGCGCGCGGCGCTCGCGCACTGCGCCGCGTAGCGTACGAAGTACGTCTTGAGCCCGCGCAGAATGAGAAAGGCGGCGTGCGGGTCAAGCGTTCCCCCGAGCGCGCCGAAATCGGTGCGCATGGACCGGATCAGCTCGGCGCGCGCGATGACGGCCCCTCCCATGACGTCGCCGCAGCCCGAGGCGTACTTGGTGAGGCTGTGGACGAAAACGTCCACCTCGAAGCCTCCGTGCTGGTGGAAGCCGGCAAAAGTGTTGTCCATCACGGTGAGTGCGCCGGCGGTACGCGCGAGGCGCGTGAGTGCCCCGATGTCGGCGATCTTGGTGACCGGATTCGTCGGGCTCTCGAAGAACACGAGCCGCGTGGGGTGTGCCGCGAGGGTGCGCTCGACCCCGGCGACATCCTCGATCGACAGCAGCGTATGTGTGACGCCGAATCGGCCGAGCAGGCGGCGGATGAGGTAGCGCGTCGGGTTGTAGGTCTCGACGAAGCAGATGACGTGATCGCCCTGCTTGGTGAGGGCCAGCAGCGTCTGCGAGATGGCGCCGACCCCCGAGGCGGTCACCAGGCAGTCCTCGCGCCCCTGCAGCTCCGCGAGCAGCACCTCGAGCTGACGCGTGGTCGGGTTCGAGGCGCGCGAATAGAAGAACCCCGGCCGCTCACCGCGCAGATACGCCTCGGTCTGCGCGAGCGAGTCGAACTCGAACTTGACCGTCTGGTAGATCGGCGCTACCAGCGCATGGTTGCCGGGAGGCAGCTCGACCGGCGGTGGGTGATTGACGCGAGTGGTCTTCTTCATGCGGTGCGCTTCAGGAGTCGAGGGTGAAGGCGTCGGCGTCGAGGTGCGCGGGGAATCGCTCGCGGAACGCAACGAGCGGCTCGTGCTCGAGCGCCACGGTGAGCAGTGCGGGCACGTCGCCGCCCTCGACCAGGGTACGGCCCAGAAAATCGACCGCGGCACTGTCACCGCGGTAGGCCGCCCCGTTGCCGTCGCGACCCACGCGGTTGACGCCGACGACGTATGCCTGGTTCTCGATGGCGCGTGCGCGCAGCAGCTGCCGCCAGGCGTCGGCGCGCGGTGCCGGCCAGTTCGCGACGTACAGCAGCAGATCGTAGTCGAGCTGCGGGCGGCGGCGGCTGAATACCGGGAAGCGCAGGTCGTAGCACACCAGAGGGCAGACATTGAATCCACGCCAGGCGAGGCACCAGGCGGTGCGGCCGGCGGTGAAGTGTTCGTGCTCGTGGCCCATGCGAAACAGATGGCGCTTGTCGTAGTGGCGCACCTCGCCGCCGGGGGCAGCCCACAGCAGGCGGTTGAAATACCGCTCGCCGTCGCGGGTGATGACGCTGCCGGTGACCGCCGCATCGAGCCGGGCAGCGAGCGCCGTGAGCCAGGCGGTGGTCGGCCCGCCCGAGGGCTCACCGAGCCGCGCCACCTCCATGCTGAAGCCGGTGGTGAAGGTCTCCGGCAGCACGACGAGATCCGTGCGCCCGGCGAGCGGCAGCAGCAATGCCTCGAGCTGCGCGCGATTGGCGGCCGGGTCGTGCCAATGAAGCGGCTGCTGAGCGAGCGAGACGCGCAGTGCCCCCATGCGCGCTATCTCCCGCGAGCGCGTGCCGCGAACGTGTTGAGCCGCGCGGCCGCCTCATCGAGAGTGCTGTCGCGCTTGGCGACGCACAGCCGCACGAACGGCAGATGCGGGGGCGCGGCATAGAAAGGAGAGAGGGGAATCGTCGCCACGCGCGCCTCATTCAGCAGCTGCTCGGCGAACGCCTGGTCATCGGCTGCGGAGAATGCGCTGAAGTCGAGCAGCTGAAAGTAAGTCCCCTGCGCCGGGGGCAGGCGGAAGCCGGAACCTTCGAGCGCGGCACGCAGACGGTCACGCTTGGCGGCGAAGAACGCCGCGAGATCCTGGCCGCACCCGGGGCGCTCGCCGAGATATGCGGAGATGGCGTGCTGCAGGGGATGGGAGATACTGAAGGTGTTGAACTGGTGCACCTTGCGCAGCTCGCGCGTGAGCGGCGCCGGCGCCACGCAGTAGCCGACGCGCAGACCGGTCGCGTGGAGTGTCTTGCCGAAGGAGAACACCGCGAAGCTGCGCGGGGCGAGCTGCGGATGCCTCAGCACCGAGTGGTGCCGCAGGCCGTCGAACACCACGTGCTCGTACACCTCGTCGGACAGCACTACGATATCGCGCTCGGCGATCAGTGCGGCCAGCGCATCGAGATCGGCTGCGCTCGCGATGGTGCAGGCGGGATTGTGCGGACTGTTGAACAGCACCAGCCGCGTGCGCGCGCTCAGAGCCCCGCGCACCCGCTCCCAGTCGTAGCGGAATCCGGGTTGCGCGAGCGGCAGACGCACGCAGCGCCCGCCGGCGAGCCGCACCGCCGGCTCATACGAGTCGTAGGCCGGATCGAAGGCGATCGCCTCGTCCCCCGGTCCGACCACCGCCTGAATCGCTGAATAGATGGCTTCGGTCGCCCCGAGGGTGACCGTGACCTCGGCCTCGGGGTCGACTGCCAGCCCGTAGGAGGCGCTGAGCTTCGCCGCAATGCGCTCGCGCAGCAGCGGCAGCCCTTCCATCGGCGCGTACTGGTTGTGGCCAGCCCGCATCGCCGCCGCAACCAGCTCGCCGAGCCGCGGATCGATGTCGTAGTCCGGGAAGCCCTGTCCGAGGTTGAGTGCGTCGAGCTCGCGGGCGCGGCGCGACATGATGGTGAAGATGGTGGTGCCGATGTCCGGGAGCTTGCTGGCCATGTCAGTGTGTCCCGGGGGCCGGCGCCTCGGCGGCCGCGAGTGCCGCTCCGATCACGCCGGCGTGGCCACCGAAATGCGCCGGACGCAACGCCGCCGCAGAGCGCAGCAGCGGCGCGAACTCCGCGAAACGCTCACTCACGGCGCCGCCCAGGATAAAGACATCGGGCCAGAACAAGGCGTGCAACCGCTCGAGGTACTCGTTCACACGCGCGATCCAGGCCGGGAAGTCGAGCCCCTCGACGGCGCGCGCGTGGGCGGAGGCGTGCTTCTCCGCGTCCTGCCCGTGCAGCTCGAGGTGCCCAAGCTCGGTGTTGGGGAAGAGCTTACCGTCGCAGAAGAGCGCGGTGCCGATGCCGGTGCCGAAGGTCACCATGATGACGGTGCCGGTAAGACCGCGGCCGCAGCCGAAGCGCATCTCGGCAATCCCGGCCGCATCGGCATCGTTGAGCAGCAGCACCGGGCTGCCGAGCGCGCGTGCGGCGAGTGCCGCACCGTCCGCGCCCAGCCAGGCCGAATCGATGTTCGCCGCGGTGCGCACCACGCCGTGCTGAATGACGCTCGGCAGCGCAATGCCGGCCACTTCGGTACGGCTGGCGCTGCCCGGCAGCCGCGCGGCGAGTGCGGCGATCACCGGCAGCAGCGCCGCCGGTGGCGAGGGTCGTGGCGTGGGTGCGGCGAGCAACTCGCCCGTCACCCGTCCGGCGTCGACGTCGACCCGGGCGGCCTTGACCGAGGAGCCACCCACATCGATTCCCAGCAGCACGCGCGCCATCGCACCACTCTTACAGGTTGGCGGCCGCCGCGAGCTGCAGGTCGCGCTCGCGGCGCTTCTGCCGGTAGCGCATCCACACGGTCGAGATCGCGATACCGCTCGCGACGACGAGCACCATGATCGTCGCCAGCGCGTTGATGTCCGGCGTCACCCCGAAACGCACTTTCGAGAAGATCACCATGGGCAGCGTGCTCGATCCGGGACCCGCGACGAATTGCGTGATAACCAGATCATCCCACGACAGCGTGAAGGCCAACAGCCACCCGGAGGCGATCGCCGGCAGGATGAGCGGCAGCGTGACGCGCAGGAACACCACCAGCGGCCGGGCGCCGAGATCCATGGCAGCCTCCTCGAGCGACTCGTCGAACCCCGTGAGGCGCGACTGCACCACCACGGTAACGTAGGCCATGCAGAAGGTGATGTGCGCCAGAGCGATCGTCACGGCGCCCACCCCGCGCGGCCAGCCGATGAGCTGTTGCAGGGCGACGAACAGCAGCAGCAGTGATAAGCCCGTGATGACCTCGGGCATGACGATCGGCGCGGTGGTCATGCCCGCAAGCAGCAGCCGGCCGCGAAACGCGCCGAAGCGCGCGAGCGCCATCCCGGCGAGCGTACCGAGCACGACGGCGCAGCTCGCCGCGATGAGCGCAATGCGGATCGACAGCCACGCCGCACGCAGGATCTGCTCATTGCTGACGAGAGCGACGTACCACTTGAGGGTTGGCGAGTGCGCCGCATCCCACACCGTGACCAGTCGCGAGTTATTGAAGGAGAAGACGATCATCGACAGGATCGGCACGTACAGGAACACGAGCCCGAGGACGAGCGCGGTGCGGGCAAAGAGCGCGCGCGACCTCACCGCGAGGCCTCGAGCTCGCTGCGCTGCGTTCGCTGGAACAGCATGATGGGGATGACCAGCAACAGCAGGATGAGGATGGCCACGGCGCTCGCCACCGGCCAGTCGCGGTTCTCGAAGAACTCGTCCGACAGCACCCGGCCGATCATCAGCTGGTCGGTGCGTCCGAGCAGCGTCGGGATCACGTACTCACCGACCGCCGGGATGAACACCAGGAGCGCGCCGGCGACGATGCCGGCCAGGGACTGCGGCAGGGTAATTGCGAGGAACGCCCGCAACGGGCGCGCGCCGAGATCCGCGGCCGCCTCGAGGAGTGCCGGATCGTGCTTCTCGAGGTTGGCGTACAGCGGCAGGATCATGAACGGCAGATAGGAGTACACGATGCCGATGTAGACGGCGAAGTCGGTCTGCAGCAGCGCCAGCGGGTGGTGGATGACACCCAGGTACAGCAGCACGTTATTGATGACGCCGTTGTTCTTCAGCAGCCCGATCCACGCGTACACCCGCAGCAGGAACGAGGTCCAGAACGGCAGCACGATCAGCATCAGCAGCACCGGGCGCGTGGCGGCGCCGGCGCGCGCGATCGCATAGGCCATCGGATAGCCGATGAGCAGACAGCAGACGGTCGAGACCGCGGCAACTTTGAGCGAATAGAGGTAGGAGCTCACGTACAGCGGATCGGTAAAGAGGAAGGCGTAGGCCGAGGTGTGGACCTCGAGCGACGGGGTGCCGTGCCGCCAGGAGATGAGCGGCGTATAGGGTGGAATTGCCAGCCGCACTTCCGAGAAGGAGATGCGGAACACGATGATGAACGGGATGAGAAACAGCACCAGCAGCCACAGGATCGGGACCCCTGCGACCAGTCGCCGGCCGGCGGACTGCGTGAGACGCACCCGGCCTCCTACTCGGTGAGTACCACGGGACTCGAGCCGTGCCAGGAGAGCCAGACGCGCTCCTCGCGGATGATCGGGCGCTCGCCGCCGCGCGTGACGTTGGGCAGCGTGACGCGCACCATCTTCCCGGAGTCGATCTGCACCAGATAGACGGACATATCGCCCATGTAGGCGATCTCGCGCACCGTGCCGCGCACCGCGTTCTCCGCCGCTGCGGCGCCGTTGCCGGCGCTCTGGCGGCTGAGGTGGATTTTCTCCGGCCGTATCGCGGTCCAAACCGTGGCGCCGCGCGCGCAGCCGCTGCCGCGCTCGGCGTGCACCTGGCAGCCGAGCTCCGCGCACTGGATGCGCACGAAGTCCGCGCCCTCATCGCTCACCTGTCCCTCGAACATGTTGACCGAACCGATGAAGTCGGCAACGAAGCGTGTGGCCGGCGATTCGTAGATGTCGGACGGCGTGCCGACCTGCGCGATCCGGCCGTGGTTCATGACCCCGAGGCGCTGCCCGAGCGTCATGGCTTCCTCCTGGTCGTGGGTCACCACGATGAAGGTGACGCCGAGGCGCTGCTGGATGTTGAGGAGCTCGAACTGCGTGTGCTCGCGCAGCTTCTTGTCGAGCGCGGCGAGCGGCTCATCGAGCAGCAGCAGTTTCGGCCGCTTCACCAGGGCCCGCGCCAGCGCCACGCGCTGGCGCTGCCCGCCCGAGAGCTGGTGTGGCTTGCGCGCGCCGAAGGCGCCCATTTTCACGATGTCGAGGATCTCACCCACCTGGTGTCGAATGGCATCGCGCCCGAGATGCTCCTGCTCGAGCCCGAAGGCGACGTTCTTCTCGACGCTCATGTGCGGAAACAGGGCGTAGGACTGGAACATCATGTTAACCGGGCGCTCGTACGGCGGAATTGCGCTCATGTCGGCGCCATCGATGTAGATGGTGCCGGCGCTCGGGCGCTCGAACCCGGCGAGCATGCGCAGCAGCGTGGTCTTGCCCGAGCCGGATCCGCCCAGGAGGCAGAAAATCTCGCCGCGACGGATATCGAGCGAGACGTCGTCGACCGCCACGAAGTCACCGAACTTCTTGGTGACGTTCGCGATGCGCACGTAGGCGGCGGGATCGGCGCTGTCTGGCATGTGCGGTTCACTCGCCTTCGGGATGGCGATCATTTTCCGGTCTTAAAGCGCGTCCACATGCGCGTCAGCAGGCGCTGATAGTCCGCCGGGCGCGCGCGCTCGGGCGTGAGGCGCGCCCGCACCGCGGGTGGCGGGTAGACGCCGGGGTCGTCCCGAACCGCCTGATCGAGCAGCGGCTGGATGTCGGGGCGAAGTGCGTTCGCGTACTTGATGAGATTCGAGTTGCGCGCGGCGACATCCGGGCGCAGCAGGTAGTTGATGAACAGGTGCGCGTTCCTCACGTGCGGTGCATCCGCGGGGATAGCCAGCACGTCATAGTTACTGATGGCCCCCTCCATGGGGATGTTATACGCAAGATCCACCCCCTTGCCGGCCTCTTTGGCCCGGTCGTGCGCCTGCTTGACGTCACCCGACCAGCCCATCGCCAGGCAGATGTCACCGTTAGCGAGGTTGTCGATGTAGCGCGAGGAGTCCACGTAGCGCACAAACGGACGCATGGCATGCAGCGCCTGCTCGGCCGCCTTGAGGTCGTCGACGGAGTTGCTGTTCGGATTGCGGCCGAGCAGGAGCAGCACCGTGCCGACCACCTCCGAGGGCGCATCGAGGATCGACACGCCGCAGTCCTCGAATCTGGAGACGATCGCCGGATCGAACACCATGCGCCAGCTGTCGACCGGCGCATCCGGCAAGCGCGCGCGCACCTCGGCGGTGTTGTAGCCCACGCCCGAGGTGATCCACATGTAGTCGACGCTGTACTGGTTGCCCGGGTCGTAGAGCGCCACGGCACGCGCCACGTCGGGATCCACGTTCTTCAGGTTCGGCAGCAGCGACTTGTCGAGCTTGCGGTAGATGTCGGCCTGTATCTGGCGCTCGAGAAAGGCACCCGAAGGCACGACCAGATCGTAGTTGGTATGACCGGTGAGGAGCTTGGTCTCGAGGATCTCGTTGGAATCGAATACGTCATAGTTGACGTGGATGCCGTATTCCCTCTCGAACTCCGCGATCACCGCCGGCTGAATGTAGTCGGACCAGTTGTCGACGTTGAGCACCGGCTCCGCGGCCGTAGCCGCATCCGCCTCGTGCGCACCCGGCCGCGAGCAGCCCGCCGCGACCGCAAGCAGCAGCGCGAGCAGTGCTGCGCCGGCGGCCAGCTGCCGGGGTGCGCTGCTCACGGCTTGGTTACGGTAACGGCGTACATTTACAATCAATCGCTTGAAGTCCAGCGACTCGCCAGAATGAGAATGAGTTTGAATACCCGGCCGCAGCGCGTCGCAACGTAAGTTTATAGCAGCCGCTGCGGCGAACTTTAAGCGTCCCCCCGGAGGGCATACCTCCCCGCTCATGAAGCACGCAGGCCCGCGGACTCTGGCAGCGCTCGCACCGCTCCTGCGGCGCTTGCGCGCCGTGCCGGCGCTCATCGAGCGCCGACCCGGCGTGTTCTACCTCGGGTCCAGGGCCTATCTGCATTTTCACGACGATCCATCCGGCATCTTCGCGGACGTCAAGCTCGACCTCGCCGCGTTCGTCAGAGTGCCGGTGAGCACCGCCGCCGAGCGGGCGAGCCTCGTCGCGCGCATCGTGAGGAGTCTCGGCACGCGCCGCCAACACGAGGGCCGGCGGCAGCGGCCCGGGCGCGGTGCGCGGTGAGCCGCGCGTCGCCGGTGGCAGGGCGGACACCGCTGCGCGGCACGCCGGGGAGCCTGCGCCTCGCGATTCTCCTTTGCGTGGCCTGGCTCGGCGCGCCCCACCCGACCCTCGCGCAGGACCTCTCGCCCCGCGCCTACGTGATCACGCCGGTCGGCAGCAACGCGCTGGTCGCCGGCTATTCGCATCTCGAGGGCGGGCTCGAGTTCAACGGTGCCGTCCCCATCACCGGCGCGCAGGCCGATGTCAACCTGGCGCTGCTCAGCTACTACCGCAGCTTCGATTTCTTCGGCCGCTCGGCGAACGTCACGCTCGTCGTCCCTTATGGCTTCGGCGATTTCATGGGGACCGTGGCCAACGTGCCGCGCAACGCGCAGCGCTCGGGATCGCTCGACTCCTACGGACGGTTCTCGGTGAACCTGATCGGCGGCCCGGCCATGCAGCCGGCGGAGTTCGCCGACTGGCGGCAGAACGTGCTCCTCGGTGCGAGCCTCGAGATCGTGGCGCCGACCGGGCAATACGACCCCACGCGGCTCGTCAACTGGGGAAGCAACCGCTGGGCATTCAAGCCGGAGATCGGCTATTCCGAGCGCTGGGGACACTGGGTGCTCGACGCCTACGCCGCCGCCTGGTTCTTCACGGACAACCCCGAGTACTACCCCGGTACTGAAACGCAGACCGAGGCGCCGGTCGGTGCGGTGGAAACGCACCTCAGCTACGACTTCAGGCCGCGCCTGTGGGTCTCCCTGGATGCCAACTTCTGGTGGGGCGGTGCCACGAGCCTCGACAGCGTGCGCAATGCCGCAACCAACCAGAGAAACTCCCGGGTCGGAGTCACCGCCTCCATTCCGCTCACCGTGCATCAATCCATCAAGATCAGCTTCAGCGACGGCGCCTACATCAGCTATGGCGGCAACTACCGCAACATTTCGCTCGCCTGGCAGTACGGCTGGATCGGCCTGCCGAAGTTTCATTGAATCGTCGGCCAATTCACGGCCATGCGGCCACGGCCGCCCGCCCTGTCCGCCGCGCTACACGTTGAGCAGCAGGTGCTCCCGCTCCCAGGAGCTGATCACCTGCAGGAACACCTCGTACTCGGCTTCCTTGACGATGGTGAAGGCCTCGACGAACGCCTCACCGAGCAGCTTCACCAGCGGCTCGCAGGCACGCAGCTCGCGCAATGCCTCATCGAGCGAGCGCGGCAGGCCGAACGGCAGATCGTGCGCGCTGCCGACGATGGGGTCGGAGGGCTGCACGCCCTCGACCATGCCGAGGTAGCCACAGGCAAGCGATGCGGCGATCGCAATGTAGGGATTGGCATCCGCGCCGCCTACGCGGTTCTCGACGCGGCGCGCCTGGGCATCGGACATCGGCACCCGCAGCCCCGCGGTGCGGTTGTCGTAGCCCCAGTGCACGTTGATCGGCGCCGACAGGTAGCGCGTCAGGCGGCGATAGGAGTTGACGTTGGCGCAGAACAGCGCCATCGCCGCCGGCAGGTACTTCTGCAATCCGCCGATGTGCGCGAAGAACAGCGTCGAGGGCGTACCGTCGGGGTTGCTGAAGATGTTCTTGCGGGTCTTCACGTCCACCACGCTCTGGTGGATGTGCATGGCGCTGCCCGGCTCCTTGGCGTGCGGCTTCGCCATGAAGGTGGCATACATCTTGTGACGCAGCGCCGCCTCCCGCGCGGTGCGCTTGAAGAGGAACGCCTGGTCGGCCAGATCGAGCGGCTCGCCGTGGATCAAGTTGATCTCCATCTGCGCCGGACCATCCTCGTGGATGAGCGTATCGATCTCGATATCCTGGTCCTCGCAGAACTGGTAGATGTCATCGAAGTACGGGTCGAACTCGTTGACCGCCGCGATGCTGTAGGACTGACGGCCGGGCTCGGCGCGCCCGGAGCGGCCCACCGGGGGTTTGAGCGGGTAGTCCGCGTCCTTGTTCTGCTCGACCAGGTAGAACTCCAGCTCCGGCGCCACCACCGGATCCCAGCCGCGCTCGGCATAGAGCTCGAGAACGTGGCGCAGCACGTGCCGCGGCGCCATCGATACGCGCCGGCCGTCGGCATAGAAGCAATCGTGGATCACCTGCGCGGTGGGCTCGGCCGCCCACGGCACGCGCCGCACCGTCTTGGGGTCGGCCTTCAGCACGATGTCGATCTCCGCCGGGCTCATGGCCTCGCCGGTCTCGGGCGGGTAGTCGCCGGTCACGGTCTGCAGGAATACGCTCTCGGGCAAGCGCATGCCGCCGTCCTCCGCGAACTTCTCCGCCGGCATGATCTTGCCGCGCGCGATGCCGGCCATGTCGGGAATGATGGCTTCCACCTCGGAGATGCCGTGATCGCGGAAGAATTGCCGGATCTCACTCACCATGGAAAGGGCCTTTCACCTGGAATGCGCGCGCTCGGATGCCGCCTGGCCGAAGGCGGCGAACAAGGCACGCGAAAACGGATTGCTCATCACCCGCCACTCGGGGTGCCACTGCACCGCGAGTGCAAAGCACCGTGCATCGCGCACACGGAACGCCTCGACGACGCCGTCCGGGGCGCGCGCCTCGACCGCGAGCCCCTCCCCCAGCCGGGCGATGCCCTGGCTGTGGAGAGAATTCACGCGGATGGAGTCGCGGCTGGCGAGCGCGCGCAGCACCCCGCCCGGCTCAAGCGTCACATCGTGTGCCGGCCCGTACTGCACCTCGAGCGGCTGCGACTCGTCATCGCGATGGTCGAGGTGCCCGGGCACCTCGTGCAGCTTCTGGTGGAGCGAGCCGCCGAAGGCCACGTTCATCTCCTGAAAGCCGCGGCAGATGCCGAATACCGGCACCCCCGACTCGACGGCCTTGCGGATGAGCGGCAACGTCGTCGCATCGCGCGCCGGGTCGTGCAGGGTGCCGGGTGCGCTCGCCTCGCCCTGGTAGTGGCGCGGTTCGACGTTCGACGGGCTGCCCGTGAACAGCAGGCCGTCGAGCCGATCGAGGAGCTCCTCGAACCGCAGCTCCTCCGCGAGCGAGGGGATCAGCAGCGGCGCCGCCCGCGACGCATCCAGCACCGCCCGCGCGTACTTCTCCCCGACCATGTGAAAGGGGTGGGCACCGACCATGCGCCGGTCGGCCGGAATACCAATGAGTGGGTGGGCGGATGCCATGGCGGCTGTGCCGGGCCCGGCGTTTAATATCCTAAACAAAAGGGCCCAGGCGAAGTCTCCAGCTAGGACGCTATTAGACCATAGGTTGGGGCCCGAAGCTCAGGCTTGCGCAAGGGTGTGCAAGTAAGGTAATGGCGTATCTGCGCGCCTTTGCGCGCGGCCCGGGGGTGTGCGATTTGCCCCGGGAACCACGGCCTCGCTATCCTCACGCCTCCCGCGCCCGCTTGGGCGTTACGAAGATCCTAAACACCCGGGAGTTCGAGGACGCACCGATGGATCGCCCCGATCACACCGGCTCGTACTACGCCGTCTCCAGGCACCGCGCGCCCGAGCGACCGTCGCTCGAGGGCTCGGTCGGGTGCGACGTCTGCGTGGTGGGTGCGGGCATCGCCGGTTGCTCGACGGCGCTGCACCTGGCGCAAGGGGGGCTGTCGGTCGTGCTGCTCGAGCAGCATCGCGTGTCCTGGGGCGCCTCCGGTCGCAGTGGCGGACAGGCGCTCTTCGGGGTCGCTGCCGGTCAGGGCAAGCTCGAGCGGCTGATCGGCGCGGCCGACGCGCGCGTGGTCTGGGACGTCTCGGTCGAGGCGCTCACCCTGATGCGCGATCTGATCCGCCGCTACTCGATCGACTGCGACTGGGTCGACGGCTTTCTGTACACGGCCGTCAGGGAACGGCAGGTCCGCGAGCTGCACGCCGACGTGACCGAGCTGCACGAGCGTTACCAGTACGGAAGCGTGCGCTACGTGCCGCGCGCGGAGCTGCGCGAGCTGCTCGCGACCGAGCGCTACCTCGGAGCGCTCTACGACAGCAACAGCGGCCATCTGCACCCGCTCAACTACACGCAGGGGCTGGCTGCGGCGGCGGAAACACTCGGCGTGCGCATTTTCGAGGGCACCCGCGCCACGGCGTTCAGCGCCGAGGGCACCGGGCAGGTGCACGTCAAGACCCCGCGCGGCGAAGTACAGGCGCGCTTCCTCGTGCTGTGCGGCAACGTGTACCTCGGCGCCACGGCACCTGAGCTGGCCGCCAAGATCATGCCGGTCGCCACCTACATCGTCGCGACCGAGCCGCTCGGGGCGGCGCGCGCCGAGAAGCTCATCGCCAACAACGCCGCGGTCTGCGACATGAACTGGGTGCTCGATTATTTCCGCCGCTCGGCCGATCACCGCCTGCTGTTCGGCGGACGCGTCAACTACTCGGGCCTGAAATCCTTCGATGCGCCGGCAGCCACGCGGGCGCGCATGCTGCGGGTGTTTCCGCAGCTCGAGGACGTGCGCATCGACCACGCCTGGGGCGGACACGTGGACATTACGCTCAACCGCGCGCCGCACTTCGGTCGCCTCGCCCCGCAGGTGTATTTCCTGCAGGGCTTCTCCGGCCACGGGATTGCGCTCACCGGGATCGCCGGCAAGCTCGCCGCAGAGGCCATCACCGGCACGGCCTCGCGCTTTGATGTCTTTGCGCGCATCCCACATGCCGCCTTCCCCGGGGGTATGGCGCTGCGTCGGCCTGCGCTGGTGCTGGCAATGCTCTATTACCGCATCCGTGATCTCGTCTAGCCATGCATCACGACCTGTTGCTCGCCCGGCGCGTGATCGTAGGGTTGTGGGCCGCGTGGGCACTCTACTGGGCGGTCACCGCGCTCAATGCCAAGTCGACGCAGCGCCGCGAGTCGCCGGCTTCACGGGCGGCGCACGTCATCCCGCTCCTCGTCGGCGGCCTGCTGATCGGTTGGCACAGCGTGACGTGGCCCGCCCTCGCGGCGCGGCTGTGGCCGCGCTCCTTCGCAATCTACTGCCTCGGCGTTGTGCTGCTTGCCGCCGGGCTCGGCTTCGCGGTGTGGGCGCGCATGCATCTCGGGCGCAACTGGAGCGGCACGGTGACCATCAAGGAGGGGCACGAGCTGATCCGCTCCGGCCCCTACGCCCTGGTGCGCCATCCCATCTATACCGGGATCCTCGCGGCGCTGCTCGGCACCGCCATCGCCTCGGGGACGGTGCATGCGGCGCTCGGATTTTTCGTCATCGCCGTGGCACTGCTGCGCAAGATGCGCATCGAGGAAGCGTTCCTGAGCGAGACCTTCCCCGACGAGTACCCGCGCTACCGCGCGCAGCTGCCCGCCCTCATTCCTTTCACAAGGCCTCGGCAATCTGCACCGCGTTGAGCGCGGCGCCCTTCAGCAACTGATCGCCGGCGACGAACAACGCGATCGAGTGGCCGCGCGGATCGCTCAGGTCCTGGCGGATGCGCCCGACCAGGATCGCGTCCTGCCCGGAGGCATCGCGCGGCATCGGGAAGTAGTTGCGCTCGGGGTCGTCCACCAGCTTCACGCCCGGCGCACCCGCGAGCAGCGCGCGCACCTCGTTGGGTGTGATCGGCCGTTCGCACTCGAAGCTGATGGCGATCGAGTGGGCGCGCAGCACCGGTACACGCACACAGGTGACCGAGATGCGGATCTGCGAATCACCGAAGATCTTGCGCGTCTCGTTGATGACCTTGGTCTCTTCCTCGTTGTAGCCGGTGGACGGGTCGATGCGTGTGTTGTGACTGAACAGGTTGAACGCGTAGGGGTGCGGCAGCACCGTGTTCTCGTAGGGGCGCCCCTCGAGGTAGGCGCGCGTCGACTCGCGCAGCTCCTGCATCGCCGCTGCGCCTCCGCCGGAGGCCGCTTGGTAGGTGGCGAGCATCAGCCGCGTGATGCGGTTGGCGCGATGCACCGGCCACAAGGGAGTGATCGAGATGATCGCGCTGCAGTTCGGGTTGGCGACGATGCCCCGGTGGGTGCGGATCGCCTGCGGGTTGATCTCCGGGACCACGAGTGGCACCTGCGGATCCATGCGGAATGCCGAGGAGTTGTCGACCACGGTGGCACCGGCGGCGACCGCGATGGGGGCGAAGCGCCTCGAGGTCGCGCCGCCAGCGGAGAACAGCGCGAGCTGCACACCGCGGAAGCTGTCCTCGCCGAGCTCGCGCACCGTGAGCGGCTGGCCACGAAACTCGAGCGTCTTGCCAGCCGAGCGCGCCGAGGCGAAAAGGCGCAGCTCCGCGAGCGGGAAATGCCGCTGCTCGAGGCAGCGCAGCAGCTCGACGCCGACGGCGCCCGTGGCACCGACGATCGCCACGACCGGCGCGCCGCGCGGGGATTTCTCAGAGCTCACGGCAGAATCTCTACCTGAGCGGCCGCGGCCTGTAAAGGCACCGGGGCTTCGCCAATTGAGCAACTTTTTGGTTGCATATTTAGGAGTTCCACGCTAATATGCAACCTGGAGGTTGCTAATATGCAGAACGATATCGAGAAGCGCATTGAGATCAAGGCGCCGGTGTCGCGCGTGTGGCGCGCGCTCACCGACTACCGCGAATTCGGTGCATGGTTTCGCGTCAAGGTCGAAGGACCGTTCGTCGCCGGTCAGCCCGCGTTCGGCCAGATCACCTACCCCGGCTACGAGCATCTGCGCTGGCAGGCGGTGATTCAGAAGATCGAGCCCGAGAAGCTCTTTAGCTTCACCTGGCACCCCTACGCCATCGATCCGAAGAAGGATTACTCGCAGGAGCCGCCGACGCTGGTGGAGTTTCGCCTCGAGCCGACACCGAGCGGCACGTTGCTGCATCTCAGGGAGTCGGGCTTCGACAGGCTGCCCGCGGACCGTGGCCCCGAGGCGCTGCGCATGAACGATGGTGGCTGGAGCACACAGCTGCAGAACATCGCAAATCATGTCGCGACTCGCTCCTGAGAGCGGCAGCGCCAGGCGGCGCCCGCATGCGGTGCTGTTTGCGGCGCTCGGAGACGAGACTCGACTGTCGCTGGTGACGGCGCTGTCGGCGGGTGAGCCGCGCTCGATCGCGCAGCTCACCGGCGGCACGCGCCTGACGCGCCAGGCGATCACCAAGCACCTGCGCGTGCTCGAGAACGCCGGCCTGGTGCACAGCGTGCGCGCCGGGCGTGAGAGCCGCTTCGCATTCGATCCCGCACCGGTGAACGAGCTCAAGGATTACCTGGCCTGGGTCTCGCAGCAGTGGGATCAGGCACTCGGCAGACTCAAGTCGCTGGTCGAGGGCTGATTCCTGGGGAGCCGCCTCCCCGTGAGGGTTCTGTGACGAGATTCACCGGTCGGCGGGCTGGGCCGAACGTATCCTGAGCGGCGGAGGCTCGGGTGTCGCAAGCAATCACATTCTCTTGGCGTGGCGCCGCCCTCGGCGCGCTCGTGGCGTTGTGCTGCCCGCTCATGCCCGCACCCGCCCAGGAGGTCTACAGGTCGGTGGACGCCGACGGTCACGTGGTCTACTCCGACCGCGGCGCGAGCAAGAGCGCCCCGAAGTCGACCGTACACGTCAACGAGGGCGATCCCGCCGAAGCCGCGCGAATTGCGAAGGAGCAGCAGCTGCTGCAGGCCGAGGACGCGCAGCGCGCCAAGCAACAGGCCACCGACGAGAAGAACAAGGCGAGCGCGGATCAGAAGAAGCAGGCCGCCTGTCAGAATGCGCGTAACTACTACTACCGTTTGCGCGACTCGGGGCGCATCTACCAGCGCGACTCCGACGGCAATCGCGTCTACTACTCCGACTCTGAAGCCGACACATTGCGCGAGCAGGCCAAGCGCGCGATGAGCTCTGCCTGCGGAACCTGAGCGGCCGTACGGCGCTCCACGGAGAGGACGGATTGCGCCGCAGCCTCTCCAAAGCTCAACTCGTGGTGGCCGCAGCGCTCGCCATCGCGCTGCCGCCGGCAACCCTTCTGGCGCAGAGCGCTTATCGCTATCGCGACGCCAACGGCGAGTGGGTGTTCACCGACCAGGCTGCCGCCGCTCACAACGGCGATGTGATTCCCCTCGCCCACGAGCCCGCGGCGCTGCGCATCACGGTGGACCGCAGCGACACCCCCGCAGCGACGCAGCTGATCGGCGCCAACGATTGCCTGTGCGTCGCAACGGTGCGTATCGCCATCGTCGACTCCGACTTCCCGCGTATCCCGAAGGGTGCCACCTACCAGGCGACGCTCGCACCAGGAGAGCGCCACGTGCTGGTCGAGGCACCGCGCCCGCGGAGCGATCCGCTGCAATTGCGCTTCACCCTGTCGACGGCGCTCGGCTCGCCCAAGGCCGTGCACGCTCCGGTGCACCCCTATCGCGCACCCTTCGCGCTCGGCGCGACCTTCACGGTGTCGCAGGCCTATCCGAGCCGCCTGACTCATATCACGCCCGACACGCAGTACGCGGTCGATTTCGCCATGCCGGACGGCACCCCCGTCTATGCGGCCCGCGAGGGCACGGTGATCAACGTCCGGCACGATTCCTTCCGCGGAGCGCCGGCCGCGGCGATGATCGATCAGGCCAACTTCATCATGATCCTGCATGACGACGGCACCATCGGCGTCTACGGCCACCTGCAGTGGGATTCGATCCGGACAAGGATCGGGCAGCACGTGGTAAGGGGCGAGTACATCGCCAACTCGGGCAGCACCGGCTTCACCACGGGCCCGCACCTGCACTTCGCGGTATGGCGCAATGCCGGCGTGGCTGACGTCTCCGTACCGGTCGAGTTCGCCGGCAGCGGCGGGATCGCCGTGACACCCACCTCAGATGCGCCGCTGACCGCCTACTGACCGCGCAGCCGTATCTCGAAGCAGCTGTGAATCCTCGGGTTGCGCGCGAAGTCGGCCGGTAAGGTCGCTGCCGAGATATCGCTTACCCGGTAGCGCTCGGCGAGCGCCGGCGCGAGACGAAAGCGCTGCGCGTTGCTCGAGAAGACGATGACGCCATCACTCGAGAGCAGCCGCGCGCAGGCGTCTATCAGGGCGGGATGGTCGCGCACCACATCGAGCACTCCCTGCATGCGGCTCGAGTTGGAGAACGTCGGTGGGTCGAGAAACACCAGGTCGTAGCGCGCGGCACGGCCGGTGGACTCCTCGAGCCACCTGAGGCAGTCGGCCCGCACGAAGCGGTGCGCGGCGCCGTTCAGTGCGTTGAGCGTGAGGTTGCGCTGCGCCCAGTCGAGATACGTGCTCGACATGTCGACCGTGGTCGTGCCCGCTGCACCACCGGCTGCGGCATACACCGTCGCGGTACCGGTATAGGCGAACAGGTTGAGGAAGCGCTGGCCGCGGGCCGCTTCCCTGAGGCGGCGGCGGGTGAGGCGCTGATCGAGAAAGATCCCGGTGTCGAGGTAGTCCGCGAAGTTCACCTCGAATTGCAAGCCCCCCTCCGTGATGGTGTGGAAGTGAGCCTGCTCGCCGAGCTTGCCGTACTGCTCACCGCGGCGGTTGCGGCGCCGGGTACGCACACTGATGCGCGCAGACGGTACGCCGGTAGCATCCGGCAGGCTCGCGAGCACCTCGCCGCGTCGCCGTCGCACCGCCTCGGGCTCGATCTCTGCGGGCGCTGCGTACTCCTGCACGTAAAGCCAGGTCTCCTGTGGCTCGGTCACCTGATACAGGTCGATCGCGAATGCATACTCCGGCATGTCCGCGTCGTAGATCCGGTAGCACGAGATGCCCTCGCGCAGCGTCCAGCCGCGCAGCCGCTTCAGGTTCTTCTGCAGGCGGTTGGCGAACATGTGCGCACCGGCACTCTCGCGGAGACGTGCCGCGCCCACGCCGAGGGTGCCCGGCGTGCGCACGCTCGCGGGCTCGACTCGGATGCGCAGCAGCCGGCACTCGATCGCTCCGTTCCATACCGTGTGGGTACGCCAGGCGCGCAGCCCGAGCTCCATGCCGAGCGCGGGCGCGCCGGTCAGCACCGCCGCTTCCCACCCCTGGAAGCGCTCGCGCAGCACCGTACCGAGCTCGCGGTGCACCGCGCGCGCCGCGGCGCGATCCTCGAGACGCACGCCGTAGGGTGGATTGGTGCAGAGAAGTCCCGCCCCGCCCGCGGCGGCCGGCGCGGCGGCGCTGAGCGGTGCCGTCTCGAAGTGCGCCAGCTGCTCGATCTGCGCACGCCGGGCGTTCTCGCGGGCGCTGTCGATCGCGCGCGGATCACGATCGGTACCGCGCAGGAGCGGCACCCGGGCCGCGCCCGCGCGGGCACGCGCCGCGGCCTCGGCGCGCAATCGGGCCCAGAGCACGGCATCGTGACCGCGCCACCCGAAGAACCCGAAATACTCGCGGGTGAGCCCCGGAGCGCGGTCGGCAGCGATCAGCGCGGCCTCGATGCAGAAAGTGCCCGAACCACAGAGCGGATCGAGGAACTGTGCCCGCGCAGCGGCGAGTTCCTGCCACCCGGCACGCAGCAGAACGCCGGCGGCGACGTTCTCCTTGAGCGGCGCCTCGCCCGCGGCGGCACGATAGCCGCGGCGGTGCAGGCTCTCACCCGAGAGATCCAGCGACACGCTGATGCGGGTGCCGCGCGCATGGGCGTGCACGCGCACGTCCGGCCGCTCGGTGGAGACGTCCGGGCGGCGGCCGGTCGCAGATCGCAGGGCATCGACGATGCCATCCTTGAGCTTGAGCGCGCCGAAGTGAGTGTGCGTGATGGCCGGGTGGCGGCCGCTGAAGTCACAGGCGAGCGTCGCGGCGGGCGCGAGTTGTGCCGCCCAGTCCATGGCGCGCACCGCGGCATGAAACTCGTGCGCGTCACGTGCCTCGAAGTCGCCGAGCTCGAGGAACACGCGACTCGCCAGGCGCGACCAGAGGCACGCGCGGTACGCGCACTCGAGGGGGCCGCTGAAGGCTACGCCCGTCGCGCGCTCGCGCACCCCGGTGGCGCCGAGCGCCCCGAGCTCGCGCGCCAGCAGGTCGGCGAAGCCGCGCGGCGCGCTCGCAAGGAAACTGAGCGCTACGCTGCTCACGCCGCCGCGGACTCATCCCTGCGCCAGGTCGATCCACGTCGTCTTCAGCTCGGTGTACTTCTCCAGCGCATGGAGTGACTTGTCACGCCCGATGCCGGACTGCTTGAAGCCGCCGAACGGCACGGTGAGGTCATCGGCGTCATAGCAATTCACATACACCGTGCCGGCACGCAGCGCGCGCGCCACACGGTGTGCGGTGGTCACGTCACGGGTCCACACTGCGGCGGCGAGCCCGTAGATCACGTCGTTGGCAATCTCGATCGCCTCATCGACCGTGCGGAAGGTGATCGCTGCCAGCACCGGGCCGAAGATCTCCTCGCGCGCGATGGCCATCGCCGGCTTTACGCCCTCGAACACCGTGGGCTCGATGAAGAACCCACCGCTGTCCTCGCGCACACGCCGGCCGCCGAAGCGGATGCTGGCGCCAGCGTCGCGCCCGGAATCGATGTAGCCGAGCACCCGCTTCATTTGCGTCTCATCGACGATGGCGCCGAGCCGCGTGGCGGGGTCGAGCGGGTCGCCAGGCTGCAGCGTGCGGCCGATCGCCTGCACTTTCTCCAGCACGGCATCCTTGATGCCCTCCTGCAGCAGCAGCCGCGAGCCTGCCGAGCACATCTCACCCTGGTTGAAGAAAATGGCGAACGCCGCAGCGGTCGCCGCCTTGTCGATGTCCGGGTAGTCTGCCAGCACGATGTTGGGAGACTTACCGCCACACTCGAGCGAAACGCGCTTGAGATTCGACTGACCGGCGTATTGCATGATGGCGCGGCCGGTGGCGGTCGAGCCCGTGAATGCCAAACAGTCGACGTCCATGTGCAGCGCCAGCGCCTTGCCGGCGCTCTGCCCGAGTCCCGGCACGACGTTGAGCACGCCCGGCGGGATGCCAGCCTCGACCGCGAGTTCGGCGACCTTGATGGCGGTGAGCGGGGATTTCTCCGAAGGCTTGAGCACCAGCGAGTTGCCGGTCGCCAGCGCTGGCCCGATCTTCCAGGCCGCCATGAGCAGCGGGAAGTTCCACGGCACGATGGCGCCGACCACCCCGAGCGGCTCGCGCGTGATCAGCGCGAGCGCCTCCGCCCCGGTCGGGGCCACCTGGTCGTAGACCTTGTCGATAGCTTCCGCGTACCACTCGATGCAGCGCGCTGCGCCCGGGATGTCGATCTTCAGGCTATCGGCGATCGGCTTGCCGACATCGAGCGTCTCGAGGAGCGCGAGCTCGTCAGCGTGCGCGCGAATCGTGTCGGCGAAGCGCCGCAGGATCTTCTTGCGCTTCGCCGGTGGCAGGTTCGCCCAGGTTCCCTTGCGAAACGCCGCGCGCCCCGAGATGACCGCGCGATTGATGTCTTCCGCGTCACCCGAAGCGACACGCGCGAGGAGCTTCCCGGTGGCGGGATTGATGCAGTCGAAGGTCGCGCCGGAGGCGGCATCGAGGTAGCGCCCGTCGATGAAGGCCTGGGTGCGGAACTCGAGCATGCGGGCGCGCTCGTGCCAGGATACGGACTCGGGTCTTGCGCTCATGACTTTTCGGTCTCGCCGTTCAGAAGGTCGCCGGAGTACAGGCGCTGATGATCTCACAGGGCTCGCGCCCGACGTTGCGGAAGCGGTGCGGCAGCTGGCTCGCAAAATAATAAGCTTCGCCGGGTCCGAGCACGCGCGTGGCGCCGCTCACGGTAAGCTCGATGCGCCCGCGGATCACGACGCCCGCCTCCTCGCCGCGATGCGCGCGCATCTCCTCGGCGGTCGCGGAGCCGGCGGCATAGCGCTCGTGCAGTAACGTCAGCTGCCGCCCCGGACGCTGCGCGGCGACCAGCCGCAGCGAGACCTCGGAATTGCCGAGCTCGAGGAGCTCGTCGGCGGTGAAGAACGCCTGAGGAGCAGCGCTCAGGTCGAGCGTGAAAAACTCCGCGAGCGACATCGGCACCCCATCCAGCACCTTCTTGAGCGAGCTCACCGAGGGACTCACGCGGTTTTGCTCGATGAGCGAGATGAGGCCGTTTGTAACTCCCGCGCGGCGGGCGAGCTCACGCTGGGACAGACCGAAGGTGGTACGGACGCTGCGCAGCCGTGCCCCGACGTCGATGCTCATGGGTGTTTAGGATCTTAGACAAGGATGGGCGAAATATCCCCCGGAGGGGCCTGATTGTCCACTTTATTTATCATCGCCCTCGTTATCGTCCGCGCGGCGTCCGTTGCGCGTTCTATGCGCGGGCTCAGCTGCGGGCCTTGCGCGAGCCGTCAGCTTCAGGTCTCGCGCGCGGGGTGAGCCGCCGCAGAACCGGCGGCGCTGCGGGTTTCCGGGCACGCAACGTGAGCGCGCGAGCCATCCGTACGCGCGCGCCACTCAAGGGGCTGCGGGGTGTGGGATTCGGCGCCGCAGGCTTGGAGGCAATGCCCCGCAAGCCGCGGCGGAGAGCATCAGCCGTGCGGCTCGTGTCGATCGCGACGGATACGCGCGAGCACCATCCAGGCGAGCACCACGATCACGATGGCGCTGCCGACCAGCATTTCCATCTCCGACAGACTGAACGCGCTGCTGCGCGAGGCAGCGACGGTAACGGTCTCCACGACACACCTCCGGAAGGCCCATCAGCGAACTGCGACCAACGCGCACCTTCCCACCGACGGCCCGACGGATGAAGGAAGCCGTCGCGGTTCTGCGACGGACATCAAGGGCAGAGCGGCTTATGTCAGGTGGCGGATGGGCGGCGCGCTCAGCTGTGCGCCTCGAAGATCGCGTAGATCTTCTCGCAGTCCTCGACGACCTCCCAGCTGCCGGAAAAGCCGGCCGGGACGACGAATGCATCGCCCGCTGCGAAGCTGCTGCGCTCGCCGTTCACGCTTTCGATGATTACGCGCCCGGCGGTCATCACACACAGCTCGTTCTCGGTATAGCGCACGCGCCACTTGCCGCGCGTCGCCGACCAGCGGCCGGCGAAGAACTGCTGCGTGGTGTCGGTGAAGAAGTTACGTACCGTCAGCGCCGGGTTGCCGGCGAGCAGCCGCTCAGCCGGGGGCTCGGACATCTCCTCGCTCACGGCCCCCTCGAGACGGACGATCACGCTGCTCATGCAAATGGCGCACAGGTGATCATGCCAGGAAATTCTAGCGCGAAGACGCGCCGCGGACCTGACTTCCGGCGGCGCATCCTGCCGCCCGCCATCGCCGCTACTCACGGCGGGCAACCTGCGTGGACGACGGCAGCTGCACGCGCACCGTCACCCGTCGCTCGAGCGCATAGGCATCGAGGTCGCCATCGTCAGCGGCGGAGGCGCTCTTGCCATGCGCCTCGATGATGATGCGTTCGCGCGCTACCCCGGCAGCACCAAGGACCGCGGCCACGCACTCGGCGCGGCGCAGGGACAACGCGTCGTTGTAGGCCACGGGGCCTCGCGGATCGGCATAGCCTGCGACCAGCACCTGCGCCTGCGGGAGCGAGGCCACCAGGGCGCCGAGCTTCAGCAGCGGCGACATCGCCTGCGCCGTCACCGAATCGTCGTCGGTGCGGAAGCTCACGTCGAGGCCGAGCTCGTCGGTATGCGCGAGCCTTGCATCGAGCTGCTCGCCGTGCGCCCGTTCCTCGGCCAGTGAGCTGTCGAGCCGCGCCACGCTCTCAGCGAGGCGGGCGCGCTCGGCCTCGCTCGCCGCCAGATCCTGCCTGAGCACGGCCGTCGATTGCGCCTGCCGATGATAGCGATCACCGAGCAGTGCACCGACACCGGCACCCACTACCGCGCCTGCCGGGCCGGCGGCGAGTGCGCCGACTGCGATGCCGGCCACGGCGCCGACGTCGGCTTGCTTCGATCCCTGGCCGCGGTCATCGCCCGCCTCGGCGGCGTTTGCCGGCAACATCGCGACGCAGCCCGCCAATGCAGCACTCAGTGCAGCGGTGTGCCTCGCTGTCTTGGCTCTCATGGTCTCTCCTCTCCTGGGTTGGTTGGGGGAACGGAGTTCCGTTGGGTTACGGCTACCATTTGAGCGTGCGCGCGAGGGACGCCAGTGACGCAAAAGCGCCCGGGCGCCGATGATTTGTGGCGAAAGATGGCAGGTGCGGACGATCGCATATACTTACGGCCCTTTGCCCGCTACCCAGGATCCGTATGCCGAACGAGGAGAACGAGCGCCGCTGGCGAGCAGCGACGGTGCTCTTGGCTGCGCTGACCGTGCTGTTCGCCGCCGGGGCCGCGGCGGCTGCGCCGCAGGTGCAATCCGCTACTGACGCCGCGAGCGGCGCACTGCGGGCAACGCTCGGCAACGGACTGCGTGTCGTCATCGTGCGCAACTCACTCGCACCGGTGGTCGCGACCTCGGTCAACTATCTGGTGGGCTCGGATGAGGCACCGGCGGGCTTCCCGGGTACGGCGCACGCCGAGGAGCACATGATGTTCCGCGGCAGCCCGGGATTGACTGCCGACCAGCTCGCCGACATCGGCAGCATCGTCGGCGGCGACTTCAACGCCAACACCCGCGAGGATCTCACCCAATACCTGTTCACCGTGCCGGCGGAAGATCTCGACGTGGCACTGCACATCGAGTCGCTGCGCATGCGCGCGGTGCTCGACACGCCCAAGGAGTGGAGTCAGGAGCGCGGTGCGATCGAGCAGGAGGTGGCCCAAGACCTCTCAGAGCCCGCGTATCGGGTGTACGAGAAGATGCGGGCGCACATGTTCGCGGGCACGCCCTATGCCCACGACGCCCTCGGCACGCGGCCCTCATTCGACAAGACCACGGCGGCAATGCTGAAGAGCTTTCACGACACCTGGTATGCGCCGAACAATGCCATCCTGGTGATCGCCGGCGACGTCGACCCGCCGTCGGCGCTCGATGAGGTGCGCCGTCTCTTCGGCGACATCCCGACGAAGAAGCTGCCGCCCAAGCCACCCGTACGCCTGCGCGCCGTGCAGCCGACCTCCTTCACGATCGATACCGATCGCCCAAACGGTACGCTGATGGTCGCGATGCGCGCACCCGGGCCTCGCGACAGCGATTTCGCCGCGCTCGAAGTGCTCGCCGACGTACTCAGCAGCCGGCGCTTCGATCTCTACGGGCTCGTGCCGCAGGGCAAGGCGATCGCGGCGGAATTCGAGCTCGATCCGCTGCCGCAGGCGAGCCTCGCCTACGCGGCGCTCTCCTTCACCACGGGGGATGACCCCAAGGTGCTCGAGCGCGAGGTGCGCACGATCCTCGCGCGCGTCGCGCGCGAAGGGGTTCCGCCGGAACTGGTGGAAGCCGCCAAGCTCCAGGAACGTACGGCTGCGCAGTTCCAGCGCAACTCGATCCCCGAGCTCGCCTCGGTGTGGTCGGACGCGCTCGCGCTTTACGGACTGTCCTCTCCGGATGAAGACCTGGCCCGCATCGAGCGCGTCACCGTCGAGGACGTCAAACGTGTGGCAACCAAGTACCTCGATCTCGACCACGCCATCACCGGCGTGATGCAGCCGCGCGGCTCCGGGGCGCCGGTGTCGGCGCACGGCGGCTTCGGCGGACAGGAGGCGATCTCGCTCGGCGAGGCGCACCCGACGGTTCTGCCACCCTGGGCGCAGAAGGCGCTGCAGCGGCTCGAGGTCCCGCCGTCGACGCTGCACCCGCTCGTGAGCACGCTCCCCAATGGGCTGACGCTCATCGTGCAGACCGAAGACGTGAGCGACACGGTGAGTGTGCACGGCCACATCCGCAACCGTCCCGAGATCCAGGAGCCAAAGGGCCAGGAGGGCGTATCGCAGGTGCTCGAGCCGCTCCTCACCTACGGCAGCGAGAAACTCGATCGCGTGGCATTCCAGGAGGCCCTCGATGCCATCGGTGCGCGCGAGCGCGCCGGCACGGACTTCTCCGCGCAGGCGCTGGCAGAGCATTTCGACCGCGCCGTGGAGTTGCTCGCCGACAACGAGTTGCGTCCCGCGTTGCCCGACCAGGCGCTGCAGGTCATCCGCGGTCAGGTGGCGCTCGGGGTAGCCGCGCGCAACGCGAGCCCCGGCTTCCTCGTGCAGCGTTCGCTGCGCAGCGCGCTTTACCCACCGGAAGATCCGAGCCTGCGCATGTCGACGCCGGAGACGGTGCGCTCGCTGACCGCCGCCGCCGTGCGCAGCTACTACGGCAGCGTGTTCCGCCCCGATCTCACTACCATCGTGGTCATCGGCAAGGTGGACCCGGCCGCAGCGCGGGCCGCGATCGAGAAGTACTTCGGCGGCTGGACGGCGAGCGGACCCAAGCCGGTCGTCGACCTGCCGGTGGCGCCTGCTAACGCACCCGGGACGGTGACGGTGCCGGATGCGAGTCGCGTACAGGACCGCGTGCTGCTCGCGCAGAACCTAGCCCTCACGCGCTCCGATCCCGACTATTACCCGCTGGCGCTCGGCAACGCGGTGCTCGGCGGCAGCTTCTATGCAACACGCCTCAGCATCGATCTGCGCAAGAACTCCGGCCTGGTCTACGGGGTGGAGTCGCTGTTGCAGGCGGGCCGAACGCGCAGCGTCTACCTGGTCGAATACGCGAGCGATCCCGGCAACGTGAGCAAGGCGGCCGACATGGTGGCGCACGAGATCTCCGCCATGCAGAGCACACCGGTGGGCGCCGACGAGCTCACCCGCGTCAAAGCGTGCCTGCTGCGCCAGATACCGCTGAGCGAAGCGGGTGTCGAGGAGATCGCCCGTGGGCTTCTTACTCGCACCGACCTCGCACTGCCGCTCGATGAGCCGACGCATGCGGCGCAGCGCTACATCGAGATCGACGCAGGTACAGTGCAGGGCGCGTTCCAGAAATGGCTGCGCCCGCAGGACCTGGTGCGCGTCAGCGAGGGTCCGGCGCCGCCTTAGCGCGGCGGGTCGCGCTCCGCCGTGGGCATGGGCAGCGCGCGCAGCGCGTTCGGCGATCCCGCGGCGGCCCCCACGACGCGCTGCGCGATGCGCCCGTTGGCGTCGATCAGCACCAGCGTCGGGACCGTCATGACCCGGAACTCGCGAAACAGCCGGCCCGACGCATCGAGCGTCAGCGGGATCGTGACGTGGTATTGCTCCCGGTAGCTGGCGAGATCCTCTGGGCTCGCCCACAACCCCGAGGCGATGGCGAGCCAGCGCAGCCCCGGGTCCGCGGCGTGCGCCTGCGACTGCAGGCGAGCCGCGCGGCAGTTCGCCGCGAGCTGCGGCCGACTCCTGGCGAGATACGACTCGCACCACGGCGAGAGGAACGCGAGCACGGTCGCCCTGCCGGGGGCACCTAACTGAAACGTCCCACCTCCGAGCGTGCTCACCGTGAGGTCGGGCACATGATCGCCGATCTGGTAGTGCACGCTCTGGAGCGCGGCTGTGTATGCGGTGCGGCTGCCCGCCGCTGCGTCCGGCGGTGCGCTGTTGCGGGCGGTGCGTAACGCCTCCTCGAGCGGTGCATCGGCCAGATGCCCCACGTAGAGGATGCGCCCACCGCGCGCGATCACGACGTGCTGCGGTGTGACGCGCAGATTGAACGCCGCGTCCAGCCGCCCGTCGTCGAGAACGATCGGCATGGTGAGGCCGAGACGCTGGCGATACTCGCGCACGTCGGCGAGCGTGTCGTTGAAGCCGGCGTCGATCGCGATCACCGCGAGGTCAGAGCCGGCCGTGAGGTAGGTGTGCTCCAGGTGCGGCATCTGCTCGCGACAGGGCACGCACCAGGTCGCCCAGAACTTGAGGTACACGGCCTTGGTGTCGTAGAGGTGACCGAGATCGATCTGTTGCCCGTCGATGTTCGTCAGAACCAGCCTCGGCGCGGCGGTGCCGACGAGCGGGCGACCGGCATCCGCGGCGCGCTCGGCGCCGCTCGGGCTGGCCGCTGCGAGTGCCGCGCCCGGCAGGAGCGCGAGAAGAAGCGCGAACACGGCCAGCCGTTGCGTGACTCGCGAGCCCTGCCAGGTGCATCTCATGGCTCATCTCCCTGCCGATCCAAAGAGCACCCGGCGCGCGTCCGCCGACAGTGCCTGCGGCGGTGTGGCATAGGTGTCCTCGACTCCCGCATACGTGCGCACCGTCGCCGGGCGCGCACGGACAGCCTCGAACCAGCGCCGCAGGTGCGGGAAGTCATCGAGGTCCTGGCCATGCGCGTCGTGCGGCACGATCCACGGATAGCAGGCCATGTCGGCGACCGAGTACTCCCCGGCGATGAACTCGCGCCGCGCGAGGCGCTGATTGAGCACGCCGTACAGGCGGTGCGTCTCGCGGGTGTAGCGCTCGATCGCGTAGGGAACCGGCTGCGGCGCATAGACGCGGAAGTGACCGTTCTGCCCGGCCATGGGGCCGAGGCCCGCCATCTGCCAGAACAGCCACGTGAGTGCCTCGAGCCGCGCGCGCCCGCGCGGCACGAAGCGCCCGGTCTTCTCGGCGAGATACCAGAGGATCGCGCCAGACTCGAACAGCGCCAGGGGTGGTGCGCCGTCGGGCGGCTCGCGATCCACGATCGCCGGGATGCGGTTGTTGGGCGCGATGGCGAGGAATGACGACGCAAACTGCTCGCCCTTGCCGAGATTCACCAGGAAGACGCGGTACGGCAGCTGTGCCTCCTCGAGAAACAGCTTCACCTTGAGCCCGTTGGGAGTCGGCCAGAAATAAAGCTCGATCATCGTGACCCGCCTTGCGCCGCTGTCACCGCTCGCGACACCGGTGCGCCACGCTCTTTGACCATGACCACCAGCAGCTTCGCCGGCGCGCGCGCGCTCGTGTTGGCGGACTGCACGTGTACGTCCGCCGGGCCCTCGAAGAAGGTTCCCCCCGGCCCGAGCGTGACGGCCGGCTGCCCCGCAACCTGCATGGTGACCTCACCCTCGAGCACGTAGACGAACACATCGGCATCGTGACGGTGCGGAAGGGATGCAGCGCCGGGTGGATACTCGACCGTGAGCATCAGCGCCTCCTTGCCCGGCAGGTCAGCGAGCTCGCGCTGCATCAGCGTAGTCACCGTGACAGCGGGCGCCGTCGCGGCATCGCCGGCGATCCAGGCGAGTGCGCACGGCAGGAGCGCAAGCCAGCGCCCGCTTCGCCAGATGTGAGTGATTTCCCTCGCCATCGCCTGCGCAGGATAGCGCGAGACTGGCTCTTGTCAGGAGCCACTTTTCGCTTCTTTCAGGGATCCAGCCGGCTCATCTGCCGGCGCACTGCGCGGGCGGCGCACAGCACAGCGTGAGCCGAGCCGGGCCAGGCGCGCGCCCGGCGCGCACCCGGGTGCGACGACGGAGCGCGAGGGCTTTACGGGTACCATAGCGGCACTCGTGTCCGCATCATTCTCTCTCACAAGTCTCTGGCCGCGCAGGTCCAAAGTGAGCTCGCCGATCCGGAGTCGCTCCTCAACTGGCACCGCCATCTCATGGCGATGCGGCGCAGCTACGAGGCGCTGCGCAGCGGACGCCTGGTGATGCTGGACGCCGAGAACGCGAGCGTGCTCACCTACGCGCGTGTCGCCGACGATGGCGCCATCATGGTGGTGTCGCTCAACATGTCACCCGCGCCGCAGACCATCACTGTCGACCTCGCCTCCGCCGCCCCCGCCGCCGCATCGCTCACCACGCTGTTGTCGAGCCCGGCGGCGATGGCCGATGTCGCTGCGGGCGCCCCGCTGGTGCTGCCCCCCTATGCCGCCTGGGTTGCGGCGGTGCACTCTCCGCAAAGCGCGGCATCGCGCCGCGCACTGCCGCGCGCGATGCGCGGCTGACTCCCGAGGCAATGCCGGCCAAGCACGAGTGTCGCGCCTCACGACCCGCGCCGCGCCGCCCGGCGGCGCGGCGACGCGGACCACTCACCGAGGCATTCGCCTGCCTCACCTTTTTAGCGGCGACGGCCGCCATCCCGGCTGCACCGGCTGCCCCGCCGGCACAGGCGGCACAGGCGGCGCGGACCGGCGCACCGAGCGACGCCGATCCCTGGTGGCGCAGCGCGGTGATCTACGAGATCTACCCCCGCAGCTTCCAGGACTCCAACGGCGATGGGATCGGCGATCTCAATGGCATCACGCGCCGGCTCGGCTACCTCGAGTCGCTCGGGGTCGACGCGATCTGGATCACTCCTTTTTATCCGTCGCCGCAGGTGGACTTCGGTTACGACATCTCCGACTACGAGGCGGTGGATCCGCTCTACGGGACGCTCGCGGATTTCGATCGCCTGCTCGCGCAGGCGCGACAGCATCACATCCGCATCATCCTCGACATGGTCCTCAATCACACCTCGGACCAGCACCCCTGGTTCCTCGACGCGGCACGCTCGCGTAACGCGCCGCGCCATGATTTCTACGTGTGGAGCGACGGGCGCAGCGTCGACGACACACGCCGGCCGCCCAACAACTGGGTGAGCCTGTTCGGCGGCTCGGCGTGGCAGTACGTGCCGGCGGTCGAGCAGTTCTACTACCACCGCTTCTACCGGCAGCAGCCCGACCTCAACTGGCGCAATCCGCGTGTCGAGCAGGCGATGTTCGCCGCCATGCGCTTCTGGCTCGACCGCGGGGTTGCCGGCTTTCGCCTCGACGCCATCACCGAGCTGTTCGAGGACGAGCAGCTGCGCGACGCGCCGGCGCTCGGCGGGGTCAATGCCCAGGGCGATCCGATCCTGAGCGACGTCTATACCAAGAACCTTCCCGAGGTTCACGGCGTCATGCGCCGCTTGCGCGCGATGACCGACAGCTACCCCGGCGAGCGCGTGCTGATCGGCGAGACCTACGTACCGACCACCGCCGAGCTCGATGCCTGGTATGGCGGTGCGGCGCACGACGAGCTGCAGCTGCCGATGGACACGCTGGTGGGTCTCGGCAGCCATCTCGACGCCGACACTTTCCGGCGCCACCTCATCGAGGAGCAGACGCAGCTGCATCACTCACAGCCGCTGCTGGTGTTCGACAACCACGACAACGTGCGCAGCTGGGACCGCTACGGCGATGGCGTGCACAACGCGCAGATCGCCCGCATCATCGCCGCACTGCTGTTGACCTCGCGTGCCACCGCGCTCCTCTACCAGGGTGAGGAGATCGGCCAGACGACCGCCACGCCCGCGCGTGTCGAGGACGTACGTGACCCGATCGGCATCACCGGCTGGCCGAAGCAGAAGGGCCGCGACGGGGAGCGCACGCCCATGCAGTGGGACGATTCCGACCCCCAGGCGGGCTTCAGCACCAATCCGCACACCTGGCTGCCGGTGACGCCGAACTATCGCACCGTCAACGTACGCCGCGAATCTGCCGATCCGGAGTCGCTCCTCAACTGGTACCGCAGCCTGATCGCCCTGCGACGCGGCAATGCGGCGCTGCGCAGCGGCCGCACCGTGATGCTCGATACCGGCAACAGGGACGTGCTCACCTACGTACGCGTCGCCGCCTCCGGCGAAGCGGTGCTGGTCTCGCTCAACATGACGGCGCGCACGCAGAGCGTTGCACCTGCGCTGGCCGCTGCCGGGGTGCGGGGCTCGCTGCTGCACACGCTGCTCTCGAGCCCCGCTGCCCTCCCCGATGCCGCTGCAGACGCGCGCATCGGCCTGCCGCCGTTCGCCGCCTGGGTAGCGATGTTGCGTTAGCATCGCGTCCGCGAAGGCTGACAAGCCGGCGCTGTGTCGTAGCGCTCCCACAGCCGATTGCGGAATGACAAAGGAAAACATCTCCTGCGGTGCCCAGCTGAGGATCGTTTCGTGGTCCGCCAGCGCATGACGTATCGAGACATTGAGCACGTTGGCATGAGCGCTGCGCAACTCCTGCGCCATGCGCGCGACGAAACTGTCGAACCGTGCGAGCGGAACGAAATACTGCGCGGTCCGCGGCCGGCGAACTGTCCAACAACCGCTCTCACGGGTAAATTCTATCTCCGGCACGCGGAGTGAAACTTTGATCCCCGTCCGCTCAGATGTTGACGAACTGCACACCCTGGATGTGCAGGATGGCCTGCGCGTCTCGGCGCGCCTCGCGC
>DASPWF010000047.1:0-26518 GCA_035621995.1 Steroidobacteraceae bacterium
ACCCCCGCGGATAGCGGTGACACTCATCGCCGTCAGCCCCCTCGTGCTAAGGTGCCAGCCCCAAAATTTCACAGGTCTCGCCGCGCGCCGTATGGCAGCTCCCAGCCCTGATGCGCTGCACACGCCGGTCATGCAGCAGTACCTGCGGATCAAGAGTCAGTACCCGGACGTCCTGTTGTTCTATCGGATGGGCGATTTCTACGAGCTGTTTTACGAGGACGCACGACGTGCAGCCTCGCTCCTCGATATCACGCTCACCACGCGCGGGCAGTCTGCCGGACAGCCGATCCCCATGGCCGGCGTGCCGTTTCACGCAGTCGACAGCTACCTGGCAAGGCTCGTGCGCAAGGGCGAGAGCGTCGCCATCTGCGAGCAGCTCGGCGATCCGGCAGGCACCCGTGGCCCCATCGAGCGGCAGGTGGTGCGCATCGTCACACCGGGCACCGTGACGGACGCTGCGCTCCTCGAGGAACGCGCCGACACGCTGCTCGCCGCGCTCACTAGCGACGGTGCGCGCTTCGGCATCGCCTGGCTCGACCTGGCCGCCGGGCGCTTCACGGTACAACAGGGCGAGGGACCGGCAGCCCTCGCCGCAGAGCTCGAGCGGCTCAAGCCCGCGGAGCTGCTCGTTGCGGAAGGCGCGGCCTGCGCGCCAGCGACGCCAGCCGGCACTGCGGTGCGCACCCGGCCGCCGTGGCATTTCGAGCTCGCAAGCGCCTCGCGCCTGCTCACCGATCAGCTCGGGACGCTCGACCTCAGGGGGTTCGGTGCGGATGAGCTGCCGCTGGCCATTCGCGCCGCTGGGGCACTGCTGCAGTACGTACGCGACACACAGAAATCGGCCCTGCCGCACATCCGAGCACTGCGCGTCGAAGAGCGCAGCGACGCCCTGATGCTCGATGCGGTCAGCCGCCGCAACCTCGAGCTCGATGCGAGCCTGAGCAGCAACGAAGACGCGACGCTGCTGGCGGTCATCGACAGCTGCGTGACGTCGATGGGCTCGCGGCTGCTGCGGCGCTGGCTCAACCGCCCCCTGACCAGTCAGCCGCTGCTGCGCGAGCGCTATCACGCGCTCGCAGCGCTCATCGACGGGCGCCGCTTCGAGACGCTGCGGGAGTATCTCTCGAGCGTGGGCGACGTGGAGCGCATCCTGGCACGGGTCGCGCTGCGCTCGGCGCGCCCGCGCGACCTCACGCAGCTGCGCGCCTCGCTCGCGATGCTTCCGGCGCTGCGCACAGCGCTCGCCGTCCTCGATTCCCCGCTCCTCGGCCGGCTGCGCGCCGCCATCGGCGAGCACCAGGAAGTGGTCGCACTGCTCGCTGCGGCAATTGCAGTCGAGCCTGCCGCGCTGGTGCGCGATGGCGACGTGATCGCCGCGGGCTACGACGCGCAGCTCGATGAGCTGCGGCGCATCGCCACACACACAGATGAGTTCCTCCTCGACCTCGAGAGACGCGAGCGGGAACGCACCGGGCTCGCCGGACTCAAGCTCGGCTACAACCGCGTGCAGGGCTTCTACATCGAGATCGCGCGGCGCGACGCCGAGCGCGTACCCAAAGATTACGTACGCCGCCAGACGGTGAAGTCCGCCGAGCGCTTCATCACCACGGAGCTCAAGAGCTTCGAGGACCGGGTGCTCGGTGCGCGCGAGCGCGCCCTCGCACGCGAGAAGGAGCTGTTCGAGGCAGTGCTGACGCTGCTGACCGACGCCCTCGGCCCGATGCAGGACAGCGCCGCGGCGGTTGCGGAAGCGGACGCGCTCGCCGCCTTGAGCGAGCGCGCCTGCGCACTCGAGTGGACGCGCCCCGAACTCGTGAGCGAGCCGCGTTTGACCATCGAGGGCGGGCGCCATCCGGTGGTCGAGCGCTTCAGCGATGCCCCCTTCGTGCCGAACGATCTGCGCCTCGATGCCGAACGTCGCATGCTCATCATCACCGGCCCCAACATGGGCGGCAAGTCGACCTACATGCGCCAGGCGGCGCTCATCGCGTTGCTCGCGCACGTCGGCAGCTACGTACCGGCCGAGCGTGCCGTGCTCGGCCCGCTCGATCGTATCTTCACCCGCATCGGGGCGGCGGATGATCTCGCCGGCGGCCGCTCGACTTTCATGGTGGAGATGACCGAGGCGGCGAATATCCTGCACAACGCGAGTGCGCGCAGCCTGATCCTGCTCGACGAGATCGGTCGCGGCACCAGCACCTTCGACGGCCTGTCGCTCGCCTGGGCGATGGCACGCGACATCGCCTCGCGGGTGCGGGCCTTCACGTTGTTCGCGACGCATTACTTCGAGCTGACCACGCTCGCCGGCGAGGTCGAGGGATGCGCCAACGTGCACCTGGATGCGACCGAGCACGGCGAGGGTCTCGTGTTTCTGCACGCGGTGAAGGACGGCCCGGCCAATCGCAGCTACGGTCTGCAGGTAGCGCAGCTCGCCGGCGTGCCGCTTGGTGTGATCGGCGAGGCGCGCCGCTACCTCGAGCACCTGGAGTCTGAGCGCGACCGTCATCGCGCGCTCGCATCGAGAGCCGCCGATGGTGCTGCAGCGCAGAGCGAGCTGCCCTTGTTTGCAGCCGTGGCGCACTGTGGTGCTACCCTGGCCGAGCCCACAGCTGAAGACCCGCTGCGCGCAGCGCTCGCCGCGCTCGACCCGGATCAGCTCTCGCCGAAGGCGGCACTCGATGCGCTCTATGAGCTGCGCCGGCTGCTCCGCGACGTTGAATGACGCACCCGCCACATCGCGGTGCCGGTCTAGCGTAGCGAGAACCGCCCCTGCGTCAGAAATACCCCGATCTCGTGCGCGACGCGCGCCGAGACGAGCATGCCGAAGTGACTCACCGGCAGGACGATGTGATCGGTGGCGCCGGGCATGCGCGTCTCGCTGACCGCGACCGTGCCATCGTTCTCCTCGTCGAAGCCCGCGATCAGCTGTCCAAACCCGATCTGCTGCGTCCCCGCGATGATCCCGAGCGGCCGCACGTGCGTCCAGCGTCGCGTCTGCGGCCTGAGCAGCTCCTCAGCCACTGAGGGGCCCATGAGGTGAGCGATCGGCGCAAAGCGGCTGGCGCGCTCGGCGGCGCGGCTCGCGACGCACGGCGTCCCGAGGAACACCACACGCCCGGCGGGCTGGTCGGGAAAGTGCTCGAGGAAGCGATGGATGACGAGGCCCCCGAGGCTGTGGCCGAGGAAATGCAGCTCTGGCGCCTCGAGCTTGCGCACGTACGCCGCCAGTCGCGTGGCGATGGTACTCATGGTCAAGGAGGCGGCGGAATAGCGGAAGGAATGCAGCCTGAGGCCGAATTCCTCCGCCAGACGGTGTCGCAGGAGCAGCGACTCCTGCCCCGGCATCCACAGGCCATGCACATAGACGACCGCGTTCACGGCGGCTTAGTCGGCCTGCTCCACCCGCGCTGCCGTGCGCGCGCTCAAGAAGGCGGCGGCAGTCGAAGGCGCACGTGCAGCTCGCGCAGCTGTGCCTCGCTCACCTCCGTCGGCGCATCGGTGAGCGGATCGGCCGCCGTCTGCGTCTTGGGGAAGGCGATGACCTCGCGGATGCTGTCGGCGCCAGCCATCAGCATGGCGAGGCGATCGAGCCCAAACGCGATGCCGCCGTGCGGCGGGGCGCCGAACTTGAGCGCATCGAGGAGAAAGCCGAATTTCTTCTGCGCTTCCTCCGCACCGATCCCGAGCAGCTCGAACACGGTCGACTGCATCTGCTGGCGGTGTATGCGCACCGAGCCGCCGCCAATCTCCGAGCCGTTGAGCACCATGTCGTAGGCCTTGGCGAGTGCTGCCGCGGGCGCAGCGCGCAGCGCCGCCGGGTCATCGTTCTGCGGTGCGGTGAACGGATGATGCATGGCGACCCAGCGCTTCTCCGCCTCGTCCCATTCGAACATCGGAAAGTCGATGACCCAAAGTGGCTGCCAGCCGCTCGTCACGAGCTTCAGGTCGTGGCCGATCTTGAGCCGCAACGCCCCGAGCGCATCGTTCACGACCTTCGCGCGGTCCGCACCAAAGAAGATGAGGTCGTTGTCGGATGCCCCGCTGCGCCGGAGAATCCCCTCGAGCGCCCCATCGCTCAGGAACTTGATGATCGGCGATTGCAGCCCCTCGCGGCCCTTGGCGCGCTGGTTCACCTTGATGTACGCCAGGCCCTTCGCCCCGTAGCGCGCGACGAACGCCGTATACTCATCGATCTGCGAGCGGGGCATCGTGCCGCCGCCGGCGACACGCAACGCCGCGACACGCCCGTGCGGGTCCTTCGCCGGCCCCGCGAATACCTTGAAGTCGCAGTCCCGTACCAGGTCCGCGACGTCGGTGAGCTCGAGTGGAATGCGCAGGTCGGGTTTGTCCGAGCCGTAGCGGCGCAGCGCGTCTGCGTGGCTCATGCGCGGGAAGGGATCGGGAAGCGCCGCGCCGAGGACCTCGCGGAAGCAATGGCGGATCAGCGCTTCCGTGAGCGCCATGATGTCGTGCTGGCTGAGAAAGGAGGTCTCGACATCGAGCTGAGTGAATTCCGGCTGCCGGTCCGCGCGCAGATCCTCGTCGCGGAAGCAGCGCACGATCTGGTAGTAGCGGTCGAAGCCCGCGATCATCAGCAGCTGCTTGAAGATCTGCGGCGACTGCGGCAGGGCAAAGAACTTCCCCGGATGTGTGCGGCTCGGCACCAGGTAATCGCGTGCGCCCTCCGGGGTTGCCTTGGTGAGCATCGGCGTCTCGAGATCGATGAAGCCGTGGTTGTCGAGCCAGGTGCGCATCGCTCGTGTCAGGCGGTGCCGCAGCCGCAGCCGCTGGTTCATGACCTCGCGACGCAGGTCGAGATAACGATAGCGCAGGCGCACTTCCTCGCCGACCTGCTCATCGAGCTGAAACGGCAGCGGCTCGGAGCGGTTGAGGAGCTCGAGCTGCTGCGCGAGGAGCTCCACACGACCGGACGCGAGGTTGGGGTTGACCGTGCCGGCCGGCCGCTCACGCACGCGCCCCGTCACGCGCACCACGAACTCGTTACGCAGCCGCTCGGCTTCCGTGAATATGGTTGCTGCCTGCGGGTCGAACACGATCTGCAGCAGCCCTTCGCGATCGCGCAGATCGACGAAGATCACCCCGCCGTGATCGCGACGGCGATGGACCCAGCCGGCGACCGTCACCTGCTGGCCGAGGAGCTGCTCGTTAACCTGTCCGCAGTAATGTGAGCGCATCAGCGCGCGATGTTACGGAGGGCCGCAGGACTTAGGCAACCCGATCAGTCGGCCGCATCTCGAGCACCGCGGCACCCTGCACTGCCCCGGTGCGAAGCCGGTCGAGGGCGACATTCGCGTCGGCGAGTGCAAAGCGCTCGACCGAGGCCGTGAGCTGCAGGCGCGTAGCGAGTGCCAGGAATTCCTCCCCGTCCCGGCGCGTGAGGTTCGCGACGGATGAGACCGAGCGCTCGCCCCACAGCAGGCGGTACGGAAATGCGGGCACATCACTCATGTGAATGCCGGCACACACCACACGCCCCCCCGGGCGTACGGCGGCAAGCGCCGCGGGGACGAGCGCGCCGACCGGCGCAAAGATGATCGCGCCGTCGAGCGGCTCCGGCGGCTGCTCGTCGGCGGCACCCGCCCACACCGCGCCGAGCTCGCGCGCGAATCGCTGCCCCTCGCCATCTCCGGCGCGGGTGAAGGCAAACACCCGGCGGCCCTCGTGACGCGCGACCTGCGCGAGCAGGTGTGCGGCGGCACCGAAGCCATAGAGACCGAGGTTCGCCGCCTCGCCCGCCTTGCGGTAGGCGCGATAGCCAATAAGCCCGGCACACAGCAGCGGGGCGAGGCTGGCGGCCGCCACGTCGACCGGCAGCGGCAGGCAGTAGCGTGCGTCGGCGAGCGCCGCCTGCGCGTAGCCCCCGTCGCGGGTGTAGCCGGTGAAACTCGCATTGACACAGAGGTTCTCGAGGCCGGCACGGCAGTAATCACACACCCCACAGGTATGAGCGAGCCACGGCACGCCGACCCGATCGCCGGCGTGAAAGCGCGTGACGTCGCGCCCGCAGGCGGCGACCACGCCGACGATCTCGTGTCCGGGCGTGAGCGGACAGTGGATGTCGGGCAGCTCGTTATCGACGACGTGCAGATCGGTGCGGCACACGCCGCAGGCCTCCACCCGGATGAGCACCTCCTGCGGCGCCGGCGCAGGGAGTGTCACCTCCGTCAGGGTGAGCGGTGAGCTCGGCGCGAGCAGACGCATCGCCTGCACGGGATCCTCAGGCCGCCGGCTTGGCGAGCGGAGGCGCCTTGGCCGTGGCGGGCGGGACCACCACACCGCAGGTGATGATCATCTTCATGGCTGCATCGACCGACATGTCGAGCTCGATCGCCTGGCGGCGGGGCACGATGGCGAGAAAACCGGCCGTCGCATTGAGGGCGGAGGAGATGTAAACCGCCACGTGCGGCTCACCGAGTTTCTCGCTCACCTCGGGCACATCGTCGGCGGTGAGAAAGCCGATGGTCCACACTCCGGGCCGCGGGTACTCCACCATCACCACCTTGCGGAAGGCGTTCGATTGCGAGAAGACGCTCTCCGCGAAGCTCTTGACACCCCCGTACACCGAGCGCACGACCGGGATGCGATTGAGCAGCTCCTCGCCCCAGACTATGAGCTGCCGCCCGATCAGGTTCGTCACCAAAAGACCGGTGAGCAGCAGCACGATGAGCGCGACGACGGCGCCCAGGCCCGGCAACTCGAAGCCGACGAGCGCCTCGGGCCGATAGGCCGGTGGCAGCAGCAACAGCGTGCGATCCGTGATATGCAGCAGCGTCACCACGACCCACACGGTTGCCACGATCGGCAGCCACACGAGAATTCCTGCGATCAGATAGCGTCGCAGGTTCCATCGGCGCTTGCTGCCGACGCCGTCCACGCGCTCAGCGCCGGCGCTTGCCCGCGCTCTTGCGCGCCTTCGGGCGCACGGCGGCGCGCGCCGCGGCCCGCCGCCCCCTGACCGGAACGCTCACGCTCTTGCGCGCGGTGGCGCCGTCGGTCGCCGCCTTCGGCTCCGCGGGCTTCGTCTCCTTGGCCGCGGTCGACTCCGTGGCCTCCTTGGCCTCTTTGGCCTCTTTGGCCTCTTTGGCCTCGGGCTTTGCCTCCTTGGCCTCGGGCTTGGTATCCGCCTTGGCTTCCTCCTGGTCGGCGCCGAGCAGGTTGCGCTTGTTTTCCTTGTCTGACTTGAAGTCGGTCTCGTACCAGCCACCGCCCTTCAGGCGAAAGACCGGCGCGGACACGAGCTTCTTCAGCGCACGCTTGCCGCACGAGGGACATTTGGCGAGCGGCGCATCGGTGATTTTCTGCATGACCTCCGTGTAGAACTTGCAGGCCTGGCATTCGTATTCGTAGAACGGCATGAGGTGTTTCAGGTGGGATGTTGTGAAGGAATTATAACCAAACGCATGCGGCGCACCGCCCCGGGCGGGCGCGGTGCGCGGTTGGCGCGCGTGTCGGCTCTCATCGGGCTTTGGCGAAGGTGAGCTCCCCGTCCCGGGCGCTGATGCGGATGCGGTCGCCCGGCACGAATTCGCCCTGCAGGATCTTATTAGCCAGCGGGTTCTCGATCTGCTGCTGGATCGCGCGCTTCAGAGGTCGCGCACCGTACACCGGATCGAAGCCCGCCTCACCGAGGAGGTCCCGGGCCGCATCGTCGAGGGTGAGGTCCATGTTGCGCTCCTGCAGCCGCTTGCGCAGGTAAACGAGCTGGATGTCGACGATGGCACGGATCTGCTTGGTGCCCAGCGGGTGGAAAACCACGATGTCGTCGATGCGGTTGATGAACTCCGGGCGGAAGCTCTGCTGCACGATCTCCATCACCGCACTCTTCATCTTGGCGTAGTTCTTCTCGCCCGAGTATTCCTGGATCACCTGCGAGCCGAGGTTGGACGTCATGATGACCACGGTGTTGCGGAAATCGACCGTGCGCCCCTGGCCATCGGTCAGGCGGCCGTCGTCGAGCACCTGCAGCAGCACGTTGAACACGTCCGGGTGCGCTTTTTCCACCTCATCGAGCAGGATCACGGAATACGGCCGCCGCCGCACCGCCTCGGTGAGATAGCCACCCTCCTCGTAGCCGACGTAGCCGGGGGGCGCACCGATCATGCGCGCTACGGAGTGCTTCTCCATGAATTCCGACATGTCGATGCGGACCAAGGCGTCCTCGGTGTCAAAAAGGAACTCGGCGAGCGCTTTGCAGAGCTCGGTCTTGCCGACGCCGGTTGGGCCGAGGAACAGGAAAGAGCCATTCGGCCGGCGGGCGTCGGACAGCCCGGCGCGCGAGCGACGGATGGCGTTCGACACGATGCGCAGCGCCTCGTCCTGGCCCACGACACGCTTGCCGAGCGCCTCCTCCATGTGCAGTAGCTTCTCCTTCTCGCCCTGCAGCATCTTCGACACCGGAATGCCGGTCCACTTGGAGACGACCTCGGCGATTTCCTCCTCGGTCACCTTGTTGCGTACCAGCGTGGGGGTCTTCTCTTCGGCGGCCGTCGCCGCCGCCAGACGTTTCTCGAGCTCGGGCATCTTGCCGTACTGCAGCTCCGCCATGCGGCCGAGATTACCGGCGCGGCGCGCGGCATCGAGCTCGAGGCGCGCGCGATCGAGCTCCTCGCGGATGTGCGCGGCGCCCTGCACCGCCGCCTTCTCGGACTTCCACACCTCTTCGAGGTCGGCGTACTCCTTCTCGAGCGTCCCCAGGCTCTCCTCGAGCGTGGCCAGACGCTTGCGCGAGGCCTCGTCCTTCTCCTTCTTCAGCGCCTCCTGCTCGATCTTGAGCTGAATGATGCGTCGCTCGAGCTTGTCGAGCGCCTCGGGCTTGGAGTCGATCTCCATGCGGATGCGCGCCGCCGCCTCGTCGATCAGGTCGATGGCCTTGTCAGGCAACTGGCGGTCGGTGATGTAGCGGTGTGAGAGGGTCGCAGCAGCGACAATCGCGGGGTCGGTGATGTCGACCTTGTGGTGGACCTCGTAGCGCTCCTGCAGCCCGCGAAGGATGGCGATCGTGTCTTCGACCGAAGGCTCGTCGACCAGCACCTTCTGGAAACGCCGCTCGAGCGCGGCGTCCTTCTCGAGGTACTTACGGTACTCATCGAGCGTCGTCGCGCCGACACAGTGCAGCTCGCCGCGGGCGAGCGCGGGCTTGAGCATGTTGCCCGCGTCCATGGCGCCCTCTGCCTTGCCGGCACCCACCATGGTGTGCAGCTCGTCGATAAAGAGAATGATCTGACCTTCCTGCTTGGCGAGGTCGTTCAGCACGCCCTTCAGGCGCTCCTCGAACTCGCCGCGGAACTTGGCGCCGGCGATCAGCGCACCCATGTCGAGCGCCAGGATGCGCTTGTTTTTCAGGCCCTCGGGCACCTCGGCGTTGACGATGCGCTGCGCGAGCCCCTCGACGATCGCGGTCTTGCCGACCCCGGGCTCGCCGATCAGCACCGGATTGTTCTTGGTGCGGCGCTGAAGGACCTGGATGGTGCGGCGGATCTCGTCATCACGGCCGATCACGGGATCGAGCTTGCCGGAAGACGCACGGGCGGTGAGATCGATGGTGTACTTCTCGAGTGCCTGGCGGTTCTCCTCGGCATTCGCGTCCGACACCTTCTCCCCGCCGCGCACCTCTTCGATGGCCTTCTCGATCGCCCCGCGGACCATGCCGGCTTCCTTGAAGAGCCGTGCCAGCGGGCGGTCCTCGAATGCGGCCAGGATGAAGAGTTCGCTCGAGATGAACTGGTCGCCACGCTGCTGCGCGAGCTTGTCGGTGACGTTGAGCACGCGGTTGAGGTCATTGGAGATGTGGATCTCCCCGGGCGTACCTTCCACCTTCGGCAGCCCGTCGAGCAGCGTGAGGAGACCGGCGCGCAGCTTGTTGACGTCTGCGCCGGCCTTCATGAGAAGCGGCCGCACCGAGCCTCCCGAGGCGTCGAGCATCGCGAGCAGAACGTGCGCCGGCTCGATGAACTGATGGTCGCGCCCGAGGGCGAGCGACTGCGCGTCGGCCAGCGCCTGCTGGAACCGGCTGGTGAGCTTATCCATGCGCATGAAGATTGACCTTACAGGTGGATGACGCGTTGTATGGGGACAAATCGCAGTCCGTTCAAGGGGCTACGGCTGCGGGGCCCGGCAGGCCGACACCCCAGGTCGGCCGCGGCCGGCTTCCTGGCCCCCTTTAAGATAGCGCATACGTGCGATCCCAGACGGCGTTTGCGTACCCGACGGGCGGCGGCGCACGGCCGGCAGAGCGGTGGCGAGGACCCGGCCAGCCTCGCGACTCGACGACCGTGCTTAGGAGCGCACGTCCTTCAGCTCGAGCAGGGGACCAATGAATTTCTGGTAATTGCGCCAGCGGCCGACAGAGCTCGCATACATCTTCTGCCGCACCTGCCAATAGCTGGTCGTGAGCACACTGCGCTCGGTTCTGTGGAACTCGAGGCAGCGCTCATCCCACTCCAGCCCGAGAAATTCCACCATCCTGCGGGTCCAGGTCTCTTGGTCGGCAATCAGCTCGGCATAAGGCACATCGAGCATGACTCCGGGCGGGAGGGCGCTACGCCAGTGAGCCATCAGGCGCTGATGCTCCTGGCAGTAGCTTGCGAGATCGGACAGGTCCAGAGTGAAATTCAGCGCCCCGGGAAAGTCCTGAAAATAACAAGATAGACATGTATCGACGGGATCGCGCTGTACATAGATCACGCGAGCCTTCGGCAGGACCAAACGAATGATACCCAGATAGTCGGAATTGAAGGTCGACTTGTCGACAACGCGCTGTGCCCCCCCAGCACTGTGTGCCAGGGTTCGCAGATAACCCTCTGCCAACTGCTTCCTCAGGGTTTGATCGGGCAGCTCTTGGGAGAGACGGGTTGCGTGCTTGCGGAAGGCTTGCCCCCAGAACCTGACCTCCCCTGCTCCCCTCGCCGCTGGATGCGAGGCAATGATCTGCTCGACCAGTGAAGTACCTGAACGTGGCATGCCGACGACAAAGACGGGTAGCGTCGAGTCCGAACCACCCTTCGGTACGTCAGAGAGTGCCTCGCGTGTGTAAAGGCGAACCATGTCGTCGACGAAACGCTTGCGCGCATCACGGTCATAGCCGAACGCGCCGGTTTTCATCAACTCGTTGGCTCGCTGGTAACTGCGAAACGCGCGTGAGTAGTCACCGATATCGTCGTAACACTTGCCGATCGCATAGCGGATACGGGCCTCGCTCAGGGGCTCGAGAGCATTGTCCGCGCTCGCCTGTGCGCCTTTGAGCCAGACCGGCGCGTCGGCAGGCGTCATCTTCTTCAGTCCTGCCAGTCCCACCCAGACATCGGGGGCTTTGGGCTCAATCTCCTGAGCTCGATTGAAGAGCTCCTCTGCCTCGGCAAACCGTCCCTCGCGCGCCAGGAGGAATCCCAGTGAAACCAAGGCACCCACATTGCGGCGGTCGAGCTTCAGCGCCTTTTCGAGCAAGTCCTTCGCATCGCGTAGACGGCCGAGGACTGTCAGAGTCGCGCCGAGACTCACCTGCGCGTCGACGTACCCTGGCTTCAACTTCAGCGCACGGCGCAAAGGCATCTCGGATTCGACGATCTGACCTCTCAATCGCAGCAGGGTACCAAGATTGAAATGCGCCTCCGGATTGTTTGCCTTGGCCCCGATGGCTCGCCGGAATTGTTCCTCGGCCGCCTGGTACTCACCCACGCGACAAAGCGCGGCGCCGAGATTGTTGCGGGTGACCGGGTTACGCCCATCGAGCCGTAGGGAATCCTGATAGCAGACGACTGCCTCAGCGTACTCGCCGCGACGCACGTGATCGATGCCCTTGGTCAGGAGCGTTTGGGCATTGTCCGCGGCAGCGCGTCCGGCGGATGCGGCCGGCGACTGGGCAGGGAGTGGCGAGCCTGCCTTGCCGCTGGTGAGCTGCAGCACGAGTGCGTGCGTCAGCTCCTCGACCAGTGGCTTCTCCACTCCCTTCTCGAGCAGTCGCCACTTAAAGGAATTCGCGAGTTTTGCTCTCTTGAAGACGTTGAGCTTCAGCGGGCGCGTTTGCTGATCCACGCGCTGCAGAAACCTCTGCAGGAATTTCTGCAGTTGCTTGCCCTCGAGGCCGGCTGCGCGCGTGCCCACTGCTCCCGAGGCGTTCTGCAGGACAAAGTCGTCGGCCAACGCCGTGCCGACTTCCGTGGCTTCACGAGCATTCAGCCAATTGAGCAACATTGCGAGACGACCGCTATCAGCTTCTCCGGGGTTACGTTAAATGATACTCGATCGATCGACTCGGAGGCGCACCCGGTACGGTATTGGTGAGACTGGTCACAATCAGTGGCCAAACGATCTTACGGTCACGCAAGCGTGCGTGGGCCAACGCCGGGCACGGTTATTCCCGCTGCTACTGGCCCGTCAGCCGCTCGGCGCAGGCGATGACCGCGATACCGGCCGCGATGACGATCACCTGGACGGCACTGGTGCGGGGATCAGCGCGGCGATGGAGCCCGGGGATGAGGCCGGCGACCGCGATATACAGGAAGCCGGCTGCGGCAAAGGCAAGCGCGTAGGGAAGTACGCCCATCGCCTGGCGCAGGCCCAGATAGGCCGCCACGGCGCCGACCACCGAGGCGACGCCAGTCGCGAGATTCAGCAGCAATGCTCGCGGGCGAGACAGCCCTGCCTGCACCAGGATGGCGAAATCCCCTACGCGGTGCGGAATCTCGTGGGCCGCCACCGCGAAGGTCGTGACCAGACCGAGCGACATGCTGGTGAGGAACGCCGCGGCGATCAGCACGCCGTCGAGCGCATTGTGCAGACTATCGCCGACGAGCACGAGGACACCCGAGGCTTGATCGCGGGCGTGAGCGTGCCCGCCGTGGTGTTCGGCGTGTTGGTGGCGGTGCGAATGCGGCCGCCCGTCATCGTCGGCATGCTGCGGGCAGGCGCGCGCATCTCCGGCGCTCTCGTGCGCGTGGGCGTGCCACCAGAGAACCAGCTTCTCGATCACGAAGAACACCCCGAGTCCCGCGACCAGCGCCAGCCCGATGCGATGTGCGCCGGCCGCCCCCGCGCTCTGCATCGCCTCGGGCAGCAGCGCGAGCAATGCAGCCCCGAGCAGCGCCCCGGTGGCGAAGCTGATGAAGTGCGGCAGGATGACCGCACTGTGCTCGTCGCGCACCCAGAGAAAGACGATGGCGAACGCGGCGCTCGCAATGCCGCCGAAGGCGGCGAACAGCACGATGATCAACAGCAGCGGCACGGTCGCGCCAATCAGCTCAGCCAGAGGAGCGCGGCCATTCGACCGCACTGACCGTCACGACGATAGGAAAAGAAGCGTGCCGGATCGGCGTAAGTGCACCAGTGCCCGCCGAACGCCTGAGTGACGCCGAGCGCGGCGAGCCGCTGCCGGGCGAGCGCTGCGAGATCGCACAACCAGCGGCCGCGTGCATTGGCGACGAAAGCCTGAGTCGCCTCAGGGTCGCGCCCCACAAAGGCGGCGCGCACCTCGTTACCGACCTCGAAATGCTCGCGCCCGATCGCAGGACCGAGCCACACCAGGAGTTTTGCGGGGTCGGTGTCGAGCTCGGCTACGCTCGCCTCCAACACGCCGGCGGCGAGCCCGCGCCATCCGGCATGCACAGCGGCGACGACCGACCCGTCGCGTGCCGCAAACAGTACGGGCAGACAATCTGCCACCTGCACGACACAGACGCGGCCGGCGCGCCGGCTGACGACAGCGTCTGCTCTCACGCCCGTGGCGTTTCCCTCCGGCAACACATCGAGATCAACCACTGCAGTCCCGTGCACCTGCTCGATCCAGGCCGGTTCGGCGGGTAAGTGCAGCTCGGCGCGCAGGCGCCGGCGATTCTCGAGCACCGCGACGGTCGTATCACCCACGTGCGCACCCACGTTGAGCGAATCGAACGGTGGCGCACTGACGCCGCCGGTACGCAGCGTGAACGCCGCGCGCACGTTCTGCGGTGCCGGCCAGTCCGGCGCCAGCACCTGAATGGGGGCGTCGCCTGCAGGGGTTCTCACGCGCGATCGGCCTCGAGTGCGGCGAGCAGGCGCTGCATGTCGGAGGGCAGCGGCGCCTCCCATTCCATCTCGCGGCCGGTGAGCGGGTGCCGCAACTTCAGACGTGCGGCGTGCAGTGCCTGGCGCGGGAAAGTGCGCAATTCCTCGGCGAGTGCCGGCGTAGCGCCCGCGGGAAGGCGCCGGCGGCCGCCATAGACGGGGTCGCCCACGACGGGAAACCCGAGGTGCGCCAGGTGCACACGGATCTGGTGCGTGCGGCCCGTGTCGAGCGTCACCCGCACCAGCGTGTGGGCGCGGAAGCGCTTCGCGACCCGGTAGTGAGTCACGGCGGGGCGGCCGTCGCTGCGCACGGCCATGCGCGTGCGCTGGGTGCGGTGGCGGCCGATGGGCTCATCGATCGTGCCCCCACCGGTCATCACTCCGGTGCACACCGTGAGGTACTCGCGTGTGATCTCCCGTGCCGCCATTGCGCCAGTGAGCGCGGTGTACGCCTCGGGCGTGCGCGCCACCAGGAGCAGGCCGCTCGTGTCCTTGTCGAGTCGATGCACGAGCCCGGCGCGCGGTACGAGCGCGAGTTTCGGATCCAGGGCGAGCAGTGCGTTCTGCAGAGTGTGGCGGGGATTGCCCGCGCCGGGATGCACCACGAGTCCCGCGGGCTTGTCGATCACGAGGATCGCGCGATCGCGGAATAGCACCTCGAGCGGGATGGCCTCGGGGCCGAGCCGCGTCTCTGCGGGCAGCTCGGCACGGATCCGCACCTGCTCGCCGCCGAGCACCCGGTCCTTGCCGCGCAGCGGCCGCCCATCGACCTGGACTGCACCCGAGGCGATCCACGCCGCAATACGCGCTCGCGAGTATTGGGGCAACGCCCGTGCCAGGGCCTGATCGAAGCGCAGACCGGCCGAATCCTGCGGCAGGGCGAGGGCATGCGTACGGAACTCCCCCTGAGCCTCCGCGGTCGGAAGCCCACGGGGTGAATTCGCTATACTCGCTCCACCCGGGCGGCGCGAAGCCAAAGGGAGGCCCCTTCCAGATGATACTGTCCGTTTCCGTGCGCGGCAGCCTGGTGGCGTTGTGTATCGTCCTGCTTGCCGTCTCCGGGTGCCACACACACCGGGTGAAAGAAGACAAGAAGGTGACACCCGAGGCTCTTTACAAGAAAGCCCACAAGAGTCTCGAGTCGTACGACTTCAACGGCGCCATTAAGAGCTACGAGGCGCTGACCGCGCGCTTTCCGTTCACCGACGAGGCACGCCAAGCGCGCCTCGACCTGATTTACGCATACTACCGCGCGGGCGAGGGCGAGTCCGCCACGGATGCGGCCGAGACCTTCATACGCGAGAACCCGACGCACCCGCGCGTCGACTACGCGTGGTACATGAAAGGGCTGGTTGACTTCGAGCGCACGCCCAATGCGATCGAGCGGCTGTTCCACGCCGATCTAACCAAACGCCCGCCGAGCACCGCGCGCAAGTCGTTCGCGGCCTTCAAGACGGTGGTCGAGCAGTACCCCAAGAGCGAGTACGCACACGACTCACTGCAGCGGATGATCTACCTGCGTGACCGCCTGGCGAGCTACGAAGTACACGTGGCTGCCTTCTATTACAAGCGCGGCGCCTACGTCGCCGCCGCCCAGCGCGCCAAGGGAGCCATCGAACAGTACGACGGCGCCCCTGCGGTGCGTGATGCGCTGCAGCTCCTGATGCAATGCTACGCAAAGCTCAACGTCCAGCCGCTCGAGCAGCAGACCCGCCTGGTGTACGACGCCAACTACTCGCCCGGAGTGCGTACCGCGCAAGCGAAATGAGCCTCGGTGAGGCTCCGCGCTCGGAGCGCCGCGCACCTCAGCGCCGATAGCCGCTGGTGATCGGGTAACGCCAGTCGCGCCCGAACGCGCGGCGACTCACGCGCACCCCGGGCGGTGCCTGCCGTCGCTTGTATTCGTTGCGCTTCACGAGATCGAGCACCCGACCGATGGTGGCGCGGTCGAAGCCGCGCGCCTCGATCTCATCCACCGAGAGATCTTCTTCGATGAAGGCTTCCAGGATCGGATCGAGCACCTCGTAGGGCGGTAGCGCGTCGGAGTCCTTCTGCCCGTGGCGCAGCTCCGCGGTCGGCGCCCGGTCGATCACCCGCTGCGGGATGACGCGGGAGACGGAGTTGCGATACCTCGCCAGTCGGTATACGAGGAGTTTGCTGCAGTCCTTGATGGGCGCAAATCCTCCGGCCATGTCTCCATAGAGCGTCGCGTAGCCCACCGCCATCTCGCTCTTGTTGCCCGTGGTGAGGAGCATCCGTCCGGTCTTGTTCGACAGGCCCATGAGCAGCAGCATGCGGCAACGGGACTGGATGTTTTCCTCGGTCGCGTCCGCGGGCCGTCCGGCGAACTCCTCCTTGAGCGTGGCGAGCGTCGCTTCGAACATGCCCTCGATCGAGAGCACGCTGTACTTTACTCCCAGCGTCCGTGCCTCTTCCTGTGCGTCGGCGAGACTCATCGCTGCGGTATAGCGCGAAGGCATCATCACGGCGTGCACCGCGTCCTTGCCGAGGGCGTCGACGGCGATGGCCAGCGTGAGCGCAGAGTCGATGCCGCCGGAGAGTCCCATGACGACACCGGGAAAGCCGTGTTTGCGCACGTAATCGCGCACTCCGACCGTGAGCGCGCTGTAGATGCTCGCTTCGTCCGAGAGCTCGGGCGCGACGATACCCGCGCGCGGCACGACCTTCCCGCGTGCATCACGCACGAATTCCGCGGCCCAGGTGCCTTCGGTAAAGGGCGGCGCGCGCATTACCACCTCACCCTGCGCGTCCATGACGAAGGAGTTGCCGTCAAAGACGAGCTCGTCCTGCCCGCCGAGGAGATTCACGTAGGCAAGCGGTAGCCCGACGTCGCGCGCGCGCGCACGGGCGATGTCCTCGCGCTCACGCTGCTTGTGGATCTCGTAGGGCGACGCATTGATCACCGCCAGCAGCTGCGCACCGGCGGCGCGCACGAGCTGCGCGGCCTGTGGTTCCCAGATGTCCTCGCAGACAAGGAGCCCCACCTTGAAGCCGCGGCACTCGGCCACCGTCGGCTGCGTCCCGGCGTGAAAGTAACGCTTCTCGTCGAAGACCTTGTAATTGGGCAGCTCTGCCTTGCGATGAATCGCGGCAATCTCACCGCCAGCGATGAGCGCCGCAGAGTTGTAGATACCGGCGCCGGTATATTCGGGAAACCCCAGCATGACCGACGCATCGCCTGCCTTGGCACAGACTTCCGCGATTCCCGCCTCGATCTGGCGGCGAAAACCGCGGTGGAACAGCAGGTCCTCCGGTGGATAGCCGCTCAGCGCGAGCTCGGGAAACAGCACCAGATCCGCACCGAGCTCGGCCCGCGCCTGGCGCGCGCCGGCGACCACTGCGGCGGCGTTGCCGCGTACGTCTCCGACCAGGAGATCGACCTGCGCCAGCGCGATCTTCAACGACTCACTCATGTGCGCGTCCGCCACCGCGGCCAAATCCGGGCCTGGGGCGTGGGACTATTGTTTCACGACTCAGCGGCGCCTGCCGCTGACGCCGCGGCGCGCGCGCCGGCGGCGAGCGTCGCTGGCGCGCCCTCCCTGAGCACCGCGCCTGCGGGCGGTTTTGGGCGAGCTGCCACCCGTCTTGCGGGTCGCCGCAGGCGGCGGGGAGCCCGAGGACTCGGGCGTTGCGCGGGCCGGGCGCTCCGGCCGCACGCGCGGCGCCGGGCGCTCCGGCCGCACGCGTGCCGCCCCCCTGCGGGGACGCAGGAGCGCCTCCATCGCCGAGCCGAGCTCGGCGGGAGACTTCACGGTGCGCACCCCCGCTGCCTCGAAGGCCGCGTACTTGTCCGCCGCGGTGCCCTTGCCGCCCGCGACGATGGCGCCAGCGTGCCCCATGCGCTTGCCGGGCGGTGCGGTGACGCCGGCAATGTAGGCGACCACGGGTTTGCTGACGAACCTGTGGATGTAGCTTGCGGCGGCTTCCTCGTCGCTGCCGCCGATCTCGCCGACCAGAATGATCCCCTCCGTCCGCCGGTCGCGCTCGAAGAGCTCGAGCACGTCCGTGAAGTTCATGCCGCGCACCGGGTCACCGCCGATGCCGACGCAGGTGCTTTGACCGAGGCCGATGTTGGTGGTCTGCAAGACGGCTTCGTAGGTGAGCGTCCCCGAGCGCGACACGATGCCCACCGTGCCCTTCTTGTGGATGAAGCCCGGCATGATGCCGATCTTGCATTCCTCGGGCGTAATCACGCCCGGGCAGTTCGGTCCGACGAGTCGTGCGCTGGAGCTGGCGAGCACCGCCTTCACCCGGACCATGTCGTTCACCGGTACGCCTTCGGTGATACACACGACGAGCTCGATGCCGGCATCGACCGCCTCGAGAATCGAATCCGCGGCTCCAGCCGCCGGCACGTAAATCATGCTCGCCGTGGCGCCCGTCTCGCGCACCGCATCCCTCACCGTGTCAAAGACCGGAAGTCCGAGGTGCTGCTGTCCGCCGCGTCCGGGCGTCACGCCGCCGACCAGCTTTGTCCCATAGGCGAGCGCGGCTTCCGAGTGGAAGGTGCCCTGCTTCCCCGTGAAACCCTGGCAAATCACCTGGGTGTTCTTGTTGACCAGAATGCTCATTTTTTTTCCTTGGCCAGCGCCACCACCTTGCGCGCGGCGTCCGTGAGATCCGCGGCCGGGGTGATCGCGAGCCCGCTCTCCGCCAGCAGCGCGCGCGCCTTGTCGGCGTTCGTGCCCTCGAGGCGCACCACCACCGGCACCTTGACGCCAACCTTCTTCACCGCGTTGATGACGCCTTCGGCGATGAGGTCGCAACGCACGATGCCGCCGAAGATGTTGACCAGCACCGCACGCACCCGCGTGTTGGACAGAATGAGCTCGAAGGCCGCGGTCACACGCTCGCTGGTCGCGCCGCCGCCGACGTCGAGAAAATTTGCAGGTTGACCACCGTGCAGCTTGATGAGATCCATGGTCGCCATCGCGAGTCCGGCGCCGTTCACCATGCAGGCGATGTTGCCGTCGAGGGAGACGTAGTTGAGGTCATGCTCGGCGGCGCGCCGCTCCATCGGGTCTTCCTGGCTGGTGTCGCGCAGTTGCGCGAGCTCCGGGTGACGAAAGAGCGCGTTGGCGTCGATGTTGATCTTGGCGTCAAGCGCCACCAGCGCGCCATTGCGCGTGACGATGAGCGGGTTCACCTCGACGAGGCTGAGGTCCTTCTCCAGGTACAGTCGGTAGAGTGCCGCGGCAAGTGACTGGAACTCCGCGATCAGGGGACCGCCGAGACGCAGCCCGAAGGCGAGCTCCCGCGCCTGGTATGCCTGGAGTCCGGCTGCCGGGTGCACGGTAGTGCTGAGGATCTTCTCTGGTGTCTCGCGCGCCACCTCCTCGATGTCCATGCCGCCGGCCGCGGAGGCGATGAGGGCGATGCGCGAGCGCTCACGGTTGAGGGTGAGCGACAGATAGATCTCACGCGCGATCTGCGATCCCGCCTCGACGTAGACGCGCGTTACCGGCAGACCCTCGGGGCCGGTCTGCTGCGTAACGAGGGGCTTGCCGAGGAGGTCGGCGGCAGCCGTACGCACCTCGTCGTGGCTGCGCACCAGCCTCACGCCTCCCGCCTTACCACGTCCACCGGCATGCACCTGGGCCTTCACCACCCACACCGACCCACCGAGTGTGCCTGCAGCCTCAACCGCCTCATTGGGAGTCGCGGCGACTCTCCCCGCCGGCACGGGAATGCCGTAGCTGCGGAACAGGTCTTTGGCCTGGTGCTCATGCAGATTCATTGCAAGGCCCTGCGTGTAAAGCGCGCATTCTCCTCGAAACTGGCCGCCAATGGCCAGCCACGCGGAGCGAGCTCATCAGGAGCCGCGACGCTCGCCAAGCGCTGCGACGCGCCTGACACGGGCATGCGATGGGAGTCGTGTTTCGGCGAGACGCGAAGGTGCTAGAGTCGCCGCCTGAACGTTCGCTACCCGCCCACGCGCGTGCCTTCGACAACGGCCACTGCCGCAGCCCCCCCGATGACACCGAGCGATCTCGCCTGGCGCGTGATCGGGCTCCTCAACCTTTACCGCGTGCTCGTGCCGTTGGTACTGCTCGCCATGCTGACGTTCTCGGCGCCCGGCTGGAGCGTGGCCCGACCGCAGCTGTTCGAAGCCGCCTGTGTTGCGTATTTCACCGCAGCGGCGTTGCTGGTGATCGCGCGGCGTCTTCATTGGTCGAGCCTGCGCATCGTCGCGCTAGTCAATGCCACGGTCGATGCGCTCGCGATCGGATTCATTCTCTATGCGAGCGGCGGAGTCGGGAGTGGGCTGGCAATCCTCCTGGTCCTTCCGGTTCTCACGCTCACGGTGCTCGCCGGACGGCGCGATGCGCTGCTCATTGCCGCGGTCGCAGCCCTCGCGGTTCTCGTGCAGCAGGTCTTCGTGGGCGTGACCGAGGGCGCCCCCACGGCTGACTACGTCACTGCCGGCGCGTTCGGCGGCGTCTTGTTTCTGGTCGCCTTCGCCATGTGGCCGGTGGCCAATCGCCTGCGCGAGAGCGAAGCGCTCGTGCGCCGCCAGGAAGTGGACCTGGCGAACATGGCACACCTCTCGCAATACATCGTGCAGCACCTTCGCGAAAGCATCCTCGTGGTCGATGCGCAGGATCGTATCCGCCTCATCAACGAGTCGGCCGCCGAGATCCTCGGCGATGAGAACGCCTATCCCGATGCCTTGATCGGCGAGGCCTGCCCGCGACTCCTCTTCCTATTGGAGTCCTGGCGCAAGGGCAGTGGCGGCAACCGCGGCGTGTCATCGGCCGACCGGACGTTCGTCGCCGCCGACCGCGCGCGCGTGATGCGCGCCTACTTTGCCCCGCTTGGCACCGCGAACCCCGGTCCCGTGCTCATCTTCCTCGAGGACACGAGCCTGATCGAGGAAAAGGTCCAGCAGTCAAAGCTCGCTGCGCTCGGACGGCTAAGCGCGAGCATTGCACACGAGATCCGCAATCCCGTGGGTGCCATGAGTCACGCCGGGCAGCTGCTGGCCGAGTCTCCAAGCCTGGCGGGTGAGGATCGGCGGCTCACCGAGATCATCCGCGGCAACGCCGAGCGGGTGAGCGAGATCATCGATAACGTGCAACGCCTGGCGCGGCGGGAGCCGGCGCGACTCGAGCATCTGCCGCTTGCCCCGTGGATGCAGGAGTTCCACTCGGAGTTCTGCGAGACCATGCAGTGGCCCGCGGGGCGTCTCACCGTAAGTGCGGCCAGCCCAGACGTCGAGGTGCGCGTCGATCCGGACCAGCTGCGTCAGATCGTTTGGAACCTGTGCGAAAACGCGGTCAAGCACGCCGTGCGGGACGATCCCGACCAGGATGTCGAGATACGATATGGTCGCATGAGCGGCAGCGCGCGCCCGTATCTCGAAGTGGCCGATCGCGGCGCTGGCGTCGCGCCCGAAAACGTCGAACGGATCTTCGAGCCCTTCTACAGTGGTGGCCGGGGTACGGGCTTGGGTCTGTTCCTGGCCCGCGAGCTAGCGCAGAGCAACGGCGCGGCACTCCTGTATGAAGCGCGGGTCGGTGGCGGCAGCGTGTTCAGACTGGTGTTCTCGGATCCCCGCCGATGGGAGTGGTAGTGAACGAGGCGCTGACGAGCGACCGCAAGGCCGGCGAACGACCCATCGTGCTGGTCGTAGACGATGAGCCCGATCTGCTCGAGCTCGTGAGCCTCACCCTGAGCCGTATGAACCTCGAGACGCGTACTGCTCCCGACCTCGGCAGTGCCCGCCGCCTACTGAAAGCCGAGCGGTTCGATCTTTGCCTGACTGATATGAGGCTGCCCGATGGCGACGGCATCGACCTGGTGGCCTGGATCCAGCAAAACCGTCCCGCGGTCCCGGTGGCGGTCATCACCGCCCACGGCAACGTCGAGTCCGCCGTACGGGCCCTCAAGCTCGGCGCGTTCGATTTCGTGTCAAAACCCCTGGACCTGGGCGTGCTGCGCAAGCTCGTGGGCACGGCGATCAGGGTCGGCGCCGCAATGGACGCAGCGACTGTCGCGACGCTGCGTGGGCCGCGCCTGCTCGGCAGCTCCGCAGTCATGGAGCAACTGCGGGAGATGATCGGACGGGTCGCCAGGAGCCAGGCGCCAGTGCACATTTGGGGCGAATCGGGTACCGGGAAGGAGCTCGTAGCTCGCATGATCCACGAGAGCGGCCCACGTCGCGAGGGTCCATTCGTGGCAGTCAATTGCGGGGCGATCCCAACGGAGCTCATGGAGAGCGAGCTTTTCGGCCACAAGCGCGGCAGCTTCACGGGCGCCGTCGCCGACAAGAAAGGGCTGATTCAGAGCGCAGAGGGCGGGACACTGTTTCTCGACGAGGTGGCGGACCTGCCGCTACACATGCAGGTGAAGCTCCTGCGGGTGGTGCAGGAAAAGACCGTGCGCCCCGTCGGCGAGGCGCGCGAGGAGACAGTCGATGTGCGCATACTGTCTGCGACGCATAAGAACCTCGCCGACCTCGTCGCCCACGGGCTCTTCCGCGAAGACCTCTATTACCGAATCAACGTCATCGAGCTGCGGGTACCGGCGCTGCGCGAGCGCAGCGGCGACATCCGCGAGATCGCCGAAGCGATCCTCGAGCGCCTCGCGCGGCGCGCGAGCGCCGCGGCGCCCGAGATGTCGGAGGACGCCGTCGAAACCCTCGAGGCGTATCCGTTCCCAGGCAACGTCCGGGAGCTCGAGAACGTGCTCGAGCGCGCGTTGACTTTGAGCAATGGGAGCACCATCACTTCCGAGCACATCCGCCTGCGCGTTGCCACGCGGCCGCCGAGCGCAGAGGCTCCAGCCGCTACGCCTGCAACGAGCGTAGAAGTCAACGCGACACTTGGAACCCACCTCGAGAGCATCGAACGCGATGCGATCATCAAGGCGCTCGAGAAAACCCGCTACAACAAGACCGCAGCGGCCAAGGTCCTCGGAATGAGTTTTCGGGCGCTGCGCTACCGGATCAAGAAGCTGGGGATCGAATAAGTCAAATCTGTTCCGTCGTTGCACAGAAGTGCAATTCCTGAGAGGGTGCGCTTTAGACACAAGCTGTCACTTTGCGACGACAACGAAAGATGAGCGTCTCTGAGCGACGCTTCGTGAGCCAGTTCCGGTCCTGCTAGGCGGTGTCGCCACTGGGCCGGCCGGGGCGATCGATACATAAGCGAAAAAAACGGCTGCCTTGGCATACGGCTTGCTCTTTCTTCGTACGGCGCGTCCGGCCGCCGGACGCGACCGTTTGCGTTCCTGGCGACTGGAGTATCCGAGTGCGGTCAATAACTAAGGGCTTCACCCTCATCGAGCTGATGATCGTGGTAGCGATCATCGGCATTCTGGCCGCGATTGCGATCCCGTCGTACCAGGAATACACGGTCCGCTCGAAGGTCACCGAGGGTCTCAACATTGCGGCGGCTGCCAGAACCAGCGTGGCCGAGGGATACGATGCCAACGGAATCATCGGGGTGAAGGCCGCGGCAGACAGCTGGGCCGTAGCGGTGTTCGTGCCGACGAAGTATGTCTCCTGTATTGCGATCGGGGATGATACGGGCGCCCCGCAGGCGAATTGCGCGTTGGGGGCCGGACTTCCCGGAAACGCCGGAATGATCACCGTCGTCTTCAACACTGTCGGCGCGACGGGAGGCATTGCCGAACTCGCAGGACTCGGAAACACGATCACGATCACGCCGTCTGCCGCGCTGCAACCGCTTTCGTCCAATGCCATCCCGGCCGGAGCGAACATCGACTGGGCCTGCGCGTCCCTCACCGCCTCAACAGCCAACTCCGCAGGCTTGCCGAACACACTCGGGACGCTCCCCTCGCGCTATGCACCGGCCCAGTGTCGATAGTCGACGTTCGATCGGCGGAACCTGAGGGTGTCGATTTGGGGCACTTTGTGACACAAACCCTCCCTAGTGGCGTCAGTCTGCGACAGGACTAAGTTAACTCCGCCCCTGCGTATATGAACAGTTTTTCCAGATGAATCATATACTTAAGAACTTCGAACCGCTATGGCACGACCCTTGCTTCGATCAGTCTGGGCGCCTTTTGCGCCGCTGACGTTGTACCCAAAATTTTAGGAGCTGCTGCAATGAGAGCTGTGCAAAAGGGTTTTACCCTTATCGAGCTGATGATCGTCGTGGCGATCATCGGCATTCTCGCCGCGATTGCGATCCCGGCGTATCAGGACTACACGGTCCGCGCGAAGATCACTGAAGGTCTCAACCTTGCGGCTGCCGCCAAGACCACGGTGGCTGAGGGGTTCGAGTCCAACGGTACTACTGGCGTCACGGCCGCCGCGCAGGGCTGGGCCCAGACGGCGTTCGTTCCGACGAAGTACGTCAACTGCGTCGCCATCAACGATAACGCCGGCGCGCCCCAGGCTAACTGCGCTCTCGGGGCCGGACTCGCCGGCGCCTCTGGGATGATCACGATCGACTACAACAGCGTCGGTGCGACCGGCGGTATCACGCAGCTGGTCGGACTCGGCACTCAGGTGACCCTGACGCCGTCGTCTAACCTGGTGGCGCTCAGTGCTGCGCCGCCTGCCGGTGGCAACGTCGACTGGGCGTGCGCTTCGGCGACGAATGTGACGGCCAACTCCGCCAAGCTGCCGAACACGCTCGGCACGCTGCCGGCCAAGTACGCGCCGACGCAGTGCAAGTAATCGATCTCTGAGACTTCTTTTCGGAGTCGACCGAGCCCCGGCCCAGTGCCGGGGCTCTTTTTTTGCCCGTGTGACGCGTACCCCGCCGCCTACCACCTTGGTCATTCAGAATGCGCCGGGATTTTACAATTGCGCGTCGCTCGGCCTCTGCGGGTAAACTGGAATCGTCCAGCCTAGGTTCTTTGCCATAACTTCATGAATGACAACGCTTCTTTAGCGCTGGGCGCCTCCCGTAGCGGCCTCGGTGGCCTGCCGCAGCGACTCGTGCAGGACGGCGTCGTCGAAGAGGCGGCGATGCTCGAGGCCGTGAATTCGGCCCGCGAACGCAGAACCAGTGTCGTCACCCAGCTCGTGTCGAGCGGCGCGGCGAGCGCGCGTGACATCGCCGTCGCGGCCTCCAACGAGTTCGGCGTGCCGCTCTTTGACCTCGATGCCGTGAACATGGATCTGGAAGCGGTGCGACTCGTCTCGGACAAGCTGCTCGCCAAGCACCGCGTGCTGCCGCTGTTTCGGCGCGGGAAACGGTTGTTTCTCGCGGTCGCGGATCCGACCAATCTGCATGCGATCGATGAGGTCAAGTTCGCCACGAGCCTCGGCATCGAGGCGATCGTCGTCGAGGACGACAAGCTCCAGAGGGCGATCGACAAAGCGCTCGAGCAGGTCGACAACCAGATGTCGGCGCTCTCGGAGGACGCCGACGTCGATCTCGAGGCGCTGGAGGTCGGCGGGACGGAAGAAGAGCTCGACGACAAGATCGCTCGCGACGACGTCGAGGACGCGCCGATCGTGCGTTTCGTCAACAAAGTCATGCTGGACGCGATCCGGCGCGGAGCCTCCGACATCCATTTCGAGCCGTTCGAGAAGGTCTACCGGGTGCGCCTGCGCATGGATGGCGTCCTGAAGGAGATTGCACAGCCACCGGTGCAGCTGGCACCAAAGCTCTCGGCTCGCCTGAAAGTGATGTCGCGCCTGGACATTGCCGAGCGGCGTGTCCCCCAGGACGGCCGCATCAAGATGAAGCTGTCCAAGAATCGCGCCATCGATTTTCGTGTGAGCACCTGCCCGACGCTGTTCGGCGAAAAGATCGTGCTGCGTATTCTCGATCCCGCGCAGGCGATGCTCGGCATCGACTCACTCGGCTACGAGCCCTTTCAGAAGGAGCTCTACACCCGTTACCTGGCCAAGCCGCAGGGCATGATCCTCGTGACCGGCCCGACCGGCAGCGGCAAGACCGTCTCGCTCTACACCGGGCTCAATATTCTCAACCGCGAGGACACCAATATCTCCACCGCCGAGGACCCGGCGGAAATCAATCTCCCCGGGGTCAACCAGGTGAACGTGAACCCCAAGGTGGGCCTCACCTTCGCGACCGCGATGCGCGCGTTTTTGCGCCAGGACCCGGACGTCATCATGGTGGGCGAGATTCGCGATCTCGAGACCGCCGAGATCGCCATCAAGGCAGCGCAGACCGGGCACCTGGTGCTCTCTACGCTGCATACCAACGTTGCGCCGCAGACCCTGACGCGCATGGTCGACATGGGAGTCAAGCCCTATGCGATCGCCACCTCGGTCAGCCTCATCATCGCGCAGCGCCTCGCGCGGCGCCTGTGCAATCACTGCAAGGCGCAGATGGATATTCCGAAGGAGGCCCTCCTCAAGGAGGGTTTCACGGAGGTCGACGTCGCGCAGGGACTCAAGATCTTTGGCCCGAGCAAGGGCTGCTCGAACTGCACCGACGGCTACAAGGGCCGGATGGGCATCTACCAGGTCCTGCCCGTGACCGAAGCCATA
>DASPWF010000048.1:0-36704 GCA_035621995.1 Steroidobacteraceae bacterium
TCTCGCCGATCGTCGGCGGAGACTCGCGCCGTGCTGCCAATACGGGTGCGCACCGGCACCACCGCCTTCTCGCGATGATTGGCTTCTCCCGACAGCTGTCCTGGCGCGGGCTTGTCCTCCGTGCGCCGCTCCGGCCCCGCATGCTCAAAGCCGCATCGGCATCACCACGTACCGCGTGTGTATCGTACCTGGCGCGTGAATGAGGCAGCTGCTGTTCGAGTCGGTGAGCCCGATCTCGACCTTATCGCCCTCTATGGCACTCAGAGCATCGAGCAGGTAGTTGACGTTGAAGCCGATCTCGACTTCCTCACCCTTGTAGCTGACCTCGACCTGATCCTCCGCCTCCTCCTGCTCCGGGTTGTGTGCCTGCAGCGTGAGCAGGTCGGGCCGCGCGGTCAGGCGAATACCCCGGTATTTCTCATTCGCCAGGATCGCCGTGCGCTGGAGCGCCTGACGCAGCGTCTCCCGATCCGCCCCGACGGTGCGGGGCGGATTGGCCGGGATGACGCGCGAGTACTCCGGGAAACGACCATCGATTAGCTTCGAAGTGAATCGAATGTCGCCGATGTGGGCGCGAACGTGATTGGTACCAACGGCCAACTCTATGGTCCCGTCCGTCCCCAGTATGCGCTGCAGCTCGAGCACACCCTTGCGGGGCACGATCACCTGCTGCGCGGTACGTGCCTTGCCGGAGAGCTCCATCTCGCAGAGCGCAAGCCGATGACCGTCGGTCGCGACCGCGCGCAGTGCCTTACCGTCGGTCTCGAGCAGCAGACCGTTGAGGTAGTAGCGGACGTCTTGCTGCGCCATGGAAAAATGGGTCTTGTCGATCAAGCGGCGGAACTCCCCCTGCGGGACGCTGAGCGTCTGCTGAGCATTGATCTCCTCCACCAGCGGAAACTCCGCCGCCGGAAGGCTCGAGAGCGTGAAGCGGCTCCGCCCGGCGCGAAGCGAGACGCGCTCACCCTCGGTACTGAGCGTCACACTCGTCTTCTCGGGGAGCGAGCGAAAAATATCGAGAAGCTTTCTGCCTGGCACAGTGATGTCGCCCGGTTGCTGCACGCTGACCTGGCTTGCGGCGACGAGCTCCACCTCGAGATCCGTCCCCGTCACGTTCAGGCGGTTGTCGCGGGCCGCGAGCAATACGTTGGCCAACACGGGCATGGTCTGCCGGCGCTCGACGACACCGATGACGCTTTGCAAGGGAGCGAGGAAATCTTCGCGCGTAGCAGTCAGCTTCATGGGCATTTAACTCTCAGGATTTAAAAATCGTTCCGCAGGATGAGTCTTTTGTTGTTGAGACTATAGAGCGTGAGCGTAGCGGGTATAAGAAGACTTATCCCTGCAAGATCAGTCTGTTACACCGCGTTCTCAGAGGGGACAAGCTCAAGGATGAGCTGGCCAGCTGCTGTGTGCGGCCTGTGCGTAACTTTATCCTCACGCCGATCCACAGCAAGTCCACAGGCCGGTGCACATCAACCGGCCAGTGTTCTCAACAGGTTTGAATAGTCCTCCTTCATGCGCTGCTCGGTATCGCGCAGCTCCTTGATGCGCTTGCAGGCGTGCAGCACCGTGGTGTGATCGCGCCCGCCGAACGCATCACCGATCTCCGGCAGGCTGTGACTCGTGAGCTCCTTGGCGAGCGCCATCGCCACCTGCCGCGGCCGCGCGACCGAGCGGCTGCGGCGCTTGGAGAGGAGGTCCGCCATGCGCACCTTGTAATAATCGGCGACGGTTTTCTGGATGTTCTCGACCGTCACCAGCTTCGCCTGTAGCGACAGGAGGTCCTTGAGCGCTTCCTTGGTGAACTCGAGCGTAATCGCGTGCCCGGTGAAGCGTGAATTGGCGATCACGCGGCGCAGCGCTCCTTCGAGCTCGCGCACGTTCGAGCGGATGCGCTTGGCGATGAAGAAGGCCACTTCCTCGGGCAGCGCGACGCCGACCGCCTGCGCCTTGGTCATGAGGATCGCCACACAGGTCTCGAGCTCCGGCGGCTCGATCGCCACGGTGAGCCCCCAGCCGAAACGCGATTTCAGGCGCTCCTCGAGGCCTTCGACCTCCTTGGGGTAGCGGTCGCAGGTGAGGATCACCTGGTGTTGGCCCTCGAGCAGCTCGTTGAAGGTGTGAAAGAACTCCTCCTGCGAGCGCTCCTTGCCGGCGAAGAACTGGATGTCGTCGATGAGCAGCGCGTCGAGCGAGCGGTAGGCGGTCTTGAACTCGTTCATCGAGTTGTGCTGCAGCGCGCGCACCATGTCGCCGACGAAGCGCTCGGAGTGCACATAGGCGATGCGCGCCTCGCTGTCGTTGTGCTTGATGAGGTGCGCGATCGAGTGCATCAGGTGTGTCTTGCCGAGACCGACGCCCCCGTAGACGAACAGCGGGTTGTAGGCGCGGCCGGGATTTTCGGCCACCTGCAGCGCGGCCGCCTTGGCCAGCTGATTGCTCTTGCCCTCGACGAAGGTGCTGAAGGTGAAATCGGGGTTGAGCCGCGCGCCGACCACGAGGCCCTCGGCGCGCCGCGCGTGCGGTGCCGCCACGGCGACGCGCAACGGGTTGCTGCGCGAGCCCACCTCGACGGTCACGATGGGTGCATCGCGCCTGCCGCCGTCGCGCAGCAGCTCACCGATGCGCGGCAGCAGATTGGCGTTGATCCAGTCCACGACGAAGCGGTTGGGCGCCAGAAGCTTGAGTGCGCCATCGCCTTCCAGGGCCTGCAGCGGCCGCACCCAGGTATTGAATTGCTGCTCCGGAAGCTCCGCCTCCAACGCGCCCATGCAGCGAGTCCAAAGCGACGCTTCCACCGCGCGTTGCCTCCGCGACTTATTTGGTGATCGTTGAAGAAAAGGGTGCGAAGTCTATACCGATCGCGCACCGCGCTGAAGGAGTTCGCAGCGGCGAGCGTATTGACACCTTGGCGCTCAACGGCTTAGCCTTGCCGCCCTTTTTTTAAGCCAGGTTCGTCCCGACGGAGCCCACGGTATGAAGCGTACCTATCAGCCGAGCAAAGTGCGCCGCAAGCGCACCCACGGGTTCCGTGCGCGCATGGCCACCAAGAACGGCCGCCGGGTGCTGGCGCGGCGGCGCGCCAAGGGCCGCCGCAAGCTGATACCCTGAAAGCCTCAGGCCGTGCGCACCGCGACTGCGGGCCGCGCCACTTCTCCTGAAGAGCTTAGGTCTATGCGATGCCAGGGCGGCTCACACTGCCGGCGCGACTTCGCCTGCGGCGCAAGGGCGATTTCGACGCCGCTTACGCGCGCGGGCGGCGGATCGGTGATGGATTCTTCGCGGTGACGGTGACCTCGAACCCGTCGGGAGCGGCGCGTCTCGGGCTCGCCGTGGGCGTGCGTGTGGCGGGCGGGGCGGTGGGCCGCAACCGCATCCGCCGCATCATCCGCGAGTCCTTCCGCGTCCACCAGCACGAGATCCCCGCCGTCGACCTCGTGGTGAGCGCACGGCCGGCAGCGGCGGCGGCGAGCGGGCGGGCGTTGCACGGGAGTCTCGCGGCGCTGTGGAAGAAAGTCGGTGAGCAATGCGGCAAGTCGCCATCGTCCTGATCCGCCTCTATCAGTGGACCGTGAGCCCGCTCCTCGGTCCACGGTGCCGCTTCTATCCGAGCTGCTCGCACTACGCGGTCGAGGCGTTTGAGCGCTTCGGGCTGCTGAAGGGTGCGTGGCTGACGCTCACGCGCATCGCCCGCTGTCACCCCTGGCACGAGGGGGGGTTCGATCCGGTTCCCGCCTCGCCGCATGTCCTGCCTCCCGATCGCCATGGGCACTAATCTCACGAGCAACCTGCGCGTCTTCCTGTGGGCGGCGCTCGCGCTGCTGCTCTTCTACGACTACCAGGCGTGGATGCGCGACTATGGTGCGGCGCCCGGGGGGACGGTGAGCCCACCCGCGGCACCGTCCGGGGCGGCTCCGGCGAACGACCTCGGCGCGCGCATCCCGCAAGCCTCGCCCACGCCGGCGCCGGCCTCTGGGACCTCAGCGGTGCCCGCGACGGCCGGCGAGAGCGCCGCTGGCGCCGCCGGTGCCATCAGCGGCGCCGAGCCCACGGGTACTGCGGATACGACCGCCACCGGCACTGCCGGGGAGCCGACCGTGCGCGTGCGCACCGACGTTCTCGACGTCGAGATCGGCATGCGCGGCGGCACGCTCATAGGCGTCAATCTCCTTGCGTATCCCCGGGTGAAGGGCGAGGCGGCGCCGGTGCGGCTCGAGAATCGCGATGATGCCGCATCGCTCTATGAGCTGCAGTCGGGCCTCACAGGCCCGGAGGGGGCAGCGTATCCGACGCATCTTGCGACGTTCCGCAGCGCCGCCGACGACTACCGGCTCGATGGCGGCAACGAGCTCACGGTACCCCTCACCTGGAGCGAGGGCGGCGTCAGCGTCACCAAGACGTTCGTCTTTCGGCGCGGCCAGTACCGGATTGACGTGCGCTACACGGTGCACAATGGCAGCCGCGTCGCCTGGGAGGCGCGTCCCTACGCCCAGATCCTGCGCAACGACCCGCCGACCAAGCGCTCGATGTTCAACGTCGAGAGCTACGCTTTTCACGGGCCGGCGCTCTATGACGGCACCCGCTACCGCAAGCTCGACACCGCCGATGCACAGGACAGCCACCTGTCGCTCGACGTGCGCGATGGCTGGGTGGCGGCGCTGCAGCACCATTTCGTGAGCGCCATCATCCCGCCGCGTGGTGCGCCATGGCGTTTCAGCCTGGGCGTCGAGGGACAGCAGTACCTGCTCTCGGCCAGCGGCCCGCCGCAGTCGGTCGCGCCGGGCACGAGTGCCGAGTTCTCCACCACCTTCTTCACCGGGCCGAAGCTGCAGGGGCAGCTCGATGCCACCTCGCCCGAGCTCGGCCGCGTGGCCGATTACGGACGGCTGTGGTTCCTCGCGCAGCCGCTGTTTCTGCTGCTGAAGAAAGTGTACGCGCTCACCGGCAACTGGGGCATCGCGATCATTCTCGTCACCTTCCTCCTGAAGCTCGTGTTCTATCCGCTCTCGGAAGCGAGCGGTCGCTCGATGGCCAAGATGAAAACGCTGCAGCCGCGCATCAAGAACCTGCAGGAGACCTACAAGGACGACCGCGAGAAGCTCGGTCGCGCCATGATGGAGCTCTACAAGCGCGAGAAGATCAACCCGGTGGCCGGCTGCCTGCCGATCGTCATCCAGATCCCGGTGTTTCTCGCCTTCTATTGGGTGCTGCTCGAGAGCGTGGAGATGCGCCAGGCGCCGTTCGGCTTCTGGATCCACGACCTGTCCTCGCGCGATCCCTTGTTCATCCTGCCGGCGATCATGGCGGCCGCGATGTTCGTGCAATACAAGCTGAACCCGACGCCCCCGGACCCGGTGCAGGCCCGCGTCTTCATGATCATGCCGATCGTGATGTCGGCGACGTTCGCCTTCTTCCCCGCGGGCCTGGTGCTCTACTGGGTCACCAACACCATCCTGTCGATCGCGCAGCAGTGGAACATCAACCGCCGCATCGCGGCGGAAGCGGCGGCACGCAAGAGCTGAGCGCGCGCCGCGCGGCCGCGCGACACCCGCGCGCCGTCACCCGCACCCTCACAGCGCCGGGCAGGTGTCGCCGATCACGCCGGGGCGCTCGCCCTGCGGGGCATCGGGTGGCGCGTAGTGCTCGCGGAAGGTGAAGGCTTCGGGGTGCGCGCCTCGCGCGCGCAGCGCCGCGAGCCGCTCGAGGGCTTCGGCGACGCTCGGCCGATGTCCCCGCGGCACCCACCACAGCACGAGGTAGGCCTCGTGCATGCGCTCGAACCACTCGCGGCGGCGGCGCATGATCTCGACGTGTGCGGACACGTACACGTACTGCCGCAGCGACTCGAGGTCCCGCCACACCGACATGTTGAGCAGCATTTCGGGGTTGTCGAAGGGACGAATGGCGGTGGCATCGCCGGCCTCCGTCTGCAGCCGCCACACGAATCCGGGCGCGGCGTCGGCGAGCGCGTTGAGGCGTGCGAGGCTGGCGGCGAACTCCGCCATGACCGGCGAATCCATCGGCCCGCGGATGATGCCGATGTTCAGCTGTGCCAGCTCGTACGCGGACATGCTCGCCTCCTCATGTTCGACGGCGCGAGGATACCGAAGCGGCGCGTGACGCGACACCGCGGAGCCGCTAGCCTTGGCACACGCGGGAACGACATGACGCGCACCGACACCATCGTCGCCGCGGCAACGCCTCCGGGACGAGGCGGCATCGGCATCGTGCGCATCTCGGGGCCGAAGACGCCGGAGCTCGCCGCGATCCTCCTCGGGGAGCTGCCGCCGGCGCGCCGTGCGGTCTTCACCCGCTTCATGGACGCCGAGCGCGCGCCGATTGACGCGGGGCTCGCGCTCTTTTTTCCCGCGCCGCATTCCTACACCGGGGAGCACATGCTCGAGTTGCACGGCCACGGCGGACCGCTCGTCATGGAGGCGCTCGTCAGCCGCGCGCTCGAGCTTGGCGCGCGAGCGGCGCTGCCCGGTGAGTTCACGCAGCGCGCGTTCCTCAACGACAAGCTCGACCTCGCCCAGGCCGAGGCCATCGCCGACCTGATCGACGCCGGCTCCCGCGAGGCGCTGCGCGCGGCGATGCGCTCGCTGCAGGGAGAGTTCTCCGCCATGGTGCGCGGCCTCACGGACGAGCTGATCGAGCTGCGCACCTACGTCGAAGCCGCCATCGACTTTCCCGAGGAGGAGATCGACTTCCTCGCCGACCGCGAGCTCACCGAGCGCTTCGCCTCGCTGCGCGGGCACTTCGACGGCGTGCTCGACAGTGCGCGCCAGGGACGCCTGCTGCGCGAGGGCATGACGGTGGTGATCGCCGGGCGGCCGAACGCCGGCAAGTCGAGTCTCCTCAACCGGCTCGCCGGATACGACGCCGCCATCGTCACGCCCGTTCCGGGCACGACGCGCGACGTGGTGCGCGAGTACATCAGCATCGATGGCATGCCGCTGCACGTGCTCGATACCGCAGGGCTGCGTGAGGGTGGCGACCTCGTCGAAGCCGAGGGCATGCGACGCGCGCACGCCGAGATGCAACGCGCCGACCGCGTACTGTTCGTGATCGACGCCGTGGACGACCCTGCGGCCACGGCGTTCCTCGAGGAACGTCCGCGCCTGCCTGCGGAGGTCCCGGTCACGCTGGTCTTCAACAAGTGCGATCTGGCGGCGGGGCTTCCGCTCGCGGATACTGTGAGCGGCCCCCCAAGGGTCATGCTCTCGGCGCTTACCGGCGCGGGGCTTCCCGAGCTGCGCGCGCACCTCAAGAGCTGCATGGGCTATCAGACCGTCGACAGCGGTGCCGTGAGCGCGCGGCGCCGTCATCTGGAAGCGCTCTCACGTGCGCGTGCCTGTACCGAGGAGGCCGCGCGCGTGCTCGCCGAGCGGCGCGCCGGGGAGCTCGTGGCCGAGGAGTTGCGCGCTGCACAGCGCTCGCTCGGCGAGATAACCGGGGAGTTCACCACGGAGGATCTGCTCGGGCGGATTTTCGCGGGATTCTGTATCGGAAAGTGAGGCCACGGCGACACAGACAATGGCATCTGGGGGAGGACGGTACACCCGCGGTGTGCCGCTCGTGACGCCTATACCGACGCTCACCGATCAGCTGCCGCCCGGCGGCTGGACCAACCCCTCGAGCGGCGAGGAAGTCGCCGACGAATGTGCCTGGATCACCTCGCGGCAAGGGGCCGCGGCGAGCGTGACCATGGCGAGCGGCATCTTTGCGATGCAGAGCATCTGGTCGAACGACAACGACCAGTGCGAGATCTCGCACACCCGGTACGCTGAGCGCGCACCGCGCGCGTGCGGCGGCCGTCAGGTGATGCGGATCAGCGCGGCGCTGAGCGCGCCGACGTAGCAGTGCACCAGGCTCCCGGCGTGGGGCAGCGCATAAGGATCCGCAGGTGGCAGGCGGCCGTCGTTGCCGATGGCCGTGCCCTGGATCGCGACATCGCTCGCGGCGTCCGCGGCCGGACCGGTGAGCGCGATGAGCGTCGCTGCGTCCACTGCGCTTCCGCAGTCGATGCTCAGGCTCAGGTTCTGCGCGGCCTCCTTGTTCACCACGACGAGGCTCAGTGACTCGTCTGCGCGCTCGAGCGCGTAGGCGCTGAGGTTGAGCTCGCCGGCTGACAGGGCGCAGTTGCGCAGCGTCCCCTCGCCCGCGAGCGTGAAGAGTCGCATCCCGTAGTAGGCGGGGCGCGCTTCGACCACCGTGCCGTTGCTGTCGGCGATCGGTGTGTAGCCGCCGCCGCCGCCGTGCAGGTTCGCGCCGCTGCCCCCGCCCTGGGCGATGCGGAAGAGGTGATCGATCACCCAGAGCGCGGCGGCGTAGCGGTCGCTGACCCCGGGCGCGCCACCCGACCAGAAGGAGTTGGTCTCGGTGAGCCGGAAGGGCACGCCGGCCGCGAGCGCGCCCGCACGCAGCGTATCGAGATCCGCGGCGAGATCGGTGTCGGGACTCAAGAGCCGCGCGATCGTCGCCGAGGGACTCTTCCCCGGACCCCGGTAATAATGCTGCGTCAGGAGCGCGATCTGGCCGGCGGTATCGGCGGCGAAGGGCACGGTCCAGTCGCCGATGTGATCGGCACAGTCAGCACCGGTGAGCACGACGTTCGGCGTACGCGCGAGAATGGCGCGACGGAACTCCTGCCAGCGTTGCTCGAAGGCGCTGAGCGTCCAGCCCGGGAAGTAACCGCCGCCGTAGAGGTCCGGCTCGTTGCCGATCTCGATGCCGAAGAGGCTGTCGCCGAGGGACTGCGCGGCGTAGGCGACTTCGGCTGCGGCCGCGGCGGGCGTCGAGCTGACGAGATTCACCCCGTAGAGCACACGCCAGCCGCACGCGCGCAGGAAGGCCCCGAGCGAATCGACATCGCTCGGCGCCACCTGCCCGCGCACCCGCCCAGCGCCGCTGTCGAGCCACTGCGTGCGGTCGACGGTGTTGCCGCCGATGCGCAGCAGGCTCGGGCCGAGCTCGCGGAAGAGGCCTGCCAGGTCGGCGTTATCGGCCGTGAAGCACGGCAGCGCCAGTGCCGACTTCTCGTAGCTGAGCCCGGCGAAACCCGGGCCGATGCGGCACGCGCTGCGCGAGGCCACGCTGAGCGTCGCTGCGCTGATCGCCCCGTGCGGCAGCGGCTGCGGGGGTGCGCTCGGTGGCGCGGGGGTCTCTCCGGTCAGCGGGCGTACTACACCGCCTGCGCCGGCGCCGCCTGCGGCACAGCCACCGAGGAAGGCGGTGGCGGCGAGTGCGCCGCTACCGCAGATCAGCTCCCGGCGGGACGGCATGGGCGCGCTCAGGGCGCCGGCCGCAGCGACAGGTCCTTGCTGTAGACCACGTTCATCACGTTGTCGTACCAGCCGTCGACTTGCGGCTTCACCAGGTGCTTGTTGACGTAGAAGTAGAGCGGCAGCAGCGGGTGATCGGCCAGCATGACCCGTTCAGCCTCCTCGAGCAGCGCACTGCGGGTCAGGCTGTCCTCCTGCTGAGCTGCGCTGTGCAGCAGCGCGTCGTAACGGGGGTTGCTGTAGTGGGGGAGATTCACGCCGAAGTCGCTCTTCAGCACCTGGGCGAAGCTGTAGGCGTCGTCGTAGTCGCCGACCCAGCTCGAGCGGAACATCTCGACATCGCCCCGATCGATGTCCTCGAGGAGCGATTTGAATTCGACCTGCGTCAGGCGCACGTCCACGCCGAGCGCCTCCTTCCACATGGAGGCGACGGCGATAGCGAGCTTCGTGTGCACCTCGCCGGAGTTGTAGCGCAGCTCGAACGCGAGCGGCTTCTGCGCCGAGTATCCCGCCTCGCGATAGAGGCGCTGCGCCTCGGCGATACGCGCCGCCATCGGCATCTCGCGGTAGTCGAAGGACTGCGAGGTGTAGCCCGCGATACCGGGCGGCACCCAGCCGTAGGCGGGCAGCTCGCCGACACGCAGCACGAGCCGGGTGAGCTTCTCGCGGTCGATCACCAGCGACAGCGCCCGGCGCAGCTTCGGGCTGTCCTTGAAGGGTGCGCGCTTGAGGTTGAAGCCGTAGTAATAGGTGGTGAGCTGCGGTGAGACGTGCAGCTGCTCGGCAAGATGGGCCTTGATCCAGTCGAACTGTCCGCGCGGCACGGCGAAGGAGATCTCGAGCTCACCGCCGCGATAGCGGGCGAGCTCGGCGTTCTCATCGGCGATCAACAGGTACTTGACGCCCGAGAGCGCCGTTGCCGCGTCGTTCCAATAGTGGCGGTTGCGTATGGCGAGGATGTAAGCGCCGGTCACCCATTCCTTCAGGATGAAGGCGCCGTTCGACACCAGGATCCCGGGGTGCGCGAACCCCTGCGGGTGGAGCCTCAGCGTCGGCTGGTGCACCGGGCAGGTGCTGGGATGCGAGAGCAGCGTCGGCAGATAGGGCGCCGGAGTCGCGAGCGTGATGATGAGCGTCGCGTCGTCCGGCGCGGCGACGCCGAGCGCCCCGGGGGGCTTGCGCCCGGCGACGATGTCCGGGGCGTTAGCCACCACGTCGATGTACTGGGCGTAAGCGGAACCGGTCGCTGGATCGACGAGCCGCATGAGCCCTGCGACGAAGTCCGCCGCGGTGACACGGTCGCCGTTCGACCAGCGTGCCTCGGGCCGCAGCATGAAGCGGTAGGTGAGACCATCCGCGCTCACACTCCAGCTGCTCGCCACCCCGGGGGCGACCGCGGCGTTCTTGTCGAGCGTCGTCAGTCCTTCGCACAGATCGCGCAGGATGGTCTGCGCCTCGAAACCGCGCGCCTTCTGCGGATCGAGGGAGTCGGGCTCGGGGCCGCCGCCGCGCACCAGGATGACCTGCTGCCCGTCCACCCGGCTCTCCGGCGGTCGCGAGCAGCCGTGTGTCAGCAGTGCGGTGAGCGCCGCGGCAATGGCGAGGACGCGGAGTGCCCCGCGGCGCCGCCTCATGTGCGGCGCTGGCGGCTGGCGTTGATCTGAGCACGCAGTACTTCGGCCGCCCCGCGCGCGGCCGCTGCGAAATCCGCTCCCGCCGAGGCGTAGAGCACGCTGCGCGAGGCGCTGATGATGAGCCCGGTGCCCGCCCGCGTCTGCCCGTTGCGCACCACCTGTGAGACGTCGCCGCCCTGCGCGCCGACTCCCGGGACGAGGAGCGGCATGTCTGCGACCAGCTCGCGCACCTCGGCGAGCTCGCGCGGGTAGGTTGCGCCCACCACGAGCAGGCAGTTGCCGCGCGAGTTCCAGCGCCGCGCGGCGAGCTCCGCGACCACCTGGTAGAGCCTGCGCCCCCCGATGTCGAGATCCTGCAGCTCGCCCGCGCCGGGGTTAGAGGTGCGGCAAACCACGATTACGCCGCGGTCCGCATGACGCAGAAATGGCTCGAGCGCTTCCCCGCCGAGATAGGGGTTCACGGTCACGGCATCGGCACCGTAGCGCTCGAACGCCTCGATGGCATAGCGCTCGGCGGTATTGCCGACATCGCCGCGCTTGGCGTCGAGGATCACCGGCACGTCGGGGTAGACGCGGTGGATGTACTCGATGGTGCGCTCGAGCTGGTCCTCGGCCTCGTACGCGGCGTAGTGCGCGAACTGCGGCTTGTAGGCGCACACCAGGTCTGCCGTCGCGTCGATGATGCTCTTGTTGAAGTGGAAGATCGGCGACGCCTCGGCCAGGATGTGGCGCGGGAAGCGCTCGATCTCCGGGTCGAGCCCGATGCACAGCAGCGTGTCGTTCGTCTCCCAGGCGTGCGCGAGGCGAGCAACGAAGCCGCTCATGCGACCTTCGGCGGCGCGCGTAGCGCGCGCTTCTTCAGGTGCACGAGCAGGATCGAGACCGCGGCCGGGGTCACCCCGGGGATGCGCGCGGCCTGGCCGACGGTCGCCGGACGCGCTTCGGCGAGCCTCTGCCGCACCTCGTGCGAGAGTCCCTGCAGCATCGAGTAGTCGAGATCCTCGGGCAGCAGCGTCTCCTCGTTGCGCCGCGCGCGCTCGATCTCGTCCGACTGCCGCTCGATGTAGCCGGCGTAGCGCGCGTGCACCTCGATCTGCGCGCGCACCTGCGCGGCGAGCCGCTCGTCCGCGGGCCCGGCCGCCGGCCGCCAGGTGGCGGGGCCTGCGATCTCGAGCAGGCTCTCGTAGCTGACCTCCGGACGGCGCAGCAGCTCGAAGGCACTCGTGTCGCGCGACAGGGGACCCCCGAGGACGCGCTGCGCCCAGGGTGCGGGGACCTCGGCCGCTTTGACCCGCCGCTCGCGAAGCCGCGCGAGCTCGTGCTCGCAGGCCTGCTGCTTGGCGAGGAAGAGCGCCCAGCGCTCATCCTCCACCAGTCCGAGCGCGCGCCCGGCGGGCGTGAGGCGCAGGTCCGCGTTGTCCTCGCGCAGCAGCAGCCGGTGCTCGGCGCGGCTCGTGAACATCCGGTACGGCTCACGCGTACCGCGCGTCACGAGATCATCGATCAGAACGCCGACATAGGCCTCGCTGCGCTTCGGCACGAAAGGATCGCGGCCCCGCACGCCGAGCACGGCGTTGATCCCGGCGATGAGCCCCTGGGCGGCGGCCTCCTCGTAGCCCGTCGTGCCGTTGATCTGGCCGGCGAAGTAGAGGCCCTCGATGACCCGCGTCTCGAGGGTCGGTTTCAGGTCACGGGGGTCGAAGAAGTCGTACTCGACCGCATAGCCCGGGCGCGTCAGATGTGCGTTCTCGAAGCCGCGGATGCTGCGCACCAGCTCGCACTGCACCTCGAACGGCAGGCTCGTCGAGATGCCGTTGGGGTACACCTCGTGGGTCGTGAGACCCTCCGGCTCGACGAAGATCTGGTGCGAAGGCTTGTCTGCAAATCGGACGACTTTGTCCTCGACCGACGGGCAGTAGCGCGGGCCGACCCCGACGATCGCCCCGGTGAACATCGGGGAGCGGTCGATGGCCGCGCGAATGATATCGTGCGTGCGCTCGTTTGTGCTCGTTATGAAACAGTTGACCTGCCGTGGATGCTCATTGGCACGCCCAAGGAACGAGAATACCGGAGTTGGTGCGTCGCCGGGCTGCACCGTCATGACGGAATAGTCGATCGTGCGGCCGTCGAGCCGTGGCGGCGTGCCGGTCTTCAACCGTCCGACCCGCAGCGGCAGCTCGCGCAGCCGCGCGGCGAGGCGGTTCGATGGCGCATCTCCCGCGCGGCCGCCGGCGTAGTTGTCGAGGCCGACGTGCAGACGCCCGCCGAGGAAGGTGCCGACGGTGAGCACGACGGCGCTTGCCTCGAAGGCGATCCCGGTCACCGTGACGACGCCCCGCACGCGCGAGCCGCTCACGATCAGGTCCGCCACCTCCTGCTGGAACAGCACGAGGTCCGGCTGGTTCTCGAGGCGCGAGCGGATCGCCTGACGGTAGAGCTGCCGGTCCGCCTGGGCGCGTGTCGCCCGCACCGCCGGGCCCTTGCTGGCGTTCAGGGTGCGGAACTGGATGCCCGCCGCGTCGGTGGCGCGTGCCATGGCGCCGCCGAGCGCATCGATCTCGCGTACCAGATGCCCCTTGCCGATGCCGCCGATCGCGGGGTTGCAGCTCATCTGCCCGCAGCTCTCGAGGCTCTGCGTGAGGAGGAGCGTGCGTGCACCCATGCGCGCGGCGGCGAGCGCGGCCTCGGTGCCGGCATGACCGCCGCCGACGACGATCACGTCGAGGTGTGGCGTGGTGCGCTTATCACTCATGGCTGGATGGCTCTCACGGCGCAGCTCCGCGGCGACGGGGACCGGGGGGTGTGCGCGGGACGCGTATTGTAGGGCGACAAACCCCGCGAACAAGCCCGCCGACTTGTCTTATCCTCTCACGCCGATGGCTGAAGTCCCGCGGTTCGAACCTCGCGCATGCGCTACGCGAAGAGCGCCTTAGCCGCGGCTCTCCTCGTCGCTCTCTTGCCCGCCGGCCGCGCCGTGGCGGAAGCGCCGCCGCCCCTGACGCTCACACCGTGCGAGCTCGAGCATCCGCTGCGCCTCAGTACGGTGGCGGCCGACTGCGGCGTGGTCTCCGTTCCTGAGAACCCCGGCAAACCGGCCGGCCGTACCATCTCGCTGCGCGTCGCCCGCGTTCCGGCCATCAGCCGCCGCAAGCGCCCCGACCCGCTCTTCTTGCTCGCGGGCGGCCCCGGGCAGGGAGCGGGCGATTTCTATGCGGCCGTGTCGGGTGCCTTCGACCGCATCCATCGCGAGTACGACATCGTGCTCGTCGACCAGCGAGGCACCGGGCGCTCGAACCGCCTCGACTGCGCGCAGGACGAGGACCTGCTCAACCGCGCGAGCGATGCGCAGATCGGCGCGAGCACCCGCACCTGCCTCGCCTCACTCGCGGGCCGCGCCGACGTCGCCTGGTACACCACGAGCCTCGCCGTGCAGGATCTGGAGCGCGTGCGCGCCGCGCTCGGCTACGAGCGCATCAATCTCTACGGCTCCTCCTACGGCACACGCGTCGCGCTGCACTACCTGCGGCGCTTCCCCGCCCGCACCCGCAGCCTGATCCTCGACGGCGTGGTACCGCCCGAGCGGGCGCTCGGTGAACGCTCGGCGCTCGATGCCGAGCGCGCGCTCGAGGACGTACTCGCACGCTGCGCGCGCGAAAGTGACTGTCGGGCGCGCTTCGGCGACCCGCTCGGCGACTACCGCGCGGTGCGCGCCGCGCTGGCACGCAGCCCGGTGCCCGTGAGCATTCCCGACCCCTCGAGCGGCGCCCCCACCCCGATCGCATTCGGCGCCGAGCACCTGGCGACGGTGCTGCGCCTCCTGAGCTACTCGAGCGACTACGCGGCGCTCCTGCCGCTCATGCTGCACGACGCCGCGCAGCGCGCCGACTATGCGCCGCTCGCCGCGCAGTTCCTGCAGGTCGAGCGCGCCTACGGCGTGGCGCTCGCCGTCGGCATGCACAACAGCGTGGTGTGCGCCGAGGACGTGCCCTTCTTCGACCCCAAGGCCATCGACCGCGCGGCCCTCGGGGCGACCTATCTCGGCACCCGCCAGCTCGATGGGCTCGCGATTGTCTGCAAGCTCTGGCCGCATGGCCCGGTCGATCCCGACCTGCACGCGCCGCTCTCGAGCGACGTGCCGGCGCTGCTCCTCTCGGGGAGCGACGACCCGGTCACGCCTCCCGAGTACGCGCAGGAGGCGGCGCGCGGCCTGACGCGCAGCCTGTCGCTGGTGCTTGCCGGGTTCGGTCACGGCCAGCTCATCGCGCCGTGCATGGACCGGGTGATGGCGCAGTTCCTCGCGCGCGGCACCACGACCGGGCTCGACGTCAGCTGCACACGCGCGGCGCGCCCGCTGCCGTTCTTCACCAGCGTGAACGGACCGCCGCCGTGATCGAGGCGCAGCATCTCGCGAAGCACTTCGGTGCGGTGACGGCGGTGCGTGACCTCTCGCTGCGGGCGGCGGACGGGTACATCACCGGGCTCTTAGGTCCCAACGGTGCCGGCAAGTCGACGACGCTGCGCATGCTCTACACGGTGCTGCGGCCGGATGCGGGCGATGCCCTCATCGATGGCGTGAGTGTCGTACACGCCCCGGAGAGCGCCCGCGCCCGGCTCGGGGTGCTCGCGCACGGCTCCGGCATCTATCCCAACCTCACGGCGCGCGAGAACATTCTGTATTTCGGCGCCTTGCACGGGCTCAGCCGCGCGGCCTCACGCGCGCGCGCCGCCGAGCTCGTGACGCTCCTCGAGATGGAGGAGTTCGCCGACCGCCGCGCACGGGGCTTCTCGCAGGGCGAGCGCGTCAAGACTGCGCTCGCGCGTGCGCTGGTGCACCGTCCGCGCAACGTCGTGCTCGATGAGCCGACCAACGGTCTCGACGTCATGGCGGTGCGGGCGCTGCGCCGCGTGCTGCACGAGCTGCGCGCGGCGGGGCACTGCGTGCTGTTCTCGAGCCACGTCATGCAGGAGGTGAGCGCGCTGTGTGATGAGGTGGCGGTGATCGCTGCCGGCGCGCTGCTCGCGAGCGGTACACCCGCGGAGATCCGCGTGCGCACCGGCGCGGCGAGCCTCGAGGAGGCCTTCGTGCGCCTCATCGGCGGCGCCGGCATCACTTGAGCCGGCATTACTCGAGCAGTGCGCGCAGTCCTCACCGTATTCGCCAAGGAGTTTCGCGAGAACCTGCGCGAGCGCCGTACGCTGTTCTCGGCGCTGATCCTCGGCCCGCTGCTCGGGCCGCTGCTGTTCGCCGGCATGCTGTCGCTGCGCATCGAGCGCGGCGCCAACGAGGGGGAGCGCCCGCTCGAGCTCGCCGTGGCGCACGCCGAGCGTGCGCCCAACCTCATCGACTTCCTGCGCCAGTACGACGTGCACGTGACGCCCGTCGATTACGACGACGCCGCGGCACGCGCGGCCGTGCTGAACGCGCGGCACCAGCAGGTGCTCATCGTCGGGGCGGAGTTCGCCGCCCGCCTCGCCGCCGGCATGCCGGCGCCGCTCATGCTGTATGCCGACACCTCCGACGTGTCCGCCGCCGGCGAGCGTGCCCGCGCGCGGGCACTCATCAGCCAGTACGCCTCGCTCCTCGCGCGGCTGCGCGTCGCGGTGCGCGGCATCGATCCGCTCACGGTGTCGCCGATCGCGCTGCAGGACGTCGACGTCTCCACGCCGGCGACCCGCTCGGTGCTGCTCCTCGGCACGCTCACCTACCTGGTGCTGCTCACCATGCTGATGGGCGGCATGTATCTCGCCATTGACGCCACCGCCGGTGAGCGCGAGCGCGGCTCGCTCGAGCCGCTGCTCACGGTGCCGGTGCGCCGCGAGCAGCTGATCTTCGGCAAGATCCTCGCGACCTGCGCCTACATGGCACTGTCGCTCACGCTCACCGTGAGCGCGTTCGCCGTCGTGCTGCACTTCACCGGGCTCGAGCGCTTCGGCATGAGCGTGAATTTCGGCCCGTCGGTGGCGGCGCGCGTGATCCTGTTTTGCCTTCCGCTGGTGCCGCTCGGCGCGGCGCTCATGACCATCGTCGCCGCCTACACGCGCACCTACCGCGAGGCGCAGACCTGGCTCGCGCTCGTGCTGCTCGTGCCCACACTGCCGCTGGTGTTTGCGGGCGTCCTCGACCTGCGTGCGCAGCTGCCGCTCATGGCGGTGCCCTCTCTCAGCCAGCATTTCCTCATCACCAGCCTCCTGCGCGATGAGCCGCTGCCCTGGACCTATCTCGCCACCTCCACGGCCGCGACGCTCGCGCTCGCCGCGCTCCTCATCGTCGGGGCGGGGGGGCTCTATCGGCGCGAGGCGCTGCTCGGCTGAGCGGGGCGCGGCGCGGTGGCTGGACGTGGGGAAATGAGCGCGTGCAGCGCCGGGGCGTGCTCGTCGGCGAAGGCGCGCGCCTCGACCTCGAAACGGTTGTTCCAGTACCCGCGCTTGAAGCACTCGAGCAGGTAGCGCGTGACCGTGAGCGTGCCCGGCTGCCACTGCCGGATGACGTGACAGTACTCGTGCAGCATGAGCCAGGGATCGGCGAAGAACTCCGCGGCGCTGCCGCGCAGGTAGATGCGGCGCACCCGCGTGGTGGCGACCGCCCGTCCATGGAGCCGCACGTACCAGGAATGCTCGATCACCCGCACGTGGCCGATGCCCTCGCCGAGCAGCTGCTCCAGGGCGTGCCTCACGTGATCCGGGACGTTCGCTGCGCGACCGCTCACCATCGCGCCGCTCAAGCGCGCGTGTGCACCCACCCCATGCTCGGGCGAAAGCGCAGGGTGCGCGCCGGGCCCGCGGCCACATCCTCGGGCAGCAGCTGCACGCCCGCGTCCGCGAGGTAGTGCTTCACGAGCGCGATCACGGTCTCACACGCGGGGCGTGCCTGGGGGGCTTCCGCCAGGTGCACCACGATGCGCGCCTGCAGATGCCGCGCGCCGGGCGCCGCCGCCCGCAGCGACTCCAGGCAGCGATCGAGCAGCAGCAGCTCGGTGGCGAGCGTCGTGTCGGTGACGTCGGTGGGGCGCGAGCTGCGTACGATGCAGCGCAGGTGCAGCAGAGCGCCGGCCTCCTCGGCGGCGTCGTACACGCACACCGCGATCGCGGACTGCAACTGCGTGACGAGCAGCGCCTCGCCGGCGGTGACCTCGAAACGATCCGGTGCCACGTGGATTTCCGGGCTCTCCATGCATCGCTGTATACCTGCAGGCCGCGGGGGTCGCGCGCCCTCCTGTGCAAACTATGAACTGCCGCACGTGGCGTGGGTAGAATATGCGATCAGCGTTCCGCGCCACAGGAAATATGCAAGCACTCATCCGTGTGGTCATCGCCTGCGCGCTGATCGCGCCGGCGCTCGCCGAGCAACCAGTGTCGTCGATTCGCGTCACCGGTGATGCCAAGGTAACCGCCAAGCCCGACCGCGTGCAGATCGACATCGGCGCCACGACGCGCGGGGCGACCTCGCAGGAGGCCGCGGCGGACAACGCCCGCCAGGTGGATGCGGTACTCGCCGCGGTGCGCAAGGTGGCACCGGCGGCGGTGCTGCGCACCATCAGCTATTCGCTCAATCCCAATTACCAATATCACCCGAACGCCGGCGAGCCGACCATCGACGGCTACACCGCCGCCAACGTCGTACAGGTGACGCTCGATGACCTGGTGAAGATCGGGGCGGTCATCGATGCGGCCGCGAAGGCCGGTGCCAATCACGTGCAGGGCATCCAGTTCACGCTGCGCGACGCGGACGCGGTGCGCGCCGAGGCGCTGCGCCAGGCGGCCGCCAAGGCGCGCGCGGAAGCGGACGTGCTCGCCGGGGCGCTGGGACTGAAGATCGTGCGGGTGCTCACGGTGGAGGAGTCGAGCCCGCGGGTCGTCCCGGTACGGGTCTTCGCCGGCACCCCGCGCGCCGCCGCGGCCGCGGTGACGCCGACGCCGGTGGAGGCCGGCACCCTGGACGTCGCCGCCGAAGTCACGCTCACCGTGGAAGTGAGCCCGACGGCACGCTAGGCTCTTACCGCGAGGACCAGCCCATGACCAACGTCCGTCAGCTGCTCGAGCGCAAGGGTGCGGCGATCTTCTCGGTCGAGCCCGAGGCTCCGGTGCTCGAGGCGATCCGTGCCATGGCCGCGCATCACGTCGGGGCACTGCTCGTGATGCAGGGCGAGACGCTGCGCGGCATCGTCTCGGAGCGCGATTACGCCCGCAAGGTGATTCTGCTCGGCCGCTCCTCGGCGGATACGCCGGTGCGCGACATCATGAGCAGCCCGGTGATCACGGTGTCGCCGGAGACCACGGTGCAGACGTGTATGCAGCTGATGACCGACCGACGGGTACGGCACCTGCCGGTGGTGGACGCTGCGCGCGTGGTCGGCATGGTGTCGATCGGCGATCTGGTGAAGGCTGTCATCGCCGAGCAGCAGCAGCATATCGAGCAGCTCGAGCAGTACATCCACAGCTGAAGACCCGCACGGCAAGGAGGCCGATGCTTCGACGCAGGACGCCGGTGCTTCGCGCACTCGCCGCTGGGGCGGCGCTGATCCTCGCTGGGTGTGCGGCGTTCCCCGCGGGGCGGGAGGCCGCGCCCACGCACGCCGTCACGCAGCCTCCCAATCCGGCACTCGTTGCGCCGTTCACCGCCGCGGCGCGCGCGCATCCCGACGCGTCGGGGTTTCGCCTCTTCTCGGTGGGCGTCGACGGGCTGCTGCTGCGTCTCGAGCTGATCGCGGCCGCGCGCAGCTGCGGTGGACGACGGTCGAGGCGGGCCACCCGCTCACTGTCGACAGCGAGCCGGCCCGCAGCGAATGGCGGAAGCTCGAGGTGCACTTCTTCGCACTGTGGCCGCTCGACCGCGAGCTGTGAGCAGCGGCGGGCAGCGCCGCCGGCACACGCCGACAGGCGCTGTGGGCGCGGGCCGACTTCGAGCCCCGCTGCCGCCATGTTGTAGTCACGCCCTGGGTATTGACCCCAACGAGGAGCACAGCATGAAGCTCACACGCGCAACGGCGGTTCTGCTGACCGCGGGAATGCTCGCTGGAGCGGTTGTCTATGCGCAGGACGCCGACGTCGACCGCTCGCATCCGAAGGCATACGTCAAGGACTCGGTCGTCACCACGAAGATCAAGTCCAAACTCGCAGCCGACCACATTACGAGCCTCGGCAAGATCCATGTCGACACCGACGCCGATGGCGTCGTGTGGCTGAGCGGCAGTGCGCGCAGCCAGGCTGCGGTGGACCGCGCCGGCGACATCGCCCGTGGCACCGACGGTGTACGCGGCGTGAAGAACCACATCAAGGTCGAGCCCGAGGACTAATCCTCCTCGGTGGAAACGAGCGCCGCCGGGACGAGCCTGTCCCGGCGGTTTTGCGGCCGCGCGCACGCCGCGTGGGTCTTACTTGCGCCAGTAGGCGGGACGGAACAGCACGATCACGCTGAAGATCTCCAGCCGCCCGAGCAGCATCGCCGCGGTGCAGATCCAGATCTGCACCGGGCGCAGCTCGTGCAGGTTGTGCACGCCGCCCGGCGGGCCGAAGCCGTGCGCCGTGTTGTTGATGGAGGCGACCACCACGCTGAAGGAGGAATCGTAGTTCATGCCGGTGAGCAGCATGGCGAAGGTGAGCAGCGCCACGGTCATGAAGTAGAGGAAGATGAAGGCCAGCACCGAGCGGCCGACGCCGTCCGGCACCAGCCGCCCGCCGATGCGCAGCGGCGCCATCGCCGCCGGATGGATGAGCAGCTTCATCTCGCGTCCGGCCTGGCGCGCGAGCAGCAGGGTGCGGAACATCTTGATGCCGCCGCCGGTCGAGCCGGTGCTGCAGACGATGCACGACAGGAACAGCATCCAGAACGGCGCGAACACCGGCCACTGCTCATAGTCCTGGCTGGTGAGTCCGCTGGTGGTCGCCTGCGACACCACGTTGAAGGTCGCGTGGCGCAGTGCCACGAAGAAATCCCCGTAGACGCCCCGTGAGTGCAGCAGCACCGCGATGCCGATCACACTCACGGCGAGAATGGCGAGGATCGCCTTGGCTTCCGGGTCCTCGCGGTAGCCGCTCAAGGACAGCCGCCGGACCGCGACGATGTGGCGCGCGAAGTTGAGCGAGGCGACGAACATGAGCACCACCAGCGTCAGCTCGATCGCCGGGGAGTGAAAGAAGGCGATGCTGCGATCGTGGGTCGAGAAGCCGCCGAGGCCGACGGCGGAGAACGCGTGGCAGACGGCATCGAGCCAGGACATGCCGCACACCTTGAGCGCGGCGATGCCGGCGACCGTGATCAGGGTGTAGACGAACCACAGCTGCTTCGCCGTCTCGGTGATGCGCGGCGCCAGCCGCTCGTCTTTCACCGTGCCGGGCGCCTGTCCCTTGTAGATCTGCATGCCGCCGACCCCGAGCAGTGGCAGCACGGCGAGCGCCATGACGATGATGCCGAGGCCGCCGAACCACTCGAGAGAATGGCGCCAGAAGTTGAGCGACGGCGGCAGCTGATCGAGATCGGTCAGCACCGTGGATCCCGTAGTGGTGAGACCCGACATGGCCTCGAAGAACGCGTCACTGAAGGTGAGCTGCGGTAAAGCGAGCAGCAGCGGCAGCGCCGCGGCCACCGACACCAGCAGCCACCCGAGCGTCACCAGGAGAAAGCCGTCGCGGGGCTTGAGCTCGCGGCGGAAGCGCCAGGTGGCCGCCGCGAGCGCGAGCCCGAGACCCGCGGTCATGGCGGCCGCCAGCAGGAAGCGCGGCGCCAGGCCGTCGGCGAGCAGCAGCGAGCACAGCACCGGCGGCAGGCAGCTGAGCGCGAAGCCGGCCAGCAGGAGCCCGAGGACGTGCGCGACGGCGAGCACGGCGGCGGCGCACCCCGCGCTAGCGCGTCGCGCGCAGGAAGAGCCGCTCGACCGCCTCGAGGTGGCGGCGGTCGGCGAGGAACAGGATGACGTGATCGTCGGTGTGCACGAGTGTGTCGTGGTGCGCCATGACGACCTCATGGCCGCGGACCACGGCGCCGATCGAGGCGCCCTCGGGCAGCGGGATCTGCGCCACCGTGCGGCCGACGATCCGCGAGCTGTGCTCGTCGCCGTGCACGATGGCCTCGAGCGCCTCGGCCGCGCCGCGCTTGAGCGCGTGCACGCGCACCACGTCGCCGCGGCGCACGTGCGCGAGCAGCGAGCCGATGGTGATGGTTTGCGGCGATATGGCGATGTCGATGGTGCTCGACTCGACCAGCTCGGTGTAGGAGGGGCGGTTGATGAGCGCCATCGCCTTAGCCGCCCCGAGACGCTTGGCGAGCATCGCCGAGAGGATGTTGGCCTCTTCCGAGTTGGTGAGCGCGGCGAACACGTCGGCGCTGTCGATATTCTCCTCGATGAGGAGCTCCTCGTCGGCGCCGTCGCCGTGCAGCACGATGGCGTTCTCCAGCAGCTCGGAGACCCGCCGGGCGCGGCGCGGGTCGCGCTCGATGAGCTTTACCTGGTTGTGCGTCTCGAGACTCTTCGCCAGGCGAAAGCCGATGTTGCCGCCGCCGGCGATGACGATGCGCCGGGCCACGGTATCGCCGTGGCGCAGCTCCGCCATGACGCGGCGTATGTCGTCGCGCGCGGCGAGAAAGAATACCTCGTCGCCGTCCTCGATCAGGGTATCGCCCTCGGGCGGCACACTGCGGCCGTCGCGGTAGATGGCGACCACGCGCACCTCGATCTTCGGCAGGTGTACCGAGAGCTCGCGCAGGCGCTGCCCGACCAGCAGGCCCCCGTGGCGCGCCCGTACCCCGACCAGGCGCACCTTGCCGTCGGCGAAGTCGAGCACCTGCAGCGTGCCGGGGTGGTGGATGAGGCGCTCGACGTACTCGGTGACGAGCTGCTCGGGGCTGATGAAGACGTCCACCGACAGCCCATCCGCGCCGAACAGCTGCGCGCGGCTGGTGTACTCGGCGGCGCGGATGCGCGCGATCTTGGTCGGCGTGCGGAACAGCGTGAAGGCCACTTCGCAGGCCATGATGTTGACCTCATCGCTCGAAGTCAGCGCCACGAGGATCTCGGCCTCGGCGGCGCCGGCGGCCTCGAGCACGCTCGGATGTGCGGCGTTACCCGCCACGGTGCGCACGTCGAGCCGGTCCTGCAGGTCGCGCAGCACCTCCTCGTTGATGTCGACCACCGTGACCTCGTTGGCCTCTTCGCGCGACAGATGATGTGCGGCGGTGCGCCCGACCTGGCCGGCGCCGAGGATGAGGATCTTCATGTGGATCGACTACAGCGGCTCGAGGTTCGCATACTGCACCATCAGCCATTTGGTGCCCTGGCGCTCGAAGCTCACCTGCACGCGCGCATGCGCGCCCGAGCCCTCGACGTTGAGGATCACGCCCTCGCCGAACTTGCCGTGGCGCACGCGCGCCCCGAGCCGCACGCCTTCGGCGGCGGGCTCCTCGGGGCGGAAGCGCCCGACGGTGAGCGGGCGCGACACCTGCACGCGCGGGCGCACTTCCTCGACCAGCTCCTCGGGGATCTCGCGCACGAAGCGGGACACCTGGCCGTAGCTGTCGATGCCGTGCAGGCGGCGCTGCTCGGCGTAGGAGAGGTAGAGCGAGCGCATGGCACGCGTCATACCGACGTAACACAGGCGCCGCTCTTCCTCGAGGCCCGCCAGATCAGTGAAGGAGCGCTGGTGCGGAAACAGACCCTCCTCCAGGCCAGTGAGAAACACCAGCGGAAACTCGAGGCCCTTGGCGGCATGCAGCGTCATCATCTGCACGCAATCCTCCCACTCGTCCGCCTGGCCCTCGCCGGACTCGAGCGCCGCGTGCGCGAGGAATGCCTCGAGCGGCGGCAGCTCGCCGCTCTCGGGCGCGAAGCCGCGCGCTGCGCTCACGAGCTCCTCGAGGTTCTCGACGCGCGTCTCACCGCGTTCGGCCTTCTCGCGGCGGTAGTGCTCGATGAGGCCGCTCGCCTTGAGCACTTCGTCCACCTGCTCGTGGAGGGCGAGCGGCTGGAACTGCGTCGCGAGGCGTTCGATGAGCGCGAGGAAGGCGGCGATGGCGCCTCCCGCGCGCGCGCCGAGCGCCCCGGAGGCGCTCAACGCCCCGGCTGCTTCCCACAGCGAGCTGCCCGCGCCGCGCGCGTGCTCGCGCAACGCCTCCAGGCTCTTCGCGCCGATGCCCCGCGGCGGCAGATTCACCACGCGCTCGAAGGAGGCGTCATCGCGGCGGTTGGCGATGAGGCGCAGATAGCCGAGTGCGTCCTTGATTTCGGCGCGCTCGAAGAAGCGCAGCCCGCCGTACACGCGATACGGCACGCGCGCCGACAGGAATGCCTCCTCGAAGACCCGCGACTGGGCGTTCGAGCGGTAGAGGATCGCGATCTCGCGCCGCGCGCCGCCGCCGGCGGCGTGCGCGCGGATGCGCTGCGTGACGAACTCAGCCTCGTCGCGCTCGTTGTAAGCGGCGTACAGGCGCAGCGGCTCGCCGCGCGCCCCGCTCGTCCAGAGCTTCTTGCCGAGGCGGCCGGCGTTGTGGGCGATGAGTCCGTTCGCCGCCTCGAGGATCGTGGCGCTCGAGCGGTAGTTCTGCTCGAGGCGAAAGAGCTGCGCCTGCGGGAAGTCGCGGCGGAACTGCTGCAGGTGCTCCGCGCTCGCGTTGCGGAAGCTGTAGATGGCCTGGTCGTCGTCGCCCACCACGAACGGGATGCTCGCCGGAGCAGCGGTGCCCTCCGTCGGGGACGTGGCCACCGAGCCTGCGGCTTGGGGCCGCTCCGGCGCCGCCAGGAGCTTCAGCCATGCGTACTGGATGGCGTTGGTGTCCTGGAACTCATCGACCAGCACGTGGCGGAAGCGCCATCGGTAGTGTGCGAGCAACCCCGCGTTGTCGCGCCACAGCTCGTAGGCGCGCAGCAGCAGCTCGGCGAAATCCACCACCCCGGCGCGGATGCAGGCTTCCTCGTACGCCGCGTACAGGCGGATCATCTCGCGGCGCGTCGGGTCGTTGCCCTCCTTCAGGTGTGCCGGCCGGCGGCCTTCGTCCTTGTTGGCATTGATGAACCATTGCACCTCGCGCGGCACCCAGCGGGCTTCGTCGAGCTCGGCCGCCCTGACCACCTTGCGGATGAGCCGCTGCTGATCCTCGGCGTCGAGGATCTGGAAGCCCTGCGCGAGGCTTGCCTCGCGCCAGTGCATCCGCAGCAGGCGGTGGGCGATGCCGTGAAACGTGCCGATCCACAGCCCGCCGGCCGGCACCCCGAGCAGCCGCTCGACGCGCGCGCGCATCTCGGCGGCCGCCTTGTTGGTGAAGGTGACGGCGAGGATGCCGTGCGCGGAGGCGCCGAGCGCCTCGATCGCCCAGGCGATGCGATGCGTCAGCACCCGCGTCTTGCCGCTGCCGGCGCCGGCGAGCACCAGCACCGGGCCGGCCGCGGCGGTGACCGCGGCACGCTGCGCATCGTTCAGCGGAGCGAGGATGGGGGTGACATCCATAGGGGGGCGCATTCTATACGGGAAAGGCCTCCCGATAGGGGAAAGCCCGGTCGCGGCAACAAAAGGTTCGCCGGGGGCGCTGCTGGCGCGCGGCCGCGGACCTTCAGACTTCCGCCGGCAGCGACTCCTGCGCGAAGCGCACCAGCGCCACGACGAAACTCAGCAACACCGGCCCGATGACGAGACCGAGGATCCCGTAGGCCGCCGCGCCGCCGATGGCGCCGATGAAGAGCGCGAGCGTCGAGACCTTGGCGTGATGCGCCGTGAGCAGCGGCCGCAGCAGGTTCTCCGCGATCCACAGCACCGCGACCCAGCAGGCGAGAAAGATCGCGCCGCCCCAGCGCCCGGCGAAGGCGAGGTACAGGATCGCCGGAACCAGCACCAGCGCCGCGCCCGCGGGCAGGAAGGCCGCGATCGTGGCGAGCACGCCGAACACCACGGCGGAGGGAAGCCCGACGATCGCGAAGCCGATGCCGACGATCACGCCCTCGATGAGCGCGGTGGTGGCCGAGCCGAACACCACCGCGCGTGTCACCTCACCGAGGTACTTCAGCAGCTGCGCGCGCCGCGCGCGCTCGACCGGGATGAGACGCGTGAGGCTCGCCACCACCATGCGGCCATCGCGCAGGAAGAAGAACAGCATGAAGAGCATCATGAAGAAGCCGACCAGCGTACCGAACACGCCGAGCGCCACGTCGCCTCCCATGGTGGCCGCGGTCTTCAGCACCGTCTGCACGCTCTCGGTGATCCAGCCCTGCACCTGCGCAACGCTCACCGAGGCGTTCTCGCGCACCCAGCCGACGATACCGCCGATCAGCGGGTACTGCGACAGACGATTCAGCACGTCCGTGTAGGAGACGAAGGGTGCCTGGCCGCGCAGGTACGTCAGCAGGTGCGCCACCTGACCGGCGAACACCACGCCGAGCACCGCGAGCGGCGCGAGCACCAGGAAGGGCGTGAGCACGGTGAGGATTCCGGCCGACAGGGCACCGCGGCCCTTCAGTCGTCGTGTCAGCCTCTCGTGCAGCGGATGGAGGATGAACGCCAGGACTGCCGCCCATCCCAGCATGCCGAAGAGCGGCGCGAGCACCTTGTAGAGCGCGTAACCGAGAAACGCCGCGGTCACGAGCTGAAAACAACGGCGATAGAAGTTGGGCATGGTGTCAAGCCTAGCGGGATCCGCGCCGCGACGCGATTCCCGCTGACGTTTCTTATGAGTGAGCGCTTACGGTGCCGCCGCGGCCGAGGCGAAACGCCGCACGAAGCCCTCATCGGTGAGGCTGTCGAGGAAGGCGATGAGGTCGGCACGCTCGCCGTCGGTGAGCGCGCGCTGCGGCAGGCGCGGATCGATCTGCCCGCCGGTGGCGGCGACGCGTGCCGCGAGCCCCGAGTAGTGGCGCAGCACCGCATCGAGCGTGGCGAAGCGCCCGTCGTGCATATAGGGCGCGGTAAGCGCCACGTTGCGCAGGGTCGGCACGCGCATCTCGCCGAGGCTCGCGCCGTTGTTGGCGAAGCTCGGCCGCCCGGTGGCGCCCTGCCGGTCGCGCCAGTTGCCGGCGAAGTTGAACCCGGAATGACATCCGGCGCAGCCGACGCGCGGCGAGAAGAAGAGCGCCATGCCGCGCTTGGCTTGGGCCGAGAGTGCGTCGTGCTCGCCCTCGAACACGTAGCGGTCGAAGGGCGAATGGCCCGAGATCAGCGTACGCTCGAACGCCGCGATCGCCTTTACGATGCGATCGAAGGTCACGCCCGACGCCCCCGGGGGGCGCGCACCGCGGGCCTCATCGAAGGCCTGCGCAAAGGCCGCAGCGTAGGCGGGATCGGCGGCCAGCGCGGCGCACAGTGCGCGCTCGCGGCCGGCGAGCCCGAGCTCGATGGGGTGGCGACTGAGGAGCGGCTTGCGCATCTGCGCCTCCAGCGTGCGCACCTCCGGCGTCGTCCATCCGAAGCTCACGTTGTACGCGACGTTGACGAGCGCCATGGCGTTGTGCGACAGCGCCGCGCCGGTCGCGCCGCGCGCCACGGAGCGGCCGTCGCTGAAGGAGCGCGCGGGGTCGTGGCAGCTCGCGCAGCTGTAGCGGCCGGTGAGCGACAGCCGCGGCTCGAAGAACAGGCGCCGCCCGAGGGCGACCTTGGCGTCCGACATCGGGTTGTCGGCGGGCACCGCCGGCGTCGGGAATCCGCGCGGCAGCTGCCAGTCGTAGTCGCGCACGGCCGCCTCACCCGGCGCCGGCGCGGGCGGTGCGCCCGCGAGCGTTGCACCCGCGAGCGTTGCGCCGGTGAGGGCTGCGCCGGTGAGGGCTGAGAAGAGCGCGAGACGCACGGCGCGACAGCGCGGCACGCGCAGCCGTCGCCTCCCCGAGCACAAGTGCTGAACCCCCCGTGCGGCGACGGCGCCGCCGGCCACCGGTCAGTGCCAGCTGGCCTGCGTCCCCTCGCGGGTGAGCGCCGCGGTCTGGCCGGCGATCTGCGCGCGCTCCTGGATCCACTTGTCGACGTCGTCGAGACTCACGTTGGTCGCGGACGGGCTGGCGCGCTGCGTAGCCACCCAGCCCTTCATGGCCGTCAGCAGCTTCGCGGCGAGCGCCCGGTTGCCGGCGTAGAGATCGAGGTACGCCTGCTGCGCGTCCGGGATGCGGTTCAGCCCGAGATACGCCTCGCCGCGGTACTCGATGGCGTCGGCGTAGCCGGGCTTGAGCTTGAGCGCCTTGTCGTAGGCATCGAGCGCCTCGTCATAGTTACCGAGCTTGCGGCCGGTGTAGCCGACGTAGTTCCAGGCCTCGTAGAGCGAGGGATCGAGCTGCGTCGCCTGGCTGAACTTGCCGTGCGCGGAGGCGTAGAGGTCGTGCGCCTCCTGTGCGGCTTTGCTCTTCTTGCCGGCGTCGGTCGCTTCCGCGGCGGCGCTGAAGGCCTTGTCGGCCTTCTTCACGTCGTGCACGCCGTCGTTGTACGCCTCGCGGGCCCTGTCCTGCGGCGTCTGCATGCGTGGCGGGGGTGCCGGCATGGCCGCGCCGCCGCCGTTCGCCCAGGCCGGGCACATCACGGTGGCGAGGATACAAAGCGATGACAGCTGAAGGGTGATGCGCATGTGGACCTCCGGATGCTCGCCCCTATGCTGCTACGGCGGTGCCGTGTGCGGCAACTGCGGGCAATCCGGGGGTGGCGGCCGGCGCGTTCCCGCGCGGCGGCTCGCGCTCGCAGCCGCCGCACGCGTCCGCGGCCCCTCACCACCGGTTACGCAGCTCGCGCAGCCGCAGAAACACGGTACGGGCGTCGGGATGCTCGCCGACGTCGGCAAACGCCTCGCGCAGCCGCGCGATCACCGTGGGATTCTGCAGCCGGAAGAAGGTGTTGATGCGTTTCTCCTCGGCGAGCGTCGTGACCTTCGCCGCTGCGCCCGCCTGACGACGGGCCTCGCTCAGCAACGCCGACGCGTCCTCGTTGTCGGGCTCGCGGTCGAGAGTGAACTCGAGGTTGCGTGCGAGGTACTCGTGTCCCGGGTAGACGCGGGTGGTGTCCGGCAGGCGTGCGAGCTGCGTGACGAACGTCTCGTAGAGCGCCTCCGGCCGGCCGCCGTTATAGCAGTTGCCGGCGCCGGCGTTGAACAGCGTGTCGCCGCAGAAGAGCGCCGGCTCCTCGGTGTGCGACAGCAGGCACACGTGTGTCATCGTGTGCCCCGGCGTGTCGAGGCATTCGAGCTCCACGGTGCGGCCGACGCGGATCACGTCGCCACGGCAGAGGCCGCGATCCACGCCGCCAATGCGCGCGGCCGCCCCCGCGTGCGCCAGCACGCGCGCGTTGGTCGCCGCCTTGAGTCCGGCGTTGCCGCCGGTGTGGTCGGCGTGCTCGTGGGTGTTGAGGATCTGCGTGATCTGCCAGCCGCGCGCGCGGGCGGCGTCCAGGCACATGCGCCACTCGAGCGGATCGACCGCGAGCGCCTCGCCGCTTTCGGGACAGGCAATGAGATAGTGGAAATTCCTCAGGGAGTTTCCCGACCAGACGCGTTCCATCAGCATGCGCAGCGCTCCTGTAGTTTCCGCAAAACGTACCGCCAAACTGCCACCCGCGCCATAATGTGGCCATGAGCCATACGTTTCTGTTCGAGCCGGGAGTGTGGACCGGGACGGGAACGCTGTGGCGCGCCGATGGGGAGCCGCTCGAGACGCTGAGTCGCACTGAGATCGCGCACCGCCCGGAGTGCTGGCTGTTGTCGGGCACGCTCAAGGTGCTCGGTGCGCCGCCGGCGGAGTTCGTGTCCGCCTACCTGATCGAGCCGCTCGCGCCCGGCGAGCGCAGCGTCAAATGGACCTTCGAGAGCGCCATGTTCGGTGCGATCCAGGGCCGGTTCGCGCTGATCGGCAGCTCGATCCTGTCGGCTTACGGCTGCGATGCTTCCGGCTATCACGGCTCGGAGCACCTCGGCCAGATCGACGCCGCCAACTACCGCTCCGTCGGCATGCTGCTGCTGAAGGGGCAGATGATCTACAGCTGGGAGACGCTGCTGAAGCGTGCCGCCTGAGCGGTGCGCGGCGTCGAAGCGGAGCAATCATGCGCATCACGCAAGTCCTCGCCGTCCTCACTCTGCTGCCGGTCGGGGCCGCTGCGTTCGCCGCAGGCGCATCGTGCGAGCATCCGGCGAAGCTCGAGAACCAGTACAACCCCGCGGCACCGAGCTGCTTCGTGATCGTGCGCGCCGATCGCGATCTCAAGGCCGTCGCCGCCCGCGTGGAGAAGCAGTATCACGTGAAGCCCGCGCTCATGTCGCTGTCGCACGGCTTCGTCCTCTCCTCGGTCACCGAGGATGTGGTGGCGCAGCTGCGTTGCGACACCGACATTGAGATGATCGGCTATGACGCCATCAAGGGCGGACACTGAGACGGTCGAAGGCGACCGTGCCATGCTCGAGGTGAGACGCAGTGCCGAGCGCGGTTACTTCGACCACGGCTGGCTGCGCACCTTTCACACCTTCTCGTTCGCCGATTACTACGACCCCAACTGGCTCGGCTACGGCCCGCTGCGCGTCATCAACGACGATCGCGTCGCCCCGAGTCAGGGTTTCGGCAAGCATGGCCACCGTGACATGGAGATCCTCACCTACATTCTCTCCGGCGAGCTCGCGCACCGCGACTCGATGGGCAATGGCTCGGTGATCCGCGTCGGCGATGTGCAGCGCATGAGCGCGGGCACCGGCGTCACCCACAGCGAGTTCAACCCTTCGGCGGCGCACGAGGTGCATCTGCTGCAGATCTGGATCCTGCCCGAGGCGCTGCGGCTCACGCCGGGTTACGAGCAGAAGACCTTCAGCGCCGCGGATAAGCGCGGGCGGCTGCGGCTCATCGCCGCGCAGCAGGGCGCGGACGGCGCCGTGACCGTCCACCAGGACGTGCGCGTGTACGCCGGGCTCTTCGACGGCGCCGAGCGCGCGGAGCTCGCGGTGGCGAGCGGGCGGCGCGCCTGGGTGCAGATGGCACGTGGCAGGCTCACCGTTGGTGACACGGCACTCGCTGACGGCGACGGGGCGTATACGGCAGGTCCCGTGCAGCTCGGCCTGCACGGCGGCACGGATGCCGAGGTGCTCGTGTTCGACCTGCCGTAGGGTCAGCGCCGGCGCCGGCGCCGCGTGAGATGGGTGCCGAGGAGGCCGAGGCCGAGGAGCGCCACCGTGCCCGGCTCGGGGACCGTCGACGTTGCCGACGGCCCGACGCCTCTGAAGGCGAAGCTCGTCCCGTCATCGTTCACCGTCACGCCCGGATCGGTGAAGTGAGGCGCGTTGGTGAAGATCCCGTACGCGTTGCTGGCATAGACCGTCACCGGGCCGGACAGCACCGTGGTGCCGAGCGAGCTGAAGGTGAGCATGTCGCCCGTGCCGCTGCTGCGCGCCGCTATCCCCGTGCCGGTGCCGCAGAGGGTGACGGCGGTGAATGGGTCGCACGACTCGACCGAGGTCGTGAAGCCGGCATAGCCCGCAAGCGCTGCGGAGAGCGACGTCGGGTTGTTGGAAGTCGTGATCGCGAAGGCAAACACGACGCCGCCGGGATTGAGGCTGGTCGCCAAGGCGAACTCCTGGAATCCCACCGTCTTGCCGTCCTGCGTGACGGACTGCTCCGGCGTCTGGAAGAGCACGTCGACCGTCGGTGTACCGGTGCTCGTGTAGGTCGGTACCGGATCGACGCTGCCACCCGGCGCAAGTGGTGCCGGTGATGCCTCTGCCGCGGTGACGGCGAGCAGCGCGGACGCTGCGAGGACGGTAAGGACGACGGGCTTGCTGATGCTCATGAGTGCCTCCCTGCCGGGTGTTGGAACGTTTTTTTTCCTCTCCCGGCCTCAGCCGCCGGGTGTGGCCATCCTGCGACCGCCTGCGGCGGAACTGCAACCGCGAGCCTTGGCGCAGCCATAGCGTTCTGCCACGCCATCGGCCGCCTCGCCTGCGGGCTCTAAGCGCTGCGCAGCGCGGGCAGGTAGTGATCGACGAGCAGCGCCGCGAACAGCCACATGAGATAGGTGACCGAGAAGCGGAACACCCGCATCGGCAGCTCCTCGCGTGCGGTCATCTTGAGGGCGAGCGCGTAGTAGAGAAAGAACGCGTTGAGCACCAGCGCGGCACACAGGTACAGCAGGCCGCTCATACGCGTGAGGTAAGGCAGCAGCGTTACTACCGTGAGGAGCACGGTATAGAGCAGCACCTGCAGGCGCGTGTAGGCGACGCCATGGGTCACCGGCAGCATCGGGATGCCGGCGCGCGCGTACTCGTCGCGGCGGGCGATGGCGAGCGCCCAGAAATGCGGCGGCGTCCACACGAAGATGATGAGGAACAGGAGCAGCGCGTTGGGATCGATGCTGTTGGTCACCGCGGTCCATCCGAGCACCGGCGGCGCCGCTCCGGCCGCGCCGCCGATGACGATGTTCTGCGACGTCGCGCGCTTCAGCCACACCGTGTAGACCACGGCGTAGCCGATGAGTGACAGGAAGGTGAGGAGCGCGGTGAGCAGGTTGACGAGGAACGCGAGCAGCGCCATCGCGGCGAGGCCGAGACACGCGGCGAACACCAGCGCGTTGCGCTCGGTGAGCTGGCGGGTCGGGAGCGGTCGCGAGCGCGTGCGCGCCATCTGCTCATCGATGCGCCGGTCGAGCACGTGGTTGAGGGTGGCCGCGCACGCGGCGGCCAGCGCGATGCCGAGGTTGCCCCACACGAGCGCCTCGAGCGGCGGCAGCCCGGGGCTCGCGAGCAGCGTCCCGACGATGGCCGTGAAGGTGATGAGCGCGACGACCTTCGGCTTCGTCAGCTCGAGGTAGCGGCGCCACGGCGCCTCCTGCGGCGCGAGCGCCGCGCGTGCCATGAAAGCGCGCCTCTTGCCGGGCAGCGTGCGTTCGTCGGTCATGGCAGGTGCGATTCTTGAGTGGCTTCCGCTCGGGTCGCCACGGTGGCTCGGACCGGCAGCCTAACAGATCGCCCCGGCGCGCTCACGTGCTCACCTTGACTTGCCCGGCGGCTGCGCGCTCATCGCGACGCGCCGAGCGAGCGCAGCAGCGCGAGGGTTGCGAGCAGCAGCAGCGCCGCGCCCGCGGTGTGTGCGGTGGCGAGCCAGAGCGGGAAGCCCTTCTCCACCATGGAGATGCCGATCGTGAGCTGCAGGGCGAGGGCGGCGAGCACGGCCCAGGCGCGCACCCGCGCTGCCGCGAGTCCGCGCCGCCGTAGCACCGCGAGCGCGGCGAGCGTGAGGGCGAGCGCCGTGACCAGCGCGCCCAGGCGATGAGTGAGGTGGATCGCGATGCGCGCGCTCGCGGCGAGCGCACCGCCTTCATAGTCGATGTTGAGGCCACGCCAGAGCACGAATGCGTCGCGGAAGTCCGCAGCCGGCCACCACGCGCCCCGGCAGGTGGGGAAGTCGGGGCAGGCGACGGCGGCGTAGTTGCTGCTCGTCCAGCCGCCGAGCGCGATTTGCACCGCGAGCGCCGCGAGGCCGAGACGCACCAGCCGGCGGGCGCCGGCGAGGTCGGCGGCGCCGCCGCTTTGAGCGCGCGCCGGGCCCGCGCGCGCGGTTGCCTCCCATGAGCCTCGCGGCAGCGAGAGCGCAAGCCACATGAGGAGCGCGAGCGTCGTCATGCCGAACAACAGGTGCAGCGTCACGACGAGCGGCTTCAACTGCCAGGTGACGGTGAGCATCCCGAGCAGCCCCTGGACCACCACGATGGCGAACAGGGCGAGCGGGAGCGGCGCGCTCAGCCGCTGCTCCCGCCGGGTGGTGAGCGCGAGCGCGGCGATGAGCACGATCGTGAGACCGAGCGTGGCCGCGGCGTAGCGGTGGATCATCTCCCGCCATGCCTTGCCGGCCTCGTATGGGCGGCCCGCGATCGCCTCCGGCGCGTTCGCCGCGTCGCCGCCACTCGGGGTCAGGTGGCCGTAGCAGCCGGGCCAGTCGGGGCAGCCGAGCCCGGCGGCGGTGAGGCGCACGTAGGCACCGAGCGAGACCACGATGAGGCACAGCAGCACGCCGGCAATCGCCAGGCGTCGCATCCAGCGGGCAACCCTCGTCACGGCACGGATTTCTTCAACCGATCTGGGAAAGTCTCAGCAGCTTTTTGAGGTCTTCGAGCAACCCGCGAGGGTCGCGCCGCGCATCGTAGCTCATCATGAGATTGCCGAGCGGGTCGACGACGAACAGCGTGTGCTCGCGGTCGGTGGCCGGAAACGCCTCGAGGAGCGCTGCCGCGGCACTGCCGCTCGCATCGAGCACGTTGAGCCCGGGGTGCTCGCGCGCGAGGAGCTCACCAGCGCAGCAGTCCGCGGTGACGAGAAACACACGCTCGACCCGCGTCATGTCGGTGTTGAGCGCGAGGCGGGTCTGGCGCATCACCGTGAGCGCCTCGCGACAGGCCGCAGCGCAGGCACCGTCGCCGACGTACACCAACGACCAGCTGCCGTGAAACGGCGGGCGTGCGAGTCGGCCATCACCGGGTGCAGGCCCAGGCAGGCGCGGCTGCGGCAGCAGCCGCGGCGGGTTGATGAGGACCCCGTGATTGACGAGTCCCGCGGGGCGCCAGTCGGTGCCGTAGTAGAGGAAGAACGCCCCCGCGAGGGGCAACAGGAATAGCGCGGCGAGCAGTGCGAGGGTGCGCAGGTTTCGTGCGCGCAGCTGTGCCTCTGCGCTCATCGGGCGGGGCTCGCGGCACGCGGCCGCCGGCTGAGCAGCGCCCACAGCACGAGCGCGAGGACCGCGAAGGTCCACCACTGGACGGCGTAAGCGAAGTGCCGCAAGGGCGGCAGTCCGGGCGGCTGCCACTCGCGCAGGTAGCCGTAGGGCGCCCCTGGATCGAGCAACAGGATGCGCGGGCTGAGCGGGGCGCCGAGCGCCGCGGCGAGCTGCGGCATGTCGGGGTAGCTTGCCACCTTGGGCCAGGGCCCCGCGGCGGAGGGCGCGGCGCGGCCGCTCGCGAGTCCCGGGCTCGGCAGCAGCGCGATGCGGCCGGTGAGCTCGAGCGCAGCGGCCGTCGCGGGGAGGCTGACGTCGGGGAGTCGCGCGCGCGTGCCCGTGAAGGGCACCCAGCCGCGATCGACGAGCAAATGCGGAGCAGCGTCGCGCACGAGCGGTGTCAGCACCTCGTAGCCGGCGTGGCCGCGGGCGGTGCGATTGTCGAGCAGGAACTGATGCGCGCCGTCCAGGCGGCCACCGACCACGATGCGCTGAAAGAGTGGCAGCTCCGTCAGCGCGCGCCCGGCGGGAGTCACCACGGTATCGGCGCCGCGCGCGAAGCGCGTCCACTCTTCCTGGCGCTCGACGCCCCTGTGCCACTGCCACGCGCCGAGCCGGACGAACAGCCCCGCGAGCAGCAGCGCCAGCAGCGTGAAGCCGGGTGTGGGTGCGAACGCGCGCCGCGGGCGACGTCCCTCATCCGCCATCGGTCAATTGCTCCGCGACGCCACGACGATACACTGCGAACGGATGATGCAACCCGCGATACGGCTGCTGGTGCTGATAGTTCTCCTCGGGGTGGTCGTGAGCCTCGGCTCCGCGCTGTACCACCTCTCGCGCGGCAGCCGCGGCGGTGAGGAGCACTCGGCCAAGCTCGCGCGGGCGCTCACCGTGCGCATCGCGCTCTCGCTGCTGCTCTTCGCACTGCTGATGATCGCGTGGTACTTCGGGCTCATCGCGCCGCATACGCTCGAGGGCGGCGGCGCAGCACCCCGGCCATAGGCGCAGCGGCCCGGCGGGCACAGCGGCCGCGCGCAGCCCGGGTTTCCGTTACAGCCAGTAGACGAAAATGAACAGCCCGAGCCACACCACGTCGACGAAGTGCCAGTACCAGGCGACCGCCTCGAAGGCGAAGTGACGGTTCGCCGTAAAGTGGCCGCGCAGCACGCGCAGCCAGATCACGGTCAGCATGATCGCGCCGATCGTCACGTGCAGGCCGTGAAAGCCGGTCAGCATGAAGAACGTCGAGCCGTAGATGCCGGTGCTGAGCCTGAGGCCCATGTCGCGGTACGCCTCGCCGTACTCGTGCGCCTGTAGGGTGACGAAGGTGAAGCCGAGGAGGAACGTGAGCGCGAGGAACACCGTGAGCCGCCCGCGGCGGCCGGCCCGCAGCGCATGGTGGGCGATGGTGACCGTGAGGCCGCTCGTCAGCAGGATCGCGGTGTTGAGCGCGGGGATCGGGATCGGCGCCATGGGGCTGAAGGTGCCGTTGGCGAGACCGCCGACGTGCGCCGGGCCGTTGGTGGGCCACACGCCCTCATAGTCCGGCCAGAGGATGAAGTTGGTGAACACCTTCACGCCCTGCCCGCCGAGCCACGGCACCGCCAGCACGCGGGCGTAGAACAGCGCGCCGAAGAACGCGCCGAAGAACATCACCTCGGAGAAGATGAACCACATCATTCCCATGCGGAACGAGCGGTCGACCTGCAGGTTGTAGACGCCGTGCTGGTTCTCGTCGATGACGAGGGAGAACCAGCCCCAGAAGAGATAGGCGAGCAGCACCGCGCCCGGAATGAGGACCCAGAGACCCGCCCACTCGTTGAGGTAGACGACCGCGCCCAGCATGATCGCAAACAGCGCGATCGAGCAACGGATCGGCCAGGGGCTGTTGTGCGGGATGTAGTAGGCGTGGCCTTGGGGGGCGTGAGCATCAGCCATGTCGATACGCTTTCATGGTGGCTTGAGTCGCGAGCTAGCGCGAGGTGACACGCGAGGACTCGTCGTAGAACGTGTAGGCGAGTGTGATCATATCGATGTGACTCGGCAGCGCCGGATCGATGATGAAGCGCACCGGCATGTCGCGCGCCTCGTTGAGCGCGAAGCGCTGCGGCGAGAAGCAGAAGCACTCGGTCTTGTGGAAGTAGGCGGCCACCTCGCTC
>DASPWF010000049.1:0-5994 GCA_035621995.1 Steroidobacteraceae bacterium
CGCTCGCCGCGTCGGTAGACTGCCTTCACAGTCCCTCACGATTGTTCACGGCGGGCGTCCCACCCGCACCGTTAGCTTAAATGCTCGCAACACGGGCCCGGACGGGCCCACAAGGAGACACTTCGATGAAAGCCAGCATAGTGGCGGTAGCCGCGCTGTTGTGCACCGGTGCCGTATTCGCCGAGACACCGCCGCCAGCGCCGGCGGCCGCCGCGAGCCACATGGACAACCTCGCGACACTGTTGGATCTGACCGACGCGCAGAAGGCGCAGGTACAGACCATCCTGCAGGAAGAGCACGCGAAGATGAAAGAGAGCTTCGAGCAGGCAAAAGCCTCGGGCACCAAGCCCGACTGGCAGCAGATGAAGGCTATGCACCAGCAGCTCCAGCAGGAGACGCTGCAGAAGCTGCAGCCGGTGCTATCGGCCACGCAGCTGAAGAAGTTCCAGATCATCCAGCAGGCCATGCACGGCCACCGCCACTTCGGCCACGGTGGTCCCAGCACCACGAGCGCCTCCCCCGCGCAGAACTGACCGTGGCTGCCTGAACGCCGGCAGAAGCTGCCCCGCTTCTGCCGGCGCGCCAGGCAAAGCGGCTAACGCGGCAGCGCGCGCAGCTGGTATTTTCCCCGGTCGCAGTAGAGGTAACTGCCCTGCTCGTACCAGGCGCCGAGCACGATGCGCTGCGCGCGCTCGCCGTCGATCTCGAGATCGTGAACCCCGGGGCGGTGGGTGTGACCGTGAATCATGCGCCGCACGCGCGCGGCCCGAAACGCCGCGGCCACCGCCGCGGCATTGGTGTCCATGACGTACGGGACGGTGCGGGAGGTGTGGCGACGGCTGCCAGCACGGGCCTCGTCCGCGAGCAGCTCGCGGTGCGCGCGCGGCAGGCCGAGGAAGCGCCGCTGCCAGGCGCTCTCGCGCACGATGCTGCGCAGCTCCTGGTAGGAATGATCGTCCGTGCACAGCGCATCCCCGTGCGTGAGCAGCACGCGCTCGCCCTCGAGCTGCGCGATCACTGGGTCGCTCAGCAGCCGGCAGCCGCTGCGCTCGCAGAACCCCCTCCCCAGGAGGAAATCGCGGTTGCCGTGCAGTGCGAAGCACGCGACTCCACTCGCATGTAGCGCACGCAGCGCCTGGCAGACGCGCTCGTTTGCGGGCTCACGGTCGTCGTCACCCACCCAGGCTTCGAACAGGTCGCCGAGGATGTAGAGCGCCTCGGCGGCGGCGGCCTGCGTGCTCAGGAAGTCGAGGAACTGTTCGATCGCTTGCGGCGCGCCCGCGTGCAGGTGCACGTCTGAGACGAACAATCGCGCCATCGGCTCACTTCGGCGACAGAATGGTGTTCTGCGGGGGCGGCGTGACCGGGGTCACCGGGGCGGCGGTTGCGGCTCCGCTGCCCGAGATGATCTCGATCTTCTGAATGATCACCGGCTTGAGCGGCGCATCGCTCTTGAACGGCCCGCTCGACCCCGTGGGCGTCTCGCCGATGTGCTCGATGACGTCCATGCCCTGCACGACGCGCCCGAACACGGTATACCCCCAGCGGGTCGGAACCGGATCCAGGTCGGGGTTGTCGACCAGGTTCACGTAGAACTGCGCGTTGCCTGAATGTGGGGGGTCGGCGCGCGCCATGCCCACCGTGCCGCGCTTGTTCTGCAGGCCGTTGCCCGACTCGTTGAATACGCTCTCGTGCGTCGGCTTGAGCTGCAAGGTCGTGGCGTCGTGGCCACCGCCCTGGACGACGAAGTTCGCGATCACGCGGTGAAACAGGGTGTTGGTGTAGAAGCCCTCGCGCACGTAGCGCAGGAAGTTCGCGCTGGTGATCGGGGCCCGATCGCTGCGCAGCTCGATGACGAACTCGCCCATATTGGTGGTGACCTTCACCTGGGTGGGTTGCTCCTCGGCGGCCGCGGCGGTGCCGGACAGCAGCCCGCTGAGCACGACCCCCGCGAGCAGGGCGATCCGGGTCGGGGACTTGATGAGCATCGATCCTCCGCCTTGTCGAAGCGCTGCGGCGTACGCCGGCGGCGAATTCTATAGCAGCGCGGCGTAGCGCGGCGCTTTGTTGAGGCTCGCTTCTTTACCGTAACATGGTGTCATGAGCGCGAGTGCCACTTCAGCCGGCGGCCAGCGGGTCACACGCTTCGCTCCGAGCCCGACCGGGGAGCTGCACCTCGGAAACGCGCGCACGGCGCTCTTCAATCAGCTGCTGGCGCGGCACGCCGGCGGCCGCTTCCTGCTACGCATCGAGGACACCGACGCCGAGCGCAGCGTCGAAGCGCACATCGCGGCGCTCATGGCGGACCTGCGCTGGCTCGGCATCGACTGGGACGCGGGCCCGGACCGCGAGGACGAGCGCGGACCGTACCGTCAGTCGCAGCGCGGCGCGCTGTACGCGCGGTACTTTGCCGAACTCGCGAATCAGGGCGCCGTGTACCCGTGCTTCTGCACGCCGCTGGAGCTCGAGCTGTCGCGCCGCACGCAGCTGGCCGCGGGCAGGCCGCCACGCTACGCCGGCACGTGCCGCAACCTGACCGACGCCGAGCGCGCCCGGCGCGGCGCTGCGGGCGCGGCGGCGACGCTGCGTTTTCGCGTGCCGGCGGGCGAGCGTGTCGCGTTCGTCGACTTCGTGCACGGGCCGCAGAGCTTTCTCTCCGACGACATCGGCGACTTCGTGGTGCGGCGCGCCGACGGCTCCGCCGCCTTCTTCTTCTCGAACGCGGTGGACGATGCGCGTATGGGCGTCACGCTCACGCTGCGCGGCGAGGACCATCTCGCCAACACGCCGCGCCAGTTGCTGGTGCTCGCCGCGCTCGGCCTGCGGGCTCCCGCGTACGGGCACGTGGCGCTCGTGGTGGGCGCCGACGGTGCGCCGCTCTCCAAGCGGCACGGCGCGACCAGCGTGCGCGAGTACCGCGCGCGCGGTTACCTGCCGGCGGCGCTCCTCAACCACCTGTTCCGTCTCGGGCACTCGACGCCGCTCCACGGGCTGCTCGGCCTCGCGGAGATGGCGCAGGCATTCGATCCGGCCCACCTCGGGCGCGCCCCGGCCCGCTTCGATGAAGAGCAGCTCAATGTCTGGCAGAAGGACGCCGTGCATCAGCTGTCCGCGGAGGCGGCGCGCGCCTGGCTCGCGCCGCTGCTGCCGCCGGGACTGCATGAGGGCGCCGCGAGTGCCTTTGTCACTGCGGTCCTGCCGAACCTGGTACTGCCCGAGGATGCGCGACCCTGGGTCGACATCGTGTTCGGCGGACCGCCGCCGCTCGAGCCCGCTGCCGAGGAAGTGGTGCGCGAGGCGGGCAGCGGCTACTTCGCCGCCGCCGCCGCCGCCGCGGCCCGCGACGGTAATGACCTGCCCGCGATCGCCGGTGCGGTGCGCGCCGCGACCGGTCGGCGCGGCGCGGCGCTTTACATGCCGCTGCGCGTGGCGCTCACTGGGCGCTCGCACGGGCCCGAGCTCGCACCGCTCCTCAAGGCAATGCCGGCCGGCACGGCGCGCGCGCGGCTGGCGCGCTTTGCATGATCCGCATCCACAATTCCCTCAGCGGCGCCAAGGAGGAACTGCGGCCGATCACTCCGGGCGCGCTGCGTATGTATGTGTGCGGCCTTACCGTGTACGACTACGTGCACATCGGCCACGCGCGCATGCTGTTGGTGTTCGACATGGTGAGCCGCTATCTGCGCCACCGCGGGTATCGGCTCACCTACGTGCGTAACATCACCGACATCGACGACAAGATCATCCGGCGTGCCGCGGAGAACGGCGAGCCGATCGGCGCGCTCACCGAGCGCTTTATCGCCGCTATGAACGAGGATTGCGCGCGCCTTGGCATCGCCCGTCCCGATCACGAGCCACGCGCGACGCAGTATCTGCCACAGATCATCGCCATGGTGAGGCAGCTGCTCGAGCGCGACTACGCCTACGTCGCACCGAACGGGGATGTCATGTACTCGATAGCGCGCTTCCCCGGCTATGGGCGGCTGTCGGGTAAGCGACCCGCGGATCTGCGTGCCGGAGCGCGGGTCGAGGTGGACGAGTCGAAGCGCGATCCGCTCGACTTCGTGCTGTGGAAGCACGCCAAGCCTGGCGAGCCCGCCTGGGACTCGCCCTGGGGCCGCGGCAGGCCGGGCTGGCACATCGAATGCTCGGCCATGTCGACGACGCTGCTCGGTACACATTTCGACCTGCACGGCGGAGGCCTCGACCTCAAGTTTCCGCATCACGAGAACGAGATCGCGCAGTCCTGCGCCGCCAGTGGCGACACCTTCGTCAACGTCTGGATGCACAACGGCTTCGTCAACGTCGACGACGAGAAGATGTCCAAGTCGCTCGGCAACTTCTTCACCCTGCGCGAGGTGCTGCCGACCCTGCGGCATCCGGAGGTGCTGCGTTTCTTCGTCCTCTCGAGTCACTATCGCGGGCCGATCAACTACTCCCCCGAGCAGCTCGAGCAGGCGGATGCCGGGCTCGGGCGGCTGTATACGGCACTGCGCGACCTGCCGACGGTGCCGCCGGTGGCAGGGGCACACACGGCGCGCTTTCTCGAGAGCATGGACGATGACTTCAACACGCCGGAGGCGCTTGCGGTGCTGCAGACGCTCGCGCGCGAGGTGAACAGCGCCCGCGACGCGGGTGACACGGCACGTGCGGCGGCGCTGGCGGCGGAGCTCAGGACTCTCGGCGGCGTGCTCGGGCTCTTCGCCGTGCCGCCGGCCGAGTGGTTCCGCCTCGGCAAGCCTGCCGCACTCGTGCATGGTGGGGGCTCCGGTGGCACCGAGGTCGTGCCTTCCGATGCCGAGATCGAGGCGCGCATCGCGGCGCGCGCCGCCGCGCGGCGCGCCAAGAACTGGGCGGAGTCGGACCGCATCCGCGAGGAGCTCGCGGCCGGTGGAGTGATTCTCGAGGACAAGCCGGGCGGGGCGACTACCTGGCGCCGCGCCTGATCGCGAGCCGTGCGCCGCGCTGACTGCGGACCGCGCACGCAGCTGAGGGCGCCGGGCGGAGAGCGTACGCGGCCAGGAGCGCGCTGGTTATTTGATTGTCTTGCTGCCTATGGCCGACGCGTTGCCTTCGACGTTGCGAAGAGTGTATGCCGTGACCGTGAAGTACCAGGTCGCGGGATACAGGTCCCTGACGACATAGGTGGTTTGCGCCGGATCCTTCAGCACCACGACGTTGTACAAAGCTCCGGGCGATGTCCCGTAACGCACCTTGTACCCGGCGAGATCGCGCAGGACGTTACCCCTGGTGTCGGTCTTCACCGCAGTCCACGTCAGCGTGGCGGTGCCGCTGAAGCCCTGATCGGGATTGGTCTTCACGCAGGCGGCAATCGTCAGCATGAGGCCGACACCCACGACGGCAACGCGCGTGCAACGGCAGCTGTCTCGATGCGGCGAACTCATGCTCTGGCCATACCCAATCGATCATTGGGCGGCGGTTTAGTACCACTTTTCGCCAACGACTGCGAGGCCGGCTGAAGAAACGACGGTCCGCAGACCGGTGGACGAGCCGCACAGGTCGGCGACGACCTGCGGCAGTCACAGCGAGCGCGTTGCCGAGACCAGACCTCGACTGACCGCCGGTACATAATGGGGCAGGCGGCCGTGGCGGAGGCATCTTGAGTCTCCGCTGGCAACGGGCCGCTAAAGGGTTGAGAATTGCAGTGTCTCGCGCCGGAGGAGCGCTTAGCGAAAGAGTCGAATGCGAGCGCTGAGGTTTTTAATCTCGATGGTGCTGGCTCTTCCTTTCACCAGCGCAACTGCCGGCACGCTGCGGTGCGGCTCACATCTCGTCCAGGTGGGCGATGATGCCTTTTCCGTCCTGGCCAAGTGCGGCGAGCCGACCGAACGTACCACTATAACGGCACCGATATACGCCAGCACCGCCGACGGCGATACCTATCCCACGGGTCTGGTCGGCTATACGCAGGTGTGGCGCTACAACCGCGGCTCGACTCAGTTTCCGGTGATCATCAAGATCGCCGATGGCGTC
>DASPWF010000050.1:0-50238 GCA_035621995.1 Steroidobacteraceae bacterium
CAATCCCGAAGGGAGCCGCCCCAATGCGCCTGCAGGTCGTAGCGATGATGCGCTCTCGGCCTCCGAAGAACTGCGTGCCGCTGCCACGGCAGCGGCTTCTGAGGCGAAGGCGGCCGCGAGCACCCTCGGGTACAAAGCGACCAGAAGAGCCGAGCAGCTGCGTACTTCGACGGCCGAGAGACTCGACACTGCCGCCAGCGCAGTCCACGCGGGCGGTGAGCGGGTCGCAAGCGCGGCGCACCGTGCCGGCGACGCATTAGCCTCCGGGGCCGATTATGTCCGGGAAAATGAGGTCACCGACATGATGGACGATCTGGTGGAGCTGGTGCGAAGCCATCCGGGCCCGGCCCTCTTGTGTGCTGCGGCGCTGGGCTTCGTGCTCGGGCGTGCCGTCTATCGGGACTAGGACGGGCGTGCGGGGCCTGGGCTCGGCACAGACGGAACACCCGCGCCGCGGCATAGCACAGCCATCGCAGACTGCGCCATGATTGGCTCGCGAGACTCGACTCGGCAACCGGTGCGCTGGAGTGTTAGGGGCTATCCGAGCCATGACCGGCCGACTTTTCTCCGTCCTGGTCGCCATCACGGCTTGCCTTACCCCCCGGACACTCCCGGCCCAGTTCACGGACCCGCGAACCTACACGCTGTCTCCCGTCGGAATCAACGAACTCGAGCTCGATTACGCTTATGCGCAAACGAACGCGTCACTTGATACGCCGGTCGTAGTGGCCGGCGCGCACGTTGAGGCGAACGAAGTACTCGTCTCATACACGTACAAGTTCGGGGTCCTCGGCCATCTGGCATGGGTAGAGGCCATCGTTCCGTTCGCCTCCCTGAGGGGCTCGATTTCCGGCACCGATATCTCCGGCTCGACAACCGGCACCGGAGATTCCAGCCTGCAACTTGCGGTGCTGCTCAAGGGAGGTCAGGCGCTGAGCGCCGGCCAATTTGCCAAGTACGTGCCGTCCACCACCCTCGGGGTGAGTCTCACGGTCACCGCTCCGACCGGCAAGTACAACGCTGACCGGCTTCTCAATCTTGGCTCAAACCGCTGGTCGCTCAAACCCGAGTTCGCTCTTTCGCAACCCTTCGGGCCCGAACAGAAGTGGGAGTTCGACGCCTACATCAACGCCTGTTTCTTCACTGACAACACCGAATATCGCGGGGTGGAAATTCTCCGCCAGGAACCACTGCCGGGCATCGAAGGGCACATCAGCTACAGTGTTACGCCGAGTCTGTGGGCATCTTTGGATCTGCGCTATTCGTATCGCGGCGAGACCGTGGTTGATGGCCTCGACGAGAATAATGCGCAGCAGAACCTCACGATTGGCGCCGAAGCGAACTGGTCACCGAACTCGCGCAACTCCCTCGAGCTCGTGTTCGCGAAAGCGGTCGTGCACCAGAACTCCCCGGCCTATACCGGCGTCGGACTCAAGTACTTCTACAGCTGGGGATCCGGCATTGAGTGAGCAAGGCGCGCGCGCGCGACGAGATGTTCGCGGTTGGACGCCACTGGCGCGCGTTACGCGTAGCGCGGTTTTAATGCGCCGCCGATCGAGTCCCAGCGGCTCGCGCAGCAGCGTTCGCCGCGCTGCTCCCCTCACTGAAATGTCAGCGTCGTCCCGTTGACGGTAAGTACCACCTCGGTCAGTGTTGGAAGTGCACTGCCAACGTCCGCCAGCGTATAGGTTATCGTCTCACTCACCGGGCTGCCGTTGAGCGTGCCAGCGACATTGATGTTGACGAAAAGCGCACTGTCGCTGTCGCCAGTTACGCTGTACGTCTCGGACAGTGAGCCGATGACGTTCCCCATGGAATCCTCATAGTTCCCCGAGAACACCGGGCCACTAGACCCGACGGTGAGCATCGCCGGAAATGGCGAGAAGCTCGTGACCACGAACGTGTAGGTGGTGCCACTCGCACTGCCAGAAAGCCCAAGCGGAGTGTATGGGTTCATCAGGTAGTAGGCGGTGGTGGCGGATGTGGAAAGTACCACGCCATTTTCCGAAATTGTTACGGTTTCCACGGCGGTATCGGCCACCTGGCCGTTGAAGGTCATCGAACCCGCCGCGACGTTGCTGGCATCCACCGTATAGGTGTTGCCGCTGGAGTCCATGGCCGTCAGGGTGGTCGTGGGGAACGTCCACGGCTGCGCCGGCGCGGCGATGGATTGCAGATTCTGCTGTGCAGGAGGTGTATCGGAGGGCGCGTCACCTCCGCCGCCGCACGCTGCCAGCAGCGTGCCAACTGCAATTCCGATCGCAATCTTTCGCATAGCTCCTCCCGGCCGGCGTCACTCCCACTAGCCCCAAGGCGGTCGGCACCATATGACAAATCGCCGGACCCCGCTGGAATGCATTTCACACCGACATCTGGCCGCATCGACAGACGTGACTCTGTTCACGCTCTCGGCGCGCCGCGCACGCATTGACCTGCCGCGAGCGCTACCCGCCCGGCCCGTCAGATATCACCACTCAGCCAGCCCCGCCCCCCGGTATGCATCGGAGGCCGCAGACGGCGCGCTCTTCTGCTCATCCTACGTTCGCCTGCGGAGCGGCAGAGTGCGCGCTGCCGCCACTTCTCTTCGGCCGGCGTGTCGGATTACGGATCGCATCGACCGCTTCGCTCGTACCGCTCACCGATACGCCGCGTGACGCAGCTCACGGCAGCTGCGCGCCACAAAGGGTGTGATTGCGCCTCGTGGAAATGCATGCCTCCAATGGCCCCCTGCTCGGAGCCTTCATGGTTATCGTAGGGATTGCCGTCGGCGCCGGTCCCCGGGGCCTGACCCTTGCGTTCTGGCGTCCCGATCGATCCGTGGGCTTCACGCTTCGCTTCCTCGTCGGCCTGTGCCTCCTGTACGGCACCGCGTGGGTGCTGCATGCCATCTGGCGTGCGACATGACGGTGGGTGCCGAACCATGACCGTTTGGGTGCTGGTCGTGTACATGCTCAATCCTCCGACAGGCATTCTTGTGCCCGGGCGGGACCCGCATGTCATTTCGGAGCACGAATTCAAGACGCGTGAGTCCTGTGACGACATGAAGTTGCAGCAGGAGCGCAACGACGCCAAGGACCAACTGTTGGCGGATCAGTTCGTGTACAAGTGTGTGGAGCGAAAAACTCAGTAGGGGCGCACCGGCACTAAAAATCAGATTCGAGGAGTTCGGGGAGCAGCCGGTCATACAGCCTTGCGGCGTCTCGAGCACTGGATTTACCGGCGCCGAGCGCGGTCGCTACGCTGCAAGATATGGGGAGAGATACCGGGCAGTGGCAATGCCGGGTCTGCGGCTTTGACCGCTGGCACGTGGTCAGCGTAAAACGCAGGAATGGCGCGCTTTACACCACGTCCTTCTACGCTTGCTCGGGCTGCTCGGTCATGATGCTGAATCCCGCGCAGTTCAATGCGCTCGGGAGTGCAGCGCCCAACATCGAGATGCCGACGGTAGTTTCACTGCCCAAGCGTAAGTAGCCATACTGGTCCGCGTGGCCACCGCAGCGCAACGTCCCAAGGCTCCGGCTTTCGTTACGCCGATGGCGGCTCAGACGGTCAGGGCGCTGCCGGAGGGGCACGAATGGCTCTATGAGCCAAAACTCGACGGCTACCGCGCCTTGCTGCTCAAAGATGGCGAGCGGCTTCAGGTCCTCTCGCGCAACCACAAGGATCTGACGCAGATGTACCCGAGGCTCGCGGCGGCGGGGCATAGGCTCAACGCGCGGCAAGCCGTGATCGATGGCGAGATCGTGGCGCTGGCAGAGGACGGGCGCCCCTCGTTTCAGGCGCTCCAGCACCGCGGCTCGCACCCCAAGCACCAGATCGTGTTCTATGCCTTTGACGCCCTGCATCTTGATGGTCGGGACTTGATGGGAGAACCGCTGATCAAGCGACGCGCGCGGCTGGCAAAGCTCGTCGGCGAGAATGTGACCATACGCCTCTCGCGCGATCTTCCCGGAGGCGTAGCCGCTATCGTTGAGACCCTCCGCGCGGCGGGCATCGAAGGCGTGGTCGCCAAGCGCAAGCGCTCGACCTACCAGCCAGGGGAGCGCAGCGGCGACTGGGTGAAATTGAAGCTCGAGCAACAGCAGGAATTCGTGATCGGCGGATACAAGCCCGACGGCTCCACCGGCCTGGATGCGCTGCTCGTCGGTTACTACGAGGGAAGCAAGCTCGAGTTCGCCGGCAAGGTGCGTGCCGGAATGGTCCCGCACCTTCGCCGTGAGGTGCTCGAGATCTTGAGGCCGTTGGCTACGCCGGAGTGTCCTTTCGCGAATCTTCCCGACGCCGACCCTGGACGCTGGGGCGGCGGCATCAGCGCGCAGCAGATGCGCGAGATGCAGTGGACAAGGCCTGAGGTCGTGGCGCAGGTCCGATTCACGGAATGGACAGCAGACGATCGCCTCCGGCATGCCGCCTTCCTGGGTTTGCGCTCGGACAAGTCCGCCGAGGAGGTGCGCAGGGAGTCCTGAACAGGGCGCTGCTGAGTCCCGGCGGCGCTGTCTTCCCGCTCGTGTTCGACGCCGGACTCGTCCTCGGGGCATTCGTCATCATGGTTCGCGTTGGCCTCATCTCTGACACTCACGGTCTGCTCAGGCCGGAGGCGAGTGCGTTCCTGCGCGGCTGCAGCCATATCGTCCATGGAGGCGATATCGGCAGCGTGGACGTCCTGCACGCGCTGTCGACTATCGCGCCGGTGACAGCGGTTCGAGGCAACAACGACAAAGGTTCGTGGGCCGAGGCCTTGCCAGAGACGGAGCTCATCAAGCTCGGGGAGGTGTCCGTGTACGTGCTACACGACCTCGCTCAGCTCGACATCGAGCCACGAGCTGCCGGAGTACGCGTGGTCGTGTCTGGACACTCACATAAGCCATGCACGCAAGAGCGTCGCGGTGTTCTCTATATCAATCCCGGCAGTGCCGGGCCGCGGCGCTTCAAGTTGCCGGTCACCGTCGCCGAGCTCGACATTGCGGGCAGGTCAGTCACATCGCGCATCGTCGAGCTCGTCGGTCAACGTGCCTAGGACGCACGGCTCGGTCAGCCTTCACTTCCAGGTCGGTGTCTGACGCCGCAGGGTTTCTTCGCGCGCCTCGGCCTCAGCGCTCAGGTTCTCGCCAAAGTCCTCCAGCTCGAACACCGGGCGAATCTCGATATCGGAATCGGTGAGCATCGGATTGGGGCAGCGCTTGACCCACTCGACGGCTTCCTCGATCGAGCGGACCTGCCAGAGCCAGAAGCCAGCGACCAGTTCCTTGGTCTTGGTGAATGGCCCGTCAGTGACCGTACGGCTCTTACCGGAGAAGTGCACCCGCTTCGCGCATCGACTCGGCTTCAGCCCTTCGCCGGCCAGGATGATGCCGGCCTTTACGAGTGACTCGTTGTACTGCCCCATCGCCGTCAGCAATTCAGGCGTCGGCAGCACTCCGGATTCGCTGTCCTTCGTGGCCTTGACTATGACCATGACCTTCATGCCGATCTCCTAGCCTTGTGATAATTGGGCTGTTCGCCAGCCGTGCCATTCGTCGCGGCTCGCTTCCGATCCTACGACGAACGAGGCGTGCGGGGATCGACTGCACCGCGGCTCCATCGCCCGACGCGGAACGACAAGCAGACCTCGGCGGCCATCCATGGACCGCCGAGGTACACTGAATGCATCGCGGATGACGTGCTAGGCGGCGCCGGGCTCGGCGGACGCGTTGCGCCCCGGTCCCGCCAGCTCATCGACTCGCGATGAGCGCTTCCGGACTGCCTTCGGCTTTCTTGCGGTAGTACGCGGTGAGCGCCGGCAGGTTCACCTTCTCAATCGCCCGCGCCTCCGTTTTCCAGATACACGGCGCCATGGCCGCCCTGAGGCTTGGGTCGGATTCAGCGCACACGCGCGTTGCCGCCGCACGAATGCGGCCGTAAAGAGCTTCCACGCCGGCGGGTGTGTCGACATTGAGATCGCGCACGCTCACGGTCTCGCTGCTCGACTGATTACCGGGTTCGCCGGCGACAGCGCAGGGCAGAGAAAGAACCGATGCCAGCAACACGGCGATCGAGGGAGCGACGAGAAACGTTGTGCAGGCCTTGGCCTTCGAGTTCATGACAGTCTCCTAGGTCAGGATGGTTGAGAACAGAGCTTCGACACGACAGATCGTCGAAGCCGTGGCCCTGCTCAACCAGTCACCAAAGTCAGATGTCGCTGCCGAGCTGCAGTGGGAGAGTGCGCGGCTGACTCCCGAGGTATTGGCGCCGCCGTCGAACAGTTTTCGGCGCCACACAGCGTCTCGAAGTGGCACGGTCGAGGTGCTCGGGCGTGCCTCGCAATCGGCGCTAAAGGTTATTCGGCCGCCTGGCGTCGCAGGAAGCCATTACCTGCAAGCGATAACGACGCAACGAACTGTCCTGCGGCGGCGATCGCCGTGGTCACCACGTTTCGTTCCTGTGCGCTGAGAGGCCAGACCAGGTCGCACGCTACGCAATACGCATCGATGATGCGGCCGTTCTCGAGCAGGCGAACCAGCGCGCGGCGCGTGTAGGCCCGCTGTACCTGTGCCTGGCCGCACGCCGGGCACGTCGCGAGGAATGGAATGGAGCGGGTCATGGGAGTGATCAGCGGTATCTTTCGGACAATCGCAGTGGGTGCAGCGCGGCGCAGCCGCTCACGCTGTGCGAGTCAGTGCCTGGCGTTCGACTTGCGTCCCGCTGGCGCGGCGAGTTGCTCGAGGCTCGCCTGGCGGAGGACGAACTTGCGAGCGGCGCCTGAGCGATCCCAGAGCGGCTGCTGAGGCGAGTCGGCAACCGCTTGGCGCAGCTGCAGCCGGTAGCGCTCACTCGTGCCCTCAGGCATCCAGACTTTTGTTTTCATTTGCGACTCCCCGGCGAGCTCAACCATTGCCCCATCGACTTGCGGCCACGAGAAGCGCAACAACTCTCAGGCCTCGGGAGAGAGGCTAGAGAATCGAGCCAGGGAGATCCTTAGGGACTTCTTATGAAGTCGTGAATTCTGAGTGGACCGGGATGTGGTGGCGTCGGGCAACGCGGCCGTGGCGCTGCGCCGTTAGGCGGCAATCGGCTCGATCAGGTCCGGCGAGTTGTTTCGCACCGAGTTCACACGCATGCTGACTTCGTGCGCAACCATGAGGTCGGACGGATAGGCAGCGAGCGCTTGCCGTGCTTCGGCGATTGTCCCGTCGAGCCACGCTGCGTAGTCTTCGCGCCGCAGGATGGCCGGCATGCGGCGCGGATTGTTGCCGCTGTTGTGAATGTTGGCCATCAACTCGTTCGCCGGTAGCGTGATGTGCGCGCAGCTCTCGACGATGGTCCCGTCTTCCTTGACGCTGCGTTCCCAGAGTCCCGCGAAGGCGAATACTTCCTGGTCGGCAAGCGTGATCAGGTACGGAGCTTTGCGTCCGTGAGCATCGAGATGCCACTCGTAGAAGCCCGAGGCCGGCTGAATGCAGCGCTGGCGACGCTTCCACGGGCCACGGTATGAAGCGGCCGACTCGAAGCTTTCAATCCGGGCATTGATCGTGCTGAATTTGCCGGGCTCGCCTTTGGCGAAATACGGGATGAGCCCCCAGCGCACCATCACGGCCTCGTGTGCGTCCCCCTTCCTGCGCAGGATCGGGACCTGCTGCGTCGGGGCAATGTTGTACGAGACGCTGACCCAGGCGGGCGGCCCATGAAGGTTCCATTCCCTCAGGTACTTGTCCTGCATCCGCAGGATGTAGCGTCCGCACATGCCGGCCTCCGAAGATGTCGCGGGATCCGGGCAGAGGATACGATCTTCTGCGGCTGGACACACCATAGGTAGTGTAGGTGTGAGATCACCGGACACTACACCGTGTGGCACATGGCAAGGTTCTTTATTAATTTCAATGACTTAGCGGGTCGGAGCAACCGCGGGTGGCCGCAGCTCACTCGTATGCCTCCAGTACCACCACGCTGCGCCCGCTGACGCGATAGACGGGCGCGGCCAGGATCCTCTGGTAGACCCGGGCAATGATGTCACCCGGGCAGCTCTCGGCCGTATCCACGGCGAGGTGCCAGCGCCGCCCGGCGACCGAGGGCAGGTCCACCCGGATCGCCTCGTCACCCATGTTGAGCACCGCGTGAAGGTCGGGTTCGTCGCGCTCGCAGCCGGCGATGGTGAAGGCGAGCACCCGCGCGCCGGCGTCGCCCCAGTTCGGCTGGTTGAGTTGCACCCCATGCCAGGCGATGTCGGGGAGATCGCGGGCCGCGACGACCTGGCCGGTGAAGAACTGGTTGCGAGTGAGGCTCGCGTGGCGTCGGCGCAGCGCAATCATCTCGCGGGTAAAGCGCAGCATTTCCTGCTGCGACTCTACCCGCTTCCAGTCGAACCACGATACGGCGTTGTCCTGGCAGTAAGCGTTATTGTTACCGCCCTGCGTACGCAACACTTCATCGCCGCAGAGCAGCATGGGAACGCCGCGGGAGAGTAACAGCACTGCCAGAAAGTTCTTCGCCTGCCGGCGACGCAGGGCAAGGACAGTCGCATCGTGCGTCTCACCTTCCGCTCCGCAGTTCCAGCTGAGGTTGTCGTTGTAACCGTCGCGGTTGTTCTCGCCGTTGGCCTCGTTGTGCTTGCCGTTGTAGCTCACGAGGTCGGCGAGCGTGAAGCCGTCGTGACAGGTGATGAAGTTGATGCTGTTGCACGGTCGGCGGCCCCCGCGAGCATACAGGTCGCTGCTGCCGGCGATGCGACTGGCGACCGCGCCGATCAGGCCGGCGTCGCCGCGCACGAAGCGACGCATCAGATCCCGGTAGGCGCCGTTCCATTCCGACCAGGAGCTACCGGCAAACGCCCCAACCTGATAAAGGCCCGCCGCGTCCCAGGCCTCGGCGATGAGTGGCAAGCCGGCAAGCGTACGCGACAGCTCGATGCTCCAGGGTAGCGGCGGATCGGGCAGCACCGCGCCGCCCTCCCCCCGCGTGAAGACGCTGGCGAGGTCGAAGCGAAAGCCGTCGACGTGCATCTCCTCGACCCAGTACTCGAGACAGTGAACGATGAAGGCCGTCACCTGCGGATGGTTGCAGTTGAGCGTATTACCGCAGCCGGTGAAGTCGAGATAACGGCGGCGATCGACAGGATCGAGCAGGTAGGCGATCTCGTTGGCCATTCCCTTGAAGTTGATCCATGGACCGTCGGCTCCGCCTTCGGCGGTGTGGTTGAACACCACGTCCAGGATGACGCCGATACCTGCCGCGTGCAGCGCGCGCACCAAGTGTTTGAACTCGGCGGCGTGGCGGCCGCCGTCCGGGGCTACGCAGTACGCTGGGTGAGGACTCCAGAAGCTGTGCGTGTTGTAACCCCAGTAGTTTCGCAGCCCACGCGCCGCTGCCGCCGGCGGCACGCTCTGCTCGTCGAAGGCCATCACCGGCAGTAGCTCGACGTGGGTGATGCCGAGCTCCCGCAGATAGGGAATTTTCTCCGTAAGCGCCGTGAAAGTTCCGGGCGCGCGCGCAGCGGCCGACGGATGCCGGGTAAAGCCGCCGACGTGCAGCTCGTAGATCAGCGCGCCCTCGAGCGTGCGCGGAATCGAGCGCTCGCCCGTCCAGTCGAAGGCGGCGTCGCTCACCACGGCTCGCAAGGCGCACGGCCCACCGTCCGCCGGATCTGCGGCGCGCCTGCGGTCCCATAAAGCGTCGCTGACGCCGCGCGCCCGCGGGTCGATCAGCTCCTTGCGCGGGTTGAAGCGCCGGCCGCTGGCGGCCGTATCCGCTGGCCCGTCGAGGCGCCAGGCGTAATGCACGCCGGGCGCCAGCCCTGCGACAAACACGTGCCATACCAGCTGGGAGTAGTTCCTTTCGGGATCGAGCACCACCGCCTGGAAGGGCCGCGGGCTGTCTGCAGCCTCATAGAGCAGCAGCTCGACGCGGCTGGCGTGACGGCTGAAGAGCGCGAAGTTGACGCCGTCCGCCGTGGCGCTCGTGCCGAGCGGAAAACGCGAACCGGGCCGGGTGGCGTAGAGCGCCGTGGCAGGCGGCTCACTCAAGAACGATCCTCACGGGACGCGCGCTCCAGATGCTCGCGCAGTACTCACGTATCGAGCGGTCGGAGGAGAATTTTCCGGCGCGTGCCGTGTTCATGATCGACATGCGCGTCCACCGTGCCGCGTCCTTCCAGGCAGCGCCCACGCGCTCCTGGCACGCTACGTAGTCGGCGTAGTCCGCGAGAACCAGAAACGGGTCCGACTGGCGCAGGTTGTCGAGCAAGGGTCGGAACACCTCGCGGTCCCCGCGGGAGAAGGTTCCTGTGGCGATGAGGTCGAGCGCTTCGCGCAGCTCGTCGTTGCTCTCGATGTAGCTCTCCGGGCGGTAGCCCTCGGACTTGAGCGAGTCGACCTGTTGAGCCGACAGGCCGAACTGGAAGAAGTTCTGCGCGCCGGCCTCCTCGCGAATCTCGATGTTCGCGCCATCCGCCGTTCCTATCGTCACGGCGCCGTTCAGCATGAACTTCATATTCCCGGTGCCGGATGCCTCCTTGCCGGCGGTCGAGATCTGCTCCGACAGATCGGCCGCCGGATAGATGGCGTGCGCGTTCTTCACGTTGAAATTCGGATAGAAGACCACACGCAGGCGTCCGCCGATCGCGCGGTCTTTGTTCACCACCTCGGCTACGCCGTTGATCAGGCGGATGATGAGCTTTGCCATGTAGTAGCCGGGCGCGGCCTTGCCGCCGAAGATGAAACAGCGCGGCGCAATCTCCAGCTGCGGATTGCGTCTCAGGCGGCCGTAGAGCGTAATGATGTGCAGCACATTCAGGTGCTGGCGTTTGTACTCGTGAATGCGCTTAACCTGGATGTCGAACAGCGCTCCCGGATCGACCACGATGTCAGTGCGCGCGCTGATGATCGCGGCGAGCGCTTCCTTGTTAGCGCGTTTCACACGCCTCCAGCGTTCTTCGAAGGCCGCATCGCCGAGCCGTGTTTGCAGGGCTGCGAGCGCAGTGAGATCCGTGATCCAGGCGTCCCCCAGTACCTCGTTGAGCAGTGCCGCCAGGGCCGGGTTGCTGAGCACCAGGAAGCGTCGCGGCGTTACGCCGTTGGTGACGTTGTGAAATCGCTCCGGCCACAACTGCGCGAAGTCACGCAGCACCGTTTGTCGCAGCAGCTGCGAATGTAGCGCCGCGACGCCGTTCACCGCATGGCTGCCGACCGTCGCGAGGTTGGCCATTCGCACGCGCTGCTCCCCGGCCTCGTCGATCAGCGACAGCCGCGCGAGGCGTGCATCGTCGCCGGGATGCCGCTGCCGCACCTCCTCGAGGAAGCGGCGATTGATCTCGTAGATGATCTCGAGCGGACGCGGCAGGAGACTCCGGAACAGCGGCAGTCCCCAGGTTTCGAGCGCCTCGGGGAGGAGCGTGTGATTGGTGTAGGCGAGCGTGCGCTGCGTGAGGTCCCATGCCTGCTCCCAGGGGAGCAGCCGTTCATCGACCAGCAGCCGCATGAGCTCCGCGACCGCGACCGACGGGTGGGTATCGTTCAGCTGCGCCGCGAATGACTCCGGCAGGCGCGTGATCGGCTCGCCCTTGAGCTCGAGCAGATGCAACATGTCCTGCAGCGAGCAGGAGACGAAGAAGTATTGCTGTGCGAGACGCAACCGCTTGCCGATGTCCGGCTCATCATTCGGATAGAGCACCTTGGAGATGGTCTCGGAGATCACCTTCTGCTCGACCGCACCGTAATAGTCGCCGGTGTTGAAGTCCTGCAGGTTGAAGGATTCCACCGCCTCGCTCTTCCACAGACGCAGCGTGTTGCAGGTGGGGACGCGAAACCCGGGCACCGGAGTGTCGCAGGCAACCCCCTTCACCGTACTGGCAGGAATCCAGCGCACCCGGTAGCGGCCCTCGGCATCCGTGCCGGACTGCGTATGGCCGCCGAAGCTCACGTAGTAGCTGACGTCGGGGCGCACGATCTCCCACGGGTTGCCCTTCTGCAGCCACTTGTCCGTCACCTCGACCTGAGAGCCATCCTGGATCTCCTGATCGAAGATGCCGAACTCATAACGAATGCCGTAACCGATCGCCGCTACCTGCAGCGTCGCCAGCGAGTCGAGATAGCAGGCCGCGAGGCGCCCGAGGCCACCGTTGCCGAGACCGGGCTCCTCCTCCTGTGCGAGAAGCCTATCGAGGTCCTGGTCGAGCGCAGCCATCGCCTCGCGCGCGCCCGCCTCGATGCCGAGAGCGATCAGGTTGTTGCCAAGTTGCGGCCCGATCAGGAATTCGGCGGAAAGATAGCAGACAATCTTGGCGTCATGCTGTGCGTACGCGCGCACCGTGCTCTGCCAGTGCGCCAGCAGCCGATCGCGCACGCTGTAGGCGAGCGCCATGTACCAGTCGTAGCATGTCGCGATCTGCGGAAAGCGCGCCTGTACGTAGGCGAGATTGTCGAGCACGGCACGCCTGAGCGTCTCGGCGGCGAGTCCGGTCCGGGTGGGTTCGGAGGTCGAGGCCTTGGCGATCGCCGATGGTTGGGCACTCATGACTCGATCTCCCTACGAAGGCCGCGGCGCGCCGCGGCTGACGAGCGGGGCGTTCCAGCGCCTGATGGCCGGCACACCGTGATAAGCGCTCAGCACGCACACGGTGGCCGTATCGAGCAGGAAATGACTTCCGGCGGACGGGGGCAGGCCGAGCCACCGCGCTCCGAGCACCCTCAGCACATGGCCGTGAGCGAACGCGGCCACATCGCCCGTGGCTCCTCGCATCCGGGCAATCACGCGATCGACTCGTGTGCCAACCTGCTGCGGACTCTCACCGCTCGGGCAACCGTCGCGGAAGATCATCCACCCGGGCTGCTGCGCGCGGATCTGTTGCGGAGTGAGTCCTTCGTAGGCACCGTAGTCCCATTCCCTGAGGTCGGGGTCGATCTCGGCACGCTCCCCGAGTCCCGCCAGCACGCAGGTCTCGCGCGCCCGCCCGAGAGGGCTCGTCAGTACGAGCGCGAACGTCCTCTCGGCCGCGAAGGGCTGCCACCGTCGGGCCACCTGACGACCCTTCTCCGTGAGCGGGATGTCGGAAGCTCCGGTGTGCCGCCCGTTGAGGCTCCATTCGGTCTCCCCATGCCGGATCAGATAGATCTGCTGCGATGGCATCCCCGCGCTCCCCCGGCGGCCCGTCGCGCGCTCCTCAGGTGCGCCGCGCGGCGACCTTAGCCAGGGCGTCACGGACGAGCGCCCTGGCCTCCGCCTGAATTCGCTCGAGGTGATGGCGGCTGCGGAAGCTCTCGGCGTAGAGCTTGTAGATGTCCTCAGTCCCCGAGGGCCGGGCGGCGAACCAACCATTGGCGGTAATCACCTTCAATCCGCCGATGGGTGCACCGTTGCCGGGTGCCTTCGTGAGTATCGTCTGAATCGGATCGCCGGCAAGCGTCGACGCGCCGATATCCGCAGCTGACAGCTTGAGAAGCGCCGCCTTCTCCGCTCTGCTCGCCGGCGCGTCGATGCGCTCGTATGCCGGCGCGCCGAGCTCGCGGGTGAGATCCCGGTACAGCTCCGACGGATCACGACCCGTGTAGGCCATGATTTCCGCCGCGAGCAGATCCATGATGATGCCGTCCTTGTCGGTGGTCCAGACCGTGCCGTCGCGCCTGAGGAATGAAGCACCCGCGCTCTCCTCGCCGCCGAAGCCGAGCGAGCCGTCGTGCAGACCCTGCACGAACCATTTGAACCCCACCGGTACCTCGTACAACCGCCGTCCGGCCTTCGCCGCGACGCGATCGATGATGGTGCTGCTGACCACCGTCTTGCCGACCGCAGCATCCGCGCGCCACTCGCGCCGATGCGCGAAGAGATAGGCGATCGCCGCCGCGAGGTAATCGTTCGGCTTCATGAGTCCGGCGGAGCGCGTCACGATCCCGTGGCGGTCCGCATCGGTGTCGTTGCCGAAGGCGATGTCGAAGCGGTCCTTGAGCGCGATGAGCTTGGCCATCGCGTAGACCGAGGAGCAGTCCATGCGAATCTTGCCGTCCCAGTCGAGCGGCATGAAGCGGAAGGTGGGATCGACGGTAGCGTTGACCACCTCGAGCTCCAGCCCGTAACGCTCGGCGATCGGCGCCCAGTAGGCAACCGAGGCGCCCCCGAGTGGATCGACACCGATCCGCAGGCCCGCACTCTGGATCGATTCGAGGTCCACGACCGCGCCAAGATCGCCGACATACGCCTCGACATAGTCGTGCGCATGCGTCGTGCCGGCGCGGCGGGCAGTTTCGTATGGGATACGTGCCACGCCTTTAAGAGCAGTGGCGAGCAGTGCGTTGGCGCGCTCCTCGATGGCGCGCGTCACGCCGGTATCCGCCGGGCCGCCGTGCGGCGGGTTGTACTTGAAGCCGCCATCCTCGGGCGGATTGTGCGACGGCGTTATGACGATGCCATCGGCCAAGCGCGTGTTGCGGCCGCGGTTGTGCGTGAGAATAGCGTGCGAGACGGCGGGGGTCGGCGTGTAGCCGCCGTCGCGATCGATCATCGTCTCGACGCCGTTTGCCGCCAGCACCTCGAGGGCCGAGCGCAGCGCCGGCTCCGACAGCGCGTGCGTGTCCTTGCCGACGTAGATCGGCCCGTCGATGCCTTGCTTCTTGCGCTGTTCGCAGATCGCCTGGGTGATCGCGAGTACGTGCCACTCGTTGAACGAGGTGCGCAGCGACGAGCCGCGGTGACCACTGGTGCCGAAACTGACCCGTTGCGCGGGGTCGGAACTGTCGGGCTTACGGCTGTAGTACTGCCGGCAAACTTCGGCCGGATCGATGAGCACGTCCGCCGGCGCAGGCTGGCCCGCGAGCGGGTTGATCGGCGCCGCGCCCTCAGCCGTGCCGGCGGCGGCCGCCGCCGGTGGTGCCGTCATGCCGTTTACCCCTGCCATACCCAGTTGGTTATCTCGGGGCGGTCCGCGCCCTCGGCGTGAGCGTAGGCCAGGTTGTCGAGGATCTCGTTCTTCATCGCCTCCTTGAGGTGAGCGGCGCGTGCGCCCAGCGTGGGCACCCGGTCGATGACGTCGATCACCAGGTCGAAACGGTCGATCTGGTTGAGGATCGCGAGCTCGAGCGGCGTGTTGATGTTGCCCTTCTCCTTGTAGCCGCGCACGTGCATGTTGTCGTGGTTCGCGAAGCGGTAGGCGAGCTTGTGAATGAGCCACGGGTAGCCGTGGAAGTTGAAGATCACCGGCTTGTTGAGCGTAAACAGGCTGTCGAACTCACGCTCCGTCGAGCCGTGCGGGTGCTCGCTGGCGGGCTGCAGTTTGAACAGGTCCACGACATTCACGAACCGCACCTTGAGATCGGGCAGGTGCTTGCGCAGTACGGCGACCGCCGCCAGCGCCTCGGCGGTCACCACGTCGCCGCAGGCGGCGATGACCACGTCGGGCTCGGCACCCTGGTCGTTGCTCGCGCGACTCCAGATGCCGATGCCCTTGGCGCAGTGGGCGATGGCCTCGTCGATCGTGAGGAACTGCAGGTGCTTCTGCTTGTCCGCGACGATCACGTTGATGCAATCGCAGGAGCGCAGACACTGATCCGCCACGACCAGCAGGCTGTTGGCATCCGGCGGCAGATATACCCGGGTGACCGACGGACTCTTGTTGGTCACGATGTCGATAAAGCCCGGGTCCTGGTGCGAGAAGCCGTTGTGGTCCTGCCGCCAGACCGTCGATGACAACAGGATGTTCTGCGAGGCGACCGGAGCGCGCCAGCGCACATGGTTTTTGCAGGTGTCGAGCCACTTGGCGTGCTGGTTGAACATCGAATCGACCACGTGAGCGAACGCCTCGTAACTGTGGAACAGTCCGTGCCGGCCGCTCAGCAGATAGCCTTCGATCCACCCCATCAGCGTGTGCTCGGAGAGCATCTCCATCACGCGGCCGTCGCGTGCGAGCTCGCCACCGTCTGCATCCTCCGGAAGAAACTCGGCCATCCAGGTCTTCTTGCTCACCTCGTAGATGGCCTGCAGGCGGTTGGAGGCCGTTTCGTCCGGACCGAAGACGCGGAAGTTGCCCATATTGTTGCGCATGATGTCGCGCAGGAACTCGCCGAGCGGCCGGGTGTTTTCATGCAGCACCGCGCCGGCTTGCGGTACTTTCACGGCGTACTCGCGGAAATCCGGCATCTTCAGCTGTTTGCGCAGCAGGCCACCGTTGGCATGCGGATTGGCGCTCATGCGACGCGCTCCGGCCGGCGCCAGTGCCTTGAGCTCCGGGCGCAACGTGCCGTCCGCGTCGAAGAGCTCCTCCGGCTGATAACTGCGCATCCAGCTCTCGAGCAGCTGCAGATGCGCGGGATTGCTGCGCACATCGGCGACCGGGACCTGATGCGCTCGCCACGACCCCTCGACCTTGTGCCCGCCGATCTCCTTCGGTCCGGTCCATCCCTTGGGTGCACGCAAGACGATCATCGGCCAGCGCGGTCGCTCCGCCTTGCCACTGTCGCGCGCTTTCTTCTGTATCGCACGTATATCGGCGACCACCGCATCGAGCGTGGCAGCCATTTTCTGGTGCATCTTCGCGGGCTCGGCACCCTCGACGAAGTAGGGCTTGTAGCCGTAGCCGACGAGGAGCGCCTCGAGCTCTTCGTGGGTGATGCGTGCCAGCACGGTGGGATTGGCAATCTTGTAGCCGTTCAGGTTGAGGATGGGCAGCACGGCGCCATCGCGCACCGGGTTGAGAAACTTGTTCGAATGCCAGGCGGTCGCGAGTGGTCCCGTCTCCGCCTCGCCGTCACCCACCACACAGGCGACGATCAGGTCCGGATTATCGAGCGCTGCACCGTAGGCATGCGAGAGGCTGTAACCGAGCTCGCCGCCCTCGTGAATCGATCCAGGGGTTTCCGGCGTGACGTGTGAGCCGATGTGCCCCGGGAACGAGAACTGCTTGAAGAACTTCTGCATCCCCTCGGCGTCTTCACTCTTGTCCGGGTAGATCTCCGAATAGGTCCCTTCGAGATAGGTTGGGCCGAGCACGCCCGGTGCGCCGTGCCCCGGCCCGGCGATGAAGATCATGTCGAGCCCGTCGCGCTTGATGAGGCGGTTGAGATGGGCCCACACGAACGACAGCGCCGGGCTCGCACCCCAGTGCCCGAGCAGGCGGATCTTCACGTGCTCAGGCTTCAGTGGCTCTTTGAGCAGCGGGTTGGCGCGCAGATAGATCATTCCGACGGACAGATAATTGCAGGCGCGCCACCAGGCATCGATGAGGCGGAGCTCCTCGTTCGAAAGCGGGTTCTGAGCGGATGCATGTGAGGCTTCACGAGTAGCCATTTCCGGATCCTCCGCCAATCGGCTGGCCAGAGCCTAGCGCACATTTGTGACTTTCCATGTCAAGGTCGCCGTCCTTGGCGAGCCGCGGGCTCCGCAGAAAAGTGTGCGCTAAGCTTCGCTCTCGCCATGGTGGACCGTGCGCAGGCACCTGAAAAGCGCAGCCGCAAGCGCCGTCTTCGCTGCCGAGTTCCAGGTCACGCCCCGGTTGCGGTATCCCCGCGCGACCGGCGCAACCGCAAGGCGCGCGTTCCGTCCTCTCAGACCGCGAGCCAGACGAACAGGAACAGGGTGTTGTTGTCCTGCGCCGAGTGTCCGGCGCCGTCGTAGTTCGTGCTGCCGCCGTTGAAGCGCGTGTAGCCGGTGTACTGCAGTCCGAAGCGCACGTTGAGCCACGGGCGGGCGAAGGAGCTGAATTTGCCGAACGGCACGCACTCGACCTGTATCGTGTAGCCACGACTGTCGGGGCTGCCGCTCGCGCTGCCGAACCAGGCCCCCGGGGCGTACAGCGCGTGATTGGTGTTGCCGGAGACGTCGAAGTACGCGAGCGTGATCGAATAGGTCTGCTGGTAAGCGTACTGGCCGCTGATGTTCAGCTGGTCGAGGTGATTGTCGATGGTGTCGGACCCCCCGAGGGCGGTGGTGCCGAACAACCGCTGATCTTCGTGGATATAACTCAGGTACGCGTTGAAGGTATGCGCACCGCCGTTGGAAAACTGGTAGGTCGCATCGACACCGGTGTCGGTGTAGTTATCCGTGCCGACGTTCTGCTCCGCCGGAGATTGCGCGTGCGGGGCAAACCCGATCAGGCCGACCGAGGCGTAGTGCGGGCCGTCGGTCCGCTGCAGCGCGACCCGCCAGTAGGGAGCGGTGCCGTCGATGCCATGCTCCGAGGCGGGACTTGATACCCCGAGATCCTCCTGGATCTTGTCGGAGAGCTTGCGATAGCCGCCCGCCTCGAGATACACGAGATTGTCGATGAGCGCATTGGCGGTGACGCCGAGCGTCTGCAGCGCGTAGAAGCCGTTGATCTGCGGCGCCGCCGCCGGCCCGTTGGCGAGACGCGGGTAGGGGAACGGGAACTGCCACGCGTAGGTGGAATTCCACACATCCTGCACCGTCGGGAAATTGTTGATCGACACCCCCAGCAGCGTGTCCTTTCCGCCGAGCGTGAAGTCCTGCGCGTAGCGGGCGTCGAGAACCCCCCACGACGTGTGCCGCGCGATACCGTCGTAAGTTACCTGCGCAAACCCTCCAAAGTGATCGGCGATGCGCCCGGCGAGATAGCCGTCGATGTTATCGAGAGCGAAGTTGTCATTGGTCGAGTAGTGCGGCGTAGCCGGCTGATCCGCCTGCGTATGCGTGAAGGAGGCCACCAGGTCGGCCGACAGCGGGATGGTCTTCTGCGTACCGAGCGCATAGGCGTGCAGCTTGAAATTGCGTCCGTAGGCCGTGAGCGCCGGGCCGAAGGCGAGCGTGTGGCACATCGCGCACGGCAGTCCGGTCTCCCGGGCGAACGCGGGCACCGACCAGGCAGGCGCTGCCGTCGACAGCGCCATGAGCGCTGCGAGCGCTCCCAACCAGTGCCTGGCGTGTGCGCCTTTCCGATCCTGTCTGCTGCGCGGGCCCATCGCACAAACTCCGTCCGCCGGACATGGGGGAGGTACGTGCGTAGGTGTCTGGCGGGGGAAGGACGGTTCAGGCGAGGAGCCCTTGGAGCTTCGTTTGACAAGCCTGCGCCTGCGGTGCAGATTCGGCGCGCAAAACGACCGGGTCCGATCGCTGCCGGCGCTGACCGCTGGCGGACCGTTGGTCTCGAAACAAATTCCTAGGGGAGACAATCATGAAATCAGTGCTCGGCGCCCTGGCCCTGGGCGTGCTGCTGGTATCCTCATCCGCCCTGCTCGCCAGGGGAGCGGCACCGGACCCTGCGGTAGGCACCTGGAAGCTCAATACCGCGAAGTCCACCTCCGCGACGCTGCCGCGCAGTGAGACGCGCACCTACACCGCGAAGGGCGGTGCCCTCACCCTCAGCTACACGCGCGTCAGCGCCGATGGCAAGGAAATTTCGGTGCAGACGACCTACAAGTACGATGGCAAGGACTATCCCATTACCGGCTCGCCCGATTACGACACCCTGAGTGTGAAGCGCGTCGACAGCCACACGGCCGAGTCGACGCAGAAGCTCGCCGGCAAGGTCGTCGGCAGCACGACGAGGACGGTTTCCAAGGACGGTAAGACACTCACGCTGGTGACCAAGACCACCAATACGAGCGGTGAGACGACCACCGCAACGCTGGTCTACGACCGGCAGCAGTAACCACGCCGTGCCTCAACTACCGCGGGCAGAGACGCGCCCGGGCGGTGATTCCCGAGCCGGTTCGCTCCCGTCAGGCTGCACGCGCTCGCGCAGGTCCTGAATGCTGGCCCAAAGGTTATAGGTGCTCTCGACCAGGAAACCGGGCATCGGCAACTCGCGTGCGCGCCGCTCCAGCTGATCAAGACGATGGACGAGCTCGGTATGCGCTCCTGGAGGCGACACGCGCATCTCGTGCTCCAGCAGCCTGAGTTCGCGAAACATGGGATCCAGGTGGCGGCGCATGAACCAGTGGTAGATCCGCGGAACGAGCGACCACAGGGGATAGATGATGCCGGCAATCGGCACGATGAGAATCAGCAGCCGTTGCACGAGCTCGGCAAGCCAGAACGGCAGCGTCCGCTGCAACAGGGTTGGTCCCGAGCGGTACAGATCGCGCGCTTCCTTGGACAGCGGCACATCGATCTCCTCCGCCGCCGGAAATTCCCCCGCGCGCTGGAACATGCCGGGACGGCCGTGCACCTCCATCGCGGCGCGCACTAGCAGAAACTGCAAGGCCCGGTGCACGTCCTTGCGCACCACGAGACTCGCCTTCGAGGCGATGAGCGGCGTGTCTGCGGGCGGACGATTCGCCGCAAGGTCCGCGACCCCCATGGGCAACACCACCTTGCTGAAGTCCGGATCCAGGGCAGCGTAGGCATCCGCGCGCGGGAAGCCGAGCAGCGTTATCCCCGGCGCACGTGCCAGACTCTGCACCACCGGGGACTCCCAGCCCGTGAGGATCAACGCCGCGTCCAGCTGCCTCGCGAGCAGCGCCTGCGCCGCTGCCTCTGGAGGATAGGCAAACAACCGCAGGCTGCCGGGATCGACGCCATTCAGTGACAGCAGCCTCAGCGCCAGCGGATGGCTGGCGCTGCCCTCGGGCCCGATGGACACGCGCCACCCGTCCCAGTGCCTGAGTGGCACGGTTCCCTCGGGGCAGCGGCAGAATACCCACATCTCTTCGTAGAAGACGGTCCCGAGCGAGACAAGATGCCGTGTGTCGCTATGCGCAATCACGCCCGCCTGAATGAAGCCTACCCCGACGCCAGAGTTGGGGTCCGTCAACAGTCTGACGTTGTCCACAGCCCCCTGTGTCGGAGCCAGGCGCAGGCGTATCCCGTCCTGGGCAAGGACTTCACGGTATTGCTCCGCTACTCGTGCGTAGGCACTCCCGGGAGCGCCGGTGGCCATCACGAGATCCCGCCCGGGGAGCGGGCGCAGTGCGGCGAATAAAGTCCACAGCAAGACGACAGCGGTGAGCACGAGCAGGACGATGCCCGCGCGCGTTCGAACAAAGTCCTTATCGATCCAGCGGCGAATGGCTGTGCCTCAACGGAAGGGCCTGCGCTATAGGCGCAAAGACGGTTATCCGGCAACCTGCTCGCGCGTCATCCGGGTGCCACCGTAGACGGGGCGCCTGCCGCCGCCGTCGCGCAGAAACGTGCTGGTTAACCTGCCTCCCAACTCCTTGGCGAGGCGATCCTCTAGGCACGCTGCTCAAGCTGACGCCTCAGCTCGTTGTGCGACAGCTTCACTGACGTCGCGCGCTAACATGAATCTCATTATTCATTGTCGCGCTTGCCGCACTGAGCCGTGCATAGGCGTTTTCCACGATCATCGTTCCGGGCTCTGATGCTGCGCAGCGCGGGAGCGGGACGCCGTCGCGTGTGGCAGTGATCCGGGCGTTGAATGCCATGGCGCTCGAGGGCCGGGGGTTGCAATGTGAATACTGCGGAGACCGGTATGGGAAAATCGATCCGGGTGACGATGTCGCTCGTTCTCCTGAGCACACTGGTGCTCTATGGCTGCGAGGCATTCATGCCCCGCGACACGCAGAGCCTGCTGGTCCCGCGGCTGCACCGCTCGGAGGTATTCGGGTTGGTGGCAGGCTTTGGGACCACCTTCGCCGGGTTGCCGGATCTCCTCGGCATGCTCAGGCGCCGCTCGAGCGCGGGCATGAAGCCGAGGATGGCGGCGATCACCGGTCTTTTTCAGATCATCTGGGTCGAGTACGGCTTGTTGATTGCTTCGCGACCCGTGATCGTCTGGAACACCATTGCAGTGTTGGTAAACCTCCTCACCGTGTTCGCGTATCTCTATTTCACGCATCGGGAGCGGGCAGCGACAGGAGTGCAGCGCTGAGCACCGCGAGCAGCGCCCGGGGCCGCGCAAGAAAAAAGGTCGGACGGAGCGGCTGCAGCACCGGGCGGCGGCGCCCAGCCCGTGCCCGCGTGCGTCGCGCTCCCCCGGGGAATTCCGCTAAGCTACCGGCAACGCGACGCTTTCAGTCGGGGGCCGTGAGCGAGCTCGCTATGACCGCACGTTTGCTTGCCTGTGGCGTGATTCTCAGCGTGGCGTGTGTGCTCTCGGGGTGTTCCACGATCAACAGGCTCAACCCCAAGACCCGCGAGGCGGCGGAGCGTGCCCAACAGCGTCGCGAGCTGCAGCTGAAAGTCATGCGCTTCGCCGACGAGTACGTGGGTCGCACCACCGAAGTGCTGAACCACTTCCAGCTGACCAACATCACCCCCGCAGAGCGTCTCAGCGTGCAGAACTGGAAGGTGCAGCAGGCAGACTCGGCTTACGTCGTTGCCAGCGGTCCGAACCCGGTCAGCAATGCGCTCGACATGATAGTGCTGGCCACGCTGAGCCGCATGGTGCTCGATGACGCCTGGGTGGGTGAGACGTACGGTGCGCGCGCGCTGCCCGTGCAACAGACCTACCGCGATCTCGAGTCCGAATCATGGCAGCTGCTCACCGGGATGGTGACCCCTGAGCAGACGCAACGCCTGCGCGAAATCATCACGCAATGGCGCGCTGCGCATCCCAACGTGCGCGCGGTCGCGACCATTCATTTCCGTGACTTCGCCAAGAGTGTGGGTGCTCCGCGCGCCGGAGAAGAAAGCACCCCCGGCAATCTCTTCTCGATGCTGGGCCTCGATCCGATGGCCGGTCTCGATCCGGCGGTGCAGGAGATCACCCAGACCCGCGAGCTTGCCGAGCGGGCCATTTACTACGTGCAGCGCATGCCCACGCTGCTCGACATGCAGGTCGAACGGCTGACCTACCAGCTGGCGGTGATGCCCGAAACCCGGCAGCTGCTCGGCTCGATCGATCGCGTCTCGCTCATCGGCAGCGCCTCCGAGCGCATGGCGCGCACGCTCCCCGACGTTCTTGACCGGGAGCGCGCGGCCTTGGTCGCGGACCTGCAGCAGACGCTCAACGTGCAAAGTGACAACATCGGCGCGCTGGCGCGAGAGCTGCACGGTACGCTCGACGCCGGCACCGCCACCGCGAATGCCTTGCGCGGCGCGCTCGACTCGGCGCACCAGATCACCAGCCAATTCGCACCGACACCTGGAGCAGCGCCGCCGAAGCAGCAGGGACCGCCTTTCGACATCCGCAACTACACCGAGATGCTGCGCCAGGCGACCGAGACTGCGCGCGAGATCAACGCACTCACCAAGAGTGCCGATGCGGCGCTGCCCGTCGTGCGCACGCTCACCCAGGACGCGGCCGGCCGGCTCAACCAGGTCGTCAATCACCTCTTCGTGCTGCTGCTGCTGCTCGTGCTCGCCGCCGCCGCGGCCGCCACGCTCGCCGCCGTGGCTTACCGCCGCATCATGGCGCGTCTCGAACGACACGACGCGCTGCGGTCTTAAGCGGGCTTGAGAGCCCGCCACGCGCTGCCCCGCCGCCGACTCGCCGCACGCGCCATGAGGCGCGCGCGCCAGTCGGTTGCCGCCCGCGCCGGCGACCGTCAACATCCCCGCGCATGAGCATCGCCGCGCCCGAGCCGCCAGCGCAGGAGGACCCGAGCCCGCTCCTGCCCTGGCTGGTCGCCGTGGCATTCTTCATGCAGTCGCTCGACACGACGATTCTCAACACGGCGGTGCCGAGCATCGCACGGGCGCTCGAGGTGGCACCGCTTTCCATGAAGTCGGTGCTCGCGAGCTATACGCTGAGTCTCGCGGTCTTCATTCCGGTGAGCGGCTGGATGGCCAACCGCTTCGGTACGCGGCGCGTGTTTGCCGGCGCCATCGGCTTGTTCGCACTCGGCTCACTGCTGTGCGGCCTGGCGCGCAACATCCATCTGCTGGTCGCGTTTCGCATCCTGCAGGGCTGCGGCGGGGCGATGATGGTGCCCGTCGGCCGGCTCACCCTGGTGCGCGCGCTGCCGAAATCGCAGCTGGTGCGCGCCATGAGCTTCGTCGCGGTTCCCGCCCTCATCGGTCCGATGCTGGGGCCGATCGCCGGCGGCCTGATCACCGATTACTTCCACTGGAGCGTCATTTTCTTCCTCAACGTGCCGATCGGGCTCGTCGGACTCTATCTGGTGCAGCGCCATCTGCCGGACTACCGCCAGGTCGACCCGCCGCCGCTCGATCTGGCCGGGCTGCTGCTCTTCAGCTCAGGGATTGCGCTGCTCTCGTACGTGCTCGAGGTGTTCGGCGAGCACCGCCTGGGTACAGCGGCCGTACTCGCGCTGTTGGCACTTTCGGCGCTGCTGCTGGCGGGCTACGGTCTGCACGCCGCCCGGGCCCCCTACCCGCTGCTGCAGCTCGTGTTGTTCCGCACCCGCACTTTCCGCGCGGCCGTATCCGGAAGTTTTTTCACCCGCATCGGTATTGGTGGCATCCCGTTCCTGTTTCCGCTGCTGTACCAGGTGGGACTCGGGTACACCGCGGTTCAGTCGGGGCTACTCATGATGCCGCAGGCGTTCGCCGCCATGAGCCTGAAGATGACCGTGCCGGGGATCCTGGCGCGTTTCGGCTATCGTACGGTGCTGATCTCCAACACGGCGATCCTCGGCGTCCTCATCATGCTGTTCGCCACCATCGGGCTGGCAACTCCCGTCTGGCTGATCGTGGTGCAGTCATTCGCCTACGGATTCTTCCAGTCGCTGCAGTTCACCAGCATGAACACGTTGGTGTACGCAGACGTGAGCGCGGAGGCGGCCGGCAGCGCGAGCACCATCGCCAGTACTGCGCAGCAGCTGTCCATGAGCTTCGGCGTGGCAACGGCCTCCCTGGTGGCGGCGCTCTTTCTCCCGGATCGCTTCCGTACCGACGCCGGGCAGATGATTAGCGGCGTACACCAAGCCTTCCTCGTACTCGGAGTCGGCACGATTGCCTCCACGGTGATCTTCGGTGGCCTCAGGCGCACCGACGGCAGCGCCGTCAGTCAGCATCGCACGGATCTGCCGGCCGCCTGAGGCGCCATCTTCGCCGCCGGCACGGCGCCTTCCGCGGCACAGGTTGCGACGTATAATCAACGGCCGCACCCGCTTCGGGTGTCATCAGACGGGGAAACAACAATCATGAACGCATCGCAGTCCGACGACGTCGCGGCGCTTCGCGCCCGCATCACTGGCGCGCTTCGACGCCACTGGGTGCTGTTTCTGGTCGAGGGGATCGCGCTCGTCATCCTCGGGATCCTGGCGCTGCTTGCGCCGGTGGTTGCCTCGGTTGCGGCGACCGTGTTCTTCGGCTGGATCCTGCTGGTGAGCGGCGTAATCGGTCTAATCACGACGTTCCGCGCGCGCCACGCGCCCGGCTTCGGCTGGTCGCTGCTGTCGGCGCTGGTCGGCACGGTGGCGGGGGTGCTGCTGTTGGTGTGGCCGCTGCAGGGCACGCTGTCGTTGACCGCGGTGTTGATCGCTTTCCTCCTGGTCGAAGGAGCGGTGTCGCTGATGTACGCACTCGAGCACCGCAGCGCCCTCTCCGGTCGCTGGGGCTGGATGCTCGCAAGCGGCATCGTCGATATCGTCCTCGGGCTGCTGTTGTTTGCGGGCCTGCCCGGCACCGCGCTGTGGGCGCTCGGACTGCTGCTCGGCATAAATCTGCTCTTCGGCGGCTGGGCACTCATTCTCATGGCACTGCACGCTCGGCCTGCGCCGGGCGCTGCCCCCGCCAATGCGGCCGGCGGCGTATGAGGCTCACCGTGGAAGTGATCGGCTGGATCGGGGCGCTGCTCATTCTTCTCGCCTACGCCCTGTTGTCGGCCGGGAAGGTCAAGGCCGAATCCCTCACCTACCAGTCGATGAACATCCTCGGCGCCGCCGGCTTCCTGGTGAATAGCGGTTGGCACGGCGCCCTGCCCTCGGCCGTACTGAACCTCATCTGGATGGGCATCGGGGTCTACGCGGTGCGCCAGCACCGCCAGCAGTTGCGCGCGCGCTGCGCGAATTAGTCCCCGGCGCAGATGCGTGTCACCACGCTTGAAGTCGTGGGGCGGCGTTGCGCCGATTTGTTACATATTGCGAAATGCGTCACGACTTCGGCGCGCACCGAGCCTCCAAGTGCTTTCTAATAGCCATGCGGCAGCGCTGCCGGTGTAATAGGTATGGCTGCGCGAGCGTAAGGACTCGCAGGGCCGCCCCGGCGGCCGCGCACGGGAGGGACCTTGAGCGCGATCGGAAATCCAGGAGTCGACATGAGACGAAAGGCAGCCGGTCGCCTCGTGACCGCCGGTTTGATGGCCATTGCGCTGCTCGCCGCCGCCTCCTACGGCACGGCGCTGCGGCCCGCGTGGAAACATCCCGCGCTCCCGCCCGGCGGCAGCCCTCTCATGGCATTCGGTGGCCGCAGTGCCGAGCAGCTGCACAGCCTCGCCGGCGGCAAGCTGGACGCTGCGCTCGCGGATCTGACGCGGCATACGGGCCGCGTACGAGCGGGCTACGAGATCGAGGATCTGCACTCCCTGAGTCCGGCGGCCCGCTTCGCGAAGGGGAGCGATGCCGTCGCGCGCATCGCCGTCGACGCCGTAACACGAGCGGACCCGCAGCAGCTGAAGGCGGCGCTCGCCCGACTCGGACTTCAACGCCCTGCCGTGTATGCCAACGACGTGGGTGGCTGGCTGCCGGTGAACGCGATCGCGGCGGCGGCCGCGCTCCCAGAAGTCGCCGCGTTGCGCGCTGCCCTGTCGCACACCCGCGCCGCGCCGATCGCCACGCAGGGTGACTTCACCCAGGGAAGTGCGGCGCTGCGCAGCAGCTTCCCGGCGCTCAACGGCAGCGGAGTCACGGTCGGCATCCTCTCCGACAGCTTCAACTGCTACGGCGTCTATGATCAGCCGGGGAGCGGCGTCCCGGCCTCGGGAACCCAAGGCTACGCGCCGAACGGCTTCGCCACCGACGATGCGAAGTTCGACGAATCGAACGGCTACCTCGCAACGAGCGTCAACGTGCTCGAGGAGGCCACCTGCCTCTCGTACGGACAGCCGCTGTTGCTGCCCTTTACCGACGAAGGCCGCGCGATGCTCGAGATCGTGCACGCCGTCGCCCCCGGCGCCGCGCTCGCCTTCTACACCACCTCCAACAGCGAGGCGGACTTTGCCAACGGCATCGGCGCGCTCGCGGCGGCGGGTGCCAAGGTCATCGCGGATGACACCGGCTACTTCGATGAGCCGTTCTTCCAGGACGGGATCGTCGCCCAGGCGATCGATGCGGTGGAGGCGCAAGGTGTAGTGTACTTCTCCGCGGCCGGCAACAACGGGCATCTCTCCTACGAAAATACGACGCCGAGCTTCGGCACCCTGGCAACTACCGGCCCGAACCAGGGCGAGTACCTGCTGAACTTCGACACCACGCGCGCAACCACCACCACCTCGCTCCCCGTCACGATCCCCGTACTCTTCCCCGGCGAGTTCGTCGCGCTCGTGGTGGAGTGGGATCAGCCCTACCTCACGGGCGCGCCCGGGAGTCCCGGAACGACGAGCAGCATCAACCTGTGCGTCAGCGGGGCATCGGGCTACACCGTGATCAATCTCGACGCTCAGCCGATGACCTGCACCGGGCCTAACATCACCGGTAACGGAACGAGCGCCAGCAACCAGGTGAACGGTGGCGACGCCGAGCAGGTTCTCATCCTCGGCAATCCGGCCAGTGCCAGCGGCAACACCACCTCCACACAGATCAACCTGCAGATCAGTCTCGCCGGCGGTACGCCGGCCCCGGGTCGCATCAAGGTCGTGGTCGAGGACGATGGCGCCGGCAGCACCATCGACAAGTTCACCACCAACAGCCCGACCCTGCAGGGACACCCCGGCGCTGCCGGCGCGGCCGCGGTCGCGGCAGCCTTCTTCGCGCAGACGCCAGGCTGCGGCACGACCCCGGCGGTGCTCGAGCCGTTCTCCGCCGAGGGCGGCGAGCCGATCCTATTCAACACCGCGGGCGTGCGGCTCGCGACGCCCGAGGTGCGCCAGAAGCCGGACCTCACCGGCCCCGACGGGGTCAATACCTCATTCTTCGGCTTCTTCCTCGCCGGCAGCGGCATCGTCGACTCATCGAGCATCGGCGGCTGTCAGAACGAGGCCAGCTACCCCAATTTCTTCGGAACCTCGGCGGCCACACCGCACGCGGCGGCCGCCGCGGCGCTGATGCTGCAGGCGAACCCGACGCTTACCCCGTCGCAGGTCTACCAGTTCCTGCGCAGCAGCGCGTCCCCCATGGGATCGGGCACACCCAACTTCACGTCCGGCTACGGCTTCATCCAGGTGGAAGCTGCGATGGCGGCGCTGCCGGCCGCCCCTCCGGTGCTGAAGCTTGCGGCCAGCTCGATCTATGTCGGCTACTCGACGGCGCTGAGCTGGGTTGCCGCCTATGCGACCTCCTGTAACTCGAGCTGGAACGGTCCGGTAGCGACGAGCGGCACGCTCACCGTCAACCCGGCGACGGCAGGGTCCTATCCCTACACACTGACCTGCACGGGCCCGGCCGGTACGCAAAGCAGCACCGCCACCCTCACCGTGCAGGCCATAACCCCGCTCCTCATCACCACCAGCACGCTCCCGGCGGGACAGGTGGGGATGGCGTACAGCGCCACGCTCGCGGTGAGCGGCGGCATCAGTCCGTACAGCTGGTCACTCGCCACCGGCACGCTGCCGGCGGGCCTCGCCCTCGCCTCGAACGGAACCCTCAGTGGTACGCCGACGGCGACAACCTCCGGCGCCGCGCTCACCTTCAAAGTGAGCGATGCGGAGAAAACTCCGCAAAACAAGACGGCCACCCTCTCGCTCAGCGTCGCGGCCGCTCCGAGCTCGGGCGGCGGCGGTGCCCTCGATGAGGCCACGGCTCTCGTGCTCTCGGGCGTCGCGCTCCTGCGATTGCTGTGCTCTGCGCGGCGCGAGGGCGCGCGGCTGGACTGACAGCGCCGCGAGCGCCGTCAGCCCTTGAGCGCCACCAGCGCCGTCAGCCCTTCAGCGCCGCCAGCGCCGTCAACAACGCGCTGCCGTTTGGCGAGCCGAGCCCGGTGCAAGGGTCCCAACCCACCGTAGCCTTGTAGGCTCCATTGTTGCCCTCGGTGATATCGCGGAAGGCACGCTCACCGATCTTGTAGAGTGCTGCGTGCGGGTCTCCGAGCGGCTGCCCGAGCTTTTGGTTGCAGCGGGCGATCAGCGCCGCCCACAAGGGTGCGACTGCGCTCGTACCACCGATCACCTGCGCCTCACCGTCCACCAGCACGCGGTAGCCCGTGAGCGGATCGGCGTTGCCGGCGACGTCGGGCACTCCGCGTCCCGTGCTGCCGTTGGGGGCTTTCGGCACGGCACCCGCCGGCTGCCACTGAGGCAGCGGAAAGACGACGCTGACACCGCCGCCGGTAGCGCCCTCATCGGTGCTGCTTTCGTTCCATACCACTTCGCTCGTGATCGCACCGGCGCTCGCGAGCAGCTTGGTGCCGCCGCATCCGAGGGCGTAAGGACTCGAGGCCGGGAAGTCGACGTGCGACTGGCCGTCGCTCTCACCATCGCCCGAGCCGCTGTCACCCGCAGCCACCGTCACGGTCACACCGAGCGCGGCGGCATCCTCGAGTGCCGTCTGCATCGCATCGCGCGAGGGCCCCGTCCAGCTGTCCTCGGGACCACCCCAGCTGATCGACATCACCGAGGGCTTGTGAACGCCGTCGTACGCGGCCTGTGAAATCGCCTCGTAGAAACCCTGGTCGGTGTTCGGCGCAAAGTAGACGACGATGCTCGCCGCGGGCGCCAGCGCGCCGATGACTTCGATGTCGAGCATGACCTCGCCATCGGCATCGCTGCCCGGCTGATTCGAACCACCGGCCACCGACACCGCCGTCACCGTCGGGGGCCTGGCGATGCCGAGACTCTTGAAGTACTGCGCAAGGTCGCTGCTCTTGAACCCGCCGCCGAGCTCGATGATGGCGATCGTCTCACCCGAGCCGTCCGTTGCGGCGGGAAAATCGTACAGCGCGGCGAGCTGGATCGGTGTGTATGTGACGCTCGGCGTGGCCTTCGGCCGCCGCGTGTGTGGGCGCGCGACCGGCCGCTGGTCGAGTCCGAGAACCGCAATGGCCTCCGGCGGCAGTGTCGGTGCGCGGCCGCTGGCGATGAAAGGCCCACGCCCGTCGCTCAACTGGTAGCGGCCGAGCGTTACCGTGAAGGCGCGCTCGAGTGCCTGCGGCGCGCCGCTCAAGTGCAGCACGCGCCGATTGAGATCTGCGCCGATCTCTTGCAGGCCGTACTGGCGAGCGAAGGTGCGCAGCCGGGCGAGGTCGGCAGGGTCTGCACCCGCGTGCTGGCCGAACTCACCGCGTGCCCAGCGCGGGCGTTGTGGAAAGAGCGCCGCTTGCAGTTGAGCGCCCTTCCGTCGCCGCAACACCACCGTGATCGTGAGTGGCGCGGTGTCGGTGTGCGGCCCGAGGTACTTCATCCCGCGGGGACTCGGCCAGTGCTGCGGCGTTGTGGATGGGCTCATGTCGCGACTCCTTGCCTGTAGGCTCCTGTTAGACTGCCTGAAACGGGAAGACACCGTGCGTGCACTGACGGCCACATCGTTGTGCGGCCTGGCGGTGATGTGGGCCGGCACCTGCGCCGCGGCCAGTGCCACTGCCGCGGTCACCAGCGCCGACACCCAGTTCGCAAATTACGCGTTTGCGACCGAGCTGGGCTCCGGCGTCTACGCCATCGATGGTCGCACCATCACCATCTACACCGTGCCGGCGAGCTACCAGCTGCGGGAAGCCCAGCGGCGCGGCGGCCGACCCGGCATCCGGCTGCTCTTCCCCTTCACTTTCGGCTTCTTCGATTTCGAGCCCGTCGACATCGTGCATCTGAATGTTCCCACGTCGATCGGCGCGGTGAGTCTCGAGCCGGGCGTCGAGCTCGACTGGTGGCTGAACAACGCCTGGCACCTCTATCCCTACGTCAAGGCGGGTGCCACCTACGCCTCCTCGAGCGTCGCCAACGCCGTGATCTGGGGCACCGGGATCCGCAGCGACTACCGCTTCGATGCGTTCGATGGCAAGACCCTGTGGCGTGCCGAGCTTACCTACGCCGGGGTGCACTACCCTGATAGCGACCTGCCCAACGATTCCTTCACCCGCCTGCGCAACGGACTCGAATGGCGGCGCAATCTGCCCTCCTGGGAGTGGCGCGGCCGTGCGCTGCAGCTCGGGCCTTATGTCTTCACCGATATTTATTTTAACGCCCCCGAGGGGCCCGCCTCGGGCATCAGCGCACGTACGGTGCAGTACGAAGCCGGGCTGATGTTCGATATCGTCCCGGGTTGGGAGATCTTCGGAATGGCGCTACCGCGTCTCGGCATCGGCTACCGGGAAGCGGGCATACTGTCAGGGTGGCGGTTGGTGCTCGGCGACCCTTTCTAAGGGGGCTGCCGGTCAACGGGGCTGCCGCCGGCGCGTTCACAGCCTGCGCGGGCTCGCCCCGGGGGGTCCGCGGGCGCCCAAGCAACGAGGATTCGATCATGGTCAAGCACTTGCTGCGTGTAGCGGTCTTCGTGCCCGTCGTGGCCGGCGCGCTTGCGGCCTGCACGACGCTGCAGGTGAAATCGGACGTCAATACGGCGCTCATCGGCTCGGTCCACTGCAATACCTACGCATGGGCCGGCTCGTTCCAGGGCAGCAGTCCCGCACGCAGCACGATCGCAAACCCGCTCAACGAAAGCCGCCTGCGCTCGGCCATCGCCGCACATCTCCCGAGCGCTAGTCCGATCCAGCCCGGGCCCGGCTACGCCGATTGCCTGGTCGGCTATGGGATCGGCTCGAAGTACGTCGTCTACGGCGGCGGCCCGTACTACTGGGGCTATGGCTGGGGCTACGGCTGGCCCGGACCGTCCGTGTACCGCGAAGGCATCATCGCCGTGGACCTCTACGATGCGCGCAGCGGTCAGCCGCTGTGGCATGCCTCGGTCGACCAGGATCTGCACGGCGCGAGCGGCGCCGAGGCGCAGAAGCGGATCGATGAGGCGGTCGCCGCGATCTTCACCAAATACCCCGGGTACCACCCGGGCTGACGGCGCGCTCAGTTCCCTCTGCCGCATGCACGGGGCAAGATCTGCTCCGTGAGTAGTCCCTTCGGCCTCAGCCTCGTCTTCTTCAACGTGCTGCTCGAGCAGCTCGGGCTACCCATACCCGCGCTCCCGACGCTGGTCGTCGCCGGAGCTCTGGCGGCCGACGGGCGTCTGCCGGCGCTCGGGGTCGGCGCAATTGCGCTCCTGGCCTGCGTGCTCGGCGACAGCGCCTGGTATCTCGCCGGGCGCGCCTACGGTGGCAGCGTGATGAAGCTGCTGTGCCGTATGTCGCTGACGCCTGATATCTGCGTCAGCCAGACGCAGACGACCTTCGAGCGCTGGGGCGCGAAATCGCTGATCGTCGCCAAGTTCGTCCCGGGCCTGTCCATGGTCGCGCCGCCGCTCGCCGGCGCGATGCGCATGAGCTTCGCACGGTTCACCGCTTTCACAGCGCTCGGCTCCGCCTTATGGGTCGCCGCGGCGCTCCTCGCCGGCGTACTGCTCAAGTCCGAGATCGACCAGGTGCTGCCGCGGCTCGCGCGCGTGGGTGGAGCGACGCTCGTCCTGCTGCTCGTGCTGCTCGGCGCCTACATCGGCTTCAAGTGGTGGGAGCGCCGGCGCTTCCAGACGGCACTCGACATGGCACGCATCAGCGTCGATGAGCTGCACCGCCAGATGTCGAGCGACCCTGCACCGCTCGTGGTCGACGTACGCTCCCTGACCGCTCAGTCGCTCGAACGGCAGCGTATTCCGGGCGCCCTGAACCTGCCCTTGCAGCAGGTGGCGCAGCACGCCGGCAAGCTCCCGCGCGACCGCGACATCATCCTCTACTGCAACTGCCCGAACGAGGCGTCCGCCGCGCAGGCGGCGCGCGTGCTCATGACGCACGGCTTTCGGCGTGTGCGCCCGTTGCACGGGGGGCTCGATGCGTGGATCGCCGCCGGCTACACGGTGGAAGCGGTCGTAGATACCGTGACGCCGACCGTGCCGAGCGCCGCCCCGCTACCGCACTGACGCCGGTCGAGGAGCGTGCCGCAGGGCGCGCAGCGCGTCAGTTGGGTTTCAAGCCGTAGACGTCGACCTCGCCGGAGATGCTGGTCGAGCCGTTCGCTCCGCCGGTGTTGTTGCCGCGCGTGCCGACGTAGACCCTGCCGTTGGCCACGGTGGGCACGGTGAATTTCACCGCGTTGCCCGCATAATCACTGAGGAGCAGGGAGCTGTTCCACAGCTCGCTCGCGAGGTTGCTTGCGTCGTACGCGTGCAAGATCGCGGGACCGCAGGGCGCAGGGGCTGTCCGACTGAAACAGTTGGCGGTCGTGTCGATGGCCCACACGACACCGCCGCCACTGCTACCCGCCGCCGAGACCGCCAGACCCGGGCCGGGCTTGGTGCCCGTCGCGCCATAGTTGGTCGGCGATTGTGAGGTCGGCGTGGTGTTGAGCGTATCGGTGCCGGTGTCGAACGCGAACGCCTGGAGCGGGCCACCGATCGCGCCGATGTACACCGTGTTGTTCCAGAACGCCGGCGGCGCGAGGAGCGCGCCGCCGAGCGGCAACGGCGGCTGCATGGCAAAACTGTCGCCGTAGCCCCCGAGGTTGTCGCCGTTGAGCACGTAGAGCGATCCGTCCTTGCCGCCGGCCACCATGATGTGTTGGAAAGGGCCGTTGTCGAGGTCGAGGACCATCGTCGCCCCGCTCGAGCCGAAGTCGAGATCCTTGGCCGCATCGGTTGCCTCATCCGACGGCGTGAAGTAACCCTCGATCGTAAGGCTGCTCGTGAGCCGCAGGAGGCTGTCGGCATAGTCGAGCTGGGGCGAGGTGGCGACGTTCGCGTCGAAGACGCCGTTGCCGCTGCCGAGATAAATGTGGCCCTGCCCGTCCACGGCGGGCGCGCCGCCCGACATCCAGATGCCGCCCCCGTTCTGGTTGGGCGTGGTGTTGAGCACGGGTCCAAGCGTCGGTGTCGCGCCGTTGGCGTCATAGGTATAACCCATGACCCACCCGTTCCAGGGGACGGAGTCGGCATTGGAGCCGAAGCTGACGTACACCGTGCCGTTGGACAGCGCCAGCGCCGCCCGCTGCAGCTGCTGCTGGGGATTGAAGGTCACGGACCCACCGGTCTTGGGGAAGCTGGCCGCGATGACCAGCGGGCCACCGCTCTTCTCGCTACCGGTGGTGATGTCGATGGCGTGCAGGCGATGGTAATAGCCGGTGGTGCTCGTCGCCGTATTCGTGTACGTCGAGCGGGCGACGACAAACAGCGTGTTGGTCGTGGGATCGATCACCGGTGTACCGATCACCCCGAAATCGTTGGCGGTGCCCTCGCCGCTCGTGCCGCCGTGCGCGGCGTCGACCAGGCTCACCTGCCACAGCTGCTGACAGGGATTCGCGTCGGCATCGAAGGCGTACAGGCTGTTGTTGTTGGTGCCGACGAAGAGAACGTTGTGGGTCGCACCATTGATGCTCAGGTTCGCCACCCACAGCGGCTGCGGATACACCGCCCCGTCCACCGTGCAGGAGAAGAGCTTGCCGAAGCTCGTGGTGTTCACATTGGCGGGCGTAAGCGCGTACTCCTGCGTGTTCGCGCCGCTGCGGCCGTGATCGTTGTGGTAGGTGTAGACGCCCGCAAGATCGGTCACGCCGATCGTGATGGCGGCGCTCTGGCCACTCGAGGTCACGCTGGTCGCGGTGACCGTGTACACACCGGCGGTGGCGGGCGCCGTAAAGGTCACCTTGGCGCCGCTCGCACTGCTCGTCGCGCTGAGTGAGCCTGCCGCTGGACTGACCGTCCAGTTGACTCCGGCATAATCGTCGGTCGTGGCGGTCAGCGTCAGGGTCTGATTCACCGTCAGTGCGGCACGTGCCGGCGACAGAGACACCGTGATGCTCGCCGGGCTGACGTTCAGATTCAGCGTGACGCTCTTGCTCAGCGGACTTGCGCTCGAGTCGCTGACCGTGAAGGTGAGCGGCGTACCGGCCGCGGTGGCGGTCGGCGTGCCGGAGATCATCCCGGTCGCGGCGCTCAGCGTAAGTCCCGCCGGCAGCGTACCGGCCGTGGTCGCCCACGTGAGCGGCGCCTTCCCGCCGGTGGCGGCGAGCGTCACGGTGTAGGCCTGCCCGACCTGGCCGTTCGGCAGCGCGCTGGTCGTGATGCTGATGGGCGGTGGCGGTGGCGGCGGCGGCGGTGGCGGCGGGGGCGGCGGCGGGGGCGGCGGCGGTGGCGGGGAGGATGACGATGACGATGAGGACGGATCGCTCCCCGCACCCTTGGTACTCACCTGAGAGCAGCCGCCGATCAGCAGCGCGGCGATCAGTATCGTCGGCAGGACCGCTGCGAGCCGACGGGACCTCATGTCCATGCAGTCACTAATCCCCTTTGGCACCGCGCACTCCGTGCAGGCACCGTTGGTATTTTCCTAAGATATCAAAGTTACCCGGAAGGCCGACGGGGAAGTTGACGCAAGCGACATTTGTGACGGAGGTCCCGGTCCGACAATGTTATGTCGCACGCCAACGACGACACGGCGACCCGACACAGCTTCCAGGCGGTGGATTAACGGGAGATGAACGGGCGCGTTATGTCTAAACGCGGCGCTCAGGTACGCGTGTCGGCGGGCACGAGGGCCTCCCGGGCGTCGCGCTCGGCTCGCACCGCCGCACGGGGCGCAACGCCGATGCGCTCGGCGATCTCCGCCCAGAGCTCGCGGTAGACGTGCGCCGCATCGCTCCTCGGCGCAGAGGCCGGCACCGGGGCGCGCCGTACGCTCATGCGCTCGATCTCACTCCAGTACGGAACCTGCGTCGCGAGGATCAGCGGAAACTCTGCGCGTGCCGTGGCGATCAGCTCCTGGTGCAGCGAGCGGCGGCGGTCGACCATGGAGAAGAACGGCAACAGCAACAGGTCGTTCCACCCTTCGGCGGCGATGAACTCGCGCAGCTGCACCAGCATGCGCAACGACAGCGGTGTCGGCACGAGCGGCACGACCAGCGCATCCGCCGCACGCAGCACGTTCTCCGAGAGCAACGAGATGCCGGACGGGCAATCGAGAAACAGCGCGTCGTAGATCTCGCGCAGCGCCCGGCTCATCTTGAGCAGTCGCGCCGTCGGGTGTCGGCGCTGCGCCAGGTGTACGGCGAAATTGCGGTAGGAGAAATCGGCCGGCAGGAGGTCGAGACGCGCGTAGCCGGTGGCCAGGATCAGCTCCGGCAGCTCGACTTTGCCGGCGAGCAGCCGCTTCGCCGTCCCGTGCTCGTGCGCCTCGCCGTGCAGCGCATAGGTCGACCCACCCTGCGAATCGAGGTCCCAGAGCAGCGTGCTGCAGCCGCCGGCCGCACAGAGGTAGGCGAGATTCACCGCGCTGGTGGTCTTGCCGACGCCTCCCTTGATATTGGTGACCGCGACGATCTTCACCGGACGAGCATACGCCGGGCGTAAAGCAAAGCGGAAACGCCCGCTGCGCCGCGCATTGAGGCCGAGAAGGCCGGCCGGCGGCGGGCGGCGTGCAGCGCGACGCGCGGGTTCCCCGTTGGAGAGAGTTGCTTCGCCGTCAGGCGATCGAGCCGGGCTTACGCAGCATCTTGCCGATGTCCGCCACGTGGGCCTCCTCGGTGGCAATCTGCGCGCGCGCGTACTCTTCCAGCATGATGTTGCGCCCGGCGACGAGCTCCAGCAGCCGGTAGTACTCGGCCAGGCTCTCCTCTTCGTGCGTGAGCGCCTCACGCAGGATCTCATCGACGTTGTGCTTGTGAGTCTCCAGCAGCGGCCCGATCTTGAGTGACGGATGGCCGCCGAGACTCGTGACGTGCTCGCCGGCCGTCACTGCGTGCGCCTGCGCCTCCTGCGCCTGGCTGCGCAACCACGCCACGATCGGAATGCGGTTATGGCCGAAGACCATGAAGCTGTAATGCAGATACCGCACCAGCCCCGCCAGCTCCAGCTCGAGGATGTGCTTGAGGATGTCGATGACTTTGGCGGTTTCCGCCTTGCTGAGCTCGAGGGCCATTTTCTGGATCTCCCGAAAGCCGCTCGGCGCGCATGGTAAGCCTTCCGCGGGTGTATCGTACATGGCGAAACCCCTCGGACACGGAGCGCAGCATGAGCGGTTTTTACGACATCGCCGTCTTGAGTATTGACGGTACCCCCGACCTGCTCGGCAGTCTGCGCGGCAAAGTGACACTCGCCGTCAATGTCGCCAGCCGCTGCGGGCTGACACCGCAATATCGGGGCCTCGAGGAGCTGCAGCGCGAGCTGGCGCCGGAGAACTTCACCGTGGTGGGCTTCCCCTGCAACCAGTTCGCCGCGCAGGAGCCCGGGAGTGAGTCGGACATCGTGGCCTTCTGCCGCAGTACGTACGAGGTGACCTTCCCGCTCAGCGCCAAGATCGAGGTGAACGGTGCCAACCGCCACCCGGTGTACCGCTTCCTCACCTCGGCCGAGAGCGGCATCGCCGGTGACATCAGTTGGAATTTCGAGAAATTCCTCATCGGCCGCGACGGCAAGGTGCTGAAGCGCTACCCGCCGGAGACCCGCCCGCGCGACAACGGTCTCATCCAGGACATTGCCGAGGCGCTGTGAGCGCGCGGCGCGTCCCGCTGAGCTGCAATGGCCGACTTCGATTTCGCCATACTCGGTGCGGGCGCCATGGGCTCGATCCTCGGTGCGCACCTGGCACGCGCCGGGCACCGCGTGGTGATGCTGGCGCGCGGCGCCCGTGCTGCACACCTCGAGAGCCGCGGCCTCACCATCAGCGGCCTCGTGCAGTTCTCGACGCCGGTGCACGCGCTGCACGAGCCAGGCTCGCTCGCGGGTGCCGGCACATTGATCGTCGCCATGAAGACGCCGGGTACCGCGCAGGCACTGCGCTCGCTCGCGCACGCGCATTTTGACCTCACGCTCTCGATCCAGAACGGGACGCTGAAGGACGAGCTGCTCACGCAGACCTTCGGCAGGGAGCGCGTGCTCGGAGCGCTCGCCGACACGAGCGGCGAGCTGCTGCCGGATGGCACGGTACTGTTCACGCGCAACGTGGGCATTTATGTGGGTGAGCTCGATGGCAGCATCAGCCCGCGCGCGCAGCGCCTGGCGCAGGCGCTCGATGCCGCCGGCGTGCGCGCCGTCGCCACGGAAGCGATCCAGTCACTCGAGTGGTCCAAGTTCTGCGCGTGGGTGGGCCTCATGGCGCTCGCGGTTACCACGCGCGCGGTGACCTGGAAGTACCTGGCGGACGAGGACTCGGCGCTGCTGCTCACGCGGCTGGTGCGCGAGGTGGGTGCCCTGGCGCGCGTCCTCGGCATCGCCCTCAGCGACCGCGCCGTGCTGCCGACCGCAAGCATCTGCGCCGCGCCCGAGGGCGCCGCCCTCGCACTGGTGCAGCGGGCGGGCGAGGAGTTTCGGCTCAAGGCGCCCGGCCACCGCATGTCCTCGCTCCAGGACGTGGAAGCGGGGCGTCCGCTCGAAGTCAACGAGACGCTCGGCTACGCCTGCGACAAGGCGCACGAGCTCGGGCTCGACCTGCCGCTGCTCGAGTGCTTCCGCAGGCTCATCGCCGCCATCGACCGCGCGCGACGCAGCCGCCCCGCGGCCGATAGCTAGCCGCCACTCGCGCTCGCGAGCCCGCGGTACTCGAGGAGCGGCGCGATCTCCGGGGGGCGCCCGTAGAAGTTGCGAAACAGCGCCTGGGGGTCGTCGCTGCGCCCGCGCGAGAGCACGTGACTGCGCAGGTAATCACCATTATCGCGCGTCAGCCCGCCGTGCGCATGGAACCACTGACCGGTATCACGCGCGAGCACCTCGCTCCACAGGTACGCGTAGTAGCCCGCCGAATAGCCGCCCTCGAAAATGTGCGCGAAGTAGGTCGAGTGATAGCGCGGCGGCACCGGCGGGTAGTCGAGCCCGCTCGCCTGCAAGGCGGCCGCCTCGAACGCCGGAACCTCCGCAGCGGTCGGCGCCTGCGCGACGCTGATCTGGTGCCAGGCCTGGTCGAGGAGCGCCGCCTCGAGATACTCAGTGGTGGCGTAGCCCTGGTTGAAGCGCTGCGCGGCCAGCACCTTCGCCAGCAGCTCCGGCGGCATCGGCGCCCCGGTCTTGTAGTGGCGCGCGTAGTGCGCCACGACCTGCGACTCGCGCGCCCACATCTCGTTGTACTGCGAGGGGTACTCGACGAAATCCCGCGGCACGTGCGTGCCCGAGAGCAGCGGATAGTGCACGTTCGAGAGCATGCCGTGCAGCGCATGACCGAACTCGTGGAACATCGTGGTGACTTCGTCGAACGTGAGCAGCACCGGCTGGCCCGGCTGCGGCTTGGGGATGTTGAGGTGATTGGCGACCACCGGCCGCTGCATGAGCAGTCGCGACTGGTTGACGTAGGACGTCATCCAGGCACCGCCTTGCTTGTTGTCGCGGGCGAAGTAGTCGGCGATGAACAGCGCCAGCGGCTTGCCATCGGCGTCGAAGACCTCGAACACCCGCACGTCCGCATGATAGACGGGCAGATCCGTGCGCTCCTTGAAGGAGAGCCCGTAGAGCTGCTGCGCCGCGTAGAACACGCCGTCCTCGAGCACGTGATCGAGCTCGAAGTAGGGCGCGACGCTCGCTTGATCGAAGTCATAGCGGGCCTTGCGCACCTGGTCGGCGTAGAACGACCAGTCCCAGGGCTGCAGCGTGAACGAGGCGCGACCGGCGGCGGCCGACTGCGTGTCGATCAGCTTCTGGATGTCGGCGGCCTCTGCCTTGGCGCGCGCGAGCGCCGCGGGCGCCACCTGGCCGATCATCGCGCGCACCGCCTGCGGCGTGCCTGCGGATTCGTCCTCGAGCTCGTAGGCGGCGTGCGTCGCATAGCCGAGCAGCGCCGCGCGCTCGGCGCGCAGCCTGACGAGTTGCGCGATCACCACCGTGTTGTCGGTGTCGCCGCCCGTGGCGCGCGTGACCGACGCGCGGTAAATGCGCTCGCGCAGCGCACGGTTGCTGAGCTGCGCCAGCACCGGCTGGTTGGTGGTGTTCTGCAGCGTGATCAGCCACTTGCCCTCGAGGCCGCGTGCCCTGGCGGCCTGCGCGGCGGCACCGATCTGCTCGTCGGACAGCCCGGCGAGATCGCCCACATGGTCGACCACCACGGCACCGTCGGCGGTCGCCTTGAGCACGTTCTGCTTGAAACGCGTGGTGAGCGATGAGATCTGCTGGTTGAGATCGCGCAGCCGCGCCTTCTCAGCCGGCTGCAGTTGCGCGCCGGCGCGTACGAAGATCGTGTGATAGCGCGTCAGCAGCTGCAGCGACTCGGCGTCGAGGTGCAGCCCGTCACGTCCGCGGTACAGCGCGTCGACGCGCGTCCACAACGCCGGATCGAGATGAATTGCGTCGCGCTGCGCGGCGAGCTTGGGCGCCATCTCGGTGTCGATCTGCTGCATCCTGGAATCGGTGTTGCAGGCGTTGAGGTTCGAGAAAGTGGTCTCGACCCGATCGAGCAGTTTCCCGGAGCGCTCGAGCGCCACGATGGTGTTGGCAAAGGTGGCAGGCGCCGGGTTGTGGGCGATGGCCGCGACCTCGCGCAGCTGCTCGCTCATGCCGGCCGCGAACGCCGGCAGGTAATCGTCGTCGCGGATGCGGTCGAAGGGCGGGAACTGGAAGGGCAGCGTGCTCGGGTGCGCGAAGGGATTGTCGGTCATCACGGAAGTCCTTGCAGCGTCCGCGGTTGCGCCAGTGGCGGCCGCCAGCGCACTGGTTGCGCAAGCGGCGGCGAGCAGTCCGAGGTACGCGATTCTCATGCTGTTTCCTGCGCTCGAGTGCGCGACTCGCCGCCGCTTGGGCCGCGGGCGAGGCGCAATGGTATCCTTCGCCCGTGCGCCTTGCGCGTGTATCGCCGCCCGTGCGCCGCGCCTCGACCCGTCACCGCTCCGCTTGCGCCGTCCAGGACCCTTTATGAGCATCACGCAGGATCAGGTCGTCACTATCCATTACACGCTGACCGATGACGCCGGCAACGTCATCGACAGCTCCTCCGGGCGCGACCCGCTCATGTACCTGCACGGTCATGGCGCACTGATCCCCGGGCTCGAGCGGGAGCTGGCGGGCAAGAGCGCCGGCGACCGGCTCACGGTGAGCATCGCGCCGGCCGACGGCTACGGTGAGTACGACCGCGCCCTGGTGCAGCAGGTACCGCGGCGCACACTGAAGGGCATCGCCAACGTGCAGGTGGGGATGCGCTTGCAGGCCCAGACGGCAGAGGGACCGCGCCCCGTCACCGTGACACATCTGAGCGGCGACATGGTCACGCTCGACGGCAATCATCCGCTGGCAGGCAAGAAGCTCAACTTTGCAGTGGAGGTCACCGCAGTGCGCGCCGCCACTGCCGAAGAGCTGGCGCACGGTCACGTGCACGGGCCCGGCGACCATCATCACTGAGCATTCGCCGCGGAGGATTGCTGCGCGGCCAGCTGCGCGAACAGGAGCTGCATGGCGTCGACGCGCCGCAGATATTCGCGCGGATCGTGATCGCCACAACGCTGTCCGGCGGCGAAACGAAACCCGCGTTGCGCGTAGAGTCGAGCGCTGCCGGCACCGCAGAGATGCACCACGGCGGCGAGGTGCTGCTGCTCAAGCGGGCGTAGCGGCATGCTGCTGCGCTGCGGGAGGATGGCGGTAACCTTCAGTTCGAGGTATGCCGCGGTCAGCTCCACCGCATCGCTCGGCACCACGCGCAGGTAGAGCGCGTTGAACCAGCAGCCGTGCCAGTCGTCCCATGCCCCCTCGTGCGCGAGCTCGTGACGGTGAATGCAGTAATGGCGCGCCTCGGCGAACGTGCCATCGGTGATCTGGTACATCCCGACGGCGCTCGAGGCCGGACGGTACACGGCGAAAGGCCTCGCCACCCATGACCAGCGCCAGTAGGTGCCTACCAGCGGATTGCCAGCGCCCTTCACCTGCGCGAGCGCTGCGAGAAGCTCGGGTGTGATGTGCGCGGTGGCGTAACGGCGAAAGGCAGGCCCGTAGTCGCGCCAGGTCTCGAGCGGAGTCTTCGCGAGTACCGTGCTCACCGGGAAGAAGAGCTCGGTCGGTTTGCGGACCACCTGATAGAGAGCGCTCAGCGCGAGCGCGGTGGCCACGGCGGCGAGCACGCCAGCGAGCACACGTCCGCACGGGGGCGTGCGCCGCCAGCGTCGCAGCCACCTGCGCCGCCATGCCGCGCTCATGCGCACTGAGCTGCACGAACGGGCCACCGTGCACTAACATGCGTGACCGTGGCGCGGGGAGCGCGGGAGTCGTACGTGTCGCGTGATGCGGTCGAAGTCGAGACGGGGCGCGCGCCGGCGTCCGCGGTGATCTGGTTGCATGGACTCGGAGCGGACGGACACGACTTCGAGCCGCTCGTGCCGGAGCTCGTGCTGCCCGGGGAGCGCGCGGTGCGTTTCATATTCCCGCATGCGCCGATGCGACCGGTGACGCTCAACGGCGGCTTTGCCATGCGGGCCTGGTACGACATCACCGCGATCGACCGTCGCGCGCCCGAGGACGAGAGCGGAATCCGCACCTCACAGGCAGCGGTCGAGACGCTGATCCGCCGCGAGAACAGCCGCGGCATCGCCGCCGAGCGCATTGTGCTCGCGGGCTTCTCACAGGGGGGCGCCATGGCGCTGTTCACCGGGACGCGCTACGCGCAGCGTCTCGCCGGCATCATGGGACTTTCCTGTTACCAGGTGCTCGCGAAGCGACTCGACGCCGAGCGCGTGCCCGCCAACCAGTCCACTCCCGTGTTCCTCGCACACGGCACGCAGGATCCCGTGGTGCCGCTCGCGCTCGGTGAGGAGTCCCGCCGGCAGCTCGAGGCTGCAGGCTATCCGGTGGAATGGCATACCTACAGCATGCCGCACGCGGTGTGCCCGCAGGAGGTCGCGGACATCGGCGCGTGGCTGCGGCGCGTACTGCCCTGACGCTGCACCCGTTGCGTACGGGTGCAGCGGCACGTACCGCCTAACCCACGCGGCGCCTAACCCGGGCGCCCGTGCTCGCCGCCATGCGACTGCTGCGGGTGTTCGCCGCCGCCGGGGCCCTGCGAGTGATAGGTGGGGCTGCCGTGCGGGCCACCCTGGGGGGCAACGGGGGCGCCGCCATGCGGTGCGCCCGGCTGGCTGCCGCCGTGGCCGCTGTACTCGCCCGAGGGGGGATGGGACGAGCTCGTGGCGTGCGCCGAAGTGGTGCCATGCGCCGAGCTTGGTGCCATCGCGTGCGGCGCGCCCCCCGCAGGTGCGGCGCTGCGCGCCGCGACCACACCCTTGCCGTAGAAGACTCCGGCCTTCTGCGTCGCAGCGACCGACGGCCGGCCGTGGTTGTACGTGGCACGCATGGTGGTGTCGCGGGAAGCGGCGACCTCGTGCTGCTGCTGCGCATCCGACATGGCGACGTGGTGCTCCTGGGCCGCGCGCTCCTCCGCGGCCGTGGGCGTCGCCACCACACCGCCGGTGCCGCCGTTATAGCTCACGCGGTTGATGTTCGTTTCGTTGACAATGGTGGTGTTGTTGATGACCGTGGTGTTGGCAACGTAGCGGCCGCCCTCCCACGCGCCGCCGTGGAAGCCGACACCGCCGTAGCCAAAGCCATAATTGATTCCGCCGTAGAAGCCGACGTGGGGGCCCCAGTAGCCCGGATGCCAGGCATACACTCCGCCGCCCCATCCCCAGTATCCCGGCGTCCACAGCAGCCCCGGCGCCGGAGCGAGCACCCAGGTGCCCGGCACCCAGTAGTAACCGCCGCCCTCCCAGGCCCAGTATCCGGGCGTCCAGAAATAGCCGGGTGCCGGCATCGGCGGCGCGGTGTAGATCGGCAGCGCCGGAGGCGCGATGTTCACCGAGACGAACACCGCGGCGTCGGTCATGAAGGGCAGCGTCGCAAGCAACAAGGCTGCGGCGATGCCGCGGATCCAATTACGCATGTCGGGTCCTCCTACGCTGAAACGTTGACCGAGCCCGGCTGAACGCTTCCTGAACTCGCTCGACAGCTGCCGGTCGCGCCTCAGGCTCCGCGAACGCTTCACTGCAACGCGCGCGCGCACTGAAAGTTGACGTGGGTGACAGCACGCGCGGCGGCACCAGTCAGAACCAGCTGTAGTTGAAACTGATGCTGACGCGCTCGATCGCGCCGGGATGAGACGGGACCTCGTGGCGCAACCAGCTTTCGAACAACAGCAGCTCCCCGGCGCGGGCCGGAAAGATCACCCAGCAGCGGTTGGCGCGCCGCGCGCCGCTGCGACGCGGCGGTGCGGCCATGAAGCGCTCGAGCCGCGGATCCTCGAACTTCAGTCCCGGCGCACCTGCGGGAGCGGCGACGTAGTACGTGCCGCTGATGGTGGAGAGCGGATGCAGGTGCAGGCCGTGGGCGCTGCCACGACCCATGATGTTTACCCAGCAGTCGGTCATCTCGAGCGCCCGCGCGCTCAGGTCCATCTGCAGAGTGCGCGTGAAGCGCACGACGTGCCGATCGAGCTCGCGCGCGAGAGCGGCGAAGGTCGGCGAGCGGGTCTGCATGCGGTGCGCCGAGCCGTACGAGGTGTAGCCGCCCGGGTAATTGCGAGCCGACCAGCACCGGCCGGCGGCATCGTCGGCGCGCAGCTGCCGGCACTCGTTGAGCAGCCGCCGGTTGAGCACGCCGGCGCCCCGCGAGCGCAGACGCGCCGCGTACACCAGCGTCGGAAAGAGCGCGTGGATGCCCACGAGAGACAAGTATGGGGGGCCGTCCCCAAGTGGTCTATGATCGGCGGCGCTCGCCACACACCGCGACGCGCACCTTATTCCCGATGATGGGCTCAAGAATGGCAGCTTCCACACTCTCCTCGCCCGCTCCGCCGGCCCCCTCGCGCGAGGTTGCGCTCGAGCTCGTGCCGCACTGGGTCGGTGGGCAGCCGCTCGCGGGGAGCGGTGCGCGCCTTGCGATCTTCGATCCGGCCAGCGGTGCGCCGTCGCGCGAAGTTGCGCTGGCCGGCGCGTCCGAGGTTGGCGCGGCGGTCGCGAGCGCTCAGGGCGCCTGGCGCGCCTGGGCGGACACACCGCCGGTACGGCGCGCGCGCGTTCTGGCGCACTTCCTCGCGCTCCTCAACGAGCAGCGCGACGCGCTCGCCGCGCTCATCACCAGCGAGCACGGCAAGGTGTTCGCCGACGCACAGGGCGAGGTGACGCGCGGCATCGAGATCGTGGAGTACGCCTGCGGCATTCCGCAGCTGCTCAAGGGAGACTTCACCGACCAGGTCTCCACCGGCATCGACAACTGGACACTGCGCCAGCCGCTCGGCGTGGTGGCGGGCATCACGCCCTTCAACTTCCCGTGCATGGTGCCGTGCTGGATGTTTCCGCTGGCGATCGCCTGCGGCAACACCTTCGTGCTCAAGCCGAGCGAGCGCGACCCGTCGGCCGCGCTCCTCATGGCGCGGCTGCTCGCGCAGGCGGGGTTGCCGCCGGGTGTCTTCAACGTCGTGCAGGGCGACAAGGTGGCGGTCGATGCGCTGCTCGATCACCCCCAGGTGCGTGCCGTGAGCTTTGTTGGCTCGACCGCGATCGCGCACTACATCTACCAGCGCGGTGCGGCCGCCGGCAAGCGCGTGCAGGCGCTCGGGGGCGCCAAGAACCACATGGTGGTGATGCCCGACGCCGACCTCGATCAGGCGGTCGATGCGCTGATCGGTGCGGCCTACGGCTCCGCGGGTGAGCGCTGCATGGCAATCTCGGTCGCGGTGTTGGTGGGCGCGAGCGCCGATGCAGTGATGCCGAAGCTCGCCGCGCGCGCGCGGCGGCTGCGCGTCGGCCACGGCATGCACGATGAGATCGAGATGGGCCCGATCATCAGCCAGGCGGCGCTCACACGAATCCGCGGCTACATCGACGATGGCGTGGCAAGTGGCGCGCAGCTGCTGGTCGACGGTCGGCGCGATACGGCCACCGGCGCCCCCTTCACCGTACCCGGCTACGAGAGCGGTTTCTGGCTCGGCGCAAGCCTCTTCGATCACGTCACCCCGCGGATGCGCATCTACCAGGAAGAGATCTTCGGACCGGTGCTGTCGTGCGTGCGCGTGCCCGACCTCGCCGCTGCCGTCGAGCTCGTCAACGCACACCCGCTCGCCAACGGCGTCGCCTGCTACACGCGCGACGGCAACGTCGCGCGCGAGTTCGGCCGGCGTATCGAGGTCGGCATGGTGGGCATCAACGTGCCGATTCCGGTGCCCATGGCGTGGCACGGGTTCGGCGGCTGGAAGCGCAGCCTCTTCGGCGACATGCACGCCTACGGCGAGGAAGGCGTGCGTTTCTATACCCACCAGAAATCCATCATGCAGCGTTGGCCGGAGAGCACGCCCAAGGGGGCGGAGTTCATCATGCCGACGGCGAAGTAGCGCCCCCGCGGACCTCCGTCGGCGCGCAGTCCCGCCGCCGCTGCGCCTTTGGGGCAAGCGGCCGCGGCCAGGGCTGCGCGGCACTTGACAAATGGTAAGTGTCCGCTTACCGTAAGCAATGACTTACGCAAGGGCCTTGCAGTGCCTCAGCGATCCGACGCGACGAGAGGTCTTCGAACGGCTGCGCGCGGGTCCCCAGTCGGTAGGCGTCGTGGCTCGGGGACTGCCCGTGAGCCGTCCTGCGGTCTCCCAGCATCTCAAGGCGCTCAAAGCGGCGGGGCTCGTGAGTGACCGTGCCGAGGGGACACGTCACGTGTACTTCGTCGATCCCGAAGGGCTCGGAGAATTGCGGCGCTGGCTCGACGGATTTTGGACCGACGCGCTCGAGTCGTTCAGGAGCGAGGTGAGCAAGCCATGAACCGCACGATTGAGATCGCGCCGGTGCGCAAGTCGGTCGTGGTCGAGGCGAGTCCTGGACGGGCCTTCGATGTCTTCACGGCCGGGATGGACCGCTGGTGGCCGAGATCCCACGCGATCGGCGCTGCCCCGCTCCGCGAGTCCGTTCTCGAGCCATTCGTCGGGGGCCGCTGGTACACGCGTCACGAGGACGGCAGCGACGTGGTGGTCGGGCACGTGCGCGTGTGGGAGCCGGCGGCGCGACTCGTGGTCAGCTGGGAGGTGAGTGCCGATTGGAAGCCGGACCCGCGACCGAAGTTCGCGTCCGAGGTCGAAGTGCGCTTTACCGCCGAGCCCGGCGGGCGCACGCGCGTCGATCTCGAGCACCGCAATTTCGAGCGCATGGGTGCGGCCGCGGCCGAGAAGATGCGCAAGGAGGTCGACGGCGGCTGGCCGACGCTGCTCGAGTTGTTCATGAGACAGGTAGCGAAGGAGGGTCAGAAGTCATGAGCGAGCTGGTCGTTTACAGCATCCCTGGCAGTCCCTTCGGGCGCGCGGTATTGATCACCCTCGAGGAGAAGGCCGCTCCCTATCGGCTGGTGCCAGTGGCACCCGCCACACTGCGCAGCCCGGAGCACCTGAGCCGCCATCCCTTCGGGCGCGTACCGGTGCTCGAGCACGGAAACTTCCGCCTGCGCGAGACGCAGGCGATCCTGCGCTATCTCGACCGCGTGCTGCCGCAACCCGCCCTGACGCCGGCCGATGCGCGCGGTGCGGCGCGCATGGATGAGCTCATGAACGTCAATGACTGGTACGTGTTCCAGGGTGTCGGCAACGTCATCGCGTTTCAGCGCGTCGTGGCGCCGCGCATCCTGGGACGCGCGGCGGACGAGGCCGCGATCGACGCCGCCCTGCCGCGCGCGCGGCACGTGTTTGATGCGCTCGCGTCGCTCCTCGGCAGCGAGCCGTATTTCGCCGGGGAGGCTGTCACGCTCGCCGATGTGCTGCTGGCGCCGCAACTCGATTTCCTGGCGCAGACCCCGGAGTGGCAGACGCTCACCGCCCAGCATGCGAACCTCAGGCGCTGGCTCGAGCGAATGCGCGAGCGGCCGAGCCTCGCCGCCACTACCTGGGAGAAAGTGGCTGCGATGTGCCGCGCCCCGGCCGCCGCCGCGGGTTAGGACACCCTCTTCTTCTCGAGCCGCGGTTCCGCGGCGAACTGCTGCTCCTCGGTACTGCCGGTGAGCGCGGTGATCGAGGAGGTGCCGCCGCTCACCGTCTGGGTGACGGCGTCGAAGTAGCCGGCGCCGACTTCGCGCTGGTGCTTGGTGGCAGTGTAGCCGGACGTCTCGGCGGCGAACTCCGCCTGCTGCAGCGTCACGTAGGCCGTCATCTGCTGGGCCTTGTAGCCGCGCGCCAGCTCGAACATCGAGTAGTTGAGGGCGTGGAAGCCGGCGAGCGTAATGAACTGGAAGCGGTAGCCCATGGCGGCGAGCTCGCGCTGGAAGCGCGCGATGGTCGCGTCGTCGAGCTTGCGCTTCCAGTTGAATGAGGGCGAGCAGTTATAGGCGAGCAGCTTCCCGGGGAACTGCGCGTGAACGCCTTCGGCGAACTCGCGCGCCTCGGCGAGATCAGGCTTGGCGGTCTCGCACCACACCAGGTCCGCGTACGGCGCGTAGGCACGACCGCGGGCGATCGCCTGCGCCATCCCCGCCTTCACCGTGAAGAAGCCCTCGGCGGTGCGCCCGCGCGCGCCATCGATGAAGGCCCGATCACGCTCATCGACGTCCGAGGTGAGGAGTGTTGCGCCCTCGGCATCGGTGCGCGCGATCAGCACGGTCGGCACGTTGCACACGTCGGCGGCCAACCGTGCGGCCACGAGCTTGGCTATCGCCTCCTGGGTCGGCACCAGCACCTTGCCGCCCATGTGACCGCACTTCTTGGCAGACGACAGCTGGTCCTCGAAGTGCACGCCCGCAGCCCCTGCATCGATCATCTGTTTCATGAGCTCGAAGGCGTTCAGCACGCCGCCAAAGCCGGCTTCGGCGTCGGCCACGATGGGCTTGAGCCAGTCGATCGAGTCATCGCCCTCGGCGTGGCAGATCTCGTCCGCGCGGCGCAGCGTGTTGTTGATGCGCCTCACCACTGCCGGCACAGAGTCGGCCGGGTAGAGCGACTGGTCGGGATACATCTCCCCGGCGAGATTGGCATCGCCGGCCACCTGCCAGCCGGACAGATAGATCGCATCGAGTCCCGCCTTGACCTGCTGCATCGCCTGATTGCCGGTGAGGGCGCCGAGCGCGTTGACGAATGGTTTCTCGTGCAGGTAGCGCCACAGCTTTTCCGCGGTGTGCCGTGCGATCGAGTGCTCGACCGCGATCGTGCCGCGCAGCCGCACCACGTCAGCCGGTGCGTAGCCGCGCGTGCTGCCGCGCCACCGCGGGCTTTCCTGCCAGTTGCGACGCAGCTCATCGGCGGTAGGTAAGGCTCTGGAGGGATTCATGATTGCCTGCTGTCTTTTCTTGGTAGGGAGCTCGCCGGCGCTCAAGCGAGCAGCTCGTACGCCGGTAGCGTCAGAAACTCGTCAAAGGTCTCGCTCTTGGTCATCTGCTCGAACAGCCGCGCCGCGGTCGGGAACACCCCGTTGCTGAGCCGCGCCGCGCCCACCTCGTCGTGGATGCGATCGAGCTCGGCGCCGAGCAGCCGGTCGAAGCGCTCGACGCTCACCGGGCGGCCGTCGCTGGTGCGCGCGCCGTGGCGCAGCCATTGCCACAGCTGCGCGCGGCAGATCTCGGCGGTCGCCGCGTCTTCCATCAGGTGATAGAGCGGCACGCACCCCTGGCCGCGCAGCCAGGACTCGAGGTACTGCACGCCGACGCGGATGCAAGCGCGCAGCCCCTCCTCGGTGATGGCTCCGTCGGGCACGGCGAGCAGGTCGCGCGCGCTCACCGCCACCTCCGTGCGCAATACCCCGAGTTGGTTCGGGCCCGGCATCACCGCATCGAAAGCCTCCCGGGCGATGTCCGCCAGGCCCGGGTGCGCGATCCAGGTGCCGTCGTGCCCGGCGCGCGCCTCGCGCAGCTTGTCCTCGCGCACGCGCGCCATGGCCGCGGCGTTGGCCGCCGGGTCGTCGCGGATCGGAATCTGCGCGGCCATGCCGCCCATGGCGTGCGCGCCGCGGCGATGGCAGGTCTTGATGAGCAGCTCGACGTACGACTTGAGGAAATGCCGCTCCATGGTCACCGTGGCGCGGTCGGGCAGCAGGAAATCGCGGCGATTACGGAATTTCTTGATGAAGCTGAAGATGTAGTCCCAGCGGCCACAGTTGAGCCCGGCCGAGTGCTCGCGCAGCTCGTAGAGAATCTCGTCCATCTCGAACGCGGCGAGGATCGTCTCGATGAGCACCGTGGCCTTGATGGTGCCGCGGGGAAGGCCGAGTGCGTCCTGTGCGGCGATGAATACCTCGTTCCACAGCCGCGCCTCGAGGTGGCCCTCGAGCTTGGGCAGGTAGAAGTACGGTCCGGTGCCGCGCCGCGCGAGCGCCTGGTGGTTGTTGGCGATGAACAGCGCAAAGTCGAACAGCGCGCCGGAGACCGCCTCGCCGTTGATGCG
>DASPWF010000051.1:0-6899 GCA_035621995.1 Steroidobacteraceae bacterium
GTCCATGGTGCGCATGCCGAACTGCCCGCCGGACTGCATGGTGTTCTCGAGCTGATCGAGCTTGCCCTGGCGGATGAGGTTGCCGCAGGCGGGGGTATTCACCATGATCTCGAGCGCCGCGACGCGCCCCTGGCGGTCGGCGCGCTGCAGCAGTTGCTGCGAGATCACCCCGCGGAGCGATGTCGACAGCATGGTGCGCACGTGCGACTGCTTGTCGGAGGGAAACACGTTGACCATGCGGTCGACGGTCTGCGCGGCGCCGTTGGTATGCAGCGTCCCCATGACCATGATGCCCATCTCCGCGGCGGTCACCGCGATGCTCATGGTCTCGAGGTCGCGCAGCTCGCCGATCAGAATCACGTCCGGGTCCTCGCGCAGCGCCGAGTGCACTGCGGACGCGAAGCTCGGGCTGTGCACGCCGATCTCGCGCTGGCTGATGAGGCAGCTCTTGCGCTCGTGCACGAACTCGATCGGGTCCTCGACCGTGAGGATGTGTCCCTTCACGCGCCGGTTGATGTCATCGATCATGGCGGCGAGCGTCGTCGACTTGCCCGAGCCGGTCTTGCCGGTCACGAGGATCAGCCCGCTGTTCTGGCGGCACATCTGCCGCACCGCCTCGGGCATCTTGAGCTCATCGAGCGTGAGCGCCTTCGAGGGGATGGCGCGAAACACCGCACCCATGCCGTTCAGCTGCCGCATGACGTTGACACGGAAGCGGCCGCGATCGCCGAGCGTGTAGGCGAGGTCCGCCCCGTCCTTGGACTCGAAGCGATCGACCGCCGTCTTCGGCATGATCTCGTAGAGCGCCGCCTTGACGGCTTCCGCCGCGAGCCGCTCCGGCTTGAGGGGCGACAAGTCTCCGTACAGGCGGATGCGCGGCGGCTCGCCCGCGATGTAATGCAGGTCCGAGCCACGCTTCTCCAGCACCTCAATGAGCAGCGGATCGATCTGTGCCACGGCGGAACTCGCGCTGCCTCAGGCGGCGGTATCCGCCGCGGGCCCCGCCACCGTGCCGGTGATGTCGACCTTGGGCAGCATGGTGGTGTCGGTGACGTACTTCTGGAAGGCACGCTTGTCGGTGGCGTAGTTGTAGGTGTCGTCCGGATCGACGGTGCGCGCCGCGATCGCCGCGAGCAACGCCTGGTCGAGGAGCTGCATGCCGAGGTCGCGCCCCATCTGCAGCTGGGTCGGGATCTGGTGCGTCTGCTCGGTCTGGATGAGCTTGGCGATCGCCTTGGTCATCATGAGCACTTCGCAGACCGCCTTGCGGCCGTGGCCGTCGGCGGTCTTGACCAGCACCTGCGTCACGACCGCGAGCAGGCTCTGCGCGAGGAAGCTCTTGGTCTGCTCGCGCTCCTCCACCGGGAGGGCATCGATGACGCGATCGATGGTCTTGACCGCGCTGGTCGTATGCAGCGTGCCGAGCACGAGATGACCGGTCTCGGCCGCGGTCATCGCCATCGAGATGGTGTCGGCGTCGCGCAGCTCGCCCACCAGGATCACGTCCGGGTCCTCGCGCATCGCCGCGCGCACGCCCTCGGCGAAACTCGGGATGTGCGTGCCGAGCTCGCGCTGGATGACCTGGCTGTTCTTGCTCGGGTGCACGAACTCGATCGGATCCTCCAGGCTGATGATGTTCAGCCGTCGCGTGGTGTTCAGGTGATCGATCATGGCGGCGAGCGTGGTCGACTTACCGGTACCGGTGGAGCCGGTGACGAGCACCATGCCCTGGTGGAAGTCACAGAGCTTGGTGACGATCGGCGGCAGCGCGAGCTTCTCGAGCGTCGGCACGGTGGACGGAATCGAGCGGAAGGTGGCCCCGATGCCGGTGTCCTTGCGGTAGACATTGACGCGGAAGCGCCCGCCTTCCGCAGAGACGTAGGAGAAGTCGAGGTCGTTGCCGCGTGCGAAGTGATCGTTCTGTGAGCGGGTGAGGATCTCGGCGATGTAGCCCTCGAGCTCTGCCTGGCGCAGATCGCGGAACTTAATCGGCATCAGGTCACCATGCATGCGCAGCATCGGCGGCACGCCCACGGCGAGGTGCACGTCCGAGCACCCCTGCTGGGTGCCGAGCTTCAGGAACGCGTCGATACGCGCCAAGCCACTGCTCCTTAAGAGATTTTCTGCCCGTTGTTTAGCCGGTTACCGGCTCGGGGATCAACCGCGCGAGGTCGGAAATTTGACCTAACGCACGAAGTTTCGCAATGCAGGGACCGCAGGGGGCATTCCCTGCAGCTCCGGGGGTGGCTCAGGTGCGGTACTTCTCGAGCGCGACGCGCAGCTCGTCCATGGTCTGGAAGCGCTTGGTCTTGTCCACCGCCATGGCCCGCATGATGAGCTCAGCCATCCCCGGCGGGAGCTTGGCATTGACGTCCTGGGGGTTGCGCGCCTTGCCCTGCACGTGCTGATACATGACCGACATGTGATCGCCGCGCGAATAGGGCGGCACACCGGTCATCATCTCGTAGAGCATGACGCCGAGCGCGTAGATGTCGGCACGCTCGTCGACCTTCTTGCCGAGGATCTGCTCGGGCGCCATGTACTTCGGCGAGCCGATCACGTAGCCGGTCTTGGTGAGCTGCGTGTCGCCCTCGCGCTGCGCGGCCGCCACGCCGAAGTCCACGATCTTGAGCAACCCTTCCTGGTTGATCAGCACGTTGGCAGGCTTCAGGTCGCGGTGCACGATGCCTTCCTTGTGCGCGACCGTCATGCCGGTGCAGATATCGATGGCGAACTGCACACCGCGCTTGAGCTCGACCGGCTTCTCGTTCACGACCTCGCTGCCGAGCGTGTGCGAGGGGAAGTACTCCATGGAGATCGCGTAGTTGCCCTGGATGTAGAGGAAGTCGTAGATGCGGATGACGTTCTTGTGGGTGATCTTGCGCGAGTAGCGCAGCTCGTGGACGAAGCGCTTCATCACCTCCTCGTCCTGCGAGACATTGGGGTTCAAGAACTTGAGGATCAACCGCTCGTCGACGACGGTATCCTCCATCAGCAGCACGGTGCCGAAGGCGCCACGGCCGATGCGATCGATGTACTTGTAGCGTCCCTCGATGATGTCACCGGCCTTGAGTGTCTGGATGTCGAGGCGCGCCGCTGCCGCTTCCGCCTGCTTGGTGGCCTGTGCCAGCGCTTGGTCGGAGATGAGCAGCGTCTTGGCCGCCTCGGGCGGCGGCTGGGACGGCGGTGGCGGCGGTTGCGGCGGCCGCACCCCGGCCTGCGCGGCGGCGGCCGAGGGCGGTACCGGGGCGGCGGCGGAACTGAGCGCGGTGATGCCGGCGATGCGGTTGTCGAGCTCCGAGACCGCCGCGGACGCCATCCGCGAGATGGTCTGGTCGGGGGAACTCATCTGGGCCTGCAGCTCGTTGCGCACCTGCTCGGCACGGCTCTCGTCGGCGAGGCGCGCCAGCGCACCCATCGCTTCGATACGGATCTCGCGCTCCGGCCGGGCGACCAGCGGTAGCAGCGTGTCGACCAGCTTGCTGTCACCCAGCTTGCCGAGTGCCCGCACCACGATCGGCGCGGCCTTGCCATTGGCGGGGGCGTGCAGCATCTCCATGAGGCGTGGCAGCGCGCGCTTGCTGCCGATCTCGGCGAGCGCATCGACGGCGCGCTCGCTCACCCACCAGTCGCTGTCGCGTGTCGCCTGGATGAGGGAGTCGACGGCGCGCTCGTCCTTGGTCTGGTTGAGGATCTCGATGGCGGCACGACGGATGTCCTCGTCCTTGTCGCGGACCAGCTGCAGTACCGCCTCGATGACCTTCGGGCCGCCGATCTTGCCGAGCGCATCGGCGGCGCGGCTGCGGACCCACCAGTCGCTGTCCTTGAGCGACTCGAGCAGGTATTTGACGGAGCGGGCGTTGCCGACCTCGTTGAGCACCTCGACGGCGGCGCGGCGCGCGTTCTCATTTTCGTCCTTGAGCACGTCGATGAGGTAGCGGATGGTCTCGGGGTGGTTGGCCTTGATGACCACGTCGATGGCGCGGTTGAGTACGTCGATCTCGGGATCGCGCAGCAGTGCACACACGCGCTCGATATCAACCGGGCCGTCCATGCGCTGCATGGCCGACAGCGCCGCTCCGCGGATCAGCTTGTTCGAGTCCTTGAGCAGCCCGTGGAGCGCGGTTTGCACCTCGGGAGTATTGAAGCGCCCCAGCGTGTTGATGATGTGCACGCGCGCGATCGGATCCTTGCCGTGCACGCGGCCGATGAGGTCGGGGAGTGACTGCTTGTCGGCGATCTCGCCGATGAGGCGGAACAGCGCGGCTTTCTCGTTCGGCTCCTGGTTGTAGGCCGCGGTCAGGAGCTCGCGCACCGTGAAGCGCTTCTTCTGCGCCGCGATCACCTCGAGCACCGTGGGCTTGGAGACGCCGGGCGTCGCGAGCGCCTCGAGCAGCAGGTGCTGCGGGTAGTTCTGGCTGCTGGTGAGCGCCCAGGCGATTCCCGAGATCACGCGTGGGCTCCCTTCGACCAGGCCGCGCACAAGGAGTGGAAAAGTCTTCGGGGTGACGAGGCTCGCGAGCACGTCGACGAACGCCATGGTGGCGGTCTTGTCGGCATCGGGCAGTGCCGCGAATATCGCCTCGATGGCGCCGGGACCAACTTCCTTAAGCCGCGCGACCGCCTTCTGGGTGGCGGGACTCGCCGGGTCGGTGGAAGACCGGATTTCGGTGATGAGCCGGTCGGCTCGCAGGTTCGTGAGAAAGCTCATTCAGCCTTACCGCCCGACACCGCTCCCTGTGCACTTCCAGCGCGCCGTGGCGACGAGGCAGGAGGTCTGCACGGACACCGGTCGGTCCGGACAACCGCCGCCTCGCCGTGACTGCAATCTCTGGTGGGGTCTCTGATAAAAGGAGCCAGCTCCCGACAGTACATAAGATTATGCCATAGCCTTGGGCCCAGCCACGTGTCGCACCTCATGTAAGCGCGACCCAGGTCAACCTTCTACAATCCTCGACATGAACCCCGAAGACTCCCTTGCCGCTGTCCGGGCCGCGCTCGATGCGTATGTCGACCCCTATCTCGGCGAGAGCCTCGGGGCTGCGCAGGCGGTGCGCGAGGTCCGTGCCGCGGGCGCTGGCTTCGCGGCGCGTATCACACTCGGCTTTCCGGTTGGCGGCTATCAGGGCGAGCTCGCCGAGGCGCTCGGTGCACAGCTGGCTGCGGCGGGGATCGACGCGCCGCTCGCCGTGGCGCTCGAGTCCGACATCCACTCACACGCGGTCCAGCGAAACTTGCGGCCGCTCGGCGACATCAAGAACGTGGTCGCGGTGGCCTCGGGTAAGGGTGGCGTGGGCAAGTCCACCGTCGCGGTGAATCTCGCCCTCGCTTGGGCCACACAGGGTGCGCGCGTCGGCGTGCTCGATGCCGACATCTATGGTCCGAGCCAGCCGCTGATGCTCGGGCTCACCGGGCAGCGCCCGTCAACGATCGACGGCAAGCAGCTGCGGCCGCTCACGGCGTATGGCGTGAGCGCGATGTCGATCGGCTTCCTCGTCGATGCCGAGCAGCCCATGGTGTGGCGTGGTCCCATGGTGACGCAGGCGCTCACCCAACTTTTGTCCGAGACGCAGTGGGGTGCCCTCGACTACCTGGTCGTCGACATGCCCCCCGGCACGGGCGACATCCAGTTGACGCTCGCGCAGCGTGTGCCGGTGGCCGGAGCCGTGATCGTGACGACACCCCAGGACATTGCGCTTGCCGATGCGCGCAAGGGGCTGAAGATGTTCGAGAAGGTGTCGGTGCCCGTGCTCGGCATCGTCGAGAACATGAGCGTGCACGTCTGCTCGCAGTGTGGCCACAGCGAACACATCTTCGGCACCGGTGGCGGGGAGCGCATGGCGCGGCAGTACGGCGTGCGGCTGCTCGGGGAGCTGCCGCTCGATGCACACATCCGTGAGGAGGCCGACGGCGGACGACCTACCGTGATCGCCGCTCCCGACTCTCCGCGGGCGCGCGCCTACCTGACGATGGCGCGGCGCACGGCCGGGGCGCTCGCGGCCCGGGCGCGCGATCGCAGCAGCGTCTTCCCGAAGATCGTCATCGAGCAGACCTGACCGTTCGCCCTAGGGGACGCTCTGCATGTCCTCGAGCACCGCGGAAATCGCGTGCCGCGAGACCACGACCGCGCCGGTGAAGGGCCGGTCGATGGCGATGACCACGAGGATGGCCGAGAAGATGAGCGCAGCGAGCACGCCCGTCATCGCCGACTGGGTGACCACGTTCTGCGTGCCGAAAAAGAAGGTGAAGCTGATCGTGAGCCCTGCCCCCAGGAACAGCACGAACCAGATCGCGCCCGGGACGGTGCCCTCGGACGCGACCAGCCGCTCGCGGCGCGCTTCGGTCAATTTATCGAGCTCGCGGAACAGCTCCTGCTGCAGGTCCGCGGCGCGCAGGTCGGTGGGCTGGAAACGGACCACTCCTTCGTACACCTTGCGCAGCGCCCGCGTGGTGGCCTGACTCCATTCCCCTCTGGCCATGGCCGGCCACTCGTCTGCGAGAATTGATCGCAGGTACGCCGACACCCGACTGCGCACCTCGGCAGCCGACGGCTCGCCGAGCGCGGGGGACAGTCCGTAGATGGTGGCCGCAGATCCGGCTTCCGCCGCGAGTGCCTCCTCCGCGTCGTGGAAGCGCTCCCAGGCGATGATCACGACGAAGGCGAGAAGCACCGCGTAGAGCACACCGATCGTAGCGAACTTGAAGCCGGCCACCTCGTTGTTCACGCGCAGCCTCTCGAGCGTCACGTGACGGCGGACCAGCACCGGGCCCGCCATGGCGAGCGCGGTGAAAACGAGCAGCAGCACGATCAGGACCCATACGGGACGGGTGGTGAGGAAGGACATAGGCGCTTCGGCCCCGCGTTTGTTGTTCGCAGGCCAGCGTAGGCGGTGAGCGGC
>DASPWF010000052.1:0-49243 GCA_035621995.1 Steroidobacteraceae bacterium
GCGCGCGAGACCGGCGAGGGCATGGTGTTCTCCGAGCAGGACCTGGGTCCGCAGCCGCCGACGCATCCACCGCAGACGGAAGAAGGCGGCGGCTCGCGCCGCCCTCAGCTGAAGGTCGTCAAGTAGCGCGGCAGCGCCGCACTAGGTGCGCACGCGCCGCCCGCCGCTCAGTTCCCGCGACGGCGGCGCGCGATGCCGAGACCCGCGAAGCCGAGCCCGAGCAGCGCCAGCGTGGCCGGCTCGGGCACGCCGGAGGCTCTCGACGAGATCGGGCCGACGGTACCGGTGAAGTCTCCCGAGGACACGAAGCTCACCCCGGCAACCAGCGCGTTGGCATCACCGGCAGTAACGCCGCTGATGCCCGACACGTCGAAGCAGGACACGCCGCCTCTCGCGAACGTGTAGGTCTGGCCGCCGGCGATCGTGCCGAGGCTCATGCCGTTGCATAGCGCGAGGGTGTAAGAGTTGCTGGCATCGAATCCGATGGGCATCACCACGCTCGCAAAGTTCGGATTCCCGGTGCCGCCCTGGTACTGGTAGCCGGCGGCGGCGAGGGGGCCGAGGTAGGTGACCGTGCCGCCGACACCCGAGACGTCGAACGTGTAGGTTCCGTTGCGCGAGCTCGCCGCCGCATTGGCGGGAGTAGCGATGAAGCCCAGCTGGTTGCTCGCGCTGTTCAGATAGATACCGGCGATCTGGCCGGAACTGTTGATCGATTCGCCGTACGTGCCGTTCACGCCGCTCGGGTCGCTCAGCAGCTGAAACCCGCCCGTGAGCGTGCCGACGAACCCGTCGGTGGCGCCGCTGCTCAGCGTCACGAACCCGGTCATCACGCCGGCAGCGTTGATGCCGCGCGCCTGGCTCGACCCGCCATCGACCTGGAACACGTTGTAGCTATTGGTGCTCTGGTTGTAGAGATACGCGGAAAAGAACGGGCTCGAGCTCCCGGCCGGATTGTTGGCCGTGAGCAGCGTGCTGCCGACGATCTGTCCCGCGGCCGTGATGCCCTGGGCGGGGGTGAAGACGTTGGGGTTGAAAGCAGCATTCGCGTACGACTGCACCGGCGAGACGCTGTTGGGGGGATAGATCGTTGTGAACGTATTCGTGGCTGGGTTGTAGAGGAAGCCGCCGCTCACGTTGTCGTAGCCGGTGACGAGACCTGCCGAGGTGATGGCGCGCGCGATGGTGACGCTGGCACCCGGGTAGCTGAAGAACGAATACGTGCCGTTGGCGAGAATGAATCCCTGCTCGATGGTACCCGGGTTGCTTCCGGGGCAGTTGCAGGCGGATCCGACCACCACGCCGTTGTTGTTGATGCCGTAGCCGACGGTCCCGTCGACGTAGCCGCTGGATGCCGGCGGTTGCGCGAGCGCGGTCAGCCCGCTCGCCGGACTGTAGATGTACTGGAGGCCGCTCGCGGAGTTGACGATCGCCTGGCCATTGTCGTTCAGGCCGGAGATGAAGGAATTCGTGCCGGATCCCGGGACAAAGATGTTGTCGTACACATAGGTGACCTGGGCGTGTGCCGGCGCTGCGGCCGCGGCGAGTGCCAGGGCGGCGGCCGCACCGCACAGCGCGTTCGTGGTTTGCGTCCTCATGGGGAAGCTCCCGAGTTTTGTTGTGGTTCTTGAGGCTGAAGTGCGCGTGAAACGCGCTTACATACCTCAGGATGCTCCGCGCGCCGCCCGCCGCTGGGCAACGAGCACGAGCGGATGCGAGCGGACATTTGAGGACACGGACACGGCTGGGGTCCGCCCCCCGGCGGACCCTGTTGAGACTCGCGCGTCAGCGCGTAGAAAGAGTCGGCCTGTAAGCCGGGTTCTGTCGAGGGCAATCATTCCTCTGGGATCCCCGTCACCGGGGACCTCTAGCGGCCTACCCGGAAGCGCGCGCGGATCGGCGCTGCGCCCGCCGTACGGCTGACGCGGCTTCCCTATTTGGCCTTGCTCCAGGTGGGGTTTGCCGTGCCGTCGCGTGTTGCCACCGACGCGGTGCGCTCTTACCGCACCGTTTCACCCTTGCCGGTCCCGCGAGGGACGTGGGCGGTCTGCTCTCTGTTGCACTTTCCGTGGGCTCACGCCCCCCAGGCGTTACCTGGCACCCGATCCGCCGGAGCCCGGACTTTCCTCCACCCCAGCGGAGCTGGAGCAGCGACTGCCCGGCCGACTCTCGGCCTCACGATACGGTCGCCGCCCGGGAAGTCAAATGGGGCGAAGTCCTGCGCCCTAGGGTGCGTCCTCCTCGGCCGGCGGCGCCGCCGCACGTGCGCCGCCTCGGGCCGCCCCGCGGGTGGCGAGCGCGTACGCCGCGGCACGCGTTGCACCGCTCAGCTGCGCGGCGATGGCGGCTACCTTGGCCGGGGGCAGCTCCTTCGAGAGCAGCTCCACGGCGCGTCGCAGCAGCGGCTCATCGACCGTCGACGCCTCCGCCGCCGCGCCGTGGACCACGAGCGTGATCTCCCCGCGCGCGAAGTTCTCCTCGCTCGCGGCGCGCCGCGCGAGCTCGCCCAGCGTGCCGCGATAGATCGTCTCGTACGCCTTGGTCAGCTCGCGTGCTACGACCGCTTCTCGCCCGGCGCCGAGCTGCGTGGCCATGTCGGCGAGTGTCGCGGCGATGCGGTGGGGTGCCTCGAAGAGCACCAGCGTGCGTGGCTCCTGCGCCAGGGCGGCGAGCCGGGCGCGCCGCTCGTGCTCGCGCGCCGGCAGGAACCCCTCGAAGCAGAAGCGGTCGGTCGGCAGGGCCGCGACGGCGAGCGCGGCGGTAATGGCCGAAGGACCGGGAATGACGCTGACCGCAACACCGGCCCGCACCGCCTGCTTGACCAGCGCGAACCCGGGGTCGGACAGCAACGGCATGCCCGCATCGCTCACCAAGGCGACTGACTCCCCGCGCGTGAGCCTCGCGAGGAGAGCCGCGGTACGCTGCGGCTCGTTGTGCTCGTGGAGCGAGATGAGCGGCTTCGAGAGGCCGAGCGACTTGAGGAGCGCGCCGGTGTGGCGCGTGTCCTCGGCGGCGATCAGGTCGGCCTGCGCGAGCGACGTGCGCGCCCGCTCGCTGAGGTCCGCGAGATTGCCGATCGGGGTGGCGATGACTTGCAGTCGTCCGTTCACCCCGACCACTATAATCGAAGCCTCTTGCCGCCCCGAGTGCGCGGCCACGGATATCCTGCCCGCCGGAGACTCTTCAACCGCATGCGACGCTGCCTGACCGCCCGCCTGGCCCTGATACTGCTCGCCGCAGGAGCACTGAGCGGCTGTCCGAGTCTCACCGAGCGCGCGGGTCTACCGCCTTCGGTCGATCGCGCCGAGACGCTGGAGCGATCCGGCGATCTCGCGGGTGCGGCCCGCGTGTACGAGGATCTCGCTGCGCAGAACGGAGGCCCCGAGCGCACCGGGTTTCAGCTGCGTGCCGTGCAGGATTACCTCGCCGCGCACCGTACCGACGACGCTGCGCGGGTACTCGGCGGCATCAGCGGGCCGTTCGCGGGCGAGCAGGGCGCCGAACGCAGGCTGCTCAGCGCCGAGCTCGCGCTCGATCGCGGCCAGCCACAGGAAGCGCTGCGCCAGCTCGCTACCATCACGACGCCGCTCGCCGGTGTCCAGGCGCAGCGCTACCGCGACCTGCGCTCGCGGGCCACTCTCGCGGCCGGACAGCCCGCAGGCCCCCCCGCAGGCGCAGTTACGGCGGCCCCGCATATCGCGGTCCTACTGCCGGTGAGCGGCCGTGCTGCGGCGGCGGCCACCAGCGTGCGCGACGGCTTCATGACCGCCTACTACCAGACGCCGCTCGCCGAGCGGCCGCGCGTGCGCATCTACGACACCGGCTCGCAGAGCGTCGCGGACGCGCTTGCACTGGCGATTGGTAAAGGCGCCGACTTCATCGTCGGGCCGCTCACGCGCGAGGAGGTCACCGCTGCGGCCGAGTACCCGGGGCCCCGCCCCCCCGTCCTGGCGCTCAACTTTCTGCCCGCCGACCACCCGCCGCCCGCGCAGTTCTATCAGTACGCGCTCTCGCCGGAAGACGAGGCGCGCATGGCGGCACGGCGCGTGCTCGAGGACCATCACCGCCGCGGCGTGGCCCTGGTGCCGGCGGGTGATTGGGGCACGCGCGTGCTGGCGGCGTTCAAGCAGGAGCTGCAGGCCGGAGGCGGCGACCTGCTCGGTACTGCGTTCCTCGACTCCGGGCGCACCGATTATTCCGCGCCGATCACGGAGGTGCTGCGCATCAACGACAGCATCGCGCGTGCTCGGCGGCTGGAGTCGGTGCTAGGAACCAAGCTGCAGTTCGAGCCGCGGCGGCGCAGCGACATCGAGTTCATCTTTGCGCCGGCACAGGCGAGCGTCGAGCGGTTACTGCGGCCGCAGCTGCGCTTTCACTACGCCGGCGACATTCCCACCTACGCGACCTCGGATGCGTTCGAGCCCGACGTGCGCGCCAACGAGGACCTCGAAGGGCTGATGTTTCCCGACATGCCGTGGATGCTCGGCGGCGATCTCGCCGACGCGGTACATGCCGCGGCGCGCGAAGCGTGGCCCACCGGCGGGCCATACCGCGGGCGACTGTTCGCCTTCGGCTTCGATGCCTTTCGCCTGGCACAGGCGCTACGCCACCCGGCCGTCACGGGCAACATCAGCGTCGAGGGGCTCACCGGGCGGCTGAGCCTCGATGACGAGCGGCGCGTGCGCCGCGAGATCGGCTGGGCACAGCTGCACGAAGGGGAGTTGCGGCTGCTGCCAGCGGAAGCGCAATGAAGCGCCGGCCAGGCCGCGATGTCCGACTCCTGACTTCTGACTTATAACTTCCGACCTGTAACTCGACTTCCCTTCACGCATGTCGACTCGCGCTCACTTGAGCGGACGCCGCGCCGAGGAACTCGCCGCCAGCTTCCTGCACGGCGCCGGCTGCGAGATTCTTCTGCGTAACTATCGGCGCCGGCTCGGTGAGCTCGACATCGTGGCGCGCGCCGGCGAGGTGTTGGTTATCGTCGAGGTACGCACGCGCGCGAGCAACGCCTACGGCGGGGCGGCCGCGAGCGTGACGCGCCTGAAGCAGCGGCGCATCACACGAGCCGCGAACGCGCTCCTGCAGCAGCGCGCCGACCTGGCGCGACTGGCGGTGCGCTTCGATGTCATCGTCGTGACCGACCCGCACGGGACTTCCCCCGGCATCGAGTGGGTCCGGCACGCATTCGAGGGAGCCTGACGCCAGGCCGGGCTGGGGCTTCAGCCCTCGGCGACCGCCCCATCTGAAAGTCCCGCGTAGGCCTTGAGCCCGCACAGTCACGGCAGTCGTGAGCCACTGGATAAGGTTCACTGGGCAAGCCGCTGATTGCTAAGCGTGAATACGGTCCTGCGAGGGCGGCCCACTGTGAATTTCTACATAAGTTGTTGTGACTGCGACGAATTTCTCACTTTTTCAATTGACATAGTTCGCCAGCGATTCCTATAGTGGCATCCAGTGGGAGAAAGTGGGGGCAAATGGGCGAGATCTCGCCCCACAGGTCATGTTTCGCGGTGCAACAAGAATCACCCTGGACGACAAGGGGCGGATGGTCATGCCGACCCGCTACCGGCCGCAGATTGCCGAACTTGCGCAGGGGAAACTGGTCGTCACCGTCGATAAGGACCAGTGCCTGCTCATCTATCCCCTGCCCGAGTGGGAACAGATCGAACGCAAGCTGATGAGCCTGCCGAGCCTGAACGCGACCGCACGGCGGCTGCAGCGGCTGATGGTCGGCCATGCGACCGATCTGCCCCTCGACGGGCACGGCAGGGTGCTGTTGCCGCCAGAGCTGCGCGAGTTCGCGAGGCTAGGGCGGTACGGAATGCTGATCGGTCAGGGAAATCGCTTCGAGCTGTGGGACGAGACGCGCTGGAACGAGCGGCGCGACGCCTGGCTCGCCAACGCGGAGGCCCCGACCGATCTGCCCTCCGAGCTCGAATCCCTGTCGCTCTAAGAGCGTTTCGGACGAGGTGGCTGGGCGTAAGGCCCGTGGCAAGAGCACTCAGGGGGGCGGGGGCGCACCGCTTCGCACGTGGATGAGCACACACCGGTGCTCGCCGCTGAGGCGCTCGCAGGGCTGGCCCTGGAAGCGGGCGGTTACTATGTCGATGCGACGTTTGGGCGCGGCGGTCACACGGCACTCATACTCCAGGGCCTGGGTCGGGAAGGGCGGCTGCTCGCGCTCGACCGGGATCCGCAGGCCATCGCGGCCGGCCGCCGGCGCTTTGCCGACGAAATGCGGCTTACGCTCGTGCACGCGTCGTTTGCCGATCTCGGCACGCTCGTGCCGGCACACGCGGACCATCGTCCTTGCCGGGGCGTGCTCTTCGACCTCGGTGTGTCCTCACCGCAGCTCGATGATGCGCAGCGCGGCTTCAGCTTCCGCGCCGACGGCCCGCTCGACATGCGCCTCGACCCGACGCACGGCGAGCCGGTCTCGGCCTGGCTCGCTCGGGCGAGCGTCGATGAGATTCGCCAGGTGATCGCCACTTTCGGGGAGGAGCGCTTCGCGCGTCGCGTGGCGCAGGCCATTGTCGCCGCGCGACGCACGCGGGCGCTGACGCGGACCGGCGAGCTGGCCGCCGTGGTCGCAGGCGCAGTGCGCACGCGCGAGCCCGGCAAGCATCCCGCGACGCGCACTTTTCAGGCGCTGCGCATGTACATCAACGACGAGCTCGGGCAGCTCGAGCGCGGGCTCGCCGCAGCTCTCGAGGTGCTCTCGCCGGGCGGACGCCTGGCGGTGATAAGTTTCCACTCGCTCGAGGACCGCGCGGTCAAGCGCTTCATGCAGCGCGAATCCGAGGTCGATCCCGCACTGCGGGGCCTGCCCGCAGTCCCTGAGGCGGCGCGGCCGGCGCTGAAGCTCATCGGGCGCAAGACGCGCCCGGGCGAGACAGAGCTCGCGCGCAACCCGCGCGCCCGCAGCGCGCTGCTGCGCGTGGCGGAACGACTCGCATGAGCCGCCGGCTGCTGCTCATCGCGGTGCCGCTTCTGTGGGTGGCGGTGCTCGGCTCGGCCGCCGGCGCCATCTGGTGCAAGCACCGCGCGCGCGCGCTGTTCGTCGAGCTCGAGGCGCTCAACGCACGGCGTGACAACCTCGAGATCGAGTGGGGACAGTTGCAGCTCGAGCAAAGTGCCTGGTCGACCCACGCCTTCGTCGAGCGCGTCGCGAGCACCAAGCTCCGCATGGCGATGCCGCCGCCGAAGGAGATCGAGATCGTCTCGCCATGAGGGCGCGCAACACACGTGACAACGCGCCGGCCTCCTTCCGCTGGCGCGCCCATCTGCTGATCGCGCTCCTCGCGATGAGTGCGCTCGCGCTTGCGTGGCGCGCCATCAACTTGCAGCTCGTCGACCACGGCTTCCTCGCCCGTGAGGGCGATGCCCGCTTCTCACGCGTGCTCGACATCGCGGCGCACCGCGGCACCATCAGCGATCGCTACGGCGAGCCGCTCGCGGTGAGCACACCGGTCGATTCGATCTGGGTGAATCCGGGCGAGCTCGCGCTCGCGAACGACCAGATCCCGCGACTCGCCGCGGCGCTGAAGCTCGACGCCTTAGAGCTCGCGCGGCGCGTCACCAGCAACCTCGACCGCGAGTTCCTCTACCTCGTGCGGCACCGCCAGCCCGCCGAGGCCGAACAGATCAAGCAGCTCGGGATCCCCGGTGTCTACACCTCGCGCGAATACCGCCGCTACTATCCAGCGGGCGAGGTGACCGGGCACCTGCTCGGTTTCACCAACGTCGACGACGCCGGCCAGGAGGGACTCGAGCTCGCCTTCGATCACTGGCTCGCCGGCGAAGATGGCGCCAAGCGCGTGATCCAGGACCGCTACGGGCGCATCGTCCAGGACGTCGAGAGCATCCGCCCGGCGCGCGAGGGGCGCGACCTCGTGCTGTCGATCGACCTGCGGATCCAGTACCTCGCTTACCGCGAGCTCAAGGCTGCAATCCGCGACCAGCGCGCCCGCGCCGGCTCTATCGTAGTGCTCGACGTCGCCAGCGGCGAGGTACTCGCCATGGTGAATCAGCCGGCCTACAACCCGAACGATCGCGAGCAGATCGATGCAGCCGTCTATCGCAACCGTGCGGCGACCGACATCTTCGAGCCCGGCTCCTCCATCAAGCCGTTCTTTGTCGCCGCCGGTCTTGCCTCGGGCAAGTACGACAGCCGCAGCGTCATCGATACCTCGCCCGGGTACTTCAAGGTCGGCGTCAAGATTTTCGAGGACGAGCACAACCTCGGCGCGATCGACATCGCCACCGTGCTCGCCAAGAGCTCGAACGTCGGCATGGCGCACATTGCGCTCACCCTTGCTCCGCAGCAGATCTACAGCACGCTCACCCGGCTCGGCTTCGGCCAGGTGACCACCAGCGGCTATCCGGGTGAGTCCGCCGGACTCCTGCCGGCCGTCGCGCAGTGGCGCCCCATCAGCATCGTCACGATGTCGCACGGCTACGGGCTCTCGGTGACCCCGCTGCAGCTCGCGCACGCCTACGCCACCATCGGCGCCTCCGGTGCGGCGCGGCCGGTCTCGTTCGTGCGCGTCGAGGCAGCGCCGCTCGGCGAGCAGGCACTCGCCGCCCCGGTGTGCCGCGAGCTCCTCGGCATGCTCGAAACCGTGGTCACGGCAGAAGGTACCGGCAAACTCGCCGCGATTCCCGGCTATCGCGTCGCGGGCAAGACCGGCACCGCGTGGAAGGCGACCGCCGGCGGCTACTCAACCGACCGCTACATGGCGGTATTCGGCGGAGTGGCCCCGGCGAGCGAGCCGCGCCTCGCGGCGGTGGTGGTGATCGATGAGCCGAACGCCGGCGAGCACATGGGCGGTCAGATATCCGCGCCGGTGTTCTCGCGCGTCGTCGGCGGTGCGCTGCGGCTGCTGGCCGTTGCGCCCGATCAGCCCATCAACACGCCCGAGCAGCTGCCGGCGGGTCCGGCGCTCGGTAACGTGCGCACGGCGGCATTGCCATGAGCGTCGCGAGCACGCTCGCCGAGCTCGTTGCGGGCTTTGCCGTGGCCCCGCCCGAGGTGCGGGTGAGCGACGTGACGCTCGACAGCCGTGCCGTCACGCCGGGCGCGCTGTTTCTCGCCTGCCGCGGGCGCGCGCATCACGGATTGGAATTCGCTTCCGAAGCCGTGGCGCGCGGCGCGCGCTCGGTGCTCTACGAGCCCGAAGGCGCCCCGGCGGCACCCGCACTCCCTGACGGGACGTTCGTCCTCGCAGTCCCCGAGCTCACCGCCCGCGCCGGGCTCATCGCCGACCGTTTCTTCGGCGCCCCTTCACAGCGCCTCACCGTGGCGGGCATCACCGGCACCAACGGCAAGACGACCTGCGCATGGCTGCTCGCCCAGGCGCTCGCGCGCTGCGGCCGTCCGGCAGGTTACATCGGCACGCTCGGGGCGGGGATGCCGCCGCAGGTCGCGCCGCTGCGCCACACCACCCCCGATGCCGTCACACTGCAGCGCCAGCTCGCGCAGCTGCTCGCGGCGGGGGCGGCGTGTGTGAGCCTCGAGGTGTCCTCGCACGCACTGGAGCAGTCGCGGGTGAACGGGGTGCGCTTCCATACCGTCGCCTTCACCAACCTGACGCGCGATCACCTCGACTATCACGGCACCATGGAAGCGTACGGTGCGGCCAAGGCGCGCCTGTTCGCCTGGCCGGGGCTCTCCTTCCGCATCATCAATGTGGATGACCCCTTCGGCGCGCAGCTCGCCAGGGCGGGCGGGCAGGGGCGGCTGATTGTCACGACGCGCGCTGCCGCGGCCGAGCCGCTGCCGCCCGCGGCGCAGTTCGTGCGCGCGACGCGCGTGCGCGCCGAACCGACGGGGCTGTCGATCGAGGTCGAATCGAGCTACGGCGGCGTCGAGCTGCCGCTGCGCCTGATGGGCGAGTTCAACGTCGACAATGCCCTCACCGTACTCGCCGTGCTGCTCGCCTTCGGCATCCCGCTGCGCAGCGCCGCGCAGGCACTCGCGCGGGTGCGTCCCGCGAGCGGCCGCATGGAAATGTTCGGCGGCCGCGGCCGCAGCCCGCTCGCCATCGTCGACTACGCCCATACTCCCGACGCGCTCGGCAACGCGCTGCGCGCCGCACGGCTGCACTGCCGCGGACAGCTGCGCGTGGTGTTTGGCTGCGGCGGCGATCGCGACGCCGGCAAGCGCCCGCTCATGGGTCGCGTTGCCGCCGAGCTCGCCGATGACATCATACTCACCGACGACAACCCGCGGGGCGAGGACCCGCGGCGCATCGTGGCCGACATCGTCGCCGGCGTCGCGCCGGGGGCGCCACTCGTGATCGAGCACGATCGCGCCCTCGCCATTCGCATGGCGCTGCAGCGCTCGGCAGCCGACGACGTGGTGCTGATCGCCGGTAAGGGACACGAGGACTACCAGATCCGCGGCAGCGAGCGGCGCGAGTTCCGCGACCAGGCGATCGTGGCCGACGAGCTCGGCAGGCTCCTCGCATGAAGCGCACGCTCAGCGAATTCGCGCGCGCCTGCGGCGGACGCCTGAGCGGGGCCGATGCCGCCTTCACCGATGTGGTGAGCGACTCGCGCACCCTCGAGCGCGGCCAGCTGTTCATCGGGCTGCGCGGCCCGAACTTCGATGGCAATGCCTTCGTCGTCGCGGCGGCGAACGCCGGCGCGGCCGGCGCCGTGGTGGAGGCGGTACAGCCGGTATCGCTGCCGCAGATCGTCGTCAGCGATACCCAGGCCGCGCTCGCCGCGGCGGGGCGTGCCTGGCGTGCCGCCTTCGCCGGGCCGCTCGTTGCGGTGGCAGGCAGCAACGGCAAGACCACCGCCAAGGAGATGACCGCCGCGATCCTCTCGCAGGCCGGCCGCTGCCTCGCGACGCGCGGCAACCTCAACAACCAGATCGGTGTGCCGCTGACGCTGCTGCGCCTCGGCGACGAGTATCGCTTCGCGGTGGTGGAGCTCGGTGCCAACCACGCCGGTGAAGTCGCCGCGCTCACCGACATCGCGCGCCCCTCGATCGGCATGATCACCAACGCCGGGGCCGAGCACCTCGAGGGCTTTGGCAGCCTCGAGGGCGTCGCACGCGCCGAGGGGGAGGTCATCGCCGGCCTGCCCGCCGCGGCGATCGCCGTCATCAACGCCGACGACGAGTTCGTGGGTCTGTGGCGTGGCCTCACGCGCGCTCGCGTCGTCACCTTCGGGGTGCGCGCGGGCGCGGACTACGGCGCGAGCGAGGTGCGCACCACGGTCGGCGCGCAGGGTTTTCGTAGCCATTTCCGCCTCACCGCACCCATGGGCAGCGTCGCCGTCGAGCTCGCCCTCGGCGGTGCACACAACATCGCCAATGCGCTCGCCGCGGCGGCCGCGGCGGTGAGCGCCGGAGCGACGCTCGCACAGGTCGCCGCAGGCTTGGCAAGCGTGCGCGCCGTGCCCGGGCGGCTGCAGTTCAAACGGTCGCACGGCGGTGCCTGGCTGATCGACGACACCTACAACGCCAACCCGAGCTCGGTGCACGCTGCCATCGAGGTGCTGCGCTCGCTCGGCGGCCGCCGGTGGCTGGTGCTCGCCGACATGTCTGAGCTCGGTGAGTTTGCGGAGCGTGCGCACGCGCAGATCGGCGCGTTCGCGCACGATGCGGGCATCGAGCGGCTGTACGCCACCGGCACGCTCATGGCGGGCGCGGTCGAGAGCTTTGGTGCGGGCGCACAGTGGTATCCGGACGTTGCCGCGCTCAGCGCGGCACTGAGCGCCGCGCTGTCGGGCGCCGGCGCCGAAGTGCGCATCCTCATCAAGGGCTCGCGCTTCAACCGTCTCGAGCGTGTGGTCGAGGCGCTCACCGGCAGCGCCGGCACCGGCACGGGCGGCCACTGATGCTCTACTGGATCACACAACAGTTCACCGGGCGCATCTCGGGCCTGCACGTGTTCTCCTACCTCACCTTCCGCGCCATCCTCGCGACCGCTTCGGCGCTCGGACTGTCGCTGGTCATCGGCCCCTCGATGATCGAGCGGCTGTCGCGCTACCAGATCGGCCAGGTGGTACGCGACGACGGCCCGGCGAGCCACTTGCCCAAGGCCGGTACGCCCACCATGGGCGGAACGCTGATTCTCGTGACCACGCTGGTGAGCACCTTCCTGTGGGCGGAGCTCTCCAACCGCCTGGTGTGGACGGTGCTCGCGGTCACCTTCGCCTTCGGCCTCATCGGCTTCTACGACGACTACCTCAAGCTCGTGGTGCGCAACCCCAAGGGACTCGTGCCGCGCTGGAAGTACTTCTGGCAGTCGGTCGCCGGAGTCGCCACGGCGGCGACGCTCTACTACACGGCTACCGAGCCGGCCGAGACCACGCTGTTCCTGCCATTCGTCAAGACGTTTCACGCGCCGCTCACCGCCTTCGGCTTCATCACTCTCGCCTATCTGATGATCGTCGGCATGAGCAATGCCGTGAATCTCACCGACGGGCTCGACGGGCTGGCGATCATGCCGGCGGCGCTGGTGGCCTCCGCGCTCGGCATCTTCGCTTACGCGAGCGGCAACGCGGTGTATGCGCATTACCTGCAGATTCCCGACATCCGCGGCGCCGGCGAGCTGCTCATCTTCTGCGCCTCGCTCGCCGGGGCCGGACTCGGCTTCCTCTGGTTCAACTCCTACCCGGCGCAGGTATTCATGGGCGATGTCGGAGCGCTCGCCATCGGTGCCGCCATCGGCGTGCTGGCGGTGATCGTGCGCCAGGAGCTGGTGGCGCTGGTGATGGGCGGTGTCTTTGTGCTCGAGACCGCCTCGGTCATCCTGCAGGTGGCCTCCTTCAAGCTGACCGGCCGGCGCATCTTCCGCATGGCGCCGATCCACCACCATTTCGAGCTCAAGGGCTGGGCGGAGCCAAAGGTGATCGTGCGTTTCTGGATCATCTCGCTGCTGCTCGTGCTGGCCGGGCTGGCGACGCTGAAGCTGCGATGAGCGCTGCCGCACAGAACGCGCCGTACGCCGTGATCGTGGGGCTCGGAACCACCGGGCTCTCCTGTGCCCGCTACCTGCGCGCGCACGGCTGGCGGCTGGCCGTCACCGACACGCGCACCGCTCCACCACAGCTCGCGGCTCTCACGGCCCTCGATGCGCACATCCCAGTGCGTCTCGGTGGCCTCGATCCATCACTGCTCGCGGACGCGGTGTGCGTGGTCGCCTCGCCCGGTGTGCCGCTGAGTGCGCCGTTCTTCGCCGAGGCGCGGCGCCGCGGCCTGAGCATCGTCGGCGATATCGAGCTGTTCGCGCGTGCCGCCGAGGCACCGGTCGCCGGCGTTACCGGCACCAACGGCAAGAGCACGGTGACGACGCTGCTGGCGCGCATGGCGGAGCGCGCGGGCCTCAAGGTGCGCGCCGGCGGCAATCTCGGCGAGCCGGCGCTCGATCTGCTGAGGGCCGACACGCAGCTCTACGTGCTCGAGCTCTCGAGCTATCAGCTCGAGACTACGCGCTCGCTCGAGTGCCGCGCCGCGACCGTGCTGAACGTGAGCCCCGATCATCTCGACCGCTACGACTCGCTCGCGAGCTACGCCGCGGCCAAGGCGCACATCTTCGCGCGCTGCGACACCGCGGTCATCAACCTCGACGATCCGCTCGTGGTCGCCATGCCGCGCCTGGCGCGTCGCACGCTGTCCTTCTCGCTGCGTGCCAGCATCGGCGCCGATTATGCGGTCGCGCTTGCCCAGGGCGAGTGGTGGCTGACGCGCGGCGCGACACCGCTCCTGCAGGTGGCGAGCTTGCGGATGAAGGGGCTGCACAACGCCGCCAACGCGCTCGCAGCGCTCGCCCTCGGCGAGGCTTTGGGCTTGCCGCTGCCCGCAATGCTCGCCGAGCTCACCGCTTTCCCCGGGCTGCCGCACCGCTCTCAGTGGGTCGCCGACGTCAACGGCGTCAGTTACGTCGATGACTCCAAGGGGACCAACGTCGGCGCGACGCTCGCCGCAGTGGCCGGCATGCCCGGGCCGCTGGTGATCATCGCGGGCGGCGAGGGCAAGAACCAGGACTTCGCCCCGCTGGCCGCGGCCTTTCGCGGCAAAGTGCGTCACGCGGTGCTCATCGGGCGCGATGCGCCACTCATCGCGCGCGTGCTCGAGGGGGTGTGCCCGCTCGAGCGTTGCGCGACGCTGCCGCAGGCGGTGCAGGCCGCGGCGCGCGCCGCGCAGCCCGGCGACACCGTGCTTCTCTCGCCGGCGTGCGCGAGCCTCGACATGTTCCGCGACTACGCCCACCGCGGCGACGTGTTCGCGCAGGCGGTACAGGAGCTCGCGGCATGAGCAGCGTCGCCACCACCGGACTCGGCGGACTCACGCGCGGCGCGGGGCGCGCTGGCGCGGTGCACCTCGATCCGGTGACTATCGCGCTCGCACTCGGCATTTCGCTGCTCGGGCTCGTGATGGTGACGTCGGCCTCGGTGTCGATCGCCAGCCAGGAGTCCGGGCAGCCGTTCCTTTACCTCGAGCGCCAGTTGCTGCTCACACTGATCGGCGCGGGCTGCGCGGCACTCGTCTTCTCCATCCGCACGGAGTTCCTCGAGCGCGCCTCGGTGTGGCTGCTCGCGGCCGCGATCGTGCTGCTGGTCATGGTGCTCATCCCGGGCCTCGGGCATGCGGTGAACGGCAGCCGCCGCTGGCTGCGCATCGCCGGCGGCAATTTCCAGGTGTCGGAGCTCGCGCGCGTGCTGGTGCTCATCTATATCGCCAGCTATGCGGTGCGGCGCGAGTCGGAGCTCCGCGGGTCGCTCGGCGGCTTGGTGAAGGCTCTCGGACTGCTGTTCGGCGTGAGCGTGCTGGTGCTGATCGAGCCGGACTTCGGCGCAGCGACGGTGCTCTTCGCCACGGGCTTTGCGCTCTTGTTCCTCGCCGGCGCGCGGCTGCGCTACGTGATCGCCATGACGGCGATCACCGCGGCCGGCTTCGCCGTTCTCGCGGTGAGCGCCAGCTACCGCCTGCGCCGCCTCACGACCTTCCTCGACCCGTGGGCGGATCCTTACAACAGTGGCTTCCAGCTCACGCAGTCGCTCATCGCCATCGGCCGCGGCCAGTGGTTCGGCGTGGGACTCGGGGACTCGGTGCAGAAGCTGTTCTACCTGCCGGAAGCACACACCGATTTCCTCTTCGCGGTGCTCGCTGAGGAGCTCGGCCTGCTCGGCGTGGTGCTGACGCTCGCACTCTTTCTCGGTCTCGTGTGGCGCAGCTTCCGCATCGCGCGTCTCGCATCCGAGGCGGGGCTCAAGTTCCCCGCCTACCTCGCCGCCGGCTTTGGCCTGTGGGTCGGGATCCAGGCGTTCATCAACATCGGCGTCAACATGGGGGTGCTGCCGACCAAGGGGCTGACGCTGCCGCTGATGAGCTACGGCCGCTCGAGCCTGATCGTCGCCCTTGCCTGGGTGGGGCTGCTGCTGCGGGTATACCACGAGGCGACGCGCGAGCAGCGCGGGCCGGCGAGCGTGCGGGGCGGGGCATGAGCCAGCCGATTCTCATCATGGCCGGCGGCACCGGCGGGCACGTGTTCCCCGGGCTAGCGCTCGCACGGCTGCTGCGCGAGCAGTCGCTGGAAGTGGTGTGGCTCGGCACCGAGCGTGGGCTCGAGTCGCGCATCATTCCCGCCGAGGGGATTCCGATCGAGCGGCTCTCGGTGGGAGGGCTGCGCGGCAAGGGGATGCTCACCTGGCTCGCCGCGCCCTTTCGCCTCGCCCGCGCGCTGCTGCAGGCGCTCGCCGTGATGCGGCGCCATCGCCCCTCGGTCGTCGTCGGACTCGGGGGCTTCGTCACCGGGCCCGGGGGCGTGGCCGCCTGGCTGACGCGCCGTCCGCTGCTGATCCACGAGCAGAACGCGATCGCAGGTCTCACCAACCGCATCCTCGCGCACCTCGCACGGCAGGTGCTCGAGGCATTCCCCGGCAGCTTTGGTCACAACGTGCACGCGCGTGTAATCGGCAACCCCGTGCGCCGCGACATCGGCGCGCTGCCGCCGCCTGCGATGCGCTTTGCCGGGCGCAGCGGACCGATCCGCCTGCTCGTCATCGGCGGCAGCCAGGGCGCGACCCGCCTCAACACCGTCGTACCCTTTGCATTGAAGCGGCTCGGCACCGCGATTGCTTTCGATGTGCGCCATCAGGCCGGCGAGCGCTGGATCGAGGCCGGGCGCGCCAGCTACGCGCAGGCCGGCGTGCGGGCCGACGTGCGCCCGTTTATCGAGGACATGAGCGAGGCGTACGGCTGGGCCGACCTCGTCATCTGCCGCGCCGGTGCGCTCACGGTCTCGGAGCTCGCCGCCGTTGGCATCGGTGCGATCCTCGTGCCGTTCCCAGGCGCGGTGGATGATCACCAGGCGTGTAACGCCCGCTTCCTGGTGCGGGCCGAAGCGGCGGTGCTGATCGCTGACCGCGAACTCACCGAGGAGCGACTCGCCGGGGAGCTCGCGCGGCTCGCCGGACGCGGGAAGCTCCTGGCCATGGCCGAGCGGGCACGGGTGCTCGCCATGCCGCGCGCCGCCGATGAGCTCGCCGCCTCGTGCCTGGCGCTCGCACGGAGCGTCGCATGAGCGCCGAGCGCCGCACGCTTCCCGAGCGCGCGCGCGAGGAGCGGCGCCTCGTGCCGGAGCGGCGCGATCGCATGCGGCGCATCAATACCATTCATTTCGTCGGCATCGGCGGCAGCGGCATGAGCGGCATCGCCGAGGTGCTGCTCAACCTCGGCTACCGGGTGCAGGGCTCGGATGCCCGCGCCAGCACCGTGACGCAGCGCCTCGCGGGCCTCGGGGCGCGCATCAGTATCGGCCACGCTGCCGCCAATATCCTTGGGGCCGACGTGGTGGTCGCCTCGGGCGCCGTGCCGCGCGACAACCCGGAGATCGCCGCGGCCCTCGCCCAGCGTATCCCGGTGGTGGCGCGTGCCGAGATGCTCGCCGAGCTCATGCGCTTTCGCTACTCGATCGCGGTGGCCGGCACGCACGGTAAGACCACCACCACGAGTCTCATCGCCAGCGTCCTCTCGGAAGGCGGCGAGGACCCGACCTACGTGATCGGTGGGCGGCTGAAGAGCGCGGCGAGCAACGCGCGCCTCGGGGCCGGTCGCTACCTGGTCGCGGAGGCCGACGAGAGCGATGCCTCCTTCACGCACCTGCAGCCGCTCATCGCGATCGTCACCAACATCGACAACGACCACCTCTTTGCCCACGGCGGGGATTTTGGCCTGCTCAAGCAGAGCTTCCTCGACTTCCTGCACAACCTGCCGTTCTACGGCCTCGCGGTGTTGTGCGCCGACGACGAGCACGTGCGCAGCATCGTGCAGGAAGTGGGACGGCCGATTCTCTCCTACGGCCTTGGCGCCAGCGCCGACGTGCGCGCGGTGCGTCTGAGCGCGGCGGGACTGCAGACGCGCTTCGAGGTCACGCGCGCGACCGGTGCACCGCTTGCCGTGACGCTCAACCTGCCCGGGATCCACAACGTGCGCAATGCGCTCGCTGCAATCGCCGTCGCCACCGAGCTCGGCATCGACGATCAGGCGATACTGCGCGCGCTCGGCGGCTTTCAGGGCGTCGACCGGCGCATGCAGCACATCGGCGACGTGGTCACCGCCGTCGGCAGCGTCACGATCATCGATGACTACGGTCATCACCCCACCGAGATCGCCGCGACGCTCGAGGCGGTCCGCCAGGGCTACCCCGGCAGGCGCGTGCTGCTCGCCTTCCAGCCACATCGCTACACGCGTACGCACGATCTGATCGACGACTTCGGCCGCTCGCTCTCGCAGGCCGACGTGCTGTGCGTCACCGAGGTGTACGCGGCCGGCGAGGCGCCGATTGCGGGCGCCGACGGCCGCGCCATCTGTCGCGCGGTGCGCAGCCGCGGGCAGCTCGAGCCGCTGTTCGTCGAGAAGGTGGAAGAGCTCGGCGCCGCACTGAGGGAGGTGATCCGCGGGGGCGACGTCATCGTGGCGATGGGTGCGGGCAACATCAGCGCGGTGGCCCACGCGCTGCCCGCGCAGCTCGTGGCGCTGCTGCCGCCCGGGGGTGCCGCATGAGCGTCGCCGTGGCGCCCGAGTTCAATGCCCGCGTGCGGCGCAACGAGCCTCTGAGCCGCCATACCTCCTGGCACGTAGGCGGTCCCGCGGAGGTGTTCTTCAATCCGCGCGACGCCACGGACCTCGCGGGGTTTCTGCGCACCGCACCGCCCGATGTTCCGATTCACTGGATCGGGCTCGGCAGCAACCTGCTGGTGCGCGACGGCGGCATCCGCGGCATCGTCATCAGCACGCACGGCACGCTCGCTGAGCTCGAGCGGCTCAATGAGACCACGGTGCGCGGCGGAGCCGGCGTCGCCTGTGCACGCATCGCGCGGCAATGCCTGCGCTGGGGCCTGGGTCCGGCCGAGTTCTTCGCCGGTATCCCCGGCACGCTCGGCGGCGCGCTCGCGATGAACGCGGGCGCCTTTGGCGGGGAGACCTGGCAGCACGTGCGCTCGGTCGAGACCATCGACCGTGCCGGACGCACGCACACGCGCACGCGCGGCGAGTATCGCGTCGGCTACCGCCAGGTGACCGCCCCGGCGGCGGAAGAGTGGTTCCTCGCCGCCGAGCTCACCTTCGAGCGCCGTCCCGGCGTGCACGCGGGCGAGGTGCGCTCGCTTCTCGCGCGGCGTAAGGCATCGCAGCCGATCGGAGAGTGGAGCTGCGGCTCGGTGTTCACCAACCCCCCGGGCGATCACGCCGCGCGCCTCATCGAGGCCTGCGGGCTCAAGGGATTTCGCATCGGCGATGCCTCGGTGTCGAGTAAGCACGCCAACTTCATCATCAATCACGGACGTGCGAGCGCTCACGACCTCGAACGACTCATCGCCCACGTGCGCGACGAGGTTGCGCGCGCCCACGGCGTGACGCTCGAACCCGAGGTGCGCATCGTGGGAGTGCCCTGACAGCCATGCGCCTCGCCTACCAACCCGACTGGCTGCAGCGCGTGAGCGATCCGCGCGCCTTCGGTCGCGTCGCGGTGCTCTTCGGCGGCGGTTCCTGCGAGCGCGAGATCTCGCTGCTCTCCGGCCGCGCGGTGCTCGCGGCGCTCAAGGCGCGCGGGGTTGAGGCGCATGCCTTCGACCCGCGTGACCAGCAGCTCGCGGAACTCCTGAGCGGACGCTTCGAGCGCGTGTGGATCGCGCTGCACGGCCCGGGCGGCGAGGACGGCACGCTCCAGGGCGCGCTCGAGTACCTCGGCATTCCCTACACCGGCAGCGGCGTCATGGGATCGGCCATCGGCATGGACAAGCTGCGCACCAAGCGCCTGGCGCTCGCGATCGGCGTGCCGACGTCCGACTTCATGGTACTGAGCGGTCCGCAGGATTTCGCCCTTGCCGTCGAGCGATTGAAGCTCCCGCTCATCGTCAAGCCCGCCACCCAGGGCTCGAGTGTCGGCATGAGCAAGGTCGAGGCGGCCGCGGAGCTGCCCGCCGCGTACTGCGCCGCTGCGCAGCTCGAACCCGTGGTGTTCGCCGAACCCTGGCTGCCGGGCAAGGAATACACGGTGGCGATCCTGCAGGGCGAGGCGCTGCCCTCGATCCGCATCGAGACGCCGAAGAGCTTCTACGACTACGAGGCGAAGTACTTCCGCGACGACACACGCTACTTCTGCCCGGCGGGCCTGCCGGCCAGCGCCGAGGCGCACCTCAAGAGCCTCGCGCTTGCCGCCTTCGAGGCGGTCGGCGCCTCGGGATGGGGACGCGCGGATTTCATGATGGATGCCGCCGGGCGGCCGCAGCTGCTCGAGGTCAATACCATCCCCGGCATGACGAGCCACAGCCTCGTGCCCATGGCCGCGCGTGCCGTGGGCATCGACTTTGCCGAGCTCGCGTGGCGGGTGCTCGAGACCAGCTTCACCCGCCGGCCCCTCGGCGGCGCGCCGGCGCCGCCGGTCAGGAGTTAGGATCGCGATGCTCGGCCGCCCGAAAAACCGCCGTAAGCGCTCCGAGCGCCGTCGCTTGCGGCTGCCCGCGGTCAACTGGCGCGCACTCGGCGTCACCTGCGGCGTGCTCGCGCTGATCGCCGGCGCCGCGGCCGCGCTCGCCTTCCCGCTCAATCAGCCGATCGAGACCGTGGCGGTGCAGGGACGCTTCCAGCGCGTCGCGCCCGGGGACGTCGAGCGCGTGGTGAAGGCGCAGCTGCACGGTGCGGGACTGCTGTCGGTGGATCTTGGCGCGGTGCGCCGCGCGATCCACACGCTCCCCTGGGTGGACGCTGTCAGTGTGCAGCGCGCCTGGCCGCGCGGGCTCACGGTGCTGGTCGTCGAACAGACCGCGGCCGCACGCTGGGGCGAGCGCGGGCTCCTCAACATGCGCGGCGAGCTGTTCGATGCCGACGCCCGCCATGTGCCCTCCGAGCTCGCGCAGCTCGCAGGACCCGAGGGCAAGGAGTCGCTCGTGGCGCAGCGCTACCTCAGTGCCGCAGCGCGCCTGATGCAGGCGGGCCTGCGCGTGACGGCGATGCGCCTCGATGCGCGCGGCGCGTGGGAGTTCGATCTCGCCAACGGCGTCACCGTGCGGCTCGGGCGGCGCCAGGTGGACGAGCGCTTCGAGAAATTCATGAACACGGCGCTGAAGCTCGTCACGCAGCGCGGCGACGACATCGCCTACGTGGACATGCGCTACACAAACGGGTTTGCCATCGGCTGGCGCGGCAACGGCGCGCGCGGCACGGCTCGCGAAGGTGCTCACGATGCTTAAGCGCGCGGAACGCAATCTGATCGTCGGTCTCGACATCGGCACCTCCAAGGTCGTGTCGTTGGTGGGCGAGGTGGGACTCGACGGGTCGATCGAGTTGCTGGGCCTCGGCTCGCAGCCCTCACGGGGCCTGAAGAAGGGCGTGGTGGTCAACATCGAGTCCACCGTGCAGTCGATCCAGCGCGCGGTGGAGGAAGCCGAGCTCATGGCCGGCTGCGAGATCCACTCGGTGTTCGCCGGTATCGCCGGCAGCCACGTACGCAGTCTCAACTCCCACGGCGTCGTCGGCGTGCGTGACAAAGAGGTGAGTCACGGCGACGTCGAGCACGTGATCGACGCGGCCAAGGCGGTCGCGATCCCCGCCGACCAGAAGATCCTGCACGTGCTGCCGCAGGAGTTCATCGTCGACGGTCAGGAGGGCATCCGCGACCCGATCGGCATGTCGGGGGTGCGGCTCGAAGCCAAGGTGCACATCGTCACCGGCGCCGACTCCGCCGCGCAGAACATCGAGAAGTGCATCCAGCGCTGCGGCCTCGACGTCGACGATGTGGTTCTCGAGCAGCTCGCCTCGAGCTTCGCGGTGCTCACCGACGACGAGAAGGAGCTCGGCGTGTGCCTCGTCGACATCGGCGGGGGCACCACCGATCTCGCGGTGTTCGCCAACGGCGCGATCCGCCACACGGCGGTGATCCCGATCGCCGGTGACCAGGTGACCAACGACATCGCCGTCTCGATGCGCACCCCGACCCAGTACGCCGAGGACATCAAGATCCGCTACGCCTGCGCGCTGTCGCAGCTCGCCAACCCGGACGAGAGCATCGAGGTGCCGAGCGTGGGCGAGCGCCCGGCGCGGCGGCTCGCACGGCAGACGCTCGCCGAGATCGTCGAGCCGCGCTATGAGGAGCTGTTCGGCCTGGTGCGCGAGGAGCTGCGGCGCAGCGGCTTCGAGGAAGTGATCGCCGCCGGCATCGTGCTCACCGGCGGCAGCGCCAAGATGGAAGGTGCCATCGAGCTCGCCGAGGAAGTGTTCCACGTACCGGTGCGGCTCGGAGTGCCGCAGACCGTGCACGGTCTTACCGACGTGGTGCGCAACCCGATCTTTTCCACCGGCGTGGGGCTGCTGCTCTACGCACGCGACAACGCCTTGCCCGCGCGCCGAGCGGGCTCCCTGGGGGGCGCCAAGTCCATGTTCGACCGCATGCGTTCCTGGTTCCAGGGGAACTTTTGAAGCTGACAGAGCAAGACGACGACTCAACCAACCACTTGTATTCGTTTAGAGGAGCGACAACATGTTTGAATTGATGGACGCATACAGCCAGAGCGCGGTCATCAAGGTGATCGGCGTGGGCGGCGGTGGGGGGAACGCCGTGGCACACATGGTCACCTCCGGGATCGACGGTGTGGAGTTCATGTGCGTCAACACCGACAGCCAGGCGCTGAAGCACGCCAAGGTCAAGACGGCGCTGCAGATCGGCTGCAACATCACCAAGGGGCTCGGCGCCGGCGCCGACCCGGAAGTGGGCCGCCAGGCGGCGATGGAGGACCGTGACCGCATCGTCGAGCTGGTCGAGGGGTGCGACATGCTGTTCATCACCGCCGGCATGGGCGGCGGCACCGGCACCGGCGCGGCACCGGTCGTGGCGCAGGTCGCCCGCGAGCTCGGGATCCTTACCGTCGCGGTGGTGACCAAGCCGTTCGAAATGGAGGGGAACAAGCGCGCCTGCGTGGCCGACCACGGCATTGCCGAGCTCGGCAAGTACTGCGACTCGCTCATTACAATTCCTAACCAGAAGCTGTTGACCGTGTTGGGACCACAGACCACGCTGCTCGATGCCTTCAAGGCCGCGAACCAGGTGTTGCAGGGCGCCGTGCAGGGCATCGCCGAGCTCATCACGCGCCCCGGCCTCATCAACGTCGACTTCGCCGACGTGCGTACGGTGATGGCCGAGACCGGCATGGCGATGATGGGCTCGGGGGCCGCGAGCGGCGAAGGCCGCGCACGAGCCGCCGCCGAGGCCGCGGTTTCCTCGCCGCTGCTCGAGGAAATCAACCTCGCCGGCGCCCACGGCATTCTGGTCAACGTGACCGCGGGCATGGACCTGTCGATCGGTGAATTCCAGGAGGTTGGCCAGATCGTCAAGCAGTTTGCCTCGGACGACGCCACGGTCGTGGTGGGAACCGTCATTGATCCGGAGCTCGACAACCAGGTCCGTGTTACCGTAGTGGCAACCGGACTGGGACGGCCCGTTGCCGCATCGCGTACCCCGCTCGCTCCACCGCGGGAGCGCGACATGGCCCGCGAGCGTGAGGTCCGCGGTGCCGAGCCGTCGATGCGGGTGGTGCGGCGCGCGCCGCTCTCGAGCAGTGACTATGCCGCCCTCGACAAGCCCACCGTGCAGCGGCAACGGGCGGTCGGGGACGGGTTGCGGCCGGAGGCCGACCCGGAGGAGTTGCTTGACATTCCGGCGTTCCTGCGACGGCAGGCCGATTGATGTGATACGGTAACGCGGCTTACGTTAAACGCCTTGGGAGGGGCCTCCCTGGCCTCGGGTGGGCCTCCTCACGGCGCGCGTGGCGCGTGTCATCCGCACGCGTCCGCGCTCGTTACTGAAAAGCTCAGGCATGGTCGGACAACGAACACTCAAGAACTCGATTCGCGCCACCGGCGTTGGGCTGCACACGGGCAAGAAGGTGCTGATGACCCTCAAGCCGGCAGACCCGGACACCGGCATTGTGTTCCGGCGTACTGACCTGCCACAGCCGGTCGACATCCGCGCCACCGCCGAGAACGTCGGCGACACCATGCTCGGCACGACGCTCGGCCGGGGCGAGTCGCGCGTGTCCACCGTCGAGCACCTGCTGTCGGCATTCGCCGGACTTGGGATCGACAACGCGATCGTCGAGGTCTCCGCCCCCGAGGTGCCGATCATGGACGGCAGCGCCGGCCCGTTCGTATTCCTCTTGCAGTCGGCGGGCATCGAGGAACAGCGCCGGCCGAAGCGCTTCATCCGCGTCAAGAAGCGGCTGCGCGTCGAGGATGGCGACAAGTGGGCGCAGTTCGATCCATTCGACGGCTTCAAGGTGAACTTCGAGATCGAGTTCAATCACCCGATCTTCAAGCGCCGCTCGCAGCGCGCCTCGATGGACTTCTCGACCACCTCCTTCCTCAAGGAAGTGAGTCGCGCGCGTACCTTCGGCTTCATGCGTGACCTCGAGACACTGCGGGCCCGCAACCTCGCGCTCGGCGGCAGTCTCGACAACGCGATCGTGCTCGACGACTTCCGCGTGCTGAACGAGGACGGGCTGCGCTACGAGGACGAGTTCGTCAAGCACAAGATCCTCGATGCGATCGGTGACCTCTACCTCCTCGGCCACAGCCTCATCGGTGAATTCAGCGGTCACAAGTCGGGACACGCGCTCAACAACCGCCTGCTGCACGCACTGCTCGCCGACACCTCCACCTGGGAAGAGGTGGTCTTCGAGCGCTACACCGACGCCCCCATCTCCTACGTCGAGTCGCCGGCGCTGCATCCGCCGCACGGCTGAGACGCTGGTCGGTTCAGCGGCGGTTCAGCCGCGGTTCATCCGCGCGGCAGCACGCGCACCTTGATTTCAGCGAGGTCGGGTGCCGCAGCGCGCAGCTCCGCTTCGAGCTCAAGCAACGCAAAGCGCAGCCGCGCCGAGAAGCCTGCGCTTGCCGCGAAAATCACCAGCGTCCCGTCACGCTCGGCGACGCCCGACACGTGTTTGTAGAGCGCTGGCGGCAGATGCGCCGCCAGCCACTCGCTCCAGAAGCTGTGCCGCGCGGCCTGCTCTGTGACACGCCGCAAGGCGGGCGCAGCGCGCGCGAGGAGCTCCTTTACAGAATCAGCCATGTGAGGAGCCGGACTGGTCCTACTCCTCATTGGGAGCCTGATGCGCTTGTCTCGGCCGGTCTTCTTCGGCATATTGACCCCAGTTGCTAAGGCAAACCCGCCGAAAGGCGGGGACGCAAAGCCACCGGTCTAAAGCGAGGAGCCATGACAGCGGGGTTGCCGGCATCGGACGGGGAGCGTTTAAAACAGAACAGGGCGATCGACGCCCGGGCACGGTCCATGCGCTTTTTTAAGCGGCATTGCCTGCTCACGGGGAACTCCTGGCGGTCGGAACGCAAGGCATGAACGTCATTTTCCTGTCAAAGCGAGAAGGCAGAGCACGACAGTTCAATCTGTCACATCCGCTTACGTTAAGTGTCATCGCCGGCCTCGCGCTTACGATTCTCGGCGGCGCCTTCGCGCTCGGACTGCAATTCGGCCACGGCAACCACGAGCGGCTCGTCCTAAGCGATACGGTGCGCTTCGGCAATATCCTCGAGCAGCAGAAGCAGCAGATCGCCGATCTCCGGCAACAATTGCAGCTGCGCGTGAACGCCATGGCGATGCGCCTCGGCGAGATGAATGCGCACGTGATCCGGCTCGATGCCCTTGGCAAGCGTCTCACCGAGATGGCCGACATCGACAGCCGTGAGTTCAATTTCGATCGCGACCCGCCCGCCGGTGGCCCCGAGGGCGATGGCGAGGGCGTGAGCGCGCAGATCCCGGACCTGTCGAGCCAGCTTGCGCAGCTTGAGGATCGCGTGGACCAGCGCGAGTCGCAGCTCTCGGCGCTCGAGAACCTGATTCTCGCCCGCGAGCTCAAGAAGGAGATCCACCCCGAAGGACGCCCGGTCTCGAGCGGCTTCATTTCCTCGTATTTCGGCGAGCGCGCCGATCCCTTCGACGGTCTCGAGACCTTCCACAAGGGCGTGGACTTCGCCGGCACCGCCGGCTCCAAGGTGGTGGCCGTAGCGGCTGGCATCGTCACCTGGGCAGGCGAGCGCGCCGGCTTCGGCAAACTGGTCGAGATCAATCACGGCGACGGCTACGTGACGCGCTACGGTCACAACGAGCGCATGCTGGTGAGCGTCGGTCAGACCGTGAAGCGCGGTGAGCCGATCGCGCTCATGGGCTCCACCGGTCGCTCGACCGGACCCCACGTGCACTTCGAAGTGCTGCGCAACGGCCGCCAGGTCGATCCGCTCTCCTTCATCGGCCGCTGAGCGGCCGGCCTCTCTCTCACTTGAATTGCTCCGCGCCCGAACCAATTGGGCGTCGGTAGCGTCTATCTCGTACAATACGCCGCTTCCGAGCGCCCGGTACGTACGATAAGTGCTTGTCGGGAAAGATTTTTTTGCCTTTTTTAGCGAGTCCTCTTTGCGCCAGCTTCTCACTCGCGTCTTCGGCAGCCGCAACGAGCGCATCATCCGTGGCCACGCCCGAGCGGTGCGCGCCGCCAGGGAGCTCGAGCCGCAGATCAAGGCTCTCAGCGACGAGGCGCTGCGCGCGAAGACGGACGAATTTCGCCGGCGGCTGAAGGAGGGTGCGACTCTCGATCAGCTGCTGCCGGAAGCCTTCGCGGTGGTGCGCGAGGCGGCGCAGCGCACCCTCAAGATGCGCCACTTCGACGTGCAGCTGATCGGTGGCATCACGTTGCACAAGGGGATGATCTCCGAGATGCGCACCGGCGAGGGCAAGACGCTGGTCGCAACGCTCCCTGCCTATCTCAACGCGCTGAGCGGCGAGGGCGTACACATCGTCACGGTGAATGAATACCTCGCCCAGCGCGACGCCGACTGGATGGGCCCGGTGTACCGCTTCCTTGGGCTCACCGTGGGCGTCATCAAGAACGCCCAGAGCGCCCAGGAGAAGCGTGCGGCCTACGCCTGCGACATCACCTACGGCACCAACAACGAATTCGGCTTCGATTACCTGCGCGACAACCTCGCCTATCGCCTCGAGGACCGCGTGCAACGCTCGCTCAGCTTCGCCATCGTCGACGAGGTCGACTCGATCCTCATCGACGAGGCGCGCACGCCGCTCATCATCTCGGGACCGGCCGAGGAGAGCACCGAGCTGTATCTGCGCATCAATGAGCTGGTGCCGCGCCTGGTGCGGCAGAAGGAAGAAGACGGCCCCGGGGACTTCTCGGTGGAGGAGAAGACCAAGCAGGTGCACATCACCGAAGCCGGTCACGAGCACGTCGAGCAGCTCATGCTGCAGTCGGGCCTGCTGAAGGAAGGCGAGAGTCTCTACGAGTCGGCCAACATCCGCCTGATGCACCACCTGAACGCGGCGCTGCGCGCGCAGGCGCTCTACAAGCGCGACGTCGAGTACATCGTGCGCGGCGGCGAGGTCATCATCGTGGATGAGTTCACCGGTCGTACCATGCCCGGGCGGCGCTGGTCCGACGGCCTGCACCAGGCGGTCGAGGCCAAGGAGGGCGTGCGGGTGCGCGAGGAGAACCAGACGGTCGCCTCCATCACCTTTCAGAACTATTTCCGTCTCTACAAGAAGCTCTCGGGAATGACGGGTACGGCCGACACCGAGGCTCCGGAGTTCCTGCAGATCTATGGCCTCGAGGTGGTCGTGATCCCGACCCATCGGCCGATGGTCCGCAAGGACAACTCCGACTTCGTGTACCTGACCCAGAGCGACAAATTCAAGGCCATCATCGAGGACATCCGCGATTGCGTGACGCGCGAGCAACCGGTGCTGGTCGGTACCACGTCCATCGAGACTTCGGAGTTTCTCTCGGGCCTGCTGCAGAAGGAGGACGTGGCGCACCAGGTACTCAACGCCAAGCAGCACGAGCGCGAGGCGCACATCGTCGCGCAGGCCGGGCGGCCCGGGGCCGTGACCATCGCCACCAACATGGCCGGCCGCGGTACCGACATCGTGCTCGGCGGCAATCTCGAGGCCGAGCTCGCGGCTGCCTCCGAACTCGACGACATCGCTCGCGAGCGGTTGCGCACCGAGTGGCAGGCACGGCACGACAAGGTGGTCGCTGCCGGCGGACTGCACATCGTTGGCACCGAGCGCCACGAGTCGCGCCGCATCGACAACCAGCTGCGCGGCCGCTCCGGCCGCCAGGGCGATCCGGGCTCGAGCCGCTTCTACCTGTCGATGGAAGACAACCTGATGCGCATTTTCGGCGATCCGCTGCGCACGCAGCGGCTGCTGAAGATGGCCGGCATGAAGGAAGGCGAGGTGATCGAGAGCGGCATGCTCACCCGGCAGATCGAGAAGGCGCAGCGCAAGGTCGAGTCACACAACTTCGACATCCGCAAGAACCTGCTGCTGTTCGACGACGTCGCCAACGACCAGCGCAAGGTGGTCTACGCGCAGCGCACCGAGATCATGGGCACCGAGGACCTCTCGGCGGCGATCCACGGGTTGCTGGAAGACTCGGTCGGCACGCTCCTCGACCAGCACATGCCGCGGCAGGCAGTGGCAGCCGACTGGGACCTCAAGGGGCTCGCCGAGAGCGTGCTCAAGGACTTCAACACCCGCATCGACCCCCAGGGCTGGCTGGCGCAGGAACCGGAGCTCGAGGAGCAGGCGCTGCGCGAGCGCGTCATTCGCGCCGTGCACGAGACTTACGATGCCAAGGTAGCCCGCATCGGCAAGGTGGCGCCGACCGACACGCCGATCATGCGCCACGTCGAGAAGCAGGTGATGCTGCAGAAGCTCGATCAACACTGGCGCGAGCATCTGGCGGGGATGGATTACCTGCGGCAGGGCATACACCTGCGCGGCTATGCGCAGAAGGACTATCGCTTCGAGTTCAAGCGCGAAGCCTTCGAGATGTTCGCGTCCATGCTCGAGCGCATCAAGTACGAGACCTCCTCGCTCATGGCGACGCTCGAGGTACGCACGCAGGAGGAGATCGAGCGCGAGGAGGAGGAGCGCCGCCGCCGCCTGATGCGTGCCTTGCAGGCGCAGCACGCGGAGGCCGCTTCCGCGCTCGCCGGCGCGGAGGAGGAGGCCGCGGCCGCGCCGCCGGCGCACTCCGCCGCTCACGGTACGGCCGAGCGCCGCGCCCCGTCGGCCGCCGCCGCAGCGCCGGCGCTGCCGCCTGCCGAGAGCTCGGGCACGTTCGTGCGCGGTGAGCGTAAGGTCGGGCGCAACGAGCCCTGCCCGTGCGGCTCCGGCAAGAAGTACAAGCACTGCCACGGCGCGCTCACGAGCGTCGAGTAGCGGCGGCACGCCTGGCGGACATCCTTCCCCGACCCAAGCCGATCCTGGTCGTGGCCGCGGTGCTCCGCGACGGCGAAGGTCGGGTGCTCATCGCGCAGCGCCCCGCGGGCCGGCACCTGGCCGGGCGCTGGGAGTTTCCCGGCGGCAAGGTGGGTGCTGGCGAGGGCGAGCATGAGGCGCTCGCGCGCGAGCTGCGCGAGGAGCTCGGCATCGAGCTCCTCGGGGCGACGCCCTTCATGCGCACCCGCCATGCCTACGACGACCGCAGCGTCGAGCTGTCGCTCTGGCGGGTCGAGCGTTTCAACGGCACGCCGCAGCCCCTCGACGGTCAACAGCTGAAGTGGGTCGCGCCCGCACTTCTACCGGACGAGGACCTGCTCGAGGCTGACCGCCCGTTCGTCGCGGCACTCGCCAACCCGGCGCTGCGCTGACCCCGGGGGCTGCCAGGTGGGGCGTGTACAATGCTCGCATCACGTGAGGCGGAAATTCCATGGCCACGCAGAACGATCTTCCCGACATTCAGCTCGATCCCAAGGGACTTTACCGCGAGGACGTTTTCACCGACCGGCACGCCGGCAGCATCCGGCGTCTGACGCCGGTGACGACCGACGGCGCGATCGACGCGACGCGTCCGGTGCTGTTCTCCGGGCAGACGCAGCTACTCACTCCCGCCGGCGTACTGCCGCTCGGCTTCGAGATCGAAGCGAAGACGCTCGAGGAAGCACTCAGGAAATTCCCTGACGGTGTGAAGGTGGCGCTCGAGCAGGCGATCGATGAGGCGCGCGAGCTGCGCCGCGAGGCCGCCTCGCGCATCGTCGTGCCCGAGGTTGGCGCGGGCGTCGGCCCCGGACCTAGCGCAGGCGGCGGCAAGATCAAGTTCCCGTGAGGCGGTCAAAGACGCTGACGGTCACGCGAATCCCGCGCGCGGCCCTCGCGTTGGCGACGGCTGCGGCCGCTTCGGGCCTCATCCTCATCGCCGCCTGCAGCGGGGCGCGCCTCGTCGGTGGGCCGCCCGAACCCTTTCCCGGCAACGGGCCGCACGGCATGACGATGCCGACGGTCACCGAGACTGCGGTCGGTCTGCCGCCGGCCGCCGCAGCGCCGATCTACCCGGTTACGGCACGGGTACAGGTCTCGGACACCTACTTCGGTGTCAAGGTCGCCGATCCCTACCGCTGGCTCGAGAATCTCGACTCACCCGCCGTGCGCGACTGGGTGGCCACACAGAATGCGCTGACGCAGTCGCGGCTCACGCAGCTGCCGGCACGTGAGTGGCTGAAGGCGCGTCTCACGCAGCTGTGGAATTACGAGCGCTATGACGTCCCGGTAAAGCGCGGCAGCCGCTACTTCTACCTGCACGACGACGGCCAGCAGAACCAGAGCGTGCTCATGGTAGCGGACGGTCTCGATGCACAGGCTCGCGTGCTCTTCGATCCCAACGCGGAGCGCGCCGATGCGACCGTTGCGCTGTCGGAATTCACTCCGGACGTGCGTGGCGACCTGGTGGCGTACGCGCTCTCGGATGCCGGCACCGACTGGCAGGTGTGGCACTTCAGGCGCGTGGCCGACGGCACCGACCTGCCGGACACGCTGCGGTTCACCAAGTTCTGGGGCGTGTCCTGGGCACGCGACGATTCGGGCGTCTACTACAGCCGCTACCCGGCGCCGGCCGGCGCAGCCGCCGCGGACGGGCGCGGCGACGATTCCGGGCGACCGGCGGTCTACTTTCACAAGCTCGGCACTCGGCAGGACCAGGACCGCCTCGTTTACGAGGTGACCAACCATCCGACCCACGTTCCGATGGCGCGCGTCACCGAGGACGGCCACTACCTGGTCGTGACCCTCGTCGAGGGTTATGAGACGAACGCGGTCGACCTGCTCAACCTGCACCATCCGGGCGAGAAGGCCCGGCCACTCTTCGCCGATTGGGATGGGCTGTACACCTATGTGGGCGTGCACGGTCACGAGCTCTACTTCCGCTCGACGCGCGATGCACCCCTCGGCCATGTCATCGCGGTCGATGCACGCGACCCGACGGCACGGCGAATCGTCGTGCCCGAGGGCGACAGCGCACTCGAGGAGGCGACCTACGTCGGTGGCCGGATCATCGTCAAGTACGTGGAGAATGCCCGCGGAGTCGCGCGCGTCTACGAGCGCGACGGCCGCCCGGTGGGTGAAGTGCCGCTGCCCGGCATGGGGCGGATCGAAGGCTTTCAGGGCGAGGGCGCACAGAGCGAAACGTTTTTCTCCTACTCCGACTACCTGACGCCGCGCAGGATTTTCCGCTTCGACGTGCCGACGAATCAGGCGACGCTGTGGCGCGAGCCGCACACACAGGCAGCCACCGCACAATTCGTGACCGAGCAGGTGTTCTTCACCAGCAGGGACGGCACGCGCGTGCCGATGTACATCACCCACCGGCGCGACATGGTGAGGGACGGCAACCAGCCGATGCTGCTCTACGGCTACGGTGGCTTCGACATCTCGCTGACACCGGTCTACCGACCGTCCGTCGAGGCCTGGCTCGAGATGGGCGGCGCGTACGCCGAGGCAAACCTGCGCGGCGGCGGCGAGTACGGCGAGGCCTGGCACAAGGCCGGGACGCTCGCGAACAAGCAGCACGTGTTCGACGACTTCATCGCGGCCGCCGAATACCTCATTCGCCAGAACTACACGCGCAGCGCCCGCTTAGGGATCCATGGACGAAGCAACGGTGGCCTCCTGGTCGGTGCGGTTCTGACGCAGCGCCCCGACCTCTTCGGCGCGGCGCTGCCCGCGGTCGGCGTGCTTGACATGCTCCGCTACCACACCGCCAGCGCCAACGCCCGCCAGTGGTCGTCCGACTACGGGCTCGCGGAGAACTCAGAGCAGTTCAAGGTACTGTACGCCTACTCGCCGGTGCAGAACGTGAAGCCGGGAGTTTGCTATCCGCCCACCCTGATCACGACTGCCGACCACGACGACCGCGTCGTGCCCTGGCACAGCTACAAGTTCGCCGCGGCGTTGCAGGCAGCGCAGGTCTGCCCGAACCCCATCCTGATCCGCATCGAGACGCGTGCCGGGCACGGCGCCGGCAAGCCGGTGTGGATGCAGATCGATGACTTCGCCGACCAGTGGGCGTTTCTTGCGAAGTGGCTGGGCGTGACCGTGCCTGCGGGTTCGTAGCACCTCACGCGCCGCGCACCGGGATTGCCCGCCGGATTACTTGAGAATCCGCACCAGATTGGTGAACTGATCGGTCCATTCGGGCAGGCCCGCACGAGGCACGATCGACCGGCTATATGCCGCTATCGCGGGGTTGCGGAGAAACGCGGTGTTGCGTGTGAGCAGGACCCAGTCCGAGGCATAGCGCAGACTCTGCGCGGGGGGGCGGTCGGCGATCAGCACGACCTGGAAACCCGCCTCGCGCGCGATGCGTTCGACGACCGGCGGAAGGTCGAGGTACCTGTTGGACACGTGAAAAGCGATGATGCCGTCTGGCTTGGTTACCCGTGAATAAATGGCGAGTGCCTCGCGCGTCAGCAGATGCACGGGAATCGCGTCCCCGGAGAAGGCATCCAATGACAGCACGTCGAAGCGCCGCTCCGGCAGGTCATACGCACCCGCCGCGATCTCGCGTTCGAGAGAAACCCGTGCATCGCCAAGCACGGGCTCGACCCGCCCCTGGCAGTCCCGCAGGTAGTCGAATTGATTCTCGGCAATGTCCAGCACGGCGGGATTGAGTTCGTAGACACGAAACAAGTCACCGGGTCTTGCATACGCAGCAAGTGTTCCTGCACCGAGGCCGATCGAGCCGATGCGCAGCGGACCGACGCCCGCACGCACCGACGAGAACGCACGTCCGATTCCGGAGGATTCCCCAAAGTACGCTGTCGGCACCAGACGTTGCGGCGGCTGCATGACCTGGGACCCGTGCAGGATGCTGCCGTGCATGAGCCGCCGCAATTGTCCTGTGCCATAGCGCGATTCGACCACCCGGAGCGTCCCGTAGAAGTTGCGCGCCGCGAATTCCGTACTGGTGGACAGCCGGTGGTAGTAGCTCCAGTCGAATACCAGGGTACAGCTCAAGGCGGTGAGCGCGACGGCGCGCCACAGACGATAGCTCTGTAGCAGCACCGCCGAGAATATCAGCAGCGCAGCGCACCCCCAGCGCGCATCCCCCTGCACGATCTTGGCCCATTCCAAAGTGTACGCATCGAGCACCGAGGGCAGCCCACCGAGCAGAAGCAATATCACGGCCGTGCCGAGTAACGCGAACCCGATGTTTGCAGTCCAGGTCTTGCCCGGGTTCCTGCGCGCTTCCTCGGAGCAGCAGTACACGCCGAGGGACGCAAGCAGCAGTATCGACAACGGCATTTCCCAGTAGCCGTCGAAGACCGTCGGCGCAAGGAGCCCGACCAGAAGACCGCCGAGCGCGCCGCCGCTCGCGAGGCTGAGATAGAAATGCGTCAAATACTCCGGGCTGGGTTTGCTGCGTGCGAGCTCACCATGGCAGAGGATGCATCCAAGCAGGATTCCAACCGCAAACACGGGCACTGCCAGATAGACGGATAGATTCCCCTCATCGGCGAACAAAGCCCACGCCATGGCGCCGGTGGCCAGCATGGCTGGCGTGACCCAGAAACGCCGCTCGTACCATCCACGACCGCCACGTCCCTCAAAGCTGATGGCGAAGCTCAGCAGATACATGCTGAGCGGAAGTATCCAAAGGAGCGGGATGGCAGCGACGTTCTGCGTGATCTGATTCGTTCCCGACACCAGTAGCGCCGAGCCTAGTGCCGAGCATCCGATCCAGTAAGCATACATGCCCAGAGGTGGGGCGGGCTCTGCCTCCGTCCGCCCTGCCGGGCCACGGTGCTGGAAATCGGAGTGCCGGCTGCGCCGCCAGGCATAGATGATCGAGCAGGCGACGAAGAGCACATACCCGAGGCTCCAGGCCAATGCCTGCACATGCAGCGGCGCGAAGGGCTCTATTGCGAACGGGTAGCACAGCAAGCCGAAGAGAGAGCCCAGGTTTGAGAGCGCAAACAGACGGTAGATCGAGCGGTCGACACCGGCCGCACCGGGCGCCCCGTTCAGCCAACGCTGCAAGAGCGGAGCAGTGGAGGAGAGCAGGAAAAAGGGCAAGCCGACCGTAGTGGCGAGGAGTCCCAGAATCTGCAAAGCGGGCTTAGCGTCGTGATCAGGTTTCCAGGACGATGCCGGGATGATCGGCAAGAGACTGCAGCTCGCAAGCAGCAGCAGGATGTGCACCACGAATTGGCGCGTTCCAACTGCACGACGCGTCAGCAGGTGGGCGTAGGTATAACCAAGCACGAGCACAACCTGGAAGAAGACCAGGCAGATCGTCCAGACGCCCGCCGATCCACCGAACCAGGGAAGAATCTGCTTCGCTACGATGGGCTGAACCAGGAACAGCAGAAATGATGACAGCAGTATCGTGAGGGCGGGCGCGAGCATAGGTTGCAAGTCTGTCCAAGCGATACCCTGACGTCCGTGACGGCGTCGCGGTTATCGGCCATCAATCCGGCCTCAAGAGCGCCTGCATGTGTAACGTGGCGGGATCGAATACAGCCAGCAGCCGCCGTGACCCTCCCCACAGGACGAGTGTGTTGCGCTGCTCCGAGGACAGGCCTTGCGCGGACATACGCGTGCGCAGCGACTGCTTTTCGGCCTTGCTGAAGTAAATGACGTCATCGAGCCGCGTCAGCCTTTCCCGCAACGTCGGCAATCCCTTGGCCCAGGGCTCGAAGTAGCGCGGCATGTCGATGACATCTTTGCCACCGCCGATCGTCGCTGACTCCACGATGTTCATGGCTTCCTGAGGGTTCTCTGGCAGCGGTGCCCAAACCCAGCGAGGCCGACTGTACCAGTGGGGTGCAAGCGAGGGGTTCTGGTGTTGCGCCAGGGTGATCTCGCCGGTATCGAGGTCCGAAGCTTGTACGGTCTCCAGGCGATTGAGGGAGAACGTGTAGTAAAGCGGGCGGCCGCTCCACAGTGTCGTTGCACCATAGATCAGTGCGGCGAGTTGCACGGCCACGATCATCCCAACATCCCGTGCGAGCTCGCGACGCGGCTTGTTGGGATTTGCGATGATCAGCGTCAGTGTGGGGCCGATCACCAGGTCCACCATCACCACGATGCCGACGACGTGCAGTACGCTCGAGAGGTACCAGCCGGGCCAGCGATACCACCCGAGATAGAGGCCACCCAGAATCAGGGTGAGTGCGCAGGCGCTGCCCGAAAGGTGCAGGCCGAATGCTGTGGCTCGAAATCTCATTCGTCTGATGCGGATCCTGTGGGTGGAGGCTGAACGCCCGGCTCCTCCGCCGGCTGCGCAGTATCGCCGCGAATGGAGCGTTGCTCTGTGAGCCAGGCCCCCAAATCGATCAGCCGGCAGCGCTCGCTGCAGAACGGGCGAAATGGCGCCGAGTCCCACTCCAAATGACGCTGACACGTCGGGCATTTGACGCGGGCCGGGCTCATCGCGTGGCGAGGATTTAGCTCAGGGACAGCAGCTCAGCAGGAACGTGACGTCACTCTCGGTCTGCGTCGGACGCGCGGTGAGACCGTGCCAGGCAAGGAAGCGCACGCTGCAGCGGTGGTGGCTGCCACTGATCTCCGGGTAGAGCCCTGCGGCGGCCGGCAGCGAGATACGCAGCAGCTGTAACGGGTTGTCCCGCTCGAACGTGAGACTGAAGCTGCCACCTTTGGCGATCTCCTGGTGACTGCGTCCGTTCTGTCGGGTCAGCCACAGAAGCTCGGCGATCGCATCGCACAGGGGACGCAGCAGTCCAAGCCACTGGTTGAAGGCACGCATGCGCGCATCGTCGGGCTGTGCCAGCCAGAAGTAGAAGTCCGGCAGATCGAACTCGCACGTACCCCCGGGGATCGCGCTGCGATGCTTGATGGCGTTCAGGAATTCGGAGTCCCGCAGCGGCTGCAGGAACGCGGAGCCGGCGCTCATGAGGTCGGCGCGCAACCGCAGCAGATTTGACATCAGCGTTTTGAGCCGCTGGACATCGACGCCAGGATTGGACTGAAACTCATTCAAGGTCGTGAGCTGGCTTTCGAGCTCCTTGAGCACATCGGAGCGCACGTCGGTGCGTGTCGTGATGGCGAGGGCGTCGATGAGGCTCGCCATCGCCGCGCGGCTTCCCCAGGGACTTGCCATCTCGTTGTGAAAGAGCGCCTGGTTATAGAGAAAATCGAGGCGCAGAAAAGTGCGCATGCGTTCGTTCAGCGGCTGCTCGAAAACGAGCACGGCCGGATCGGCGGCGGGTGCCAGGCTATCGGCCTCGGGTACAGCAGACTGCATCTCGCCCCTATTGTGCTTGAGGCACGCGCCGCCCGTAAACGGTGCGGGGACGGGGCAGCTTCAGCTTCAGGAGCGCGGGCGCGCGGCCAGCTCGAGATAGCGGGCGTGGAGCGCTGCGACCTGATCGCGCACCGCGCTCAAGTCCGCGTCATTCCTGATGACGTCATCTGCAGCCTTGAGTCGTGCCGCGCGCGGTGCCTGAGCCTTGAGAATGGCGGCGACCTGCACCGGAGTCGAGCCGTCGCGGTCGCGCAAGCGACGGATCTGCAATTGCTCGTCGCAATCGACCACCAGCACCCGGTCGACGTGCGAGGCGAGATTCTTCTCGACGAGAAGCGGTATGACGAGGATCTGGTACGGGCCGCCGGCGGCTGCCGACTGCGCTTCCATGGCCGCGCCGATGGCCGGGTGCGTGAGCGCCTCGAGATCGGCGCGTGCCTTGGGATCCGAGAACACAATGTTGCGCAGCGCCGGGCGATCGAGATGGCCGTCGGGGGTGAGGATGCCGGGGCCAAAGCGCTCCACCAGCCGCTCGAGCGGAGGTTGTCCGGGTTCGACCACGTCGCGCGCAATCTGATCGCTGTCGAGGATCGGTACGCCGAGAGCGCCGAAGAAGCTTGCGGCGGTGGACTTGCCGCTGGCGATGCCCCCGGTGAGTCCCACCCGATACGCGCGCGTACTCACGCAGCGGCGCTCATCGGTGCGACGCGAACAGGCCGAAGTAGCTCGCGACCAGGTGTTCGCCGAACATGAGCATCAGCCAGCCGGAGAGGGCGAGGAACGGACCGAAGGGGATCGGGGTGGATCGATGCTGTCCACGCAGCGTGATGAACGCAACGCCGACGATGGCGCCCACCAGCGCGGCGAGCAGGATGACGGGCAACAGCATTTGCCAGCCCAGCCACGCGCCAAGTGCGGCAAAGAGCTTGAAGTCACCGTACCCCATGCCTTCCTTACCGGTGAGCAACCGGAACAGATGATAGACGCTCCAGAGGCTTGCGTAACCGGCCATGGCTCCGATCAGGCTCGAGCGTGCATCGACGGGGATGGGGGCGGCACCGGCCTGCGGACCCCAGAGACTCAGGAACAGGCCGATCCACAGCAGGCTCAGCGTCAGGCTGTCGGGCAGCAACTGATGATCAATGTCGATGAACGTGAGCGCGATCAGGTAGCCGGTGAGCACCAGCGCCGCGAGCGTCGGCCAGCCGAAGCCATAGCGCCAGGCGACCGACGCGAAGAGAATCCCGGTGAGTGCTTCGACGAGCGGGTAACGGGGGCTGATCGGCCGGCGGCAGCTGGCGCAGCGGCCCCCGAGCATCAGCCAGGACAGGAGCGGGATGTTGTGCAGGGCTTTGATCGGGGCGCCGCAGGCCGGGCAGGTCGAGCGCGGGACGATGAGATTGAAGCGCTGCGGCATGACGGCGGGCACCGTTGCGGCCGCGGCACCTGCGGACAGCTCCGCGCATTGCTCGCGCCACTGCCGCTCGAGCATTACCGGTAAGCGGTGAATGACCACGTTGAGAAAGCTGCCCCACACCAGACCCAGCACGAGACAGCTGCCGATCAAGGCGCCGGGGGAGTTTGCGAGCAGCTCGAGCACTGACATTGTTCTGTGCGGTTCTTAATGAAAACGCCGCGCGGAGCGCGGCGCTTTCCTCTTAGCTCTTAACGCGCGGACGTCGGACGCGGACGTCAGACGACGGATGCCAGCTTGAATATCGGCAGGTACATCGCGATCACCAGGCCACCGACGAGTACTCCGAGCACCACCATGATGAGCGGCTCGAGGAGACTCGACATGGCGTCCACCGCGTTATCCACTTCCGCTTCGTAGAACGTGGCCACCTTGCCCGACATCTCGTCGAGCGAGCCTGATTCCTCACCCACCGCGATCATCTGATTCACCATGTTGGGGAAGAGGCCGGTGTTCTCCATCGAGCGCTGCAGGCGCTGACCGGTGGCGACCTCGTCCCGCATCTTCTTGACGGCGCTCTCGTACACGATGTTGCCGGTTGCACCCGCCACCGAATCGAGCGCCTCGACGAGCGGCACGCCCGCGGCGAACATGGTCGAGAGCGTGCGCGCGTAACGTGCGATCGCCGACTTGTTGAGAATCGGTCCGATGACCGGGATCTTCAGGACGAGACGATCGAGGAACTCGCGCATCGCCCTCGAGCGTTTCTTGAAGTATATGAACGCCCAGACCGCGCCAGCGATGACCACGGCGATGAAGAAGCCCTGGTGCTGGATCGTGTGCGAGCAGTCGATCACGAATTGTGTGAAGGCCGGCAGATTCGCGCCGAATCCCTTGTAGAGGCTCTCAAACTGGGGGATGACGAAGACCAGCAACACGATGGTCACGATTACCGCCACGCCCACCACCGCTGCCGGGTAGAACAAGGCTTTCTTGACCTTCTTCTTGAGCGCCTCAGTCTTCTCCTTGTAGGTGGCAATCTTGTCCAGCAGCGATTCGAGGGCACCCGCCTGCTCACCCGCCTCCACCAGGTTTACATACAGGTCATCGAAGTACAGCGGGTGCTTGCCGAGCGCCTCATGCAGCGAGGTGCCCCCCTCGACGTCCGCTTTGATGTCCAGAACGAGCTTCTGCATCGCGGGTTTGTCGCTCCCGTTACCGACGATCTCGAACGCCTGCACGAGCGGAATACCCGCGGCGAGCATCGTGGCGAGCTGCCGGCTGAACACCGCGATATCCGCGGGATTGACCCTGCCACCTCGGAGCGTCTGACGCTGCTTGCGGATCCGCGAGGGTGCGATTCCCTGGCGGCGCAGCTCGGCACGCAAGGCCGACTCGTCGGGGGCAAGGCTCTTGCCCTTGATGCGCGCACCGCGCTTGTCGCGCCCCTCCCAGGCGAAGGGAATCTCGCGCTTGATAGACTTGGCTGTCGCGGTTGCTGCGGGGGCCATAGGTTAGTTCCGTCCGGCGTTATTCCACGGTGACGCTGTTGACTTCCTCGAGACTGGTGAGCCCGCTCTTGACCTTTTCGAGCCCGGCGCGGCGCAGATCCCAGACGCCTTCCTTGGCCGCCTGATCGGAGATCTCCACGGCGCTGCCTGCGGCGAGGATGATTCGCGCGATCGCCTCGGTGACGGGCAGCACCTGGTAGATCCCGGTCCGGCCCTTGTAGCCACCGTTGCAGTTCGAGCAGCCCTTCGGGCCGAAAATCTTGAGCCCGTGGCCGACGTCGCTTTCCGTGAAGCCCTCCCGTACCAGTGCCTCCTTGGGAACGTCTATCGGTTGCTTGCAGGTATTGCAGAGGCGCCGTGCCAGGCGCTGCGCAATGATGAGGCTTACGGAAGTCGCAATGGCGTACGGCTTGACGCCCATGTCGACCATGCGAGTCAGCGTTTGCGGCGCGTCGTTGGTGTGCAGCGTAGACAGCACGAGGTGACCGGTCTGTGCCGCCTTGATGGCAATCTCGGCCGTCTCGAGGTCGCGAATCTCACCCACCATGATGACGTCGGGATCCTGACGCAGGAAGGCGCGCATTGCGGCCGCGAAGGTCAGACCCACCTTGGGATTGACGTTGACCTGGTTGACGCCGGGGAGATTGATTTCCGCCGGGTCCTCGGCGGTTGAGATGTTCGTATCTTCGCGATTCAGGATATTGAGGCCGGTGTAAAGCGATACCGTCTTGCCGCTGCCGGTGGGGCCCGTCACGAGGATCATGCCCTGCGGCTTCGCCAGGTACTTAAGATACAACTCCTTCTGAAACGGCTCGTACCCGAGCGAGTCGATGCCGAGCATCGCCTGCGCAGGATCGAGAATACGCAGCACGATCTTCTCGCCGAACAGCGTCGGGCAGGTGCTCACGCGGAAGTCGATCGCGCGATTCTTGGACAGCTTCATCTTGATGCGGCCGTCCTGCGGGACGCGACGCTCAGCGATGTCGAGTCGCGACATCACTTTCAGTCGCGCGGACAACTTCTGCGCGAGCTGCACCGGTGGCTGCGCAATCTCCTTCAAGACGCCGTCCATGCGCAGGCGCACGCGGTAAACCTTCTCGAACGGCTCGAAATGAATGTCGGAGGCGCCGCGGCGAATTGCATCCAGCATCACCTTGTTCACAAAGCGCACGATCGGCGCGTCTTCGACATCGTCGCGGCCGATCTTCTCGTCGAGCTCCTCCTCTGCCGCTCCGACTTCCAGTGACTCCAGGTCGACGTCGCCTTCCTCCGAAAGCGCCGCCATCTGGTTATCGACCTGCTCGAGCGCTTTATCGATCGCCCTTTGGAGCTTGTCGTCCTCGACGACGATGGCCTCGATGCCGAGACTGGTGGCGAACTTGACCTCGTCGATCGCATGAAGATTCGTCGGATCGGAAACCGCGAGAAACAGGCGCTTGCCACGGCGGAAGATCGGCAGAACGCGGTGCTTGGCGAGCAGCTTGTCCGAGACCAGGCGCACCGCCTCGAGTTCCAGGTTTACCGCATCCAGGTCAAAAAGCGGCACGCCGAACTCGTTGGAGGCGGCTACCGCGATGTCGCGTGCGCTGGCTGCGCCACTCGTGACGAGCTGCGTGACGACACTCGTCTTGCGCTCGCGCGCCGAATTGACAGCCTCGAGCATGGCCGCCTCTTCGACGACGCCGTCCTGCACGAGTCGCTGCGGCAGGCCCCCGAGGCCGCTACGGGCGGCACCCAGCGCTAAAGACGCATTGTCATTCATGGACTTATGGCGAAAGACCTACGGTCGACGACTCCAGTTTACCCGCAGAGGCTAAGCGACGCGCCATTGTAAAATCCCGGCGCATTCTGAATGACCAGGGTAGGCGGCGGCCGGGCACGCGTCACACCGCCAAAAAAAGAGCCCCGGCACGTTGGCCGGGGCTCGAAGACTCTAGATCTTGACCTAGAAGTCGATTACTTGCACTGCGTGGGGGCGTACTTGCCGAGCATCGTGCCCAGCGTGGCCGGCACCTTGTTCGTCGTCGCAGTTGTGTCCGTCAACGAGGCGCAACCCCAGTCGACGTTGCCAGCGACGGCGCCTAACGCGTTGCCGCCGACGGAAGGCTCCAGCGTGAGGGTATTCCCACCGGCCAGCTGCGGGATGCCGTTGGCTGCCGTGTTGTAGATGATCGTGATCAGGCCGTTGGCAGCGCCCGCGGCGGCACCGCAGGAGTTAGCCCCGGCGACGCCGCCCCCGGTGTTCAGGACGATGCAGGCGACGTACTTCGTCGCGACGAAGCCACCGCCGCTTCCCCAGCCGTTCGCAGCCGCGGTAACACCCGCCAGGCCGTTCGACTCAAAGCCCTCGGCGATGTCCGTCTTGGCAGCGCCCGCGAGATTGAGGCCTTCGGTCACTTTCGAACGAATGGTGTAGTCCTGATAGGCCGGGATTGCGATCGCGGCCAGAATGCCGATGATCGCGACCACGATCATCAGCTCGATGAGGGTGAAACCCTTTTGCACAGCTTTCATTGCAGAAGCTCCTAAAATTTCGGGTAGAAAGTCAGCGGCGCAAAAGGCGCCCGGTTTATTCGAAGCAAAGCTCATGCCACGGGCGTCACTGAGCACTAATATGATGATTTAAAAGAGGAAATCTTGGCTCTATTACCCTGACGCCTTAACTTAACTCTGTCGCAGGGTGACGCCACTCGTACCCCGTTGCGTCACGAAGTGCCGCAAAACGTCATAGCTGCCGGTCCGCACTGCTATTCGATCCCGAGCTTCTTGATGCGGTAGCGCAGGGCCCGAAAGCTCATCCCGAGGAGCTTTGCGGCCGCGGTCTTGTTGTAGCGGGTCTTCTCGAGTGCCTTGATGATCGCCTCGCGCTCAATGCTCTCGAGCTGATTTCCCAGGGCGGTGTTCTCCGCCAGGGCCGATACGGGCGCGGTCGCCGCCGCCTCGCTGGCTGCGGGACGCGTCGCCGTGCGCAAGCGAATGTGCTCGGGCGTGATCTGTGCTCCGTTGCTCAAAGTCACTGCGCGCTCGAGGACGTTCTCGAGCTCGCGCACGTTGCCCGGGAAGCTGTAGACCTCGAGTGTGGCGACGGCCTCGCGGGAGATCTCGGGCGCGGGGACGTTAGCCCGGCGTGCGAGGCGCTGGAGAATCGCCTCGGCGATCTCGAGTATGTCGCCGCTGCGCTCGCGCAGCGCCGGGACCCGCAGCTCGATGACGTTGATGCGGTAGTACAGGTCCTCGCGGAACAGACCGTGGGCGACGAGATCGGCGAGGTTCTTGTGGGTGGCGGAGAGAATTCGCACATCGACCCGCTCCTCGCGCGCTTCCCCCACGGGTCGCACGGTCTTCTCCTGAACTACGCGCAGGAGTTTCACCTGCATGTGCAACGGCAGATCCGCGACCTCGTCCAGAAACAGGGTACCGCCCTCTGCACTCTGGACCAGGCCTTTCTTATCGGCCACCGCCCCCGTGAAGCTGCCACGCTTGTGGCCGAAGAGCTCGCTTTCCATGAGCTCGGTCGGGATTGCACCGCAGTTGACCGCGACGAACGGGCCTTCGCGCCGCGCGCCGCTCTCATGGATCATACGCGCGACCAGTTCCTTGCCGGTGCCGGACTCACCGCAGATATGTACCGGCGCCTGGCTGCGGGCGACGCGGCCTATCATCTCCCGCAGTTGCTCCATCGCGGCCGAGCCCCCAAGCAGCCGCGGTCCGCGCAAGGTGGCGGCCGTCTGCTCGTCGATCGCGGTGCCGAGCTTGATGGCGCTGCCGACCAGCTTGCGGAGCACCCCCAGGTCCAGCGGTTTGGAGACAAAGTCAAAGGCACCGAGCTTCAGCGCACGTACGGCCGACTCGACGTTGCCATGCGCGGTGATTACCGCCACCGGCAGCGTGGCGCGGTGCTCCTGGATCCAGGCGACCAGGTCGAGCCCGTCGCCATCGGGCAGACGCATGTCGGTCAGGCACAATTCGAAGTGCTCGGCCTTCAGCAGACGTCGCGCGCTGCTGAGGTCGCCAGCAGTTCGGGTCCTGAGATTCATACGACTCAAGGTGAGGCTGACGAGCTCGAGCAGGTCAGGCTCATCGTCGACGACCAGGACCGTGGGCTGCTCGACGGGTTTGCGGCTACCCGCGGCGGCTTCGTTCATCTGACCTCCCACCGGCGCGGGTCCGCAAATACCAGCCTGAAGACACTTCCGCCGCCGACGCGCGGTTCGTACAGGAGCGTCGCGCCGTTGGTCTGTGCCAGCTCGCGTGCCAGGAACAATCCGAGCCCGGTTCCCTGGCCACCGCTGTAGAAGGGCTCGAACACCCGCTCGACGTGCTCGGGCGCAACCCCCCCGCCGCGATCGGCCACCTCGAGGAATGGGCGGGCGCTGCCACTCATGCGGCCGCAGCGAATCTCCATAATTCCATATGGGTCGTCTCGAAGCGCATGCTTCAGCGCGTTTTCGCACAGGTTCCAGACGATCTGGCGCAGCTGGTCCGGATCGACTCGCACTTCGACGGTGTCGCTCACCGCGTCCACGTTGAGGCGCGCGGGTGGCCACTGCATCGTCTGGCAGAACTCATCGCGGAATTCCTGTACCCAGGCCGCCAGCGGCAGGCGCTCGAGACGTGGTCGCTCACGGCGCGACAGGCGCTGAACATTGTCGATGATTCCGCTCACGCGGTCGGCGTTGCTGCGGATAATGTCAGTGAGCCGGCGATCTTCGTCGTCGAGGTTGGCGGATTCCGCAAGCAGTTGGCCGGCATGGCTCATCGCACCCACCGGGTTTCGGACCTCGTGGGCGATGCTGGCGCTCAACCGCCCGAGTGCTGCGAGTTTCGACTGCTGGACCTTTTCCTCGATGAGGCTGGTGTCCTCGAGGAAGATGAGCACGGGTCCGGGGTCAGTAGCCGCAAGTGGCGCGAAGTGAGCCCGAATGATGCGCGCACCGTCTGCTGAGGCGAAGGTCTGATCCGAGAGGGACATGTCGGCGTCGCTTCTCCTTCCCTTGCGCCAGGATTCCAACAGAAAGAGGAGTCGCGGACAGGCTTCGCCAATCAGCGCATCTGGATAGGCATTCTCATCGCCCAGTATCTCGGCCGCCGACTCGTTGATCAGGCGGATCCGGTCCTGCGCATCGACCACGAGAATGCTTTCGCGAAGATGCTGGACGATGTATTGCGACAAGTGTGCCATGTTCGCCAGGTCCAGTTCCTGGCGACGCACCAGGGCTTCGCTCTCGCGCAGCCGGTTGGCGACGGGCAAGGTGGCGAAAGCGACCACGAACAGCACCGCGCCAAACACTCCGGCGGTCACGTAGTCGGCGGCAGGAGCCGCGTCGGTCATACCCACGAATACCTGCTGCACGAGAACAGCCAGAGCTGCAACAGCCGCAATGAGCAGTGCGTCCCGCCGCCCCGCGAGCACGGTGAGCGCCAGAACCGGCAGCACCAGCAGAATCGCGAGCCCGCTCGCGGCCCCGCCGCTCGCATAGAGAATGAAGCCGATTGCGAGCGCATCTACCGTCGCGTTGACCAGCGCCACGATGCGAAGGCTCGACCATTGAAGACGCCGTGCGATGATCAAGAGTACCGCGGCGGTGAAATAGGCCAGGCACGCCGCCGTGAACAGCTGCGGCCGCGCTGTCGTCTGGCTCCAGCCGGGACCCGCAAATGACCGCGTGGCGAGCAGTACGAGTGGCACCAGCACCCGATACAGGTTCAGGAGCCCGATCACGCGCCAGGCGAGATCGCTCGGTGTCACGAAAGGAGCAGCGGCACTGGCCGTCGTCGAGGGCACGCGTGTAGGCAAGGCGTCAGGCTATTCTGGGCGGCGACTCTAGCACCTTCGTGTCCCGCGGAAACGCGACCCGGTCGCATGCAGGCGCATCGCATCCCGCGACCCTGTGCGGCACTCCGAGCTCGCTTTCCGCGCGGCTGGTCAGAGGCGGCCAATTTCAAGGAGAATGCACGCTTTGCGCGCGGGGCCTTGCTAATGAACTTACACGAATATCAGGCCAAAGACCTGTTTCGCGCCTATGGTATTCCGGTGCCGGCGGGCAGAGTGGCGGCGAGCACCAATGAGGCCGTCGAGGCCGCGACAGAACTCGGCGGGTCGGCGTGGGTGGTCAAAGCCCAGGTGCACGCCGGGGGGCGCGGCAAGGCAGGTGGCGTCAAACTCGTGCGCGACCTGGAGGAGGTGCGCACCGCGGCCGCCGGCATGCTCGGCAAACCCCTCGTCACGCCGCAGACCGGCCCCGAGGGGCTCCTCGTCGGGCGCGTCTATGTCGAGACCGGATCGCAGATCGCGCGCGAAATATATCTTTCGCTCACGCTCAATCGCGAGCGCTCGCGCATCGCCCTGATCGCCTCCACGGCCGGCGGCATGGACATCGAGGAAGTTGCGCAGCAAACGCCGGAGAAGATTCTCACCACCACCGTGTACCCCGCCGCGGGGCTACAGCCGTATCAGGCCCGCGAGCTCGCCTTCGGGCTGCGGCTCGGCGGTCCCCTGATCGTGGAGTTCCAATCGCTCGCCGCGGCGCTCTACCGGCTGTACCTGGAAAAGGACCTGAGCCTGGTCGAGGTGAATCCGCTGATCGTGACGCGCGGGGGTGCGCTGCTCGCCCTCGATGCCAAGATCAACATCGATGACAACGCGCTCTTCCGTCACCCGGAGCTCGCGCAGCTGCGCGACACCAGCCAGGAAGATCCGATGGAGCGCCGTGCCGCCGCGCACGATCTCAACTACGTGTCCCTCGATGGCAACATCGCCTGCATGGTGAACGGCGCGGGGCTGGCGATGGCGACCATGGATCTCATCAAGCTCCACGGCGGCCAGCCGGCGAACTTTCTCGATGTCGGGGGTGGGGCGACCAGCGAACGTGTGACCGCCGCCTTCGAGCTCATCCTTTCCAACCCGCGGGTGCGGGCAGTGCTCGTGAACATCTTCGGTGGCATCGTGCGGTGCGATCTGATCGCCGAGGGCATCATCAACGCGGTGAGAAAGGTCGGCGTCAAGGTGCCGGTGGTGGTGCGGCTCGAGGGCACGAACGCCGCTAAGGCGCGCGCCATGCTCGCCGACAGCGGGCTCAAGATCACTCCGGCCACGGATCTCACGGACGCCGCCCGCAAGGTCGTGGCGGCGGCAAAGGGCAAGGCATGAGTATTCTGGTCAACAAGAACACGCGGGTGATCTGCCAGGGCTTCACCGGCAAGCAAGGCACCTTTCACTCGGAAGCTGCGCTCGCCTACGGCACGAAGCTCGTCGGCGGTGTGACGCCCGGACGCGGGGGACAGCAGCATCTCGGTCTGCCGGTCTTTGACACCGTGAGGGATGCGGTGCGCGACACTGGCGCTACCGCGAGCATGATCTATGTGCCCGCGGCCGGGGCTGCGGACTCGATACTGGAGGCGGTCGACGCCGGCATCGAGCTCGTCGTGTGCATCACCGAAGGCGTCCCGGTGAACGACATGGTGCGCGCCAAGGCAGTGCTCTCGACCTCCGCTACGCGACTCGTGGGACCGAACTGCCCGGGGGTGATTACGCCAGAGGAATGCAAGATCGGCATCATGCCGGGCTTCATTCACAAGAAAGGCGCCGTCGGCATCGTGTCGCGCTCGGGCACGCTCACCTACGAAGCGGTCTTCCAGACCACCAACATCGGCCTCGGCCAGAGCACCTGCGTCGGCATCGGCGGCGACCCGGTGCGCGGCATGAACTTCATCGACGTGCTGGAGCTCTTCGAGCGCGATCGGCGTACCGAGGGCATCATCCTGGTCGGCGAGATCGGCGGCAGCGACGAGGAAGCCGCTGCCAGCTACATCCGCAAGTTCGTGAGCAAGCCGGTGGTCGCGTACATCGCTGGCGTCACGGCCCCTCCGGGGAAGCGGATGGGGCACGCCGGCGCCATCGTCGCTGGCGGCAAAGGCACCGCCGCGGACAAGTACGCCGCCTTCGAGGCCGCGGGAGTGCGTACTGTGAAGTCTCCCGCCGAGCTTGGCTCGGCGATGGATGCGCTGCTGCGCCCCCGCAGTGGATCAACCCGTGCCCGTGCCGAGCGTCCCGTGCCTCACGCAACCCCCTCGTCCGCGGGTGCTTCCCCACGCGGGGCGGCCCGCAAGAGGGACGCGGGATCGCCAAAGCCACACTCCGGCCGCAAGCGCGCCGCTTCGGGGCGGCGTGCCGGCGGACGGCGGAGCACGCGCCATGCCGTCCGCGGCAAGCGGCGCTGAGTCGTGAAACAATAGCCGGGAGTCGACGCGGCCCAGGCTGGCCTCGTCGCTGGCGCAACATGAGTGATTCCCTGAAGATCGCGTTGGCACAGGTGGATCTCCTGGTCGGGGACGTTCGCGGTAACGCTGCCGCGGTCGCCAACAGCGCACATCGAGCGCGGGCGGAACTGGGCGCGGATCTCGTGCTGTTTCCCGAGCTGGCGCTCAGCGGCTATCCACCGGAGGACCTGCTGTTCCACCGCGGTTTCCGTCGCCAGATAGAGGCGGGACTTGCGCAGCTGCGGGCCGAGGCGGGAGACGCCGCGGTGATGGTGGGATTTCCGGAGTACACCCGCGCCGGCATTTACAATGCCGCCGCGCTCATTGCCGGTGGCGAGATCGCCGCCATTCATCGCAAGGCGGAATTACCCAACTACAAGGTGTTCGACGAGAAGCGCTACTTTCACGCCGGGACGCAGCCGACGGTCGCCGACTGCCGCGGCTTCAAGGTCGGGCTCCTGATCTGCGAAGACATCTGGGAAGCTCAGGCGGCGCAACTCGCACGCGCCGCCGGGGCGCAGCTGCTGGCGGTCATCAATGCCTCGCCCTACGAGATCCACAAGCAGCGCGAGCGCGAGGAAATCGCCCGTGCCCGCACCCGCGACGTCGGGCTGCCTCTAGCCTACGTGAATCTCCTCGGCGGCCAGGACGAGCTCGTTTTCGACGGCAATTCCTTCGTCATGGACGCGAAGGGCGAGGTGGTGATGCGTGTCCCGCCGTTCGCAGAAGGGACGTGGGTTGCGGAATTCGTTCGCGATTCCACTCTCGGGGTCGTGCCGCGACCCGGCATCGTCGCGCCCGAGCTCTCCGACGAAGCGAGCGTCTACAATGCACTCACACTCGGGGTGCGTGATTACGTGCGCAAGCACGGCTTTCCCGGGGTTGTCATCGGACTTTCCGGCGGCGTCGATTCCGCGCTCACACTCGCTATCGCGGTCGACGCTCTCGGCAAAGAAGCAGTACACGCCGTAATGATGCCCTCGCGCTATACGTCCTCCATGAGTCTCGCGGATGCGCGCGAAGAGGCGCAGACACTCGGCGTCAAGTACAGCGTGCTCTCGATCGAGGGTATGTTCGAAGCGACCCTCGCCACGCTCAAGGACGAGTTCGCCGGAAGACCCGCGGACGCCAGCGAGGAGAACATTCAGTCCCGTTGCCGCATGCTGCTGCTCATGGGCTTGTCGAACAAGACCGGGCGGATGATCCTCACCACGGGCAACAAGAGCGAGATGGCCGTGGGATACGCCACGCTCTACGGCGACATGGCGGGCGGCTTCGCGCCGATCAAGGACTGCAGCAAGCTTCTCGTATACCGGCTCGCGAACTATCGCAACTCACTCTCCCGCGTTATCCCGCAGCGGGTGATCGATCGGGCACCGTCCGCGGAGCTGCGCCACGAGCAGAAGGACTCGGACTCGCTCCCGCCCTACGAGGTGCTCGACCCGATCCTCGAGGCCTTCATCGAGGAAGATCTTTCGGTCGATGAGATCGAAGCACGCGGCTTCGACCGTGCGACCGTCGCTCGGGTGCTCGATCTCGTCAAGCGCAACGAATACAAGCGGCGCCAGGCACCACCCGGGGTACGCGTCAGTCGCCGGGCCTTCGGGCGTGACTGGCGCTATCCGATCACCAGCGGTTATCGGCGTTGATGCCGTGAGGCGCTAAAGGTCTGGCGCCAGAGCAGAGCTCACTTTGCCTGCGCAGTACGCACGCCCGGCGAGTAGTTGGCATCGTAGACGAGGCGGGTCTGCTGCTCGAGTGGCTGCACATTGAGCTTCGCGTAGCACTGCATCAGGAGCTGCAGCGCATCGCGCACTGCGGGAGCGCCGTCGTATTGCTCGATCGCGCCCTTGGCGCGCTGGGCGGCGGCGACGTAGGCGCCGCGCTTGTAGTAGAAGGCGGCGACGTGTACCTCGTAGCTGGCCAGCCGGTCGCGCAGGTAGACCATGCGCTGCAGCGCGTCGTGCGCGTATTCGCT
>DASPWF010000053.1:0-32903 GCA_035621995.1 Steroidobacteraceae bacterium
GCGCGAGGCGACGTTCAGATCCACGTTGCGGGTGGTGACGAGCGCCTGTGCCTTGACGGTCGCCGGAGGTTCCCGGCCGGCGGGTTTCCAGTCCTTCGCCGGCAGACGGTAGCCGAGCGAGCCGATGATCATCGACACGAAGTAGCCCGCGGCCAGCACGAGAAAGGTCTGCCAGACACCGACCGAGGTCGGCGTGGCGAACAATTTCATCAGCCGATCCGCGAGCGGAGCGCCGATCATCGCGCCGCCACCAAATCCCATGATGGCCATGCCCGTAGCCATGCCACGCCGGTCCGGAAACCACTTGATGAGCGTCGAGACGGGCGAGATGTAACCGAGGCCGAGCCCCAGCCCGCCGATGACTCCCGAGCCTAGCCACATGAGCCACAGCTGGTGCCAGATAACCGCCAGGGCCGAGATCACCAGTCCGCCGCACCAGAGGATCGCGGCGGCGATACCCGCACGGCGCGGGCCCACACGCTCGAGCCAGCCTCCCCAGATGGCCGAGGCGGTTCCGAGAAAGACAAAGAACAAAGTGAACATCCACCCCATCATCGAGATTTTCCAGTCGCAGGTAGTGGTGGTGATCATGCCGAGGAATCCGAGATCTGCCGGGCATTCGAGCGGCTTGGTGAGGCCGATGGCGCGGTGCAGCGGCAGCCAGAACACGGAGAAGCCGTAGGCCATGCCAATGCACAGGTGAATCGCCAGCGCACACGGCGGAACCAGCCAGCGGCTGTAACCGGTGTCGGCGATGATGCGGTCCTTATCGAAGAATCTCGGGCGGGCTATGACGGTTGCGGCAGACATCTGACACTCCTGGGTCGTCTCGTTATTTGTTCGGGCAGGCCACGCATTGCCCGTATTCTTATCAAAACCTCGAGTCAGCGTCTGTCATTTACGCGCCATATTGTCTCGTAAACCCCCGTTGTGTCGCTTTTACGATACATTATGTCTCGTATACGTCCGTCGGACCGCCGCGTAGCCCGCCCTAGGCCACACCCCGGCTCTGGCTCGCGCCCTGGACATCGTCCGCGCACGCGCGGCTGCAATTTGAAGCCGGATCCCGCCGCGGGCTATGCTCGGACGCGCTGCAGTAATGTCCGCGCACCACACAAACGGGATTTGCCGAAAATGCGGCGCATGCTGCGCGGCTTTCCGGGTCTCTTTTTATTGGGCGGAAGCCGCACGACTCGGACTGCGCGACACGCTGCTCGACCAGGTGACTCCGCATCTGCTGGCCATGCAAGGTACGAGCGGCCCGCGACCTCGGTGTGCCGCCTTGCAGGGTGAGGTTGGCAGTCAGGTCACGTGCGCGGTGTATACGGGGCGACCATCACCGTGCCGCGAGCTGCAGCCGGGAGACGAGAAGTGCGCGCGGGCGCGGGCCAGGCATGGGCTTGAACCACTCGCGGCCCGGCCCGGCAGCGCAGCAGCGGGCAGCGGGTGAGCGGTCGTGCGGCGCTCGGCCGCAGGCTGGTCAATGCTGATTGTGCACGCTGACGTACAGGATCACGCAGCCCGCAACGATCGCCAGCACCAGCAGCATGTTGTACAGGCGTCGGCGCCGATGGCGCGGGCGGGGATCGATCCAGCGCAGCGGCACGCCGTACCTCCGGGCGCGCGCTTCGAGCTGTGCGCGACTGGGGGGCAGCACGCTGATACCGACGACGTTGTTACGGACCAACATGCTGAGCATGTTGCCTGCCATCGCACCAACACCGCTATCACCACGGTGTCAGGATGCGAATCGCCACCAGGAGCAGCTCACAGGCAACATAAAGCGCTGGCGTCGCAACTTATTTCAGGCGCTACTGGTGTTGGCGCAGGTGGCGATGCCGTGCGGCAGGCCCTGTTGAGTCGCGTCGCGATGTCCGCGGCCAGGCGATAGCGCCGCTCTAGTGTGCCCAGGCGTCAGCGACCGTCACGTAGTAGGGAAGGACCCAGCGGACGACCTCGACATGCGTGACGCTACGCGCTCCACGATACGAGTAGGCAGTCACCAACTGTCCGCCCGGCAGTCGCACCGTATTGCCGAAGCCGCCGCCACGCGCCTCACCTGCGGGAGCTGCCTCATCGAGGATCAGTCGGTCGGTGGCAAAATTCAGTGAGAAGCCGCTCGCCCGCTCGACTCCCAGCACCGCCTGCAGGCCAACCGGCGGACGCGCTCCGCGTGCGCTGAAGGTAAAGAGCATGCGGCCGTCGGTGAGTCGCAACAGCGAGGGATGCATTTCACCATAGTAGTCGCCGATATCGGCTGCGAACGTCCAGGTGCGCCCGCCGTCACGGGAGCGGAACAGCACCATGCGGTCCGTGTCGTCATTGACGGCCGGGGTCTGGGTATCGGGGAAGGGCGCGACGGCGTCCGCGGGCGCACGTGCTATTCCGAGCAGCTCAGCGTTTCTCGCCTGGAAGAGAATCATCTCGCCGTACCACGGCCGCCCGTGACTCGAGACGTCATAGCCCTGCACCTGCGCCGCCAGCGACCTGTTCCAGGACTGTCCCTCATCGAAGGAGTGCCACAGGTAATCGATGCTGCTTCCTGCCGAGACTCCCATGACGAGCGAGCCGTCCTGGAGCTCGAGGACGTTGCGACTGATGCGCGTCTGGCTCCTCGGCGGGGCTCCCGGTACGTCCTGCGTCAGGATCGGCAAGGCGGACCAGCTGTCACCGCCATCGGTCGACCGATAGACGCAGGCGTGATCGTAGCCCTCCTTGTTTCGGTAATCGGTGGCCAGTAAGCGCGCGGTGAGGAACAGCGTGCCGTCGCGCAAGACGCTGAAATGTGGTTCGCGACCGAGCAACGGCAACACTTCGCGCTTGCCCCAGCTCGCGCCACTATCCTTGGAGCGATAGAGGATCAGGTTTTCCTGATAGGTGCCGTCGGCTTTGCTCACCGGCTGGAACATCACCAGCAACAGTCCTCCGCTCGGCAGCAGCACGAGGTCCGGGTTACGGTCGTTGGGTAATCCGACTGCAATTCTCTGGGCGTGTATCTGCGGCGGCAGAACGGCCGCGTCGCGCACTTCGATGACGTCCGACCAAGGGGCAGCGGCGGAATCTTCGGCACGCTCGCACCCGCAGAGGTTGAGAGCGGCGAGCGCCAGCAGCGTGACACGCGGCAACAGGCGGCAGCGCTGTCGGTCGGCCAACGACTTCGCCCTGACCCTCTGCAGACTCTCCATAGGTGGTGGTATTCGCCACGGAGCAACCGCGCGCATCGGCGGCCGCCTGAATTGCGCGCGCCGCGTTATGTCCGTGCCAACGCGGCGGACCGGATACAACGGCGCAGATCATATGTTGGGAGCGGGCGGCGCACGTGTGACCGAAGTCGGAAACGTGACGCGAGGAGCCGCACGTTGCAACGACGTGGGACCGCGCCGATGCGCCGGGCGGAAGCTGGTCCAGGGCCGGTTCTAGGCCGAGCGCCGCTGGCGTTCGTCCGGTTGAGCTTTCCCCGGGGTCGGGCCTTCGCTTGATTGTTAGGCCGGAACGCGAGCGCTCGCTTACAATCGTGACTTTCCATAACATAGGCACCTGGCTTCAGCGAGCGGAGTGGGCGGGACGGGGGATGTGATATGTCAATAATTCGAACCTTTGCGCTGAGCTGTGTATTTGCGGTCGCCTGTATCGTTGCGACTCTTGCCACGCCGGAAGGGCGCGTCGCGGTGGCAGCGGAGCCACCAAAGGAGTGGGACGGGCTGCAACTGACCCCGAGCAAGAAGGTGTCGCGGTTGTACGTGCGCCCGGGCGCATCGCTCAAGGGTTACAAACACGTGCGCCTCGAGCCGCTGCAGGTCGCTTTCGACAAGAACTGGAATCCCAACGCCAGCCGCGTGGGTACGAACCGCCTTACCGCCGACGATTTCGAGAAGATCAAGAAGGCACTGGCGGACGAGTTCGCCAGGGTGTGGACCAAGGACCTCGCCGACGCCGGCTACGACGTGGTTACCGCACCGGGCGACGACGTGCTCGACGTCACGCCGCTGGTCGTCGACCTGTACATCTCGGCGCCGGACAAGCCGACGGCCGGACGCAGCCGCACTTACACCGCCGACCCCGGCCGCATGACGCTCGTCGCCGAACTACGCGACTCGGACACGGGGCAGATCCTGGCACGGGCGCTCGACGCGCAATCGAAGTCCTGGACCACCTTCCAGGTCGCGTCCAGCGTTTCGAACATGTCGGCCGCGAGTCAGATCATCTCGCGCTGGGCAGCGGCGTTGGTCGACGCGCTCAACGAGGCGAACGGACGCTGACCGGGCTCGCTCGAAAAAACCCGACGCCGACCGCGCGCGGCGCGCGTGTCGGCGCCGCGTTTCCTCAGAACCGCACCAGGAGTCCGACGCTCGCTTCGCCCTGCGCGACGAGGCTGCCATGAAAGCTGATGCTGCAGCCGCCACCGCAGGCGATGGCACCGCCGCCGTTGCCGCTGAAGGTGAGCAGCGCCCGCAGATCGCCACGGATGCCGATGTGGTCGTTCGCCATCCATATGACACCACCGCCGAGACCGATGCTCGGCTTGGTCTCATCGGAGCCGGCAGCCGTGAGCTGGGTCGCACCGAACGTGCCGGCGAGCAACCAGGTGAGCTGCGGGTTATCGGTGGCGTACGCATCGACCAGCCCGATATGCAATACGCTCATCGTCACGTCGTGTATCTGCGCCACGCCCGGGGAACCGAGCGTCGTCTGCTGGCGGCTGTAGTAGAACTCGATGGAGCGCGGCCCCGAGAGCGGCACGTCGATCACCCCGCCGTAGCTTGCGGCGGCGTCGAGAGTCACCGACATGGGGCCCTGCGCCCCCTGCGTGGTGGTGCCGACGTCGCCGCCGAAACGAAAGCCGACGAACGGCACGAGGTCGACGGCCTGTGCGGACGGGCTGGCGAGGCAGAGAACACCCACGGCGAAATACAGGACGCCTGTAAGCGTCAGGACGTGTCGCAAGCGTTCAATCACGGGGCACCTCCTGTCTCCCTGGGCAGCAGCTGGTGAATCTAGCCGAATCCGCGGCCGATTTCGCGCTCATCGCCGGGACGTTCCTGCTGCTGCTCGCAGCGGCAGCACACGCACGATCGCCGCCGCAGGTACAGATGCCGCAGATGCAACCGTCGCAGGTGCAGCCGCCGCAGGTGCAGGCGCCGCAGGCGCAGCCGCGGCAGGTGCAACCGTCGCAGGTGCAGCCGCGGCAACTGCAGCCGCCGCAGGTCTTGTTCCAGGATCTCTTTGTCGCCGTGCAGACGGCGAGAATCTTCCCGGATCAGAAAACCTTCCCCGACGCCGTTCCGCACAGTGCACCGGTGGATATTCTCGCCGCGTACCGCGCGGCGCATCCCACATCCACCGAAGCGTTGCGGCACTTCGTAGCCACGCATTTCGCCTTGCCCGCCGAGCGCAGCCCGCAGGCTCAACCGACCGCCGGCGGTCCGCTCGCCGCCCACATCGATGAGCTCTGGGACCAGCTGATCCGGCGCACCCAAAGCGCGCCACCGTGGTCGTCGCTGTTGCCTCTCCCTCAAGCCTATGTCGTTCCAGGCGGACGTTTTCGAGAGGTCTACTACTGGGACTCTTACTTCACCATGCTCGGCCTCAAGGAGAGCGGCCGCCGCGAGCTGGTCGCCGACATGGTGCGTGACTTCGCCTACCTCATCGAACAGTATGGGCACGTGCCGAACGGTACGCGCACCTACTACCTCAGCCGCTCGCAACCGCCGTTCTTCTTCGAGATGCTCACGTTGCTCGGTGACGATGGCGCGGCCGGGACATTCGCCCAATATCTTCCACAGCTGCGGCGCGAGTATGCATTCTGGATGCAGGGCGCCGAGGCGCTGCGTCCGGGCGAGGTCCACCGGCGCGCGGTCGCGTTACCCGATGGGTCGATACTCAATCGCTACTGGGACGATCGCGACACGCCGCGCGATGAATCGTACTCGCAGGATCGCGCGCTGGCGAAGCAGAGCGGGCGGGCGGCGGCGCGCGTGTTCCGCGACATCCGTGCGGCGGCCGAGAGCGGCTGGGATTTCAGCTCGCGCTGGTTTGCCGACGGGCGCGAGCCCGGCACCATCGATACTACCGAGATCGTTCCGGTCGATCTCAACAGCCTGCTGTTCGGGCTGGAGAACGCGATCCGGGTGGGCTGCGAGCGGCTCGCAGATGACGACTGCGCGCGGCAGTTCGCCCGGCGCGCGGCCAACCGCCATGCGGCCATCGATCACTACCTGTGGGACGAGTCGAGCGGGGCCTATCTCGATTACCACTGGACGCGCCGCGAGCGCCTGCCATCGCTCTCCGCGGCAACGCTCTATCCGCTGTTCGTCGGCGCTGCCTCCGAAGAGCAGGCGAGGGGTGTCGCCCGTGCGGTGAGTCGCACGCTCCTCAAGCCCGGGGGTGTGGCTGCGACCAGCGTCGCGACCGGGCAGCAGTGGGATGCGCCCAACGGCTGGGCGCCGTTGCAGTGGATCGCGGTGGCGGGGCTCGATCAGTACGGAGAGCACCGCCTGGCAGAGGTTATCGCCTGTCGGTGGCTGCTGCTCGTCAGGCACGTGTACGAGAAAAGTGGGAAGCTCATGGAAAAGTACGATGTCATCGAGCCCGGCCGTCCCGGCGGCGGTGGCGAATACCCTCTGCAGGACGGTTTCGGCTGGACCAACGGCGTTACGCGCCACCTCATGGCGCTGTACCCCGCGGCAGCGGCCGCGGATTCCTGTGCCGCGCCGCCGGATGACACGCCATGAAGGTGGACACGCCGTCCATGAAGGGGGAGGCGCCGTCGGTGCGCGCGCCGGAGCGTACCGTGCGCCGGCTGCGCCTGTTCGTATTCGGCCTGTTCTTCGTGTTCGGCGGGATCACGAGTCTCAACGACGTGATCATTCCCAAGCTGAAAGAGCTGTTCACGCTCAACTACGGCGAGGTCATGCTGATTCAATCGGCGTTCTTCGCCGCGTATTTCCTCATCTCACCGGGCACCTGGCGGATTTTGTCGCGGCGTTCGGGGTGTACGCGCGGCGGCCCTGGTCGGCGACGCCGGCGAAGGAGTAATTAGTCAACATAAAGATTGACTATAAACCGACAGGATGATATTAAACCGGTCAGATGATTAAAGCCGCGCCGCTGCAACTCGTCGGAGAGCCGGCACTGCCGCAGGACGATGATCTGCGGCTCGATCAGGTGTTCTTCGCGCTCGCCGACCCGGTACGGCGCAGCATCCTCGGACGGCTCGACGGCCATGCGCTGCTCGTGTCGGAGCTCGCGGCGGGGTACGACATCTCGCTGCAGGCGGTGTCGCGACACATCCAGGTACTGGTGCGTGCCGGGCTGGTACAGCAGGCCCGCAGCGGGCGGATCAGCCGCTGCAGTCTCGACGTCGGGCCGCTGTACGACGCCGCCGTGTGGCTCAACCGTTACAGCAAGTACTGGCAGGAACAGTTCGACACGCTGGCGGCCGCGCTGAGCGAGATCGATGCCGCCCCGCGCCGCGGCCGTCGCGCGGGCGGCCGCCGGGCGTCCCGGCGGAAGTGATGGCGATAGCAGGAGGACACCATGACCACGCATCGAGTCGTCTCTGCGCAGGAATGGCTCGCGGCACGGCGCCAGCTGCTGGAGAAGGAAAAGGCATTCACGCGCTTGCGCGATGAGCTCAGCCGCGAGCGGCGTGAGCTCCCCTGGGAGCGGGTCGAGAAGCGCTACGTGTTCGACACGCTCGCCGGCCGGCAGACGCTCACCGAGCTGTTCGCCGGCCGCAGTCAGCTGGTCGTGTACCACCTCATGTTCGCTCCCGACTGGGACGGCCCCTGCAAGTCCTGCTCGTTCTGGGCGGATAACTTCAACGGCATCATTCCGCACCTGAATCAGCGCGATGTCACCATGCTGGCGGTGTCCCGTGCCCCGCTTGCCAAGCTCGAGTCGTTCCGCAAGCGCTTCGGCTGGAGCTTCAAGTGGGTGTCGGCCGACGACGGCGATTTCAACTTCGACTATCACGCCTCTTTCAGGCCGGAGCAGGCAGCCAGCGCGCTGCACAATTACGCGCGCAAGCGCGATTCGATGAGCGATCACGCCGGCATCAGCGTGTTCTTCAAGGACACCGACGGCGCCGTCTTCCACACGTACTCGTGCTACTCGCGCGGGCTCGACATGCTCAACACCGCCTATCACTACCTCGATCTGGTGCCGAAGGGGCGCGATGAGGCCGGCCTGCCGCACGCCATGGCGTGGGTGAATTACCGCGACCTCTACGGCACCTGATAGGCTTGCGCGAAGGCGGGTGGCTGATGAAATACTCCGATGCCGCGGCGCGGCTGGCCGAATACCGTGAGCAGATCGCGGCGGTACGCGAGCGAATGCGCGCCACCCTGGCGGCGGCCGAGCCGCAGGAGGTCACCGACTACGAATTCCGTGCCGCCGACGGGCTGGTTCGTCTGTCGCAGCTCTTCGGTGAGCACGAGCACCTGATCGTCGTTCACAACATGGGGACGTCGTGCCCGGCCTGCACCATGTGGGCCGATGGCTACAACGGCATACACCATCACGTCAGCTCGCGCGCCGCGTTCGTCGTATCGAGTCCGGACCCGCCCGACGTGCAGCAGAAATTCGCCGCCGCGCGCGGCTGGCAGTTCCCCATGGTCAGTCACGCGGGCAGCACCTTTGCCGCCGACATGGGATTTCGCGGCGCCAAGGGATGGCTGCCGGGAGTCTCGGTGTTTCAGCGCCGCGGGTCGAAGATCGTCCGCGTGTCGGACGCGTCCTTCAGCCCCGGCGATGACTTCTGTACCGTCTGGCATCTGTTCGACCTGCTGCCGGGCGGCGCGGGCGACTGGTGGCCCAAGCAGCGATATTGATATGTGTTGCCCGGCGTGCCTCGGTGCGGCGGTCGTGTATCTCGCGGGCGCGACGTCCGCGGGCGGTCTCGCCGCGCTCGCCCTGACACCGGCGCGCAGAGCGCGGCAGAAGCGCTCGCGCACCGCGGCGGGCGCGCCGACCGCGGACGGCGCTGCGGCTGCCCGCGAGAGGCCGCGCGTCGCCGCGCTACCCGCCGACGACTCTGCAGGGAGTGCGGCCGGCCGGAAGCGTAGCTGACGCCAACTGGGGGCCCCGCCGAGACTTCGGCGGGCCCATATCCCGCTCGGGCGGCGCGGGGACCGACGCGTGCGCGCTATCATCACCGCCCGAGTGCCGCGTATTTCGCGCCGGCACGTTGCACAGCGAAGACTTCCCGGATGCCCGACCGTCGTTCCATGCTTCGCGGAACTGTCGCTGCGATCACTGCAGCAGCCCTCGGGCTGCCGAGGGCGGCGCGCGCCGACGCGGGGCTGAAGCTCGGCAGCGCGTCGACGCCATTTTCCTTCGATACGCTCGCGGCGGAGGCGCGCACACGAGCCGCGCGACCCTATCAGGCTCCCGCGGCACTGCCGCAGCAGTTGATCGAGCGCATCGACTACGATGCGCACGGCAAGATCAAGTTCAACACCGCCTACGCACTGTTCCGTGACGGTCCGGGCGAGTACCCGGCGACGTTCTTCCATCTCGGCCGCTACTTTCCCCAGCCGGTGCACATGTACGTGCTCGCCTCCCAGGGCGACGGCTCCGTCGCCCGCGAGATCCTCTACGACCCGAGCTATTTCACGATGCCCGCGACGAGCCCGGCGCGGGCCTTGCCGCGCGGCGCCGGCTTCGCGGGCTTTCGCTTCCAGGAGAGCCGCCTCGACGACCAGAAGAAACTCGACTGGCGCACCAACGACTGGGTGGCGTTTCTCGGCGCTTCCTACTTCCGCGCCATCGGCGAGCTGTACCAATACGGGATCTCGGCGCGCGGCATTGCGCTCGATGTGGCCATGGCGGATCGGCCCGAGGAGTTTCCGATCTTCAGCCGCTTTTACTTCGAGCCGCCCGTCGACGGTACGCACGAGGTGACCGTGTACGCGTTCCTCGAGGGGCCGAGCATCGTCGGTGCGTACCGTTTCCTCATGCGCAGGGACAAGGCTGTGCTCATGGAGGTGGAGGCACGGCTGTTCCTGCGGCGCGAGGTCGGCCGGCTGGGTATCGCGCCGATGACCTCGATGTTCTGGTTCTCGGAGACGTTCAAGCCCGGCGGCATCGACTGGCGACCGGAAGTACACGACTCGGACGGCCTGGCGTTGTGGACCGGAGGCGGCGAGCATATCTGGCGGCCGCTCAACAACCCCGAGCGCATCGCTGCGTCGGCCTTTGCCGATCACTCGCCGCGCGGTTTCGGTCTGCTGCAGCGTGATCGCGTGTTCGATCACTATCTCGACGGGGTGCGCTACGACCGCCGCCCGAGCCTCTGGGTAGAGCCGCTCGAGGACTGGGGCGAGGGCTCGGTACAGCTGATCGAGCTTCCAACCGACGACGAGATACACGACAACATCGTGGCGATGTGGGTACCGAAGGAGCCCGCGCGCGCCGGCAGCAGCTACCAGATGCGCTACCGTCTGTACTGGGCAGCCGACGAGCCGCACCCGACCGCGCTGGCGCGTTGCGTCGCCACGCGGATCGGTCGGGGCGGGCAGCCCGGTCAGCCGCGGCCCAGGGGAGTGACGAAGTTCATGGTGGAGTTTCTCGGCGGCCCGCTGGCCGCGCTTCCTTTCGGCGTCAAGCCGCAGCCGGTGCTGAGCGCCGCGAGCGGCACGTTCTCCTACGTCTTTGCCGAAGCCGTCCCCGACGGGGTCGTGGGACACTGGCGCGCGCAGTTCGATTTCACTGCCGCCGGCGCGGACCCGGTCGACATACGGCTGTTCCTCAAGGTCGGCGAACGCGCGCTGTCGGAGACCTGGCTGTACCAGTTCCGTCCAACCTGACTTCGACCTGACCTCATCTCGCTCCCCCGGGGAGGTTATGTCATCTCCGCGCCGTCGTGTGCCCGCGCGCTTGCCGCCCAACAAGACTTCAGTCTGCAGACGTGATGCCGGTCATGGCGGTTATGTAGTGGTGGCGTGTGTCATAGCAGCAGCGGCATCAGGCGCGCCACGGAGGTCCGCGGCGCTCGAGGGTGAGCGGTCTGCGCCCCAATCTCTTTTTGGTCGGTGCGATGAAGGCGGGCACGAGCTACCTCAGCGGGTTGCTCGCTGCGCACCCGTCAGTGTTCATGAGCTCGCCGAAGGAGCCGTGCCACTTCGTGGACCCGTCCGCTCTGCGTCGTGACTGGCCGTCGGCCTGGGCACAGGGCTACTGGCGCAGTGCGGAGCGGTACCTCAGCCTGTTCGCCGCTGCCGGGGATGCCGCGGTCGTGGGTGAGGCCAGCACCGTCTACAGTCAGCTGCCGCTGTTTGCACATGTCCCCGAGCGTATTCTCGCCTTCAACCCGGCGGCCCGCTTCATCTACATCATGCGCGACCCGATCGAGCGCACCGTGAGTCACTACTGGCACCGCGTACGCTGGTGGGGCGAGTACCGCACCCCGTTGTCCGCGATTCGCTCGGATCCACGGTATACCGACGTCAGTCACTACGCCCGGCAGCTCAGCGTCTTTCTGCACTGTGCCGGGCGCGAGCGTGTTTACACGCTGACTCTCGAGGCACTGCTCGCCGATCCCGTCGTGCAGCTGCAGCGGCTGTACGCATGGCTCGGCGTGGATGCGTCGTTCCAGCCAGCGACGCTCGGTGTTCCGGACAACGTCCTTCCCAACGTCATCGAGCAAGTCCGCGGCTTCGGCCTCCTCGATCGTCTCAGGCGCACCGCGACCTACCACCGGGCGTGGCCCTGGCTGCCGCGGTGGCTGTGCCGGCTCGGTGCGCATCTTGCTGCGCGCCCCGTCAGGCCGTTCGACGTCGACACCTCGCAGGTCGCCGAGCTTCTGCGACCCTTGCAGCAGCGTCAGACCGAGGAGCTTAGCCGGCTCCTCGGCCGCTCGTTTCCCGAGTGGCGGACGCTCTACACGCCGCCGCGCGAGCTGCGGGCGCCAACTCCGCGCCTCATCGCGGGCTCTTGACCTGGACGGTTCCGGATCCGACATTTAGCCCTTTCCGCGCAGATCAGGGGATGGGGTATGTCGCGTGCGGCGCTCTTTGCTGTGCTCGTCTGTCTGGGTGCCGCCGCCGGTGACCGGGTCCGGGCTGCGCCCACCGAGCGTCCGGCGGGCGACGACGGGCAGTGGACCATGCCGTCGAAGGACTACGCCGCGACGCGCTACAGTCGTCTCGCCGACATCACGCGGCAGAACGCCCGCTCGCTCCATCCGGTGTGGACATTCTCGACCGGCGTGCTCGGCGGACACGAGGGTCAGCCGCTTGTGGTCGGAGACACCATGTACGTGGTGACGCCGTGGCCGAACGTGCTGTATGCCTTCGATCTGAGCCGCGAGGGCTATCCTCTCCGGTGGAAGTACCGACCCGAGGTGAGTGCGAACGCGATCGGCGTTTCGTGCTGCGACATCGTCAATCGCGGTCCGTTCTACGCCGACGGCAAGATCGTCTACAACCTGCTCGACGGTCACACGGTTGCGGTCGATGCGCGCTCCGGACGCGAGCTGTGGAAGACGCAGGTCGCCGATCTCGGCGAAGGCGAGACTGTCACGATGGCCCCGCTCATAGTGAAGGATCGCGTGATCGTCGGCGCCTCCGGCGGTGAATTCGGCATTTACGGCTGGATCAAGGGGCTCGACCTGTCCACCGGCCAGACGGTTTGGACCGCCCGCAATCTCGGTCCTGACAGCGATATGCGCGCGCGTCCCGACACGTTCAAACCGCCCTACGATCACGGTGCGGATCTCGGTGCGAGCAGCTGGGCCAACGACAGCTGGCGCACCGGGGGCGCTCCGGTCTGGGGGTTCATCTCCTACGACCCCGAGCTCGATCTGTTCTATTACGGCACCGGCAACGCCTCGCCTTACAACCCTGAGCAGCGGCTCGGAGACAACAAGTGGAGCGCCAGCGTGCTGGCACGCCGCCCGGCAGACGGAGCGCTCGTGTGGGCCTACCAGTTTACCCCGCACGACAACTGGGACTACGACGCCACCGGCTCGATGATCCTGGCCGATCTGACGATCGGTGGACGGCCGGTGAAGGCGCTGGTGCACTTCGACAAGAATGGCTTTGCTTACACGCTCGATCGCGCCAGCGGTCGGGTGCTGCTCGCCCGGGCGTTCGCGCCGGTGAACTGGGCACGGGCCGTCGATCTCAACACGGGTCGTCCGGAGCTCGAGCCTTCCAAGCAAACCGGAGTTTCCCGGGGCAACGTCAAGGGCATCTGCCCGAGCCTCGAGGGCGGGGTGAGCCCGGCCTCACCCGCAGCCTACTCGCCGCGTACCCATCTGTTTTATACGTCCACCAACAACCTGTGCATGGACTATGCCGCCTCGCACGCGACGCGTCTGAAGGGCACGCCCTACATGGGCGTGACGAGTCCTTACAGTCCGGGTCCCGGCGGTTATCTCGGCACCTTCATGGCGTGGGATGCCGCGAGCGGTCGCAAGATATGGGAAAACCGCGAGCCGTACCCAACCTGGAGCGGCGCGCTGGTAACGGCAGGCGACGTTGCCTTCTACGGCACTCTCGACGGGTGGTTCAAATCGGTCGACGCCCGCACCGGTCAGGTGCTGTCGAAGTTCAAGGTCGGCTCGGGCGTGGTCGGCAATCCGATCACGTATCGCGCTCCGGATGGTCGCCAGTACGTCGCGGTCTACGCGGGGATCGGCGGCGACTGGGCGCTGCTCTCCGGAGACACGCGCTCGGACGATCCGACCGACGTGCGCGCGCCTGCGGATTTCCTCCCGGACATCGCACGCCGTACAAGCCAGGGCGGCATCATCTGGATCTTCGCGCTATGAGGCCGTGCATGCCGCCCAGGCGTAATCACCGATCATCGAGGCTGCTCCGGGCGCTGCTGTCGGGCGCTGCGCTCGCAGCGTGCGCTCGGCAGGCTCCGCCACCCCCCGCAGCACCCGCCGCGACAACGTTGCCGGCGGTGCGCTACGAAGCGCACCTCGCCGCCGGCGGAATCCCGCCAGGTGGCGCCCTGCTGCACAACCCGCACGAGGGCGATGCAGCGGTAGCCAGGAGCGGCGAGCTGCTCTTTGCTGCGATGAACTGCGATGGCTGTCACGGCGGCGGGGGGTCAGGGTGGGTTGGCCCCAACCTCGCCGACGGGCGCTGGCGCTACGGTGGCGCCGACGCCGAAGTTTTCTATTCGATCTATTACGGTCGCCCCAAGGGGATGCCCGCCTTCGGCGGGGCACTCGGCATCGAGGGCGTCTGGACGCTCGTCACGTACATTCGCTCCCTGCCGCGCCCGGCGGATCTGCCGACGGAGTCCTGGGGGTCGAAATGACTGAGCGCCCCAACGCCGCGGGTCGGTGCCGCGGCGGAAGGTGACGGGATCGTGACGGGCAGTGCATAGTCAGCGCTCCCCGCGCACGGAGGCCGTTGATGAACCCGCACCCACCGTTCGAGCTGGCCGTTGCAGTCAGTGCCATCGATCACATCACCGGAGCACCACAGGCCCCGGTCACGGTCGTCGAGTACGGTGACTTCGAGTGCCCCAACTGCAAGCAAGCGCAACCGGCCGTGAAGCTGCTGCTCGAGCGTTTTACCGGACGCGTGCGCTTCGTGTTTCGCAATTTCCCGCTCGAGGACGTGCATCCGCACGCACTCGGTGCAGCGCAGGCTGCCGAAGGTGCTGGCGGGCAGGGACGCTTCTGGGAGATGCACGACCTGCTGTTCGCGAACCAGATGCACCTCAAGCCTAAGGATCTGCACGGCTACGCCGAGCGGCTCGGCCTCGACATGGCGCGCTTCACCGCCGAGATGAACGATCAGGTCTATCTGCAGCGCGTGCGCGAGCAGCAGCAGGGCGGTATCGAAAGTGGGGTGCGCGCGACCCCGACGTTCTTCGTGAACGGTCGTATCGAGGACGTGTCCTTCGGGTTGCGCTCGCTGTTCGAGGTGGTCGAAGCGCGACTGCACGGGCACCGCGGCGCATAGAGGGGCATGCAGCACGGCGTGAGCGGGCGGGGCGATCCCTGGTGTGCACGATGGTGCTCGCTGCGAGCGCAGCGGCGCTGGGAGCCAACAGTGTGAGCAAACTGCGCGAGGCCGCTGTCGACGGTGCCGATCCCTACCTGTGGCTGGAGGACATCCACGGCGCGAAGTCGATGGCCTGGGTCAGGGCGCAGAACGCCCGCGCCACCGCCACGCTGCAGGCGGATCGCGACTACCCGAAGGACTACGACGCGATTCTGCGCGTCATGGACGCGAGCGATCGCATTCCGTACGGCGACCTCGATCATCAGTATGTGTTCAACTTCTGGCAGGACGCGACGCACCCGAAGGGGATCTGGCGTCGCACCGGCACTGCGGACTATGCGAATCTGGAGCCGCGCTGGGAGGTGCTGCTCGATCTGGACAAGCTGGCGGCCGAGGAGCGCGAGAACTGGGTGTGGAAGGGCGCCGACTGCACACCGTCACTCGAGCGCTGCCTGTTGCAACTATCGCGTGGCGGCGGAGATGCCGTCGTGGTGCGGGAGTTCGATCCGCTCGCGAAGACCTTCGTCGCGGACGGCTTCTATCTCAGCGAGGCGAAGTCCAACATTACCTGGCTCGATGAGGACACGGTGCTCTTTGGCACCGACTTCGGCCCGGGATCCATGACCACCTCCGGCTATCCGCGCATCGTGAAGCTGTGGAAGCGTGGCGAGCCGATGTCGAGTGCGCGCACCGTCTACGAGGCCAAGGTTGCCGACGTCGGCGCCACCGGCGTGGTGTTCCATACACCGGCCGGTACGCTCGCGCTCATCGAGCGGGACATCAGCTTTTTCTCCGCCGAGTTTCACGTGCTCTCGCCCGCAGGCACCACGCGGCAGTTGCCGCTGCCGCTCGGCGCGGATCTCAAAGGCGCGTTACGCGGCCATCTCATTTTCACGTTGCGTGAAGACTGGACTCCGCCGCGCGGCCGGCCGATCGCCAAGGGGTCGCTGATCGCGTACCGCGTTGCCGGCGCAGCGTCGGCGGAGCAAGCCCGGGCCGTCGCGCTCTTCACGCCTGACGCGAGCAGCACGGTCGATGAGGTGATGACGGGCCGCGATGCCGTCTATGCCTCGATCTATCGCAACGTCACCGGCAGCATCCACGCTTTTCGCGCCCGCACGGACGACGGCTGGAATGAGGCCATCCTGCCGCTACCGGCCGGCGGCTCGACTCACGTCGTGTCGGTGAACGCCTGGGGACCGGAGGCGTACCTGCGCTACGAGAGCTTCACCACTCCCAGTACGCTCTACGCCGATGCCGGCGACCGCTTGCCCAAGGCGATCAAATCGCTGCCTGCGCGCTTTGACGCCACGAACCTCGTTACCGAGCAGTTCTTTGCCACATCACGCGATGGCACGAGGATTCCGTACTTCGTCACGCGCCCGAAGGCGCTCACCGGCCCCGCGCCGACGGTGCTCTATGGCTACGGCGGTTTCGAGATCTCCGAGACCCCGAGCTATTCGGCGAACTTCGGCATGCTGTGGCTGAGCCGCGGTGGAGTATTCGTGCTGGCCAACATCCGCGGCGGCGGCGAGTACGGACCGGCGTGGCATCAGGCGGCCTTGCGCGGAAACCGGCAGAAGGCGTACGACGACTTCGAGGCCGTGGCGCAGGATATCGTCGAGCGCGGATTCACCACGCCAAAGCAGCTCGGCATCATGGGCGGATCCAATGGCGGGCTGCTGGTCTGCACCTGCATGGTGCAGCGCCCGGAGCTCTTTGGCGCGGTGGTGTGCCAGGTGCCGCTGATCGACATGCTGCGCTACACGCAGATCGGCGCCGGCGCTTCCTGGGAGGCTGAGTACGGCGACCCGGCTCGGGCGGCGGACCGCGCATGGATCCTCGAGTACTCGCCTTACCAGAACGTGAGCCCCGCAGGGCGCTACCCACCGGTGTTCTTCGTCACCGCCACGAGCGATGATCGCGTGACTCCGGTGCACGCGCGCAAGATGGCGGCACGCATGGAGGAGCAGGGACATGAGGTGCTGTTCTACGAGAACACCGATGGCGGACACGCCGCCGCCGCGGACCACCGCCAGGCGGCCGAGATGTGGGCGCTGAGCTTTGTGTATCTGAAGCAGAAACTGGCAGCGCCGCGAGCGGGAGAGTCATGAGCGAAGCGATGCAAAGAAGCGGCGGCTGCCTGTGCGGGGCGGTGCGTTACGAGGTGCGCGGGCCGCTGCGGCCGGTCGTCATGTGCCACTGCACGCAGTGCCGGCGCATGACCGGACACGTCATGGCGGCGACTGCCGCACGGCGCGCCGATTTTCGCCTCGTATCGTCGGGGGAGCTCGCCTGGTACACCTCGTCTCCCGAGGCGCGGCGCGGATTTTGCGCACGTTGCGGATCGACGCTCTTCTGGGAATGCGGCGGGCGCGATTACCTGAGCATCGCCGCCGGGACGCTCGACGATGCGAGCGGCCTGTCCATCGCGTGCCACATCTTCGTCGCCGACAAGGGTCATTACTACGAAATCACCGATTCGGCACCGCAGATCCGCGACGGCGAGTTCTCGGTGCCGTGGTGACGATCCTGCGCACCCGCGATCGCAGCACCGTGCCCTGGAAGAACGGTGGCGGGCTGACACGGGAGGTCGCAGCGCATCCGCCCGGGAGCGACCTCGGCAGCTTCCTCTGGCGCATGAGCATCGCCGAGGTGCGCTGCGCCGCTCCCTTCTCCTCCTTCAGCGGCGTCGACCGCCACATGGCCGTGCTCGAGGGACGCCTGCGGCTCGCCATCCAGGGTCAGGACAACGTGGAGCTGACACCCGAGTCGCCCCCGGTGAGCTTCGCGGGAGATGTCGTGGCTTTCGCCGAACCACTCGGGGCCGCCGTCACCGACCTCAATGTCATGACGCGCCGCGGTCGCTTCACTGCACAGCTCACGCGTCACAGGCTCTCTGGCCGAACTACCCTGCATCTCGATAGCGGCACGACCGTGATCGTGGCGCTCTCGGCGCTGACGGTGCGCACCGCCGCGAGTGACGTCCAGTTGGCACCACTCGATGCGGCCCTGATCGGGGACGTGACGCGCCTGGACCTCGCTGCCGCGGCGGTCGGGGCGGGCGAGGGGAGCGCTTCGCTCTACCTCGCGCACCTTGTGGAGTGCCGGGCATCACACTGAGCGCCTCGGGTAGTAGCATGGAGACCGGAGTGACCATGGAGCGCACCGCGGGCAAGCAGGACGAAGTGGTGCGGGCGCGCGCGCCAGGGCGCGCGCGGCTGACCCGAGCCGCGCTTGGGCCCGGCACGGGTATGTCATCGTGAGCTCGCCGGCGCCGCGCACGGTCGTGATCACCGGCGCCTTCGGCGCGCTCGGCTCGGCGGTCGCCCGCCGCTTCCTCGCACAGGGAGCCCGACTCGGACTCATTGATCGCGCCGCAGCGCCGGCCTGGGCCCGAGAGGCTTTCGCCTCACCGCATGTGCTCGTCGGCGCTGTCGACCTCGCCGACCTCACAGCGGCCGGCACGGCGTTCGAGCAGATTGCTGCCGGAGGTCGGCCCGAGGTGCTGGTGAACGTGGCCGGTGGCTTTCGCTTCGAGAAACTCACCAACGGAGATCCGGCGACCTGGGAGCTCATGTTCACCATGAACCTGAAGACCGCCGTGGTCGCCTCGCGCGCAGCGCTGCCCTACCTGCTCTCCGGTGGCGGCTGCATCATCAACATCGGCGCGGCAGCCGCGGCACGTGGCCACACCGGCACAGGCGCGTACGCCGCCTCGAAGGCGGGCGTCGAGCGGCTGAGTGAATCGCTCGCGGAGGAGCTCAAGGAGCAGAACATTACGGTGAATACGATCCTCCCGGGCACGCTCGACACGCCGGCGAACCGCGCCGCGATGCCCGACGCCGACGTCACACGCTGGGTGCCACCGGACGCGGTGGCCGACGTCGTGGTGTTCCTCGCCTCGCAGGCGGCGCGCGCCGTGACCGGGGCGGCGATCCGTGTTTTCGGTCGCGGCTGAAAGGCTCCGGGCATCGCCCCCGCTCCGCGCGGCCTGAGCGGGTGCCTCACTTCCCGACGAGGCTCTCGATGCGGGTGTCGGGTACCAGCCAGAGCAGCGCCACGACCTGCCGGTGCAGTTTGAAGCGGAGCGCGGGGGGGCGGTCGGTCACAGACGGTCGGTCGAGTCGATGAAGGCGTCGAGGTCGCGCTTCATCTTGGCAATCGACGTCGGGTTCACGTACATCATGTGCCCTGCTTCGTAATAGGTCAGGTGCACGCGCGCACCGACCGCCGGCGGCACACCCAGGTGCGTCATGAAATACTCGGTGGCCGAGAACGGCGTGGCCAGATCGTAGTAGCCGTTCAGCACTAGCACCTTCAGTCCCGCATCCTTCATCAATGCCTCCGTCAGATCAACGTCGGAATTGACGATCGGCTGCTCGCCCTGGGCCGTCTTGTGAGTCCACTTCCACTTCTCTGCGATGCTGAAGTTGGTCGTGCGATAGGTACTGCCTTGACCGAACTTGAGCTCGCCGTGATAGTAGTCGAGGAACGTGGCTGCGTAGGCGGCGCTGATCGCCGCGGACTGCGGGTCGTAGTCGACCTCCTTGGCGAGTGGATCGGGGGTCGGCCCGGTGAAGCGCCCATCGAGCCGGCCGACAGTGAGACGGCGTGCCTTGAGCAGCTCGTGCGCGAAGGCCACCTCGGAGACGCGCAGGTTGGCGTATTGCAGGTACTCCGCCGGCAGTCCGATGTACTCGTGCATCTTCAGTGCGACCACCGTGCGTTCCTCCTGCGAGAGCGTATCGCCCTTCAGCAGCGCCTGCATATACGGGCCGAGTGCGTAGCCACGCACCTCGGTGAGGAACGGTTCGAGTGCCGGCGGCTGCTGCGGTAGTGCCTTGTGGTACCAGGCGACCGCCGCATAAGCGGGCAGATACAGCGCATAGGGGCGGTCGTTGCCGGGGAGCTCCGCCGCGATTCCCTCGATGTCGGTGGCTACCGAGACGAGAATCAGGCCGTTGAAGTTGAGGGAGCGCCGCTCGCGCAGGTAGTTGATTATCGCCGCCCCGCGCGTGGTCCCATAGCTCTCGCCCAGCAGGTACTTCGGGGAGGTCCAGCGGTCGTTGTCGCTGAGATACTGCGCGATGAAGCGGCTCACCGAGTCGATGTCCGGGTCGACCCCCCAGAACTCCTCGTCCTTGTGGTCGCAGACCGCGCGGCTCACGCCCGTGCCGACCGGATCGATCATCACCAGGTCACTCCTGTCCAGCACTCCGTACTCGTTGTCGACGGTGTGATAGGGCGCCGGCGGTGTCGGATCGGGGTCGGATACCACGACCCGCTGCGGCCCGAGCACCCCCATGTGCAGCCACAGCGAGGAGGAGCCCGGTCCGCCGTTGAAGGCGAAGGTAATGGGGCGATTCCCCGCGCCCTTTGCGTTGCGCACCGCGTAGGCAACGTAGCCGATGCTGGCGATGGGCTTGTCCTCGTCGTCACGGATGATCAGTGTGCCGGCCGTCGCCGTATAGTCGATGCTCCTTCCGCGCATGTTCAGACGGTGTTGCGTGACCGAGCTTTGCACCTTGGGCAGCAGCATCCACTGCTCTTTCTTGTCACCCTTCAGGTCGATCTTGCACAGCTGCGACACCAGTGCCGGCGAGGGCGCCTCGGAGGGCGTCGCGGCGCGCGTCCCCTGCGCGCCATCCCGTGCTGCCGCGGGCTCCTGTGCGTACGCCGCACCCGCAAGTCCCGTCAGGGCAATCAGGGCCGCCGACAACGCGTTCACCATTGGTCCTCCCCCGTGATGTGATCTGATGAGAGCCTGAACAAGCCGCGCGGGCTTATACCACGACCGTGCAACCGCTGCCGCGGCGCGCAGGGGCCCCTCAGGGAGACGGCCGGCCGGGGACACAAAGCTGACTGAATTTCGTGAGTACCCGAGGAACGCGACAATAACGGCGTCCCCGCTATCAATCAGGCGCCGGGCGCTGGAGGCATCCTGCAAGTGCATGGAATATCTGCTCGAGCAGGGCGGGTGAATGCCTATTGCCGCTGCTGCGTGCGCTTCAGGTGCATCTGGATCGGCGCGCCGCACTTCGGGCACTTACCGGGCTCGTACGCCTCCATCGGCTGCGCCTTGGCTAACGCATCGCCACTCGGCACCGGCACAGATTCGGCGAGCTGGTAGCGGCCCTCGGGTCCTGCAATCGCCCCGCGCAGGATCTGCCGGGCAATACTGGCGGTGGCTCCGCCACCGTGTGTGGGGGAGTCCACCTGGCTGCGGGCTGGCAACGGAATCGGTGTCCTAACGACGAAACGCGGCAGGCCTGCGTGCACGCCGTTTAGCGACAACGGGATTTCATTCAGGTTTCATTCACCGTATTTCAGGATGGATTGAACCACGGATTTGCCTGGCATCCACTGTCTACTAGATCCGACTGCGGCAAGTTATGTCTGATGTGCGCAGAGTGCGAATGGCCAAGTAGTAGAGTGACCGCATGGGGATGGTCATTCGGACTACTGACAGCGCGAATGAATTGCGCGCGGCACGAGCCGCTGCCAATAACGCATACCGTGGCGCCGCCACACCAACACCGCAGAAGCGGCACCTCGCAGGGCAAGCCGCTACCGCGCGGAAATCGCACCGGCCAGCGAGCGACTGCCTCGGGGTTGCCTTCTTGCTGGCCCCCATCGTGTTGGCGTTGGTGTTTCCGCTATCGCTCGTTATGGACCTGCCTTTCGCGGCGATTACGGTGCTCTGCGTGGTAATCGCGTTCTGGCGCGGCATCCCGCTAGACCGTTGGTAAATCACGCTTCTCCTCGGCGTCTAGCCTAGCTTGCTGCCTCGAGAAGAGATCAGGACCCTAGACCACCAACCCTAGCAGGTGAAACATGGACGATCTCGCAGAAGCATTGGAGCGCGCCGCTGACTTCTCCCGCTTCGAGACCAAGCAGCGTTACATGCACTGGATGATCGCTATGCGGCAGGAGATTCTGCGGCTTCGGACAGCGCGCGAGAAGCCGTTGACGGGAAACTCGGTTGGGGACCTCAGCGGCACGCATGATCCACCACAAAAGGCTCCGTCTCTTGAGAGGCGCGCTGGCTGAGACGAAGTCGTGATCCACTTCGGACTTTGGGTGATCTGCGCGCTAATCGTGATTGCCGCAGTGCTCTTCCTTCTGTGCCTTACCGTATACGGCGTCGCGCTGGGAACCGTGCGGGCTCGCGCTGCCGCGACGAGGTTCACAGGCAACGCATGGGCCCTGGTGCTCTTCCTTCTCGCTGCCTGGGGAGCCGAGGTCATGTACAGCAGCTTGCATTCGACGCAGAAGACCAAAACCTCGACGCGTGTGTCGCTCCCACTATGTCCTAAGAACCGGACACTGCCCGGAACACTCGCCAGGACCGTGGAGAACCTCGACATTGCGGAGGCTGCTCAAGAGGGCAAGTGCCGGCCTCGCGACTGATTGTCAGTTTGTTTTGCCTAGCCGTGGCGTCGACAAAGCCCGCAGTCTCGATAGGTCATAATCTTAGACGACCGTAAATTCCTCGACAGCACAGGAACAAACGCGTAAATTCCTCAGCAGAACAAGAACAAACAAGGGGTTCTGTGCAAACTACCGGAAGCAACCGAGCAGACGCTCAGGAAGTTGGAGGCCCCCTGCTGAGAGACTCTTGGTGGTCTCAGTTGTGCTGCTCTCTTGGCTTACATCGGTGGCAAGTTCCCGCTGAGCCCGCTCAACGTGAAGGCGAGCACTTTGAGCCGTACCGCAGCATGCGCTGTCGACGCTGCGGGATAAGAACAACTCGGCTCCACTGGGGCTCCAAGGCAACCCCAAAAGCGCGATCGCAGATTCGGTAGGCGTCCCGACGGTGATTCGATTGAAGCGAAGGAATGTGCAATTCTTCGGTCGAATTCCTCGGGGATCCGAATAAGAAGCGCACAGAGAAGCTCCTGGGGAGGCCAGTTGTGAAAGAAGCGAAAGTGCGAGTCGGCAATGTCTGCAGGAGGATCCGATCAGACTTAGAGGTTGCCCCGCAGCTCGGCTTAGCCATCGCGCAGCGTTTCTACAGAATGCGCTGCGAATGTGGTCGATCATGGATTGAGCTGGAGCTCAAGAAACTAGTGAAGTGTCCGGCTTGCTCGAGGCTAAGTCAGGTTCATGCGGCTTCAGGCGAATGAGAAGCAAGCGCGGCCCAACAGAGCCCCAGCGATTCTTGACTTTCCAGCTGTTCCATCGACAGCGTTGCGAGCGTGCAGCATCGCCAACTCAACTTCGGCACGCTCCCACTCGACAATAGCGAGACGTATGGTCGCGCCGACCTTCATGCCCTTGCCTTTCCGTTCGGAGTTTTAGCGACGCGCTGCTACTGAATAGGGGGAAGCGACTCGGTATCAACTGGACACTCGTACGCAGCGCCAATAAGGAGCGCCGTAAGCGCGGCGTGGAGCTCTGCCTGCGTTAACGTGTTTAGCCGAAGTCGCACTTGCCCAAGCCGTACTGTAACGGACTCGCCATTCGCGCCCAACTTCAAAGATGCATGAAGCTGCTCGCCTGGTGGGTGAACCATTACGGCGCCGAGAAGGTGCTGGGGTTCGGCGTGGTGAAGCTGCGCGAGGGCCGCGATCTGCTCCGCGCCGGCGGCCGCCAGCCCGGTACCGTCAACCGATTCTTGAGCGTGTTGCGGTCGGCGTGGACTTGGGGGCGCGGGCGCCGCCTCAGGTATCAGTGGCAACCCGCAGTGCAACTTGAGACGATTTCGGGTCAGTTTTTCTTGATGAGCCCTTCGATGCGGCTGTCCGGGACGAGCCATATCACGGCGACCACAATGTAGAGTGCGATGGCGATGAAAGGCTGGAAAAATGCGAGAAAAATGGCGGATACGTATAGCAGGATCGAGAATTTCCCTTTGGTGTCATTGCCGACGGCGACGGCGAGACGCGAGTCATGACCGTTGACTGCGATGATCTGTCTCTCGAGCACCGTGTAGGAGATCGCGGCACACGTCAGCACCACCCCGTAGGCCGCGGTCGGCAGTGCCGTGAAACCGCTCTCATCGATCCAGCGAATCACAAACGGCACCAGCGACAGCCAGAACAGCAGCGCGAGGTTCGCCCACAACACCTTGCCGTCGACGCGTTCGGTGACCTGCAGCATATGGTGGTGGTTGTTCCAGAAGATGCCGACGTTCACGTAGCTCAGCAGGTACGCGAGCAGCACCGGCACGTCCGCCTGCAGCGATGCGAGATCGCGGCCCTGGGGCACGTGGATCTCCAGCACCATGATGGTGATGATGATGGCGACGACACCGTCGGTGAAGGCCTCGAGACGCGCGGGCTCCATGGCGTAGATCCTACGTGCATTTGCCGTCGTAAGCCATTATGAAATAAAAGGATACTGAGCACGACGATGGGGAGTGCTCGCACCGTCGAGCGCTCCGTGGGCGCGGTGCTAAGCTTCTGTGCGCCGTGAGCCGGGGGCGCCGCCATGAGTAATTCTCACCGCTTCATCGCGCTGCGGGACCAGTTGCTGCGCTCGCGCGAGGACTGGCACGGCGCAGTGCGCGACTTCCGCTGGCCCTCGTTCGAGCGTTTCAACTGGTCGGCCGACTATTTCGATGTCATTGCCGCCGGCAACCACGGGACCGCGCTGCGCGTGGTCGATGACGCCGAGGGCGATCAGTCGCTGTCGTTCGCGCAGATGGCGCGCCGCGGGGTGCAGGTGGCCGCCTTCCTTGCGGCGCAGGGCGTTAAGCGTGGTGACCGCATCCTGCTGATGCTGCCAAACAGCGTGGCGCTCTGGGAGACGATGCTGGCCGCCATCCGCCTCGGCGCGGTCATGATCCCGGCGACGACGCTGCTCGAGCGCGAGGACCTGCGCGATCGCCTCGAGCGCGGGCGCGTCACCGCCGTCGTCACCGACGCGGCGCTCACGGCTCGCTTCGACGGCCTGCCGGGAGCCCCGCTGCGGATCGCGGTGGGGCGGCGTGTCGAGGGCTGGACCACGTTTGCGGACTCTCTCACCGCCGCCGATGCCTTCGCGTCCGCCGCGACGCAGGCCGACGAGCTACTGCTGCTGTACTTCACCTCCGGCACGACGGCGCGTCCGAAGCTCGTCGCGCACACCCACGTCAGCTATCCGGTCGGACACCTCTCGACGATGTACTGGCTGGGCCTGAAACCTGGGGACGTGCACCTCAACCTGAGCTCACCCGGCTGGGCGAAGCACGCCTGGTCGTGCTTCTTCGCCCCCTGGAACGCGCAGGCAACGGTGCTCGCCTATCACTACGAGCGCTTCGATGCACGCGCCCTGCTTGCCAAGCTGGTGAGCTGCCGCGTGAGCACGTTCTGCGCGCCGCCGACCGTGTGGCGCATGCTCATCCAGAACGACCTGCGCGCCTGGCGCGTCGGGCTGCGCGAGGCGGTAAGTGCCGGGGAGCCACTGAATCCCGAAGTCATCGCTCAGGTGCACGACGCCTGGGGCGTGACGATCCGCGACGGTTTCGGACAGACCGAGACGACGGCGCAGGTCGGCAATCCGCCGGGTCAGCCCATCAAGCCCGGCTCGATGGGTCGTCCGCTCCCCGGCTTTCCGGTAGTGCTCGTCAACACCGACGGCCAGCTGGCCGAGGAAGGGGAGATCTGCCTCGATCTCGCGCAGCGCCCGCTCGGACTCATGCAGGCGTACCTCGACGATCCGGAGCGCACGACGAGCGCCATGGGTGACGGTTACTATCACACTGGCGATGTTGCCTCGCGCGATGCCGACGGCTACCTCACCTACGTCGGCCGCATGGACGATGTCTTCAAGTCCTCCGACTACCGCATCAGCCCCTTCGAGCTCGAGAGCGTGCTCATCGAGCATCCGGCAGTAGCGGAGGCGGCCGTAGTACCCAGTCCCGACGCGTTGCGCCTGTCGGTGCCGAAGGCGTTTGTGGTGCTGGCGGCGGGCGTGCCGGCGAATGAGGCCACGGCGGCGTCGATCCTGGCGCACGTGCGCGCGCGCGTCTCTCCCTACAAGCGCATCCGCCGGGTGGAGTTCGCGGCGCTGCCGAAGACGATCTCGGGAAAGATCCGCCGCATCGAGCTGCGTCAACTCGAGCAGTCACGCGGCTCAGCCGCGCAACGGCGACCGCAGGAGTTCTGGGAGGAAGACCTGCGCGCCTGAGCTTGCGAGCGCGGCGCCTGCCGCGGCGCGGGTGGTTTATCATGTCTGCCTCATGATCGACCCTGCCATAGGCGCGCTGCTCGCGGGAGCGTTCGCGTTACTGTTCGCGAGCGCCGCGCTGCACAAGCTCCTCGACCGCGAAGGCTTCGGCCGCGTCTTTCGCGCCTACGGCGTGCTGCCGCCATCGCTCGGGCGGCTGGCCGCGCTCGTGCCGCTGCTCGAGCTGACGGTCGGTGCGGCACTCCTCACGGGCGGGGCGCGCACCGGCGCAGCGGCGAGCGGCGTGGCGCTGCTCGTGACCTATTCGACTGCGATCGCTATCAATCTCGGCCGCGGGCGGCGCGACCTTGCCTGCGGTTGCGGTGGGGCCAACGATGAGCGACCGATCGCCGCGTGGATGGTGTGGCGCAATCTCATCCTGGCGGCACTGTTGGCGCTCACACTACTGCCGTGGAGCTCACGGCCGCTGGCCGCGGCCGATGCCATCACGATCGGCGCCGGCACCAGCGTGGCGGCACTCCTCTACATGAGCGTCGACACGCTGCTCGGACGCGTGCGTGTGCGTGCCGCGTTGTTGCGGGGCGCGCCATGACTGCGCTCGCAATCTCCAACGCTGCCCTATGGGTGCTGGTCGTGGTGCTGTCGGGCGTGGTGCTGGCGCTCGTGCGGCAGGTCGGTGTGCTGCACGAGCGCATCGCCCCGGCCGGCGCGCTCATGCTGAGGGGTGGCCCGGCGGTGGGCGAGCCGGCCCCGGTGCTCGAGGTGGCCGACCTCGAAGGGCGCGCGCATCGCCTGGGCAGCGCGCGCGAGGACGGGCGCAGCACGCTGCTGCTGTTCGTCTCGCCGAGCTGTCCCGTGTGCAAGTCCCTGCTGCCGGCGGTCAAGTCGAGCCGCAAGGACGAGCGTGCCTGGATGGACGTGATTCTTGCGAGCGACGGCGATACCGCCGTGCAGCGCGAGTTCGTGCGCGCGCAGGGGCTCGACGGGATCCCCTACGTGGTGTCGGCGGCGCTCGGGCTGGCCTACCAGGTCGGCCGCCTGCCATTCGCGGCGCTGCTCGATGAGCAGGGAATTCTGCGCGCCCGCGGGCTGGTCAACTCGCGCGAGCACCTGGAGAGCCTGTTCGAGGCGAAGCGGCTGGGCGTCGCCTCGCTGCAGGAGTATTTCTCGAGCGCGGTCTGAGGAAATCAGCAGGAGGAAACGTGACGGATCCGGTGTCGATGGAGCGCGCCGTATGGGCGGTGATCGAGGACTACGAGGCGCGCGCCCAGCGCGAGGATGAGCTGTGGAACAAGCTCTCCGAGGACGAGCTGCGGCGACGGCTCGATGAGTTCCTGCTGCCGGTCGGCCGCGCGGCGGCTACGCTCATGAACCTCATCATCCGCGGCGCCGAGGCGCGCAGCATTCTCGAGGTCGGCAGCTCCTACGGCTACTCGACCACCTGGCTTGCCGCCGCGGCGCGTGCCGTCGGCGGCAAGGTGACCTCGCTCGAGCTGCGCGCCGCCAAGACCGAGTATGCGCGCGCGCAGCTCAAGCGTGCCGGCCTCGATGGCTACGTGGAGTTTCGCGTCGGCGATGCGCTTGCCACGCTCGCCGAGCTGCCCGGGCCCTTCGATTTCGTGCTCCTCGACCTGTGGAAGGACCTGTACGTTCCGGCGTTCGATCTGCTGCACCCGAAGCTCTCGCCCGGCGCGATCATCGTCGCCGACAACATGCTGAACCCGCCCGGCGCTCGTGCCCACGCCGAGGCCTACCGCGGGCGCGTGCGCGCTGCCACTGGGATGAGCTCGGTGCTGCTCGCCGTCGGCAACGGCCTGGAGGTCAGTCGCTACCAGTGAGCGCGATCTCTACGCGCTTGTTGCGGCGGCCTTCGCTGCGGATCCTCAGCACGCGAATTCCCTCGATCTCGGCGACGTTGGCGACGTGCGTGCCGCCGCAAGGCTGCAGGTCGATGCCCGGGATCCTGAGCAGCCGCACCCGTCCGGCGCCGCGTGGTGGCTGCACGCTCATGGTCTTCACCAGCTCCGGCTGTGCGTCGAGTTCCGCGTCGGTGATCCAGACCGTCTCGGTGGCGGCGCCAGCGGCGATCAGCGCGTTGGTCGCGCGCTCGATGTGCGCGGCGTCGAGCTGACTGAGCTCGATGTCGAAGTCCAGGCGCGCCTTGTCAGGCACGATGTTGCCCCCCGTGACCGGTGCGGTGATCACGCACGACAGCAGGTGCAGTGCCGTGTGCAGCCGCATCAGCCGATAGCGGCGCGGCCAATCGATCTCGAGCGTCACCGGCTCTCCCGGCGCGGGCAGCGCGCCGGCCGCGGGAACGTGTAGCACGCGACCCTCGCCGTCGCCCTTGCGGGTATCGGCGATCGTCACGCGCTCGCCGCTCGCGCGCACCAGCCAGCCCGCATCGCCCGCCTGACCGCCGCCCAAGGGGTAGAACACCGTGCGGTCGAGCTCGATGCCACGCGCGCTCACGGCCACCACGTGAGCGCTGGCGGTGCGCAGGTACGCGTCTTCGCGGAACAGCAGCTGCGTGGTCATGGCTGTGACCCCTGCGCTTCGAGGTTAGAATGCACCCGTATGGCCGTCTACGCCTATCGCATCGTGAACGTCTTCACGCAGGGCCGAGCCGCGCTCAGTGGCAATCCCCTGTGTGTGTTCGAGAGGGCGAGTGCGCTCGATGAGACAAGAATGCAGGCGCTTGCCCTGCAGTTCAATCTGTCCGAGACCACTTTCATCCTGCCCTCGGACAAGGCCAGCGCCCGGGTGAGGATTTTCACTCCGGCCTACGAGATGCGGTTTGCCGGGCATCCGACGCTCGGGACCGCGCACGTGTGCCGGGCACTTGGGCTCGGCGGCGATCGCTTGACACTGGAGATGGCCGCGGGGGTGATCCCGGTGCGCGCCAGCGGGGACCGCTGGAGCCTCGAGGCCAAGGCACCCGCGTGGCGCGAAATCGAAGAGCCACGCCTCACCGTCGCCGCGATGCTCGGGCTCGAGGAGCACGACATCGGCGAGCGCCCCCTTTGGGTCAACACCGGCACCGAGCAGCTCATCGTGCCGCTCACGAGCGAGGCGGCGGTGCGCCGCGTGCGCGTGCGCCCCGAGCTGCTCGCGCAATTTCGCAGCGCCGACGGTCGCAGCATGGCGTACGTGTTTGCCCCTGTCGGGGCCGCGCTGCTGTCGCGCTTCTTCTTCCCCAAGGGCAGTGCAGTGCTCGAGGACCCGGCGACCGGCTCGGCCACTGCGAACCTCGGCGGGTGGTGCCTGGCGCTGGAGCGCCCGCTGCCGTGCGAGTTCGAGATCTCGCAGGGGGAGTACGCCGGGCGGCCCTCCGCGCTGCGCCTGCGGATCGACGCAGAGCGGCGGATCTTCGTGAGCGGAGATGTGATCGAGCTCGGCCGCGGCACGATCACGCTCTGACATCCGTTACCCTTACAACCCGGCGATCAACCGTCCCGGGTTGAAGATCCCGCGCGGGTCGAAGCGCTCTTTGAGGCGGCGATGTAGTCGTGCGACGCCTGCTGGCAGCGGGTGAAACCGTCCTCCGGGGGCCGGGCCGCGCCAGGCGAGCACGCTGCCGCCCGCGGCGGCGGCCAGCTCCCGCACGGGTGCATCAGCGGGCAGATCGCCGTACCAGCGCAGCGCGCCGCCCCAGTCGATGAGCGGCTCGCAGGGCAGGGCGAGTGGCGCACTCGCGGCGGGCAGCGAGACCCGCCACAGCGCCTCCTTCGCGAAGTGCGTAAGCCGCAGGTGCCGCAGCGCATCCCACCATTCGTGCGCTCGTGCCGCATCGACCGGCTCTCCGCCGATGCGCGCGCGCGCGGCGTGCACCGCCGGGGGCGCACCCGAGAGCCGCACCCAGGCGCTTCCCTGCCACCACGCTGCAGCCGAAAGGGGCAGCGGCAACGCCGCCCAGCGGTTGAACGATTCCACCGCCGCGGCAGCGGGCAGCTCGAGCCGCAACGTCTGCTCGAGGCGCGGCCGCGGCAGCACTTTGAGCGAGACCTCGGTGATCACGCCGAGGATGCCGAGCGAGCCGCACAAAAGCCGCGACACGTCGAACCCGGCGACGTTCTTCATCACCTCTCCACCGAAACGCAGCAGCTGGCCGTCGGCCGTGAGCAGGCGCGTTCCGAGCACGAAGTCGCGCGCGGCGCCGGCGTATGCGCGACGCGGCCCAGAGAGTCCTGCGGCGATCACGCCGCCGATGGTCGGCTGGGCACCAAACGCCGGCGGTTCGAAGGCGAGAAACTGGTCGTGCGCCGCGAGCGCAGCCTCGAGCTCGGAGAGTGGCGTGCCGCAGCGGGCCGTGACGACGAGCTCCGAGGGCTCGTAAGCGACGATGCCGCGCCAGGCGGTGAGGTCGAGGACCTCCCCCGCGAGACGCTCGCCGTAGAAGTCCTTGCTCCCTGCGCCCCGCAGGCGCAGCGCCGCGCCGCTGGCCACGGCGGCGGCGATGCGCTCGCGCCACGCGTCGAGGACTGCAACGTCCGCCGTCGCCACGCGTCGTCGCCTCAGAAGCGTGGCAGATCTGCGTGCGGCAGTGCGCCGCCGTGCACGTGCAGGCGACCGTACTCGGCGCAGCGCACCAGCGTCGGAATCAGCTTGCCGGGATTGAGCAGGGCCGCCGGGTCGAAGGCCTCCTTGACGGCATTGAAGGCGGCGCGCTCGGCGGGCGAGAACTGCGCGCACATGCCGCCGAGCTTCTCGACGCCGACGCCATGCTCGCCGGTGATGGTGCCGCCGACCGCGATGCACAGCTCGAGGATCTCGGCGCCGAAACGGTCGGCTTTGTCCCACTCGCCGGGTCGATTGGAATCGAACATGATGACCGGGTGCAGGTTGCCGTCACCGGCGTGAAAGACGTTGAAGCTGGAGAGCCCGTAGCGCCTCTCCATCTCGCTGATCGCATCGAGGACACGGCCGACGTGCTTGCGCGGAATGGTGCCGTCCATACAGTAGTAATCGGGCGAGAGCCGACCAGCCGCGGGGAACGCGTTCTTGCGGCCGGACCAGAGCCGCTGGCGCTCGCCCTCCGAGGCCGACACCCGCAGCGCGCTCGCCCCGCCACGGCGCAGCACGCGCTCGATCTCCTCGACCTGGTCGGCGACCTCCTCCGCCGTGCCATCCGACTCCACCAGCAGGATCGCCGCCGCATCGAGATCGTAGCCGGCGTGCACGAACGGCTCGACTGCGGCCGTGGCCTTGCGGTCCATCATCTCGAGTGCCGCGGGAATGATGCCGGCGGCAATGATGGCGGCAACCGCATCGGCGGCGCCATGCACGGTCGCGAAAGAGGCGGCCACGAGCTGCGCGCACGGCGGGCGCGGAATGAGTCTCACCGTGACTTCCGTGACGATCATCAGCAGTCCTTCGGAGCCGATGACGAGCGCAAGCAGATCGAGTCCGGGGGCGTCGAGCGCGCGGCCGCCGCCGAGCTCGATGCGCTCGCCGTCCACCGTATAGCCGCGCACGCCGAGCACGTTGTGCAGTGTGAGTCCGTACTTGAGGCAATGAACGCCGCCGGAGTTCTCCGCGACGTTGCCACCGATCGAGCAGGCGACTTGCGAGGAGGGGTCTGGCGCGTAGTACAGACCGTGCGGTGCGGCAGCTTCCGAGACCTTGAGATTGGGTACGCCCGGCTCGAGGCGCGCGAGGCGGCTTCGGGGATCGATCTCGAGCACGCGATTCATGCGTGCGCACGACAGCAACACGCCCTCGGCGTGCGGCGTCGCGCCGCCCGAGAGGCCCGTGCCCGAGCCGCGCGCCACGAGTGGTACGCCGAGGCGGCTGCAGGTGAGCAGCACGCGACGCACCTCATCGTCGCTGCGCGGCAGGGCCACCACCGCCGGCAGCTCGCGGAAAGCCGTGAGCGCGTCGCACTCGTACGGGCGGCGGTCTTCCTCGCGGGAGAGCACGCAGTCGGCGGGGAGAACGGCGCGCAGCGCTGCCGCGATGTCGGAGCCGGCCATGCCCCATCCTAACGCCGTCGCGTGGCCGAATGCGAAGGCGGTCCGAGCCAGGACCGTAACGCCGCCGAGGGCTCCCCGGTGCTGCCGCGCAAGGGCAGCCGCCGTGTCAATGGCGCTGCCGGAGAAGTCCATGCCGCAAACCGGCCAGTTCCGGCCGCGAGGCCTGACCATAATGGGCGGCGTCCCGTGCGCGACGCGTACCGGGAGGACGATACTGATGCAAGATCAGCCACAGCCCAGCCCGTCACCGCGCGGGCGCCGCCCGAGTGGTCGCGACGCCAAGATTGCCGCGCGCACCGCGCGCAGCCACGCGTTCGTCCCGTACATCACACGGCAGATCCCTTACTACGAGGTACTCGGAAACGAGGGACTCGAGCTGCTCGAGCACAACGCCGACACCATCCTCGAGGAGATCGGCATCGACTTCCGCGACGATCCGGAAGCCCTCAGCATCTGGCAGCACGCGGGCGCCGACGTGCAGGGTGAGCGCGTGCGTTTCCCCCGCGGCATGTGCCGCGAGATCGTGCGGCGCTCGGCGCCGCGGGAATTCACCCAGTATGCGCGTAACCCCGCGCGCAACGTGGTCATCGGCGGCAACCGCACCGTGTTTGCCCCGGCCTATGGCTCGCCGTTCGTGCGCAACCTCGACGAGGGGCGCCGCTACGCGCGCATCGAGGACTTCCGCAACTTCGTGAAGCTCGCCTACATGTCCAACGCCCTGCACCACTCGGGCGGCACGATCTGCGAGCCGGTCGACCTGCCGGTGAACAAGCGGCACTTCGACATGGTGTACACCCACATGAAGTTCAGTGACAAGCCGTACATGGGCTCGGTCACGCACCCGGAG
>DASPWF010000054.1:0-23164 GCA_035621995.1 Steroidobacteraceae bacterium
TGGGCAGGTGCCCGATCACGAGCCGGCGAACCTCGCCGCCGCGTCGAGAGAAGTACAACCAGGTGCGGGACGTGCCCTGCTGTTTCTCGCGCACCAGCAGATACAGCCCGCGCTGAGAGGGCGCAGCGTAGGCGTGCGCACGAGGGGGCAGGGCGTTGATCGACGTCGCGGTCCAGCGGGATGGGGGGCGGTTGCGTTTGCGGCTCATCGGGCACCTCGCGGGCTGGTTTGTGTGCACTTTGTGTGCACTTTACTTGAAATGCCGCGTTACCGCATGTTACGGTCCGAGTGCGATCTGGCGCAGGGAATCGCAGTGTTTCAAGGCGTCCAACTAGATGCGTCAGGGACTTACGGAAAGGGGCTCAGTTTGCATGGGGTGCAAGGGGTCCCGAGTTCAAATCTCGGCGCTCCGACCAATTGAAACAGGGTCTATTCCGAAGACATGGGTGACGGTTTATACCGGAGACATGGGTAACACTTTCGCAGCGAAGGGGTTTTCGGCACTCTCGATGAGAAACCTAAGTCATAGCGCATAAAGCTCACCAGCCAGATCTTCTCCTCGAGCTGTTTGACTCCGACCTTCTGACCGGCGAAGGCCTGGCTGAGGTTGATCTTGCAGGCCGCAGTCCGACTAGAGCAGCCTCGGCCTCGTGCTTGATGGCGCCGCCTCACTCCGGAAACTTCAGCGCCCGCTCGACCGCCTGGAAGCGAGGCTCCTTGCGAAGGGGATCGAGCAGGGGGTCCACTTTCAGCGCCTGTAAGCCTGGATCTCGTAGCTGCAGCGCCTTATTGAGCCAGTCGAGTGCTTTCGAGATGTTTCCCCACTGCGCATAGATCGTGGCGTACTGGAACGCCGAGCCGTCACCTATAGAGGCCCTCATTTTCTTAAGTACGCTTTCAGCATCGGCATGCCGGCCGAGCTTGTCATAGGTCACCGCGAGGCATTGCTGAGTCCACCAGTGGTCGGGCTTGCTCTCACACGATGCACGGGCGTGCTCGAGGTTGCCCAGCGCGTAGTAGGCGAGTCCGAGGACCGCGAAGCTCGATGGATCCTCTGGGTCAAGAGCGAGGGCGTCCTGAAATGCGGCGACGGCCTTGTCGTACAGACGTGCGCCATGTAGCGCCAAGCCGAGATTGAAGTGTGTATTGGGATTCAATGGGTCCAGCACGACGGCGCGCCGCGCGGCGGCGATGGAGGTCTCCTTGTGACCCATATAGACGGCAAACCGGGCGTAGTCCTGCATCACGCGTGCGCCCCTCGGCGCGAGCGCCAGGGCACGCTCGTACTCTTCATTCGCCCGAGTGAAATCCAGCGACCCGTCCGTGAAATAAACGGCCAGCGCCAGGTGCCCCTCGGCGAGATCGGGCGCGAGCGCAATTGCCTTGAGCGCATCCTGCCGCGCCTGGTCGAAGCTCTCGCGTAGGACCGGTCCCGACGCATTGTCGGCATAAATAGTGAGCGCGAGCGATCGGTTGGCGAGCGCGAGCGCATAGTTCGCATCGAGCCCGACCGCCTCCGTGTACGCGGCGATCGCGGTCTGGATATCCTTGCCACTGTGCGCTGCAAGGTTAGCCTTCCGGCCACGTAGGTACGCATCGAACGCCGCGGCGTTGCGCGTCCCGCCCAGCTCGATGTTCGTCGCCACATCCGCGAGCAGGCTCACTTTAAGAGCGCTCGCAACGGCACTGGCAATGTCGGTCTCGAGCTTCAGCACGTCGCCCAAGTCCCGGTCGTAGGTGTGGGACCAGAGGCGAAAGCCCGTGGTCGCACTGATCAACTGCGTGCTGACGCGCACCGTGTTTCCCGAGCGCCGCACGCTTCCCTCCAGTACCGCGCCCACATTGAGCTTGCGGGCGATTGTGTCGATACCGGTGTCCTTCCCCTTGAACGAAAAGGCCGATGTGCGGGCGGCGACCTGCAGTTCATTGATCTCAGCCAGTGAGTTCAGCAGCTCCTCTGTGAGGCCGTCCGAGAAGTACTCCTGCTCCTTGTCCCCGCTCATGTTCACGAACGGCAGCACCGCGATGGAGTGGAGCGGCGGGTTGAACGCGACGGTGCGTTGAGTATCCGGCGCCGAGGACTGCACGATCAGGGAGTGCTTGGAGAACCACAACTCGTCTAGGGCTAGGTAGGCCAAGGCCACAGCCGCGAGGGTCGCGATGATCGCCCCTCCAGCGACCGCGACCGACCGGCCGCGATCCTTCTGGTCAGCAAGCCCTGAAAGGAACTCCTCCACCGAGCCGGTCCGCCCCTCGCGGTCAAAGGCCAGCGCTTTGGCGAGCGCGGCACTCTGGCCGCGCGAGAGCCCTCCGAGAGGTGCTGGCTTAGCACCCGCCTCACGAGCCTCAAGTGCAGTACGCTCCCCAAAAGGGCGCTTGCCGCAGAGCATCTCGTAGATCACACAGGCGAAGGAATAGATATCGTCGCGTGAATCGGCTTCCTTACCCTCCAGCATCTCGCAGCTGGCATATTCGGGAGTGAGCGCAAGCGGCCCTGCTTTCGCGTGCAGCAGCGGGCGGCGCGACACGCGCGCTATACCGAAATCGAGCAGCTTTGTCCTGCCCGAAGTCGTCACGAAGACGTTCGCGGGCTTCAGGTCACTGTGGATGACGTTATGGTCGTGAGCGTTGCCGAGTGCCGCGCCGACATCCTCGATGATCGGCCAGGCGTGGCTGAAGGTCATGCCGCGGCCGAACTCTTCAGCCAGCAGTACATCCAGTGACTTGCCCTCGAGGTACTCCATCAGCACGTAGAGCTTCGTGCCGTCCACGTTCACCGAGTGCACGTCTACGATGTTCGGATGGCTCAGCTTGCGGGTCTTGCGCACCTCCTCGCGCAGCAGGTCGAGCGCCTCGGGGCCGAGGCCTTCCTTCAACACCTTAATGGCAAAGGTCTCGCCGGCGACCTGTACATCAGTGGCGAGGTACACCACCCCCATCCCACCCTCACCGAGCACGCGCTCGATGCGGTAGCGGCCGGAGAGCATGTGACCGATCGAGAGCCGGTCGTCGCCAGCAGACTCCGGCTCGTAGCCGGGGGACGGCTCCAGGTCAACTTCGGTCTCGAGGGGTGAGACCTCGGTCGGTGCGGTTTCTTGTTCTGGAGTCCGCGAAGGCTCGGTCACGGTGTCCCCAAATTGCTGCGGTGCGAGAGGCCACCTCCCGGACGGCGGCCGTCAGCTTAGCCGAATCTTAGTTACGGCTTCCCATCGGGCCTAATTGCGGACGTCCGTAACGCCGGGGCAATCGTCCCCTTCTCGTCTTAATTCTAATCGGCGTTCCACGCACTGCGGTGAGCCGGCGTGGCAGAGCTTTTGGGCCGCCGTGCAATCGGGGTCGTACACGCCGGGACATACCCGACTCTTCTGAGCGAATTCGTGTTGATAATCCGCGCAAAGCGAAGAGTCGCCGTCGCGACAAATGTTTTGTGCTGCCCCACAGGAGTAATCCGGCCCCTGCTCGCGAACTTGGCCGTACGAGCTTGATGACTTCGCTTGCAGATTCATCGCGGCCTCAGCGACGCCTCCACTAACGACGAGTACGTGGCGTTGGTTATCCACAGACCAACTCTGCAATCGCGAAAGGAAACTCTGGCCGAGAAGCAGGACTCCTCGCGCTGAGGCGACGGACCCGACGACATCATGCAATTCGAGGTTACCGACCTTCAGGGATCGTATCCGGAACCTTACTTGTCGGTGCGTGGACCCGTCGGCCAACTGGTACACGCCCGGCTCAAGCAGATCCTCTTTGGAGATAGTGTGCGTGCGTTGCAGGGTCGAAAAGACATCGAGCGGAATGGAGACATCCGCCGCACCGCTATCAAGCGTGAAGTCCAGTGTGATCTTTTCGTTAATGAGCACGGGCACTACATACGTGCCGCCCTCGGACTTTAAAGGGATTGACTCTGTTGTCGAGTCAGCATGGGCAGTCAGAGGTTGCTCCGCCTGACTCCGGCCGTCCGGATCCCGACACGACTCAAGCCGGGTCATTAACTCACCAGCAGAGCACGTGTGCATACAAGCGGCCATTGAGGAGTCGACCGGAGGCGTCACACCACATCGCTTCGCACACGAGTCTAAGAGGGCACGACTCTCGCGCATGTCTGCCTCCGCAATACGTGTGGACTCAAGCAAAGGGTACGCCTCAAGAAAGGGGACACGCGGAGCTATGTACAGCTGGAACCTAGCGAGTCTCGACTGGTTCTCCGCCAGTTCCGATGGAAGGTCGGCGGCTTTTAGTTCCGACTCGGTCAGGTAGCGGTTGGCCTGCTCGATAGCCGATTGCATCACAGCAACGTCCCGCTGGAGCACGGCTACGCAGTACGCCGCATGCAACTCGGTGTCCGTCGGCATTTGAAATTGCTGTGCAGTCAGTTCCCCGCTGGGACCGCGGACAGGAGCCCGAATAAAAGCATTGGCACTCTCACAACGGGGGGCAGCTTGCCCGTGTGCCCGCTCGGAATCCGTGCCTACGTCGCGGTTTCGGGCGAGCGCGAGGGCCGATTCACCGCACCGGGTGGAGGTGATGCGGTGAGGAGCTCGATAGCAGTCTGTTATCCAAACAGCCCGTAATCGAGGAGAAGGAACAGCAGGCCCAGGATCCCGAGGCCGAGGACCGCCAGCCAGCGGCCCAAGGTGGCTAACACGCGGCCGACCCAGTCCGGAAGGCTTAACTGTTTCCACCAGGACTTACCCTCGACGGAGACGATTGTCACCCACTCTCCCAGGTCCTTGTCCGCGCACCGGGCGGCTTGGTAGTTGTGATGGCGGTCGATCCACACGCCCTCCAGCCACTCGTTCCGTATCGCGTAGACGGCATGCCGCGGCCAGCGGTGATCGCAACACACCCCCGCTAGTTCCGGCGTAATCGGCATCGGACCCTTGAACTCACGGCCGACGCGGAAGGTCGTGCCGTCGAACCTCATCATCCACTTCTTCCATGCCCGGAGGCTCACGGGATACTGTTGCCACGCCATAACCCCTCCCCGCAGTCCAACAACCCGAGCGGATCATATGGCGCGTAGAGCGGCGGCGGGCTGGTTGGGGACATATCACGGGTTAGTCCGCAGAGCGCCGAAGACTGCGATGGCTGCCTACATGATGAGGCGGTTCCCGAGGGACGCAGATGAAGTCGAAGGCGCAGCACGTAGGCTGCTGCGCCTCAGACAACGTACCGTCTGGAGTCTATTCGGGTTCCTCGCCGCTGAGGTCGCAAGTCCCAAGCATGCCGATCACGGTCCCCTGCATAATTCCAGCGGCCCGGCTAAAGCCCATGTCGTTCCAAATGCCTTCCGCTGTCACAGCCACAGAAGCCGCCTCGGGGGCACATGTGCCTCCGGCAATCTTGCCGATGCTAGAAGTCGAAAGCTCCTCTTCCTTATGCAGATCAACGATAGTCAGATTGCTCATTTCAATTCCACTAAAGTAAGTAAGTGAAGGTTTGGTTTGAGCACGTACGCTCGTGGGGTAAATCGTGTTGCGCGCGCGATGCGCGACATGACTTTGGTCATGCCTCCACTTCTCGTTGGAGGTTGGCGGACGCGCCTCCGAGGACGACGGAGAGGAATGCGGCCCGGGAGGACCGCGAGCTATTTCAACTGAGCGGCGCGGAGGCCGACTTGGCAGGTCTTAAGCGATCAGCCAAGCGAGAAGGATAAACGCTGCACTTCCCCCCAGCATCACCGTGAACCTCGTCGTAACTTTGAGGGATGGCCATAAAGCGAATGTCACTGCAGCGATGATGCCCAGCGGAACTGTGCCGGCGGGTAACTGACCGAAGTTCTTCCCGGCGATGAGGTACGCGGCGAGAAGTCCCAAGCCCCAACCGAACGGTAGTGCCAGAACGACAGTTGCTGCGGTTAGCACCCATTTACCCATAGCAACCACAGGCTGTTCACGGCGCCCTCCAACGATGATCAGACGGTCATTTCCCTAGATTCCGCAGTGCAAGGGGCAGCATAAGCGCAAACCCGACCGCGGCGAGCACGAGCGTAAGGATGCCGACGTTTCTCCGAGTTTTGGCGGACGGAAAGACCCAAGCTGCGCTTCGGCTGCGAAAGTAAGGGGCGTCCGCGAGTAGCACGCAGAAGATACCCAGGGCAAATGGCATCGCCAACCGCACGAAGGGACCCAACCCTGAGATCCCTAGATACGTTACGCCCAGTATCGAGACAGTCAGTACCACCCCACACACGAGCAATTTCAGGACGACGGGGATTTGCATGCGAACGTCTAACGAACTTTTTATGCGACCCAACTGTCGCACAAGGCGGTTTTGCGAGCACTGATTTGACGCGATCGCCGCCGAAGGCTGGGAGGCGCCCGGCCCGGAGGAACGCTTCTGCGGCCGCTAGTGTGGCAACCGCCGTAGCTGGCGCACGATGTCCGGAGGAAGCGCTGCCGACCCCTCGATCCAACCCCGGCAGAACTCATCCACCTCGTCTTCCGTTGAGCAGTACTGCTGGATCAACTCGGTTGACGGGACTCTTATCGGCTGCCACTGCTCGCCGACCGGCACGTCTTCCCGGTGCTTGTCTGCTTCTTCGAGCATGGCCCGCTGCGTGCTTAGCCTTGAGTGCTCTGCGCGTGAGAGCTTTCGTCCAATGCGATACGCCCGACTCATGCGGCGCAGCGTAGCGGGCCATTAGCGGCCGAGGGACCGAGGCAACATATTCAAATGCGGCATAGCCTCATTTTCAAAACTTGCGCGATCTTGCGAAGCGGCATTTCGCGCGCGCATGGGACCCACAAAGCGATTTGCTCCCCACCCGGGGTATGGGACCCAGGCCGCGACGGCTGGGTCGTTTTTTTTCAGCGAAGGCAGAGTCGAGGCCACTTCGACCTCGGGAGCCCACGTGCGCCAAGCGAGTCAAGGGCGCGCGAGGTAGGCCCCCGTCCGGACGGGGGCCGCCAAGACCAGACTACCCGTGCGCCTTCCGTACCTCGTCCTCGATCCTCCTCGCCATCTCGACCGAGATCTCAGCGATTCGGTTCATGCTGTCTTGGTCGAGTTGGCGTCGGGCTTCCTGCGAGGCCACCATCCCACTGGCAATGGTCGCCGCCGCTTGGACAAGTTCACTGGTTTCCATGACGACTCCCTCCGAAAAGAGGCGGCAGTGTAGCCGACGACCAACGAATCTTTTGTTTCACGCTCGCCCGTAAGTCCTTGAAGGGCAGAGCCGTCCCGGGAGGCATCTTCCCAACTTCTACCGGGGTGATGTACGGCAGCCCCGCATTCTGTCTACCCAAATTCTTCCCTGCCGCCGTGACCCGCGGTGACTGGCCAAAAGGAAGGCGGGCACAAGTGCGTGATTCCACTCATGCCCGCCCACGCTCAATCACGCCCGCTCGGGCTCGTTTTGTACTCCGAAGCTGCAGGTCGCTGGTTCGAATCCAGTCGGGCGCGCAATTCTTCGCTGGTCCTTGCCCGGTGGGTCTACAGCCAGCCCTTGCGCCTGAAGTAGGCGTAGGGCGCGAGTGCCGACACCAGCATCATGGCCAGGGCTGCCCACACCCCCCACGGCTCGTGCAGCCATGGGATGTTGGTGAAGTTCATGCCGTAGAAGGCGCCGATCACCGAGGGCGGCAGCAGCAGCACCGCCACGACCGAGAATATCTTGAGAATGTTGTTCTGATCGATCTGGACCATGCCGAGCGTGGCATCGAGCAGGAACTGCACCTTGTCGCCGAGGAACGTGGCGTGATCGCTGAGGGCGACGACATCACCCGACACCGTGCGCAGACTGGCGCGCGCCTCCGGGGTGATCCGCTCGGTGTTGTTGCTTTGCTGCAGGAACCCGAGCAGCCGCGACAGGCTCACCAGGCTCTCGCGCGTCTTCGACACCAGCTCACCGCCCTGGCCGATCTGACCGAGCTCGCCGCGGAAGTCGTGCGGGCGCTTGCGGCGTTGGATGAACACCCGCGCAGAGATTGCCTCGATATCGCTGCCGATTTGCTCGAGCACGTCGGCGATGCGGTTGACGACGGCTTCGAGAAGCCCCGCGAGCAGCAGCGATGCGGAGCCGCAGGTGGCGGGATGCGTCTGGGCGAAAGCGATGAAGCGCCTGAAGGACAAGGGATCCGCGTAACGGCTGGTTACGAGGCGCTTGCCTGCCAGGATGAAGGTAACCTGCGTGCTCTGGCCCTGGTCCGTGTCGAGCTTCGTCACCAGCGTCGCGGTCATGTGCAGCGCGCCGTTTTCCTCGTAGAGCCGGTTTGACGCCTCGATCTCGCGCATTTCCTCGCGCGAGGGCACGTCGATGCCGAGTCCCTGCTCGACCCGCTGTTCCTCCTCAGGCGTCGGCTCGCACAGGTCGAGCCACAGGGCATTTTCAGGCGGCGGCGTGCCCGCGGGCCACTCGGTGCTCACCAGTCCCGTGGAAGCGGGGACGAAGACACGCAGCATGAACGCCTCGGAGGGTGGGTGCGGCCGCGCGAGTCAGTGGTTGTGCTCGGAGGCGGCCAGGTCGTTGATGAGCTCGATGAGCTTCGCCTCGCCGCCCGCCTTGCCGACGTCGGTCGTGTACTTGCCGTTCACCGCGATGAGCGGCACGCCCTCGACGTGATAACGCTGCGTGATCTCCTCGGCGCGCTGCAGGTCGGAGTTGACGGCGAACGAGTTGTACGCCTTTGCGAAATCGCCGGCACTTACGCCATTGTCGACGGCGAACTGCTGCTGCAGCCTGAACGTCTGCTCCTCGCTTTCCCCGATCAGGGGCGCCTGGTGATTCTCGAGATCCTGGTGGATCGTATCGAACGCTTTCTCTACGAGGTCCTGGCGCCCGAGCGCATCGAGGGTGTAGTAAAGCCGCGCGTGCACGCGATGGATCGGCTGCCATATGACGGGCACGCGCACGAATTCGACGTACGGGGGCTTGTGCTTGAGCCAGCTGCGCAGGGATGGCTCGAGCGCGTAGCAGTGCGGGCACGCGAGCCAGAACACCTCCAGCACCTCCACCTTGCCGGGCGCGACGCTGGTCGGCTGAGCCGGGACCACGGGATCGTAGTTCACACCCGCCTGCCATTTACCGGCCGGCAGCTGGGCGCCGGGCGGAGGGCCTGCGATGCGCTCGAGCGAGGCATCGCTGCGTGCCTGATGCTCGCTATCGCCGTCACCCGACTCCTGGGACGCCGTGGCCTGCTCGGTCTCGCTCTGGGCGGACGGCGGCGGGGGCGCTGGCGGTGCGGGCGGCGCCGTCGCAGGTTGGGTGGGCGCCGCGGTGGGCGGCGCCGGCGCGGCAGCGGGCGGTTGTCGTGCGCATGCCGCCACCGCGAGCACAGCCGCCAGGGCGAGCCAACGCGTCATGGGCATTCTCGGCTCAGCGCATACCCTGCAGGTAGGACGCCACGTCGCGGATCTGCTCGGGGGAGAGACGCTTGGCAATGGTGAACATCATGACGCCGTTGCGACTGGCCGCCGCGGGATCGGCACCGCCATAGCGCGCGCCGCTCGCGTAATCGTTCAGCTGCTTCATCACGTAGACAGATTGCTGCGCCCGCAGTGCCGGGTAGCCGGCGGCGAGATTTCCCCTCCCGACCGGGCCGTGGCAGGCGACGCACGCCGGCACGCTGCGACCCTCGTCGCCGCTCACGTACAGCGCCTCACCCGCCTTCCAGTAGGACGGGTCCGCCTCCAGACCGACCGGCGTCTGTGCTTCGAAGTACACGGCAAGATCGTCGATGTCCTGGTCACTCAACGTTGCCGCGAGCGGTCTCATCACCGGGTTGTTGCGCACGCCGGAACGGAACAGCCGCAGCTGCTCGGCGACGTACACCGCGCTCTGGCCAGCGAGCCGCGGCCATTCGGGGTTGACGCTGTTGCCGTTGGGGCCGTGACAGGCAGCGCACACCGCGGACTTGGCGGCGCCGGCGGCGACCGTGCCGTGTGTGAACGGCACGTCGGCGCTCCGGGATGTCGAGGGTGCGGCGGAGGCGGTTGCTGCGACCGCACCGGCGTTGGCGCCGCCAGCCGCTGGCGTGGCTGTGGTCGCCTGCGCCAGCGCGAGTGCCGGTGCGAGTACGGCACAGAACACTCCTGCCGCGAGGGCCCGCCTCATCCAACCGGCTTTCAGGCTCTGCCACATTGTTTTCTTTCGGCGTCATTCCCGAGGAGCGAGGGCGGCGAATTGTACACTACGGCCGTGGCTGCGCTTTCTCGCCCATCGACTGCATGAGCCGCTTCCCCGAGGCGTGTTTTCTCCTGAGCGCGGCGACTCCGGCCCAGTTTCCAGCGGATGTCGGTGCCGAGGTGGCGTTCGCCGGGCGCTCCAACGCGGGCAAGTCGAGTGCCATCAATGCGATCGTCCGCCGGCAGGGACTTGCTCGCACCAGCAAGACACCAGGGCGCACGCGACTGTTGAATTTCTTCGCGCTCGGTCCCGCGAGGCGCCTGGTCGATCTGCCCGGCTACGGCTACGCGAGTGCCCCGCCGTCTGAGCGCCGCGCCTGGCCCGCGCTGATGGACGCACTGCGCTCGCGGGCATCGCTCCGGGGGCTCTTCCTCATCGTGGACGCCCGGCGCGGTCTCACCGCCGGGGACGAGGGGCTGCTCGCCTGGGTGGGGCCTGCGCAGCGCGTGCACGTACTGCTGTCCAAGGCGGACAAGCTCAGCCGCAGCGCGGGTGTCGCGGCGCTCAAGGCCGCATCGTCCCGGCTGGGTGAGGCCTCGAGCGTGCAACTGTTCTCGGCGCTCGAGGGCACCGGTGTGTGCGAGGCCCAGGACACCCTCGAGGCGTGGCTCGCCCCGCAACGCGGAATAAAAAACCCCGGCGGTATCACTACCGCCGGGGCAGACTAACCCGGCACAGGTCTCATGAACCGGGTCGACCCGCTCAGGGAGGGAAGCGGGGAGTGCGATGCACTCAGTGAGTTGGACGTCCGCCGGTTCTGTGAGTTCCATCTCAGTTCGTAAAAAATACCTTTCCAAATCATAAGTTTATTCAACCACTTGTATCGTCCGCGCCACAGCTAGAGCTTCTCTGGAGCCAGGCCTAGACGGCTTTGGCACCCGCTTCGCGGCCACGTTCGCTCGTGCGGCTCTTTGGCGCGGGGTGGTCTCCCAGGTCAGGGGTTAGGGCAGAAGCAGGATCGCCTCGAGCGACACCACGTTCGCGCCATCGGTGTTGTGAATGTTGAAGCTCTCGTATTCGAGCCGCGCGCCGATCTTGCCGGCATGCACCTGCGCGCCCACGCCCCAGGCGAACTCGGTGCCGTTCTCGGAAAGCGCGAACAGATCGCTCGGAGGCCCGTTGCTGCTGCCGCTCGAGTTCCAGCGGGCGAGGCCCACCTTGCCGAACACGTCGAGGAATGGCACCGGGAGCGGCACGAAGCCCACCGCGAATGCCCCGAACGCCTTGTACTCGAGGTGCGTGCTGACGTCGACGTAGGTTGTGGTCTGGCTGCCGAGGTCGATGTAGTCGGCCTCGACGGCGAACAGGTCTATCGGTCGCACACCGGCCAGTACTTTCCAGGAGGTGGCGTTGAGGTCGGAGTTGATCGAGGCCACGTCCTTGATGCTGTTGTGGGTGATGCCCGCACCCAGATAAAAGAGCGGCTCGTCGGCGTACGCACAGCTCGCGCCGAGCGCGAGCACGATCGTGAGCGGCAGTCTTCGCATGATTTGACGTCTCCGTACTGTGAACGTTCGTCCCGCGCATCCAGCCCTTGCCCAACGCAGGGCGCGCGGCTCAGTTGACCCCGAGGCCTCAGTGCGCCTCGTCCCAGTTCGCACCACTCCCCACATCCACGCGCAACGGCACGCTCAGCGCGGCCGCGTTCACCATGTGCTCGCGCACCGCGGCGCTCACCTCCGGCACCGCATCCGCTTGCACCTCGAGCACCAGCTCATCGTGCACCTGCATGATAAGACGAGCCGGCACGCGCTCGCGCCGGCACCATGCATCCACGCTGATCATCGCGCGCTTGATGATGTCGGCCGCCGTACCCTGCATGGGAGCGTTTATGGCGCTGCGCTCGGCGTACTGGCGCAGCTGCGTGTTTCCCGAGCGGATGTCCGGCAGGTACAACCGACGGCCGAACACGGTCTCGACGTAACCCATCTCGCGCGCCTGCGCGCGCGTGCTGTCCATGAAGCGCTTCACGCCCGGGTAGCGCTGGAAGTAACGCTCGACGTACTGCTGGGCGGCGCTGCGCTCGATGCCGAGATTGCGCGCCAGGCCGAAGGGCGACATGCCATACATGAGGCCGAAGTTGATGATCTTCGCGGTGCGGCGGTGATCGGCAGTAACGGCCTCGGCGGACACGCCGAACACCTCGGCGGCGGTGGCCTGGTGTACGTCGCGGTCCTCGGCGAACGCCGCGCGCAGGCTCTCATCGCCCGAGAGGTGCGCCATGATGCGCAGCTCGATCTGCGAGTAGTCGGCCGCGAGCAGCAGCGAGCCCGGCGGCGCAATGAACGCCTGGCGTATGCGCCGTCCTTCCGGGCGCCGCACCGGGATGTTCTGCAGGTTCGGATCGAGCGAGGACAGCCGGCCGGTGGCCGCGACTGCCTGGGCGTAGCAGGTATGGATGCGCCCGGTGCGCTCGTTGACCAGCTCCGGGAGCTTGTCGGTGTAGGTTGATTTGAGCTTGGCGAGCGCGCGGTACTCGAGCACGATCCGCGGCAGGGCATAACTCTCGGCGAGCTCCTCCAGCACGTCCTCGGCGGTCGAGGGCTGCCCGGTGGGCGTGCGCCGGCGCACCGGCAACTGCAGCCGCTCGAACAGGATCTGTTGCAGCTGCCGCGGCGACTCGATGTTGAATTCGTGCCCCGCCTCGCGGTGCGCCTGCAGTACCAGCTCCTGCAGCTGGCGGGCGAACTCGCGGCTCTGGGTTCGCAGCCGCTCGCGATCGACCAGCACGCCGCAGTGTTCCATCGCGTGCAGCACCGGAACGAGCGGCTGCTCACATTGCTGGTAAAGACGCGCCAGCGCCGGCACCGACTCGAGCTTTGGCCACAGCGCCCCGTGCAGGCGCAGCGTCACGTCCGCATTTTGCGCCGCGTACTCGCTCGCCTTCTCGAGCGGCACCTGGTCGAAGCTGATCTGCTTGGCGCCCTTGCCCGCAACCTCCTCGTAGCCGATGGTGCGCACGCCGAGGTAACGCTGCGCGTCGGCGTCCAGCTCGTGATTGGTGGCGACGCTATTCAACACGTAGGACTCGAGCATGGTGTCGAAGCGGATGCCGGCGAGCGTGATGCCGGCGTTCGCCAGCACGTGCGCGTCGTACTTGAGGTTGTGGCCGAGCTTGCCGCGCCCGGGGTCCTCGAGGATGGGCTTGAGCGCCGCGAGCACCCGCGCGCGCTCGAGCTGCCCCGGCGCGCCCGGGTAGACGTGACGCAACGGCACGTAAGCCGCCACGCCCGGCTCGATGCAGAAGGAGACGCCGACGATCTCGGCGCGCATGTAGTCGAGCGAGGTCGTGGCGGTGTCGAAGGCGAACAGCTCGGCGGCATGCAGTGCCGCAAGCCAGCGCTCGAAGTCTTCCCAGCGGGTGATCGTTTCGTAGCGGCCTGCGATCTGCGCGGCCTCGGTGGCAGGCGATGAGGTCTCGGGGGGCGGCGCCGCCGGCGCGGCTGCTGCGCCGGCCGCCGTGCTGCCAGCCACCAGCGCCGCGGCATCGGCCGCGGCCCCGGCGCTCTCCAGCTGCCGCAGCAGCGCGCGCAGCTCGTAGCGCGTGTAGAGCTCGCGCAGGCTGGCGCTGTCTGCGGCGCGCGGTGTCAGCTCCTCCTCGGGCAAGGGTATCTCGAGGTCGGTGCGCAATGTCGCGAGGCGTCGCGATAGCTCGAGCGTCGCGAGCCCGGCGCGCAGGTTCTCGCCCACTCGGCCCGGGACTTCCGCGACGTGCGCCATGAGCGCGTCCAGGCCGCCGTACTGCTGTAGCAGCTTTGCCGCGGTCTTCGGTCCCACCTTGTCGATGCCCGGGATGTTGTCGGAGGTGTCACCCACGAGTGCCAGATAGTCGACGATCTGCTCCGGATAGACGTCGAACTTCGCCTTCACGCCCTCGCGGTCGAGCGTGGCGTTGTTCATCGTGTTGATGAGCGTGATCGAGTCATCGACCAGCTGTGCCATGTCCTTGTCGCCGGTCGATATCAGCACGGTCTCGCCGGCGCGCGCGGCACGGCAGGCGAGCGTCGCGATGACGTCGTCGGCCTCCACCCCCGGCAGGCGCAGCAGCGGCAGGCCGAGGGCGCGAATGATCTGAAAGAGCGGGTCGATCTGCGCACGCAGGTCATCGGGCATCAGCGGGCGGTGCGCCTTGTATTCGGCGAAGATCTCGTCGCGAAAGGTGCGTCCCGGGGCGTCGAACACCACGGCGATGTGGCGCGGCTGATAGTCCTTGATGAATTTCAGCAGCATGTTCAGTACGCCGAGCACCGCCCCGGTCGGCTCGCCGCGCGAGGTAGACAGCGGCGGCAGGGCGTGAAATGCCCGGTAGACATAAGAAGAGCCGTCGACGAGAACCAGGTCGGGATTGCGCGCCATGGCGGGTGAAACCGGAAGCGGGCCGCGAGTATAACGGACGTGAGCGACCGCGCAGTTCTGCCTGGGTGAGTCAACCGCCGCGGTCGCGCCGCGCTATACGGCCAGGCAGGCCTTAAACTCATGCAGGAGCCTCATTTACCGGCAATCGCCGCTAACCGCCTCGGGCTCGGTGCCCGTGCCGGTGAGCTCGCGGTGATCGGCGGCGACCCCCGCGGGTGGCTGCGCGCGCAGCTGGCAGCGCCACCGCCGGTGCTCGCTGCGAGCGAGCTGCGCTCCTCGGTCGAGATCCTGGCGGATGCACTCAACCTGCGCCGCGAGATCCAGGCGGCGCGCAAGGCGGGAGCATTCGCCAACACTGCCACGACGGCCGACGCCGCCAAGGGCGGCGATGCGGCCGCGAACGACGCGCAGCAGAAGCTGCCGCAGTTCCTGCGGCCCATCTACGTGAGCGAGGTGACCGCGCGCTTTCAACATGCGGTTGCTACCGACCGGCCATTCCTCGAGCGGCTCACGCAGTTCTGGAGCAACCACTTCGCCGTTTCCATCGACAAGCAGTTTCTCGCCGGACTCGCCGGCAGCTTCGAGCGCGAGGCGATCCGCCCGCACGTGCTCGGCAACTTCGGCGATTTGCTGCTCGCGGCCGAGACGCACCCCGCGATGCTCCTGTACCTCGACAACCATCTGTCGGTCGGCCCGCACTCGCAGGCGGCGCAGCGACTCGAGCGGCGCGTGGGGCAACGCAGGATCGGCATCAATGAGAACCTCGCTCGCGAGATTCTCGAGCTGCACACCCTCGGTGTCGGCGGTGGCTACACGCAGACCGACGTCACCACCTTCGCCGAGGTCATCACCGGGTGGTCGATCGGTGGCGACGGCGGTCGCTTCGCCGACGGCGCGCCCGGGCGGTTCGTGTTCCGCGCGGAGCTGCACGAGCCGGGCACCAAGGTGGTGCTCGGCCGGCGCTACGCCGACGACGGTTTTGGGCAGGGCGCGGCGGTGCTGCGCAATCTGGCACGCGAGCGCGCGACGGCGCACTTCATCGCCACAAAGCTCACACGGCATTTCGTCGCCGACGATCCGCCGCCGGCGGTCGTGGCACGCCTGGCGGATGCCTTCAGCCACAGCGCCGGCGATCTGCCGACGCTATACCGGGCGCTCATCGATGCGCGCGAGACGTGGGCCGAGCCGCTGGCGAAGTACAAGACTCCCTCGGACTACATCCTGTCGAGCTTCCGTGGACTCACCTTGCCGGTCGAGCCCGGCCGTGCGCCGCTCGCGCCTTTCGAGCTGCTCGGGCAGAGAACCTGGCAGCCGGGTTCGCCCGCGGGCTGGCCGGATCGCAGCGCCGATTGGGACGGCGCCTCGGCGCTCATGAAGCGTATCGAGTGGGCCGATGCTGTCGGCGGTCGGCTCGGCAGCCGCCGCGATGCGACCGCCCTCGCTCCCGAGCTGCTCGGCGCGAACCTGAGTGCGACGACGCGGCAGGCAGTCGTGCGCGCCGCGAGCGGTGCGCAGGCCGTGACGCTGCTGCTCGCCGCCCCCGAGTTCATGCGGCGCTGAGGACCAAGGATGAGGCCATGCAACGACGCGAATTCCTGAACCTGGCGACGCTCGCCGCGGGCGGCGCGCTGCTCACCTCGCGCCTGGCCCTGGCCGGCACCGCGGCAGGCCCGTCGCGCTTCGTGCTCGTCATCATGCGCGGCGCTCTCGACGGGCTCGCGGCCGCCCCGCCGTACGGCGACAGCGACTACGCGGCGCTGCGGCGCGAGTTCGCACTGCACGCACCCGGCTCGCCGAACGGCGCGCTGCCTCTCAACGGTTTCTTCGGCCTGCATCCCTCGCTCGGCTTCATGCAGCAGTGCTACGCGGCCCGCGAGCTCATCGTGCTACACGCAGTCGCGAGCCCCTATCGCGAGCGCTCGCATTTCGACGGGCAGGACGTGCTCGAGAACGGTTCAGCGCACCCGCACGGCCTGCAGACCGGCTGGCTCAATCGCGCGCTGGCAGCGCTTCCGGGACCGGCGCAGCGCGAGGCGGGCGTGGCCCTCGGCCAGAATGTGCCGCTCGTGATGCGCGGCTCGGCCGCGGTGACCTCGTGGTCGCCCTCGAAGCTCTCTGCGCTCGATGAGGATACGCTCGCACGCATCACCGACCTCTACGCGGGCGACAAGCTGCTCGCGACGCGTCTGGCAGATGCCGTGGCGGCGGATGCCATGGCGGCCGGCGAAGGCGACGACAACATGGCGGGCGGCACGAGCGGCGCCGATGCGGCCACGGCCGGAAAGCTCGCGCGTCCGGCGGCGGCGAATGGCGCGCGTTACGCCGAGGTGGTGCGTGCCGCCGCCGGCTTCCTGCGGCAGGAGAGTGGACCGAGAGTCGCGGTGTTCGACACCACCGGCTGGGATACCCACGCCAACGAGGGCGGCGCCGAGGGGCAGCTCGCCGGCCGCCTCGCCGCGCTCGATAAGGGACTCGCGACGCTCCGCCAAGAGCTCGGCCCGGTCTGGAGCGACACGGCCGTGCTGCTCGTCACCGAGTTCGGGCGTACCGCGGCGATCAACGGCACCCGCGGCACCGATCACGGCACCGCGACGGTTGCCTTTCTCGCGGGCGGGGCGGTCGCCGGTGGCCGCGTGATCGCCGACTGGCCGGGACTCGGGGCGCACGCGCTCTACCAGGGACGTGACCTCGCGCCGACGCTCGACCTGCGCGCGGTGCTCAAGGGCGTGCTGGCCGAGCATCTGTCGGTGCCTGACCGCGCCCTCGAGCGGGCGGTGTTTCCAGACAGCGCGGCGGCGAAGCCGCTGCGCGGTCTCATGCGCGGCTGAACGCCTCTCTACTGCGGCGGCTGCGAATCGCCGTCCTTGTCGGAGTCGGATTTCTTCGGCGTTGCAGGCGTCGCCGGCGACGGTTCCGGCGGTGGTGTCGTCGCGGGTGCGCTCACCGGGGCCGGCTTCTTGTCCGGCAGGTAGAGCGCCCCTTTCTGTCCGCAGCCCGCGAGCAGCGCGAAGAGCACGAGCACGGTCGCCGTCAGCGATGTCGGCGCCACGCGCTTCATACGTACATAGGCCGCCGATCGCGCAGCGCCAGCCAGCCGCGGATCACACGGTACGCAATCCAGATTCCGAGCGCCCAGAGCCCCACGATGGCGAAGCCGAAGCCGATGAGGATCAGCATGAACGGGGCCGAAGCCACCACGATCACGACCGCCCACAGCAGCGCATACCAGAACGTGCGTATCTGCCAGCGGAAGTGCGACTCGAGGAATGTGCCGCGGGTCGCCGAGCGGCGCGCATAGTTCATGATCACGGCGATGATCGAGGGCAGGCCGCCGATGAAGCTGCCGACGATCGTGTGCGCGGCGCTGATGCCGATGAGGACGGCGAACGCGTGCAGCGCGTAGATCACGTGCGTGTAGGTGATCAACGCCTCATCGACGTGCGGCGCCTCGACAGTGATCGGTGGAGTGGGGGTGGACATGGCGGCCCTCCTTGCGGGCGATTAGCTGCCGGGGCGACGCTCGATGATGGCCATGGTCAGGCGAGACACACAAACCAGCCGCTCTTCCTCGTCGCGGATCTCGATGTGCCACACGTGGCTGCGGCTGCCGAGATGGAAGGGGCGCGCGGTGGCGGTGACGGTTCCGCTCGACTTCGCACGCAGGTGATTGGCGTTGACCTCCTGGCCGACGCACAGGTACTGCTGGTCGTCGATGCACATGAGCGAGGCGACACTGCCGACCGTCTCTGCGAGCGTCACGGACGCGCCACCGTGCAGCTGGCCGAATGGCTGGTGCGTCTTCTCGGTCACCGGCATGGCGGCACGCACAAAATCCGAGCCGATCTCGGTGAAGCGGATACCGAGGTGGCCGGACATGCTGCGACCGGCCCGCTCGTTCAGCTGCTCGGGCGTCCGCGGGATGCGCCAGATGCTCACGCCGCTAGTCTAGCGGTTTGGGGAGTGGCAATCTGCCCTCGCCCTGACATGGATCCAGCGTCTGGAGCCGCCGCCATGACCGAGTTCGCCTTCCCGCCGCCCGCCACGCCGAGCGTCGCCGTGGCCGGCACGGCGCAACGCTTCCCCGTGCACCGGATTTACTGTATCGGCCTCAACTATGCCGATCACATCCGCGAGTTCGGCCGCGACCCGGCAGCCTCGCCACCGGTCTTCTTCATGAAGCCCGCGGACGCCGTGGTCGAAAGCGGCGCGGCCATTCCCTATCCACCGCGCACCGCCAATTTCCACTACGAGATCGAGCTCGTGGTGGCGATCGGCCGCGGCGGGCGTGACATCGCGCCCGGCACGGCACTCGGGCACGTGTTCGGTTACGCCGCGGGGAACGACCTGACACGCCGCGACCTGCAGAAGGCGTCGAAGGAGCGCGGTGAGCCGTGGGACACGGCCAAGGGTTTCGACAACTCCGCGCCAGTCGCGGCGCTGCGGCCGTCGAGCCACGGACACATCGCGCGCGGGCGCATCTGGCTCACGGTCAACGGCGAGACTCGCCAGGAGTCAGATATCAGCCGGATGATCTGGGACGTCCCGCATATCATCGCGGCGCTCTCGGAGCTCTACGAGCTCAAGAGCGGCGACCTCATCTTCACCGGCACACCGTCGGGCGTCGGGCCGGTCAGGCCGGGTGACCGCCTCGAAGGCGGCATCGAGGGACTCGAGGTGCTGCGCAACACCATCGTCGCCGCCGGCGCGGGGCGCACGTGAAGCTCTACGGCTACTTCCGCAGCTCCGCCACCTATCGCGCACGCATCGCGCTCAACCTCAAGGGCATCGCCTGGGAGCCGGTGCTGATCGATCTGCGCGCGCCCACCAGCGCGCAAAACACCCCGCAGTTCCGCGCTCTCAATCCGAGCGGGCTGATCCCGGTGTTGATCGATGGCGCGCAGGTCATCACTCAGTCGCTCGCCATCATCGAGTATCTCGAGGAGACGCACCCGGAGCCTCGACTGCTGCCGCATGCGCCGCTCGAGCGGGCGCGGGTGCGGGCGCTGGCGCTCGCGATCGCCTGCGATATACACCCGCTCAACAACCTGCGCGTGCTTAACTACCTGCGCGGCCCCCTGGGTCACGACGACACCACCGTCAACGCCTGGTATGCCCACTGGATCGCGGCAGGATTTGCCGCGCTGGAGCAGGAGGCGCAGCGCCTCAGCGGCGACGGCCGCTACCTGTATGGCACCGCGGTGACGCTGGCCGATGTGTGTCTCGTGCCGCAGATGGCCAACGCGCACCGTTTCAACTGTGACGTCACGGCGTATCCCACGCTGCGCTCGATCTGTGCGCATCTCGAGACGCTGCCGGCCTTTGCCCGCGCCGCGCCGCAGGCGCAGCCCGACGAAAAATAGTCCGGCTCCGGCGACCGCGCCGCCGCCTCACGCGGCGGGCCGGCGCACGAAGGCGACGTAGCCGGCGAGGAACTGTTTCAACTGCTCCTCGACCGCCGGATCCTTGATGGAACCGCTCTCATCGAACACATTGGCGGCGCGTGCCACCGCCACGCGGCCGCCGAACCAGGTCTGCGTGCCGAGCGTGCGCAGCACGCTGAGCCAGGCGTTCTGACTCAGCACGGTGCCGAACGGACCCGGCGAGGTGCCGATGATGGCGAACGGCTTGCCGCCGAACACGCGCTTGATGTCGGACGCCGGCCGTGACAGCCAGTCGATGGCGTTCTTGAAGACACCGGGCATGCTGTTGTTGTACTCCGGGGTCACGAGCAGTACGCCGTCTGCCTTGACGACGGCCTCCTTCAACTGCGTCACGGCCACGGGCATGCCCTGGGCTTCGACGTCGCCGTCATAGAGGGGCACGCCACGGATGCTGGCGATCTCCAGTGTCGAATCCGGCGGCATGAGACGCGTGGCGGCGCGCAGCAGCGCGCTGTTGCACGAGCCGCGGCGCAGACTCCCCGAGATCCCGAGCACCTTGGTCATGAACTCTCCCATGCTGCGCCCCGGGGCGCGTGCCGCCGCGCGTCGGGCGCTCAGAGCAGCGCTACGCGCTGCGGGCGAGCGCTGTCTGCCATCGGAGCCTGCGCCGCGTGCTGGGTGCTTGCAACCTTCAGGCCGCTGGATCGTCGTCGGCGTGCTGCGCCGCCGACTGACTGCGCAGCCGCGCGGCGACGCGCCGGTAGGCCTCGCGAAACGGGATGCCCTCGGTGACCACCAGGCGGTTGGCCTCCGCCGCGGCGTTGATCGCCGGATCGAGCCGGATCGCCGCACGCCGGAACTCGAGCGCCGCGATGGCGGACGGGGCGATGTCGAGCGTCGCCGTGGCCAGGTCGATGCCGCGGAATAGCGGGAATTTCAGCAGCTGCAGGTCGCGGCTGTAGCCGGAGGGAAGCTTCGCGCACACCCCGAGGGCTTCCGCGAGACACGCCTGGGCGCTCGCCGCCCGACCCCTCATGAGCTCGAACACGTCGGCGTTACGCTTCTGCGGCATGATGGAGGAGCCGGTAGTGAAGGCCTCGCTGAGCGAGGCGAAACCGAATTCCTGTGTTGTGAACAGCAGCACGTCGACCGCCAGGCGGCCGAGGTCCTGCAGCAGCAGGCAGATCTCGAACAGCAGCTGTGCCTCCGCCTTGCCGCGCGAGAGTTGCACGGCGGTGACCGGCGTATGCACTGTCGCGAAGCCGAGCGCCGCGGCGGTTACGTCGCGGTCGATGGGCAGACCCGGCGTGCCGTAGCCGGCCGCCGAGCCGAGTGGATTCTTGTCGATGCGGCGCAGCACCGCGGTGAGTCCCTCGGCGTCGTCGCGGATCTCGGCCGCAAACCCCGCGGCCCACAGCGGAACCGAGCTCGGCATGGCCTGCTGCATGTGCGTATAGCCGGGCAGCGCCGTGTGCGCCTCGCGGGCGGCGAGCGCACCGAGTGCGTCCGCCACCACGAGCGCAGCGCGCGCGAGCTGCGTCACCGTGTCGCGCAGGTACAGGCGGATGGCGGCGAGCACCTGGTCGTTGCGTGAGCGCCCGAGATGGATGCGCGCTCCCGCCGCGCCGATGCGCGCCGTGAGGAGCCGCTCGAGGGCCGTCTGTCCGTCCTCGTCTCCGAGCTCGATGTGCCACAGACCACGCGCATGCTCCGCGGCGAGCGTGTCGAGGGCTGCACGGATTGCGGCGAGATCGGCCGCGCCGAGCAGCTGCTGCCTGGCCAGCATCTCGGCGTGGGCGATCGAGGCCCGCACGTCGTACGCCACCAGCCGCTCATCGAGTGCGAAGTCCTCGCCGGCGCTGTAGCGCAGCACGCGTTCATCGAGCGGTGCGCCCTTGTCCCACAGGCGCGTCATGGCGCGCTCTGCTGCTCGGCGGGACTGAGTGCGTTGACGTCGGCGACGATCAGCGTGCCGGTGCCCTCGTTGGTGAACACCTCGGCGAGGATTCCCTCCGGCGAGTGGTACGACACCACGTGTACGCGGCGCACGCCGCCGCGCAGGGCGTCTTCGATCGCCTTGGCCTTCGGCAGCATGCCCTCGCCGAGGCGCCCGGCCTCGCGCAGCCGCGCGAGCCCGGCGAGGTCGGTGTAGGAAATGAGCGAGCCAGGATCCTCGCGGCTGCCGAGGATGCCGGGGGCGCCGGTGCACAGGATGAGCTTCTCGGCGCCGAGCGCTGCGCCGAGCGCCGCGGCCACGGTGTCGGCGTTGATGTTGAGCAGCGTTCCCGACTCGTCCGCCGACAGCGGGCTCACCACCGGCATCAGGCCGTTGTCGAGCAGCTTCCTGAGCACCGTGGTGTCCACGGCGTCGATGTCGCCGACAAAGCCGAAGTCGACCAGCTCGCCGTTGGCGGCGAGCGCCACCGGCGGGCGCTTGTGGGCGCGCACCAGTCCGGCGTCGACGCCACTGATGCCGACCGCGTCGATGTTCAGGTCGCGGCAGAGCGCGAGCACGCGGGTATTGATCAGCCCGTTGAGCACCATGGCGGTGACGTCGATCGACTTCTGGTCGGTGACGCGCCGGCCTGCCACCATGCGCGTCGGCACGCCGAGGGCGGTGGAGAGCTCGGTGAGCTGCGGCCCGCCGCCGTGCACCAGCACCACGCGCACACCGAAGTAGTGCAGGATTGCGATCTGCTCCACCAGCGCCCGCGTGCTCGCCAGCTCGGCGAATACGCCGCCACCGGCCTTCACCACGAAGGTCTTGCCCTTGTACATGCGGATATAGGGGGCCGCACTCCTGAGCGCACGGATGGCGAGCGCCTGGTCACTGCGATGCATGATCATGGCATGTGGCACCTTGGCACGTTCAGGACCTCAGGAGCTGATGCAGCACGGCCATCTGCACCGGCAGGCGGTTGTAGGCCTCGCGCAGTACGACGCTGCGTGTACTGTCGAGCACCTCGTCGGCGATGGCGCAGTTGCGCCGCACCGGCAGGCAATGCATCACGCGGCACCCGGGCGCCGCCGCGAACCAGTCGTTGCGCACGCACCAGGTGGTGAGCGCGCTGCGCAGCTGCGCATCCGCCGCCGCATCGCCGTAGCAGCCGGTTGCACCCCATTCCTTTACGTAGAGCACATCGGCGCCCTCGAGTGCCGCGGCGCGCTCGTCGGTCTCGCGCACCGAGCCCCCGGAGGCGGCCGCCGCGCGCCGTGCGCGCTCCATGAGGGCGGCGGGCAGCGCGAAGCCTTCCGGGCGCAGCACGATCACCTCCATACCGCGCAGCGCCGCCATGTGCAG
>DASPWF010000055.1:0-9737 GCA_035621995.1 Steroidobacteraceae bacterium
CGGGGCAAAAAAAACCCCAGGTTTTGAGGCCTGGGGTTGGTAAGGGCGGACCTTCGATGAAGGGAAGGAAGTCCGCCAGGGGATTCGCTCAGTGCAATCGAGCCCAGTGCAGGATACGGATGTCGTCCGAGTCCAGATCGAAACTCTGTGCTAGCAGTGCGCGCAGCTCGCGGTTGGCACGCGTCTGCGTGAGCGGCTGCCGCAGCTCAACCACACCACTCCACTCGTTCGAGGCGACGCTGGGTGCCTTGCCGTTATGCGTCACGAAGTGCGTGTAGTACTTGGTAGCCACGCGTAAAAGGTTAGTAGCGCCGCGGCGCCGCCGTCCGTGAGACGCTCCACAGAAAGGTCGGATTTCTGTAAAAGTAGGTGCGACATAAGTCACAGGATTTCAGCTCCATGGGACGGTTGCGGCCCCCGGCGCCGGCAGGCTCGAAATACATCACCCCGGCGGGGGTGCAGCGGCTGCGCGCGGAGCTCGAGCAGCTGTGGCGCGAAGAGCGTCCGCGGGTCTGCCAGGCCGTGGCCGCGGCGGCCGCTCAGGGCGATCGCTCGGAGAACGCCGAGTACACCTACGGTAAGCGGCGGCTGCGGGAGATCGACCGACGGGTGCGCTTCCTGCGCCGCCGGCTCGATGGCATGGTGATCGTCGACCAAGCGCCGCTCGACGCGCGGCGGGTGTATTTCGGTGCGTGGGTCGAGCTCGAGGACGAGCACGGTACACGCGTGCGCTATCGCGTGGTGGGTCCGGACGAATTCGACATGGTGCCGGGCTACATCAGCATGGATGCGCCGCTCGGTCGGGCGCTACTGCGCAAGGGGCTCGACGAGGAGGTGGCGGTCGAAGCGCCAGGCGGAATGCGCCTCTACGTGATCGTGGCGATCGAGTACGAGCAGCAGGCCGGCACGCCGGACTGCGCGCCTACCAGATCACCCTGACATTCTTGAACTGCCAGGGATCGCTCTTATCGATGTCCTCGGTAAACAGCCGCTCGCGCTCGTGCAACGGCGTCCAGTCGGTGTACTCCCCCACCACGGGCCCGAGATACGGTACGCAGATCTCGAGGTTGCGCCGGAAGTCCATCTCGTCGGGCTCGACGATGCCGAGATTCGGATTCTCCATTGCCCACACCACGCCCGAGAGCACCGCCACGCATACCTGCAGGCTGGTAGCGTTGTTGAAAGGGGCTAGCTTGCGGGCCTCGCCAATGGAGAGCTGCGAGCCGTACCAGTAGGCATTCTTCTTGTGTCCGGCGAGCAGCACGCCGAGCTCGTCGATGCCAGAGGTGATGTCATCCATGAGGATGCGCTGGCGCTCCTGCTGCACATAGTTGCGTCCGGCGAGCTCGTGTACCGACATGACCGCGGCATCGCACGGGTGATACGCGTAATGCACCGTCGGCCGGTAGGCCACCTGCGCCCCCTCGCGCACCGTGAGGTAGTCGGCAATCGAAATCGACTCTCCGTGTGTGATGCAGAAGCCGTGGAAAGCGCCGGCACGCGGCGTCCAGGTGCGCACGCGGGTGCCGGCACCGGGCTGCGTGAGGTAGATCGCCGCCAGGCAGCCGAAGTCGTGACGCTTGCCGTCGCGCGGGAAGTTGCGCTCGTGCGTCCCCCAGCCCATCTCGCTCGGCTGCGAGCCCTCGCTGACGAAGCCGTCGATGGACCACGTGTTGACGAACTCGCCGGGCTCCTTCGGTATGCCCGACACCTGCGTGTCGCGCTCGGCGATGTGCACCACCTTGACGCCCAGGCGCCGCGCGAGCTCGCCCCACTCGGCACGCGAGGTCGGGCTGCCGGCGGGCACGCCGGTGTCGGCGGCGATGTTGAGCAGCGCCTGCTTGGCGAAGTGCGATACCAGGCCGGGGTTAGCGCCGTGGGTGAGAACCGCCGTGGGGGCACGCGCATTACCGGCGCGCAGCGCCAACGCTTCCTCGCGCAGCGCGTAGTTGGTGCGCCGCGCCGCCGGCACCGTCGGGTCGGTGTAGCCGCCGGGCCAGGGTTCGATGCAGGTGTCCAGATACATCGCGCCCTTCTCCCAGCACAGCTTGATGAGGGCGATACTGGAGACTTCGACCGACACGTTGATGAGGAAGTCGCCGCGCCCTAGCAGCGGGTTGAGCAGGCGGCGGTAGTTCTCGCGCGTCAGGCGTTCCTTGATGAACTTGATACCGTATTTGGCGGCCTCGGCGCTGCCCTTGTCTTCCGCAGTGACGATGGTGATGCGCTCGGGGGCAATGCGGATGTGGCGCAGCACCAGCGGCAGCACGCCCTGGCCGATACTGCCGAAGCCGATGAAGAGGATGCGGCCCGGAAAGTCGACGTGCAGCTCGTGATTCTCACTCATGATGCGGTGGTTTCAGCTCGCTTCGGGCGCGGCGCCACGGCACGCGCGATGTCCGAAGCGTATCAATCAGAGCAGCGCGGCTCAATTCATCGCGGCCAGCGCGCTCAAGCGCGCCAGTGTGGCGGGTAGGTCCGCTCGTAACCCGGCAGGGCAGCAACCCGGGTCAGCCAGCGTCCGAGCGCCGGGTAGTTCACCTCGACCGGCATGAAGCGCGAGGACAGCGCCGCCGCCTGCGGCTTCTCGAGTGCGCGGCGCAGCAGCTGGATGCCAGGAAAGATCACCATGTCGGCTGCCGAGCAGGACTCGCCGACGATCCAGTCGGACTTCGCCAAGCGTGCCTCGATGGTGCGGGCCTCGCTCGCCACCGCGTGCATCGCCGCTGTGATCTCGTCGGCGCCCGGATCGGCGTCGCCAAAGAACACGGCACCCACGATGCGCGTGAGATGCGGCTCGATGTAGGCCTGGTACTCGCAGATCACCCGCATGATCGTGCCGGCCTCCTCGGGCGTGTGGCCGAAGATTGGTGGCCGCGGGTACTTCAGGTCGAGGTAGTAGAGAATGGCGAGCGACTCGAAGCACACGTAGTCGCCGTCCTTGAGCACCGGCACGCGACCGCGTGGGTTGAGTGCGAGCATCTGTGGGGATTTGTGCTCCTGCTTGGAAAACTGCAGCAGGTGGCTCACGTACGCCAGCCGCTTGTACTCGAGCGCCAGCAGCACCCGCCACGCGAACGGACTGCCACTGCCCCAGTAAACCTCGATCGCCATCGTTGCCTCGCCGCGGGGAGGAAACGGGATTGTAACGACAAGCCAACGGGGCCGAAAATGCGGGCATGCCAACGACACTGATCGAGCTACACACGCTACGCGAGCACCTCCACGACCCGTGCTGGGCGATCATCGATTGCCGCTTCGACCTCGCGCGGCCCGAGTGGGGGGCGCGTGCCTTCGCCGCGGGCCACATCCCGGGCGCGCTCTACGCCGACCTCGATCGCGACCTCTGCGGGCTACGCACGCCGCTCAGTGGTCGCCATCCCCTGCCCGAGCCCGCCGTGCTCGCGGCGACGCTCTCGCGTTTCGGCATCGATGCGACGGTGCAGGTCGTCGCTTACGACCAGGGCCCGGGAAGCTTCGCGGCACGGCTGTGGTGGCTGTTGCGCTGGCTCGGGCATCGCGAGGTCGCGGTGCTCGACGGCGGGTTCGCCGCCTGGGAGCGCGCCGGTCTGCCGGTGAGCAGCGCGACCGAGGCGCGCGCACCGCGGCGCTTCGGTGCGCGACCCGACGCGAGCCTCGTGGTCAGCACCGCCGAGGTGGCCAGCGCGGTTGACTCGGGCGCACTCATGCGCCGGGAAGCGCTGCTGGTCGATGCGCGCAGCGCCGATCGCTTCGCCGGCGACAACGAGAGCATCGATCCGGTGGCGGGCCACATCCCCGGTGCACGCAACCACCCGTTCTCCCGCAACCACGATGCGCTCGGGCGCTTCCTGGCGCCGGCCGAGCTCAAGCGCGCGTGGCAGGAGACCCTGCACGGGGGCGCGCCGCGACAGGTGATCACGATGTGCGGCTCTGGCGTCACCGCGTGCCACAACCTGCTCGCGCTCGAGGTCGCGGGACTCTCCGGCGCGCGTCTCTACGCCGGCTCCTGGAGCGAATGGATCCGTGATCCGGCTCATCCGGTGGCACGTGGCAAGGAATCTGCCGGCTGAACCTGTGCAATTCGCGCGTCTCGACCGAGTGCTCGGCTGGTGCGGTTTGTCGCGCAAATGTGTGTCGCGCCCCTGCGCTCCCGTCTCGACGGAGTGCTCGGCTAGTGCGGTTTGTCGCGCAAATGTGTGTCGCGCCTCTCTTGTCCGCCACACAAATTTGATATAAACGCGCCCCGTGGCAGCCGACCCAAAGAGCGCCGTCAACGGCGCTCGCAGGTTCAATCCCGCACAACCCTGGCGGATCGAGGATTCCCTCGATCTCTACAATGTGGCGGCCTGGGGTAAGGGTTACTTCGGCATCAACGCGGGCGGCCACGTGGTGGTGCGGCCGGACACCACCGAGCGCAACGAGATCGACCTGTACGAGGTGGTCGAGGGACTCAAGGCGCGCGACTTGACGACGCCGGTGGTGGTGCGCTTCTCCGACATCCTTGCGCACCGGCTGCGTCGGCTCCACGAGGCGTTCGCGCAGGCGATCACCGAGAACGACTACCGCAACCGCTATGCGGCGGTGTACCCGATCAAGGTGAACCAGCAGCGGCTCGTGGTCGAGGAGGTTTACCGCTACGGCAAGGAGTTCGGTTTCGGGCTCGAGGTGGGCTCGAAGCCCGAGCTGCTCGCGGTGATGGCAATGACCGAGAACGCCTCCGAACGGCTGATCGTCTGCAACGGCTTCAAGGACGACAGCTACATCGAGGCGGTGACGCTCGCCACCAAGCTCGGGCGCACCATCATTCCGGTGGTCGAGAATTTCGAGGAGCTCGGACTGATCCTCAAGCACGCGGAAAGCTACCAGGTACGCCCGCGCATTGGCGTGCGCGTCAAGCTCTTCAGCGAGGGCTCGGGCCGCTGGAGCGCCTCGGCGGGCGACAAGTCGAAGTTCGGCCTGTTCATTACCGAAATCCTCGAGCTGTTCGGTGTGCTCAAGGCGCGCGACATGCTCGACTGCCTGCAGCTCGTGCACTGTCATCCCGGAAGTCAGCTGCAGGACATCCGCCGCGTCAAGGAGGCCATCAACGAGCTGGCGCACGTGTACGCCGAGCTCAAGCTCATGGGAGCGGGCCTGCAGTACATCGACGTCGGCGGCGGTCTCGGGGTCGACTACGACGGCAGTGGTACCAACTTCCCCTCGTCGATCAACTACACGCTCAATGAGTATGCGAGCGACGTCGTCTACCGCGTAGCGAGCGTCTGCAACGCTCGTGATATTCCGCATCCGATGATCGTGAGCGAGTCCGGGCGCGCAGTGGCCGCTTACCACAGCGTGCTGATCTTCGACGCACTCGGCTCCTCGGCGCTCGACAAGTTCCGCGTCACCGGCGATCGCGCCGAGGACTACGGTGGCGAGGAAGAACTACCGCAACCGGTGCACGACCTGTTCGAGGCCTACCGCGCGGTGAGCGAGCGACGTCTGGTCGAGTGTTATCACGACGCCCTCACCGCGCGCGAGCAGGTGTTGCAGATGTTCAACCTGGGGCTGCTGTCGCTCGAGTTTCGCGGGCTCGCCGAACGACTGTACTGGGCGACCTGCGCGAAGATCCGCGACTCCTGCCGCAAGCTCGGGCGGCTGCCGGAGGAGCTCGAGGACCTCGAGTCGATCCTCTCCGACACCTACTTCTGCAACTTCTCGGTGTTCCAGTCGCTGCCCGACAGCTGGGCTATCGACCAGCTGTTCCCCATCATGCCGATCCACCGTCTGGAGGAGCGCCCGACGCGCACCGCGGTGCTCGCCGACATCACCTGCGACTCCGACGGCAAGATCGATCACTTCGTGTCGCTGCGCGACGTCAAGCGCACACTCGAGCTGCACGAGCTGAAGGCCGACGAGAAGTACTACCTGGCGGCGTTCCTGGTCGGTGCCTACCAGGAGACGCTCGGCGACCTGCACAACCTCTTCGGCGACACGCACGTCGTGCACGTGCGGCTGCACGATGAGGGCGGCTGGTGGATCGAGGAGATCGTCAAGGGCGACACCGCCAACAAGGTACTGGAGTACATGGAGTACGACGTGGCGGAGCTCTATCCGGCGCTGGCGCGCGACTGCGAGCGGGCCATCCGCGACGGGCGCATGACGCTGGCGGAAAGCCAGGCGCTCAAGCGCTTCTACGAAAGCGAGCTCGACGGCTACGCGTACCTCGAGCCGGCGGGCGCCTGACGCCACCACGCGCAGCGGACGCATCGGGCCGGATTAAGGTATGTCGCCGGGTCCCGTGCCGACGGCCCGGGCTGTGGGGCAGTGCGGGGTGGGGCAGCGACGCCCATGGACGGTACCAACGCCGCCGATAACACCCCCCGCTTTGCGTATTACCCCATGGTTTGCGTACCGTAGAGCCCGGGAGTAGCATCAAGCGTGCGTTCGTATCCGTCGTGGATGAGTGCGCTTTGTCTGAACGTGTTGATGCCGTTTCCCCGCCCGCGCATTCCATCCGTGCGCGAACGCAGGTACAGGCCGCCGGCCCAAGCGCTGCGCATTGACTGAAAAACTGCCGATCGTGTGCCTTGAAGCCTTGACCTGTTTGACTGTTCACGCGGTACATGCGACCGAGGCTCAGCGGTTGCCGCTGTCCGCTTTCCCAAGAGAGACTCCCGGATGACGACGATTTACGTGGGCAACCTGCCCTTCAGCGCCACCGAGCAGGACGTGAAGGCTTTGTTTGAACGTCACGGCAAAGTGGAATCGGTAAAACTCATCAACGACCGGGAAACCGGCAAACCGCGTGGCTTCGGCTTCGTCGACATGCCCCAGGCGGAGGCGCAGAGCGCCATCCAGGCCCTGAATGGCTTTCAGATGAACGGCCGGCCGCTGCGCGTCAACGAAGCACAGGAGCGCCCACAGCGCCCCCGCCAGGGTGGCGGTCCGTTCCGCCGCTGATCGCGGGGCTGACGGCCCTGCCGGAAAAACCCCGCCGCGCGCGGGGTTTTTTTATGCGGCGCATGAGGTAATGTGCCGCCACGGCGGGCGCACCGCGCCTGGTACGCCTCGAAGGAACCATTCGATGTCAGCCAAGCAGACACTGGCCGCCGCCCTGCTCGCGTGCGCCACGCTGGTCGGCGCATGCACCGAGGTCACGTCCAGGCAAACCACCGCCGAGACGCTCACCACCATCCTCACCGGCGACCAGCGCGGGCCCGAGGAGCGCGCGCGCGACGTGTACCGCCACCCGAAGGAGACACTGCTGTTCTTCGGCATTCGCCCGGAGATGAAGCTGCTCGAGGTCTGGCCGGAGCCGGGTTGGTACACCGAGATCATCGCTCCGCTGCTGCGTGAGAAGGGCAAGTACTACGCGGGAGTCATCGCGGCCGACCCCGCCAACAAGCACATCACCCAACGCCTGGAGAACTTCCGCGCGAAGCTCGCGGCGCGCCCCGACCTCTACGACCGTGTGGTCGTGGTCAGCTTTCCGGACGATGTTGGCACGAGCGTGCCGGCCGCGTCACTCGACATGGTGGTGACGTTCCGCAACATCCACAACTGGATGGCCCAGGGCACGGCGCCACAGATGTTTGCCGCCATGTATCGCGCGCTCAAGCCAGGTGGCGTGCTCGGCGTGGTGGAGCACCGCGGCAACCCGGCCGTGCCCCAGGATCCCCTGGCCAAGAGTGGCTATGTCAACGAGGACTACGCCATCAAGCTGATCGAGGCGCAGGGCTTCCGCCTGGTCGCGAAGTCCGAGGTCAACGACAACCCGAAGGACACCAAGGACTACGAGCAGGGGGTGTGGACGCTGCCGCCCACCTATCGCTTAGGGGCCCGGGATCACGACAAGTACGCGGCCATCGGCGAGAGCGATCGCTTCACACTGCGCTTCGTGAAGCCGAAGCCATAGTGGCGTCCCGCCGCCGCTACCACATCTCCCGCAGACGCGAGCCGACATCAACACTGACGGCCGCGCCGCTCTCGGCGAGCGATTCGCTGCTGCCGAGCACCGCGCTGTGGAACGTCATCGGATCGAGCATCTTCAGCACCTTCTCGGTCATGAAGCGGCTGCGACCGCCGTAGACGTGCGCATCGCCCTGGCGCGACTGGTGCGTCAGGTGAAATTTCAGCGGCACGACCAGCAGCAGGTCGTTCTGCGCGCGCGTCATGGCAACGTACAGCAGCCGCCGTTCCTCCTCGATGAGCTCGGGTTTGCCGGTGGAGAATTCCGAGGGAAAGCTGCCGTCGACGACGTTGAGCACGTAGACGGTGTCCCACTCCATGCCCTTGGCCGAGTGGATGGTCGAGAGCACCAGGAAGTCCTCGTCGAGGTTCGGGCGGCCGGAGAGGTCGCTGGTGGCGTTGGGTGGATCGAGCGTGAGCTCGGTGAGGAAGCGCTCGCGCGAGGGATATTGGCCCGACAGCAGCTCGAGCTGATCGAGGTCGCCGAGCCGCGTGTGGAATTCCTCGTACAGCCGCTCGAGGTGCCGCTGGTACCACTCGCGCACCTGGTTCACCTGCCCGGTCCACGGTCGCTGCGGGTCTGCGAGCGACTGCAGCAGCTCGATCAGCCGCCGCCAGTCGATCTCGGCGCTCTGCGGGGGCCCGAAGCCGTTCAGCGACTCGAAGGAGTAGCCGCCGGCTTCGAGGTGCTCGATCGCCGCACGCGCGTTCACCGGCCCCATGCCGGGCAGCAGCTGCAGCGCGCGGAATGCGGCCAGCGTGTTGCGCGGATTGTCTACCCAGCGCAGCACCGCCAGCATGTCCTTGATGTGGGCCGCCTCGAGGAACTTGAGCCCGCCGTACTTCACGAAGGGCACCTTACGCTTCGTCAGCTCCACCTCTAGCATGTCGCTGTGGCTCGAGCTTCTGAACAGCACCGCCTGGCGCTTGAGCGGCACGTTGGCCTCGCGCCGCTTCAACACCTCAGTGCACACGAACTCCGCCTGGGTCTGCAGCTCGTCAACCGTGACGACGCGCGGCCGCGTGCCCTGGCCACGGATCGACAGTAGGTACTTGCGATGCTGGCGCGGCGCCTCGGCCATGACGGCGTTGGCCACATCGAGCACCTGTTGGGTCGAACGGTAGTTCTGTGCCAGCGTGACCACCTCGGCCGCCGGCTGGAAACGCTCCGGGAAGCCGAGAATGTTCTCTACCGCGGCGGCGCGGAACGAGTAGATCGCCTGGGCGTCATCGCCCACCACCGCCAGACCGCCGCCGTCGGGCTTCAATGCGTACAGGATCTCGGCCTGCAGGCGGTTGGTGTCCTGGTACTCATCGACCAGCACGTGGTCGAAATGCGCGCCGATGTGCTGCGCCAGGCGCGGCTCGCCCATCATCGCGTGCCAGTAGAGCAGCAGGTCGTCGTAGTCGAGCAGACTCGAGTGCTGCTTCTGCTCCACGTAAACGCGATACAGCTGTACCAGCTCCGCCTCCCACTGCGCGCACCACGGGAAGTGCTCGGCGAGCGTCTCAGTGAGCGGCGCGCGCGTGTTGACCCGGTGGGAGTAGATCTGCAGGCAGGTGTCCTTGCGTGGGAAGCGCCGCTCCTTGCCCGCGAGCCCGAGCTCCTGGCGCAGGCTGTCCATGAGGTCGGCGGCATCGGCGCGATCGATGACGCTGAAATGCGGGTCGAGCTGCAGGTGGGGCGCGTAATGGCGCAGCAGTCGATTGCCGATCGAGTGGAAGGTGCCGGCCCAGGTGAGGCGCTGCGCGATGCTCTGCGTGGCGCCGCCGAGAGTGTCGTTGAGCGCCTTGCGGGTGATGTC
>DASPWF010000056.1:0-8899 GCA_035621995.1 Steroidobacteraceae bacterium
AGAACTCGAGGCCCGCTTCGCGGGCCGCGTCTGCGAGCGCCTTCACGCGCCCATGGAACTGGAAACCGGAGCGACCGAAGGCCACGCGGCTGACGCCCGCGGCTTTGGCGCGCGTCGCAATGGCCCGGCCCACGGCCTTGGCCGCCTCGACGTTGCCCGTGGTCTTGAGTCCCTCGCGTACCGCCTTCTGCACGGTCGACGCCACGGCGATGACGCGTGCTCCCGCGGGGTCGGTGACCTGCGCGTAGATGTGATTCGGCGTGCGGTGAACGCTCAGGCGCGCTACGCCCAGATCGCGGATGTGCGCGCGGGACTTGACCGCACGGCGCAGGCGCCGCTCTTTCTTGGTGGTGATCACTTCTTCTTCCCCTCTTTGAGGGTGATCTGCTCACCCGCGTAGCGCACACCCTTGCCCTTGTAGGGCTCGGGCGGGCGGATGCCACGGATCTCGGCGGCCACCTGACCGACCTTCTGCCGGTCGATCCCCTTCACCACGATCTCGGTCTGGCTCGGAGTCTCGATGCTGATCCCCTCCGGGATCGGCACATTCACCGGGTGCGAGAAACCGAGCGTCAGGTTCAGACTCTTGCCCTGGACCTGGGCGCGAAAGCCGACCCCGACCAGCTCGAGCTTCTTCTCGTAGCCCTTGGTGACGCCGCGCACCATGTTGGCGAGATGCGCGCGCGTCGCCCCGGCGCGCATGCGCGCGACTCCGGGGTCGGCGAACTTGATCTCGAGCCTCTTCTCGTTCTGCACCACCGAGACGCCGCTCGCGAGCGGCAGGCTGAGTGAGCCTTTCGCGCCCTTGATGGTGATCGCCGCGGCAGCAATGGTGGCGGTGACCCCCTGCGGCAGCTCGACCGGTGCACTGGCAATTCTCGACATGATGGCGGTTCCCTATCGATCTCTCAGGCGACGATGCACAGCACTTCGCCGCCCTGTCCGCTGGCACGCGCTTGCTTGTCGGTCATCACGCCCTTGGGCGTCGACACGATCACCGTGCCCATGCCGCCGAGGATCCTGGGCAGCTCGTCCTTGCCGCGGTAGATCCGCAGTCCCGGTCGGCTGACACGCTCGAGGCGATCGATGACGGGGCGACCCTCGAAGTATTTGAGGCCAATGGTGAGGCGCGGCTTGCCACCGTCGGCATCGAGACGGAAGTCGCTGATGTAGCCCTCCTCCTTCAGCACCTTGACGATGGCGGTCTTCAACCGCGAGGAGGCGAGCTGCACTTCGCTCTTGCCGGCGCTCTGGCCGTTGCGGATCCGGGTGAGCAGGTCTGCAATCGGATCGGTCATGCTCATGCAGGCGCCCTCACCAGCTCGCCTTGGCGAGGCCCGGAATCTCGCCGCGGCTCGCCACCTCGCGGATCTTCACCCGCGACAGACCGAACTTGCGGTACACGCCGCGTGAACGCCCGGTGATCGCGCAGCGCTTGCGTTGCCGCGACGGACTGGCATCGCGCGGCATTGCCTGCAGCGCTGCCTGCGCGGCCGCGCGCTCCTCCGGCGAGCTCTTGGGGCTGCGGATGCGCTCCTTGAGCTTCGCGCGTTTGGCCGCGTACTTTTTCACGATCCCGGCGCGACGCTTCTCGCGCTCGACCATGCTCGTCTTCGCCATAGACTTTAGGGTTCCTGTTACCTGCGGAACGGGAAGTTGAATGCCTCGAGCAACGCTCGCCCCATGCGATCGTTCCTGGCCGTCGTAGTGATGGTGATATCCATTCCCCGCACCTGATCGATCTGGTCGTACTGGATCTCGGGGAAAATGATCTGTTCCTTCACGCCCAGCGAGTAGTTGCCGCGGCCGTCGAAGGAGCGCGGTGACACGCCGCGGAAGTCGCGGATGCGCGGCATCGCGATGTTGATGAGGCGGTCGAGGAACTCGTACATGCGCCGGCCGCGCAGCGTCACCTTGGCGCCCACTGCGAGCCCGGCGCGAATCTTGAACGAGGCGATCGCCTTGCGCGACTTGGTGACCAGCGGCTTCTGCCCGGTGATCTTGGTGAGGTCGGCCACGGCGGCATCCATCACCTTCTTGTCGGCGACCGCCTCGCCGACACCCATGTTCACCGTGATCTTGCTGATGCGCGGTATCCGCATGACGTTGTCGATCTTGAGCTCCGACCTGAGGCGCGGCATGACCTGCTCGCGGTAGTACTGGTGCAGCCGCGCCGGGCCCGACGGCCGCTGCTCGGCGGCGCGCGCCGCCTGCGCTTCGGGCTGCTTGCCGGCCTGCGCATCCGCCTGCTTGCCGCCCGGCTGCTTGCCGCCCGGCTGCTTGTCCTGCTTCTGCTTGCCGGCGTGCTTGCCGGCTTCTTTGCCTGCAACCACTTCAGACATCGAGCATCTCTCCGTTCGACTTGAAGAAGCGCACGCGCTTGCCGTCGGCGAGCGTCTTGATCCCGATGCGGTCCGCCTTCTTCGCGGCGCCATTCCAGATCGCAACCTTCGCCAGCGGCAGCGGCATCTCCTTCTCGATGATGCCGCCCGGCCTGCCGGCCTGCGGGTTGGGCTTGGTGTGCTTCTTCGCCATGTTGATGCTCTCGATCACCACGCGGCCGTCGGCGAGCACCTGGAGCACCGCGCCGCGGCGGCCCTTGTCGCGGCCGGAGAGCACGATGACCTGATCACCCTTGCGGATCTTTCTCATCACAGCACCTCGGGCGCGAGCGAGATGATCTTCATGAACTGCTGGTTGCGCAGCTCGCGCGTGACCGGCCCGAAGATGCGCGTGCCGATCGGCTCGAGCTTGTTGGTGAGCAGCACCGCCGCATTGCCGTCGAAGCGGATCAGTGAGCCATCGGCACGGCGCACGCCGTGCGTAGTGCGCACCACGACCGCGTCGTAGACCTCGCCCTTCTTCACCTTGCCGCGCGGGATGGCATCCTTGACGCTCACCTTGATGACATCGCCCACCGTGGCGTAGCGGCGCCGCGTGCCACCGAGCACCTTGATGCACATCAGGGTGCGCGCGCCGCTGTTGTCGGCGGCGTTCAGCATTGTGCGCAACTGGATCATGATTCAAACCTGCCTTCACACCGCTTCAGCCGCGCGCCGCCTTCTCCACCACCGCGAGCAGCCGCCACGACTTGCGCCGTGACATGGGGCGGCACGGGGTGATGGTCACGAGGTCCCCTTCGCGGGACGTGCCGCTCTCGTCGTGCGCCAGGAGCTTGGTGGTGCGGCGGACGTACTTGCCGTAGGTCGGGTGCCTGATGAGGCGCTCGATCTCCACCGCGATGGTCTTCTGCATCTTGTTGCTCACGACGCGGCCGGTGAGCGTGCGCGCGCCCTTCGCCGCGGCGGGGGGCGCCACAGCCTGCGGCGGCGCCTCGGTGGGCGTCGTCGCGGCGGACGCCTCGGCGGTCGTCGCGGCGGACGTCGCGGCGGACGTCGCGGCGGTCGCCTCGGGACGCGCCGCGCGTTGCCGGCGAGCGGGTTTCGCCGCAGTCGCCTTGGCCTTCTTCGCACTCACTTCTGCTTACCTCCGCCCGCGCTCGAGCGCTTCTCGCGCAGCACGGTTTTAAGACGCGCGATGTTGCGGCGCGCATCACCGAACTGCGCCGGCTTGGGCTGCTGCCCCGTGGCACGCTGCATGCGCAGCGCGAACTGCTCCTTGCGCAGCTTCACCAGCTCATCCGCCAGCTCGGCCGGCGACAGGGCGCGCAGCTTTTGCCGGTACTGCTGTATCTGACCGAGTTTCATCTAGCGCACCTGCCGTCTGACGAACGAGGTGGACACGGACAGTTTCGAGCCGGCCAGCCGGAAGGCCTCGCGGGCCGTGACCTCGTCCACGCCCTCCATCTCGAACAGCACCTTGCCGGGCTGCACGCGGGCGACGTAGTACTCCACGTTGCCCTTGCCGGAACCCATGCGAACCTCGAGCGGCTTCTTCGAGATCGGCACGTCCGGAAAAACGCGGATCCAGATCTGCCCGCCACGCTTTACGTAGCGCGCCATCGCGCGCCGCGCCGCCTCGATCTCGCGCGCCGTCATGCGGGCGCGGCTGGTGGCCTTGAGGCCGTATTCGCCGAAGGACACGCCGGCACCACGCGAAGCCAGGCCGGCGTTGCGGCCCTTGAACTGCTTGCGGAACTTGGTCCGTTTGGGCTGAAGCATGCTGCTTACGTCCTAAGCGTCAGGCCTGCGCGGCATCGGCGGGGGGTGCCGCGGGGGCGGCCGGCGGCGGTGCGCTGGGTGTAGCGGCCGGCGGCGGCGTGGTGGGCGTGGCGGCGGCCGCGGCACTCTCGCCCTCGGCGGCAGCGGGGAGCTCGCTCTTGTCGAACACCTCGCCCTTGAAGATCCACACCTTGACGCCGATGACCCCGTAGGTGGTGCGTGCCTCCGAAAGCCCATAGTCGATGTCGGCGCGGAAGGTGTGCAGCGGGATGCGCCCTTCGCGGTACCACTCGGTACGGGCGATTTCCGAGCCGTTCAGTCGGCCGGAAACGCGCACCTTCACCCCGAGCGCGCCCGAGCGCATGGTGCTCATCACCGCACGCTTCATGGCGCGGCGGAACATCACGCGCTTCTCGATCTGCTGTGCGATGGAGTCGGCCACCAGCTGTGAATCGAGCTCGGGCTTTCTGATCTCTGCAATGTTCAAGCGCACGTCGTTGACCGACATCCCGAGCAGCGCCGCCGTCTCCTGGCGCAGCTTCTCGATGTCTTCGCCCTTCTTGCCGATGACGATTCCCGGGCGCGCGGTCTGAATGGTGATGTTCACCTTCTTGGCGGCGCGCTCGATGAGGATGCGGCTGACGGAAGCCTCCTTGAGCTTCTCCTTGAGAAACTCGCGCACGCGGAAGTCGGTATGGACGTGCGCCGGGAACTGCTTCTTGCCGGCGTACCAGCGGCTGGTCCAGTCGCGGGTGATCCCGAGCCGCATGCCGAGCGGGTTGACCTTCTGACCCATGCGATTAGTCCTTCTTGCCGTCGCTCACGGCGACGGTGATGTGGCTGTTGCGCTTGATGATGCGTGCGCCGCGGCCCTTGGCACGCGCGTGGAAACGCTTGAGCTGCGGAGCCGCATCCACCTGGATGAGCGACACTTTGAGCTCGTCGATGTCGGCGCCGTGGTTGTGCTCGGCGTTGGCGACCGCCGACTCGAGCACCTTGCGCACCAGCGCAGCGCCCTTCTTCGGCATGAACTTGAGGGTCGCAATCGCATTGCCGACCGGCTTGCCGCGCACCACGTCGGCCACCAGGCGGCACTTCTGCGGGGAGATGCGCGCGTAGCGCAGTTTGGAGCTGACTTGCATGTAACTGTCTCTCGCGCCTACTCCGCGGCCTCCACCTTGCGGTCGCCCGAATGTGCCTTGAAGGTGCGCGTCGGGGCGAACTCACCAAGCTTGTGGCCCACCATGTTCTCGGTGATCAGCACCGGGATGTGCTGGCGGCCGTTGTGCACGGCGATGGTGAGTCCCACCATCTCCGGCACCACCATCGAGCGGCGCGACCAGGTCTTGATGGGCTTGCGGTCGTTCCTCGCCGTGGCCACCTGCACCTTGCTGGCGAGGTGCAGATCGACGAACGGGCCTTTCTTCAGTGAGCGTGGCATGTATATCTCGCGCTAACGGTTCAGCGAATACGGTTCTTGCGGCGCTGGACGATCATGTTGTCGGTGCGCTTGTTGTGGCGGGTCTTGAGCCCCTTGGTATTCCAACCCCAGGGCGACACCGGGTGCGGGTTGCCCTGTCCGGACTTGCCCTCGCCGCCGCCGTGCGGGTGATCAACGGGGTTCATGGCGAGTCCGCGCACCGTCGGGCGCACGCCTTTCCAGCGCTTGGCACCCGCCTTGCCGTAGCTGCGCAGGTTGTGCTCGTCGTTGCCGACTTCGCCGATCGTGGCGCGGCAATCGATGTGCACCTTGCGCGTCTCGCCGGACTTAAGGCGCAGGTACGCGTAGATACCCTCGCGGGCGGTGAAGGACACGGAGCTGCCGGCGCTGCGCGCCAGCTGCCCGCCGCGACCAGGCTTCATCTCCACGTTGTGGATGATCGAGCCGACCGGGATGTGGCGCAGCGCCATGGCATTGCCCGACTTGATCGGCGCATCCGCCCCGCAGCGCACCTCGTCGCCCGCCTTCATGCCCTTGGTGGCGAGGATGTAGCGCCACTCGCCGTCCGGGTACTTGACGAGCGCGATGTGACTGGTGCGGTTCGGGTCGTACTCGAGTCGCTCGACGATGCCGGAGATACCGTCCTTGTCGCGCTTGAAATCGATGACGCGGTACTTCTGGCGCGTGCCGCCACCGTGGTGACGCGTGGTGATGCGGCCGAAGTGGTTGCGCCCGCCGGTCTTGCTCTGATGTGCGGTGAGCGCCATGCGCGGGCCACCCTTGTGCAGGTGCGAGCGGTCGATCCTGACCACCGCCCGCTGTCCCGGGGTCCTCGGCTTGAACTTGATGAGAGCCATAAGTCGGATCCTGCCTGTCAGGCCTTGGCGCGTGCTTCGTAGTCGATGGTCTGCCCGGACGCGAGGCTCACGTACGCTTTCTTCCAGTCCTGGGTACGGCCGAGCGTCTTGCCGAAGCGGCGCCGCTTGCCCGCCTCGTTCACCACCTGCACGGCGGTGACCTTGACGTCGAACATGAGCTCGACCGCCTTGCGGATGTCGATCTTGCTGGCGTCGCGGCGAACGCGGAAGGTGTACTGATTGTGATTCTGCATGGCGAGCGAGGATTTCTCGGTCACGTGCGGAGCGATCAGTACGCTCATCAGCTGCTCACGGTTCATTGCAGCCGCTCCTCGATCAGCTTTACCGCACCGACGGTCATCAGCACCTTGTCGTAGGCGGCGAGTGACAGCGGGTTGAGCGCCGGCACGTCGATCACCTCGACGTGCGGCAGGTTGCGCGCGGCGAGCGCCAGCTTCGCGTCGGCCGCCTCGACCACGATCAGCACCGAGGGCAGCGACCAGGCTTTCAGCTGGCTGGCGAGCAGCTTGGTCTTCGGCGCGCTGAGCTCGATGCCCTCGGTCACGAGCAGCCGCTCGGTGCGCGCCAGCTCGGACAGCATCGAGCGGATCGCGCCTCGATACATCTTGCGGTTGACCTTCTGCGCGAAATCGCGCGGCTTGGCCGCGAACGTCCTGCCGCCGCCCACCCAGATGGGCGAGGTGTTCGAGCCGGCGCGCGCCTGGCCGGTGCCTTTCTGTGCCCAGGGCTTGCGGCCGCCGCCACGCACCTCGGCCCGCGACTTCTGCGCCTTGGTACCGGCGCGCGCCGCATTGCGGTAGGCGGTCAGCACCTGGTGCACGAGCGCCTCGTTGAACTTGCCGCCGAAGGTCGCCTCCGACACCTGCAGTACGGCCTCGCCGTTGACTGACTTGAGCTTCATAGAACAACGCCCATCACTTCTTGCCGGCCTTGGCGGTATCCTTCGACGCGCCAGAGCCGGCCTTGGTCGCCGCGGTGGTCTTGCGGCTGCCCCGGCGCGCAGCCTTGAGCGAGGAGCGCACGATGACCTGCCCGCCTGCGGCCCCGGGCACCGCGCCGCGGATCAGGAGCAGATTCCTTTCGAGGTCGACCTGCACCACCTTCAGGTTCTCGGTGGTGCGCCGCGCGACGCCCATGTGACCGGACATGCGCCGGCCCTTGAACACGCGCCCCGGCGTCTGACGCTGACCGATCGAGCCGGGGGCGCGGTGCGAGAGAGAGTTACCGTGGCTCGCGTAGCCACCGGCGAAATTGTGGCGCTTCATGGTGCCCGCGAAGCCCTTGCCGATGGTGGTGCCGGTAACGTCCACCGCCTCGCCTTCCTTGAAAATGTCGGCCTTGATCTCGCTGCCGGCTTTGAACTCCGTCTTGTCATCATCGCTCAGGCGAAACTCGACGAGCGCCCGTCCCGGAGCAACGCCGGCGCGCGCGTAGTGGCCGGCGACGGCCTTGGAATAGATCTGCGGACGGCGCGTACCGTAGGTGACCTGCACGGCGCGATAGCCGTCCTTGTCCTGAGCCTTCACCTGGGTGACGCGGTTGGGCAAAACCTCGATCACGGTCACCGGCACCGTTTCGCCGGCGTCCGTGAACACGCGCGTCATGCCGGCCTTTCGACCGACGATTCCGATAGCCATTTCCATCCTCTCACGCGCTCGCGGGGCGCTCCGCGGCGCCTGCAGGGTCATGGCATTGAGCTAAGTTACTGAGACAACAGGAGATTTGCGCACGCCAAGTGGCTGCGCACGTCTCGAGTGGTCTTGGAACTTCCTTGAGCCCCGAGGGGGCTGTTCCAACCTCGCCCGATGCCGCTTATGCGACCGGCCCGCGGAAAAGCCGGGGGCCCAAAAAGGGCGCGCAGTATAGGCGCGCCGCCGCAGTCAGGCAACTGCTCAGTTGAGCTTGATCTGTACGTCGACGCCCGCGGGCAGCTCGAGCTTCATGAGCGCGTCGACCGTCTTGTCGGTCGGGTTCACGATGTCCATGAGGCGCTTGTGTGTGCGCAGCTCGAACTGATCACGCGCGTCCTTGTCCGCGTGCGGTGAGACCAGCATGGTGAAGCGCTCCATCTTGGTCGGCAGCGGCACCGGGCCCTTGACCGTGGCACCCGTGCGCTTGGCCGTCTCGACGATCTCGCGCGCGGACGAGTCGATCAGGCGATGGTCGAACGCCTTCAGACGGATACGAATGTTCTGGTTTGCCATCGCCTTGCCTCTCGAGCTCTCACTCTCCACGACCCGCGGCGCATGCTGTGCCGCCGCGGACGGTTAACCATTCGGTTAACTATTGCCAAATCGACCTGTCACTACCTCTACTTCAGGATCTTGGTCACGACGCCGGCGCCGACGGTCTTGCCACCCTCACGGATCGCAAAGCGCAGCCCATCTTCCATCGCAATCGGGCTGATCAGCTCGATCGTCATCTTGATGTTGTCCCCGGGCATGACCATCTCCACCCCA
>DASPWF010000057.1:0-16870 GCA_035621995.1 Steroidobacteraceae bacterium
TGCACCGTCTTGGCGTAGGCGCCGGGCTCGAGCGCCGGCACCGTCGGCGGCGCCGGCGTCGGCTGCTGCTCGAGCGCCGCAACACAAGACTGGGCGTTGTCGAGCATGTACCACGGGTCCGCCCGGCCGGCCTGCAGCGTCTCCATGTAGTACTCGACACTCACGATCGCATCCGCCAGGCGGTCGATGAAGCCGGGCGGGAGCACGTGCACACCCGGCTGCATGACGCGCTTGAGCTGCGTCGTGATGCCTTCGATGATCTCGACGGCGCGCCCCTTGCCGAGCAGCAGCAGCCCGGCCTTGATGCCGCGCATCAGGTCCTGCCAGCTGTCGAGCCCCGCCGCATCGAGCGTGCCGCCGACGCTCTGCGTCACGGCCTCCTTGATGCGTGCGAGGTTGACGATGCACTCACGCAGTACCGCCGCCTGTACCTGCTGGAACTCGGTGTCCTCGGCCGGTTGCGGCAGGTCCGTATCCTTCGGTGGCAGGATCAGGCCGACGAGGCCGTCATCGAGCTTGTCCTCGACACCGATCAGCGTCGCGGCGATGTCCACCAGCACCGCCTCATCGGCGCGCAGCGTGCCGCTCACGATCTTCCCCAGCCGCTCGGTCTCGGACTGAACGCTTGCGCGCAGGTCGCCGAGGCCCAGCACCCCGAGCGTGTCGCCGATCTTGCGCAGCAGGTCGACCTGCGAGGCGAGCTCGGCGGGTTGCCCGGCGCCGCGCCGCACGAAGATGTCGAGGACGTCCTTGACCTTGCCGAGGTCCTCGCGAATCGCCGCCGCCACCGTCTGCATCAGCTTCACGGACGGCGCCGAGAGGTTCTCACGCTCCTGCTCGATGCTCTCATCCACCGGCAGCAGCTCGTTGAGCCGGAAGGACGCGCGAACCGCGCTCACGCGCCCGCCGGAGGACTCGGAGCGTCCGACGTAGTAAAGAAGATTGTTGAGCAGCTCGACCGGCGGGGCCTGTGCGTAGCGGGCCTCACCGTACTCGTAGAGGCGGCGGATCTCGCGGTCGCCGAGGCCGAGCAGCCGCTTCACCGACTGGCCGCTCTCGAGTCCGTTCTCCTGCAGCGCCTCGATCACCGCGCCGATCACCCACCACAGCTGAAACACCGGCTGGCGGGTCGCGATCTGCTCGAGCTTGCGGGCCACCGCGGCGAGGATCTCGAGGTTCTGCTCGGGGCGCTCGCCGCGAATCCAGCCGATGAGGCCCACCTGGTAGCGCGCGCGCAGCCGCCGCGCCCACTGCTCGACCGTCATCGGCGGCTCGCCGGTCACGCTCGCAAGCGGCTGCGCCTGCTTGTCGGACTTGAGGTTGAGGAGCAGCAGCGTACCTTCTGAAAGCAGCGAGTGGCCGCGTACTGCGCGCAGGTCATTGAGCAGTGGTAGCAGCACCAGCGCCAGGTCGCGCCCGCCGGCGAGCACGCGCTCGAGATAGGAGGGCAGCTGCACCATGGCGCGCATCAGCGCATCGAGGCTCTCCGCCTGGCTCTTGCGCTCGGAGTGGGTCGCGAGCAGGTACTGCGCGACGTGCTCCATCTCCTCGGTGAGGAGTGCCGCGCCGTAGATCTCGAGCACCCGCAGTACCCCCTGCACCTGGTGCAGGTCCTGCGCGCAGGTCTCGAGCAGCGCCGCGTTGTCCGGCTGCTCGACATAACTCTCGAGCGCGCCGCGCGCCTCGCTGAGCGTGGCGCCGATCTCCCGGCCGACGAGGTCGAATGTCTGGGACGCGACTTCAGGCATGCTCTTTCGCCTGCGGGTCTAGGATCCGCCCAGTGCGGAGATCTGCCGCACTTTGGCCGTAGTGAGGGTAGCGTCTTCGAGTCGCCGGAAGGGACCGCTCTGGCCGGCGCGGTCGCCGCTGCCGGGCAACCGGAAGCCGGCGGCGGACTTGCGCAGCCCGGCCGAGAGCTCGGCGAGCTTGGCAATGGCGATCGAGGTCGCGTTGGTCGATTCGGCCGTCTGGGCGCTGATCTCCTTCAGGACCTGCATGTTGCGGGCGATGTTCTGTGCGGCGTGAGTCTGCTGGCGGGCGCTGCCGGATATGTTCTGCACCAGGCTGGCGATCTGGTTGGACACCTGCTCGATCTCCTCGAGCGCGGCGCCGGCGTTCTCGGCAAGCAGCGCACCGCCGACCACGTCGGTGGTGCTGCGCTCCATCGATACCACCGCCTCGTTGGTGTCGGTCTGGATGGTGCGCACCAGCACCTCGATCTGCTTGGTGGCGTTGGCCGCGCGCTCGGCGAGGCGCTGCACCTCGTCGGCCACCACGGCAAAGCCCCGCCCGGCATCGCCGGCCATCGAGGACTGGATCGAGGCGTTCAGCGCCAGGATGTTGGTCTGCTCGGCGATGTCGTTGATCAGCTCGACGATGTTGCCGATTTCCTGCGAGCTCTCGCCGAGGCGCTTGATGCGCTTGCTGGTCTCCTGGATCGTCTCGCGGATGGTGTTCATGCCGTCGATGGTGCGCCGCACGGCATCGCCACCCTTGTGCGCGACCTCCACCGAGTGGCGTGCAACGTCGGAGGCGCGCTCGGCATTGCCGGATACTTCTTCCACCGAACCGGCCATGCTCGCCGCAGACTCGGTGGCCGAGGCGATCTGCTTCGACTGCGCACCCGAGGCCTTGGCAAGGTGCTGCGAGAGCGCCTGGGTCTGCCGCGTGGCCGAGTCGAGCTGAATGGCGGAGGCGTTGATGGTGGTGACGAGCCCGCGCAGCGCATCGACCGCGTAGTTGATGGAATCGGCGATGGCTCCGGTGATGTCCTCCGTGACGGTTGCCTGGACCGTGAGATCGCCGTCGGCGAGGCTCGAGAGCTCGTCGAGCAGCCGCAGGATCGCCTGCTGGTTGCGGTCGCTCTCCTTGCGCTGCTCATCGGCCGAGAGGCGCTGGCGCTCGACCGTGCGGCGCATGCGCACCGCGGCGACCAGCCCGCCGAGAAGAAACGCCAGCCCCGCGACGAGCAGCGCGAGCGGCAGCCAGATGAGTATCGTGCCGAGCAGTCCCGTGGGGCCCACCGGGGCGGCGGCGCCCGCGGCGAGATCGCGCGCGTCGGCAACGATGGCCCGGGCCGCAGTCTGTGCCGCCGGCAGCGCGGGAGCTGCGGCGACGGCGCGTTTCACCGCCGCGGCGAGCTCGCTGTAGAGGGTGTCGAGCACCTTCAGGTGCTTGGCGCCCTCGGGGGCGGTCACGTGCGGCACAGCGAGCGCGGAGCTGCCGCCGGCGAACCCCGAGATCACCTGTCCGAGGTAGTCGCTCGCTTCCGCGATGCGCTGTGCCGCTTGCACCGGGTCGGCCGCACCCTGGGTGAGCGCGGTCACGTCCAGCTGCAGCCGCTGCGCGCGTGACTCAAAGCGCTCGATAACCCCGGCGGCGACACCCGGCGGCGTGGTCGGCAGATTCGCCGACAGCGCATCCGCCTCTGCGGTGAGCTTCGGCACCAGAGTCGCCGTGTCGCGCGCCGCGCCTGCGGCCTCGGTCAGCTGGGCGCGCGCATGCAGCACGGCGTTGGCGTTGCTCATCAGGCGCGTGAAGCGCGCATCGTTGGCGAACGGCGCGGTGGCATCGCGGGTGGCGGCCTCCTCGAGCGCCTTCTGGCTCTGCTGGAAGCGGCCGAGGGCGGCCGTGTCGCCCGCCACGGCGCCGCTCGCGTCGAGGGCCAGGCCGTAGAGCGCATCCACCGGCAGAGCGCGGCCGGCGCTCGGCGTGCGCGTCTGCAGCAGGTAGTACGACACACCGCTGCCGATCAGCAGCAGCACCGCCACGGCCAGGAGCAGCGCGAGCCCCCTCGGTGCGCGGGTGCCGCTCATGCGGCTGCCTCGGCAAACGCGGGACTCTCGAGCACCTGGCGCAGGCTCAGCACCGGCCACTGCTCGTTGCCGCGGCGGAACGCTCCAGCGAGATAGCGTTCGCAGCGTGCCACCGTCGGTGGGGCGTCACCGGAGAACTCGCTTTCCGCAAAGCGCCGGAACCCGAGCACCTCATCGACCAGGAGTCCGGCGGGGATCTCGCGGTGATTCACCACGACGATGCGCGTATTGCGGGTGATCGGGGTGACACCGCTGCCGAGGAACTGCCGCAGGTCGACGATCGGCAGCAGCTGGCCGCGCACGTTGGCGAGGCCCTTGATCCAGGACTTCGCCCCTGGCACGCGCGTGGTGCTCGCCGGCACGCCGAGCACCTCGCGAGTCTCCTCGCGCGCCGCCAGGTACAGATCTCCCGCCATGCGCAGCGCCACGCCCACCCATTCGCGCCCGCCGCTGGCCTCCTGGCCCACCTGCGCCGAGACGGCGCGGCCACGCCGCTCGAGTTCTGCGAGCAGCTCGAACGGCCGGTCGCGCAGCGACCTCAGCTCGACGTCGGCGGTGGTGTCGGACGCAGCGGTCATGAGGTGCGTAGAGGCAAGGCTGGCACGCGAGCGCCCGCGCTCACGCGGACAGGGTCGCCTGCGCCTTGGCGACCAGTTGATCGGGGGAGACTGGTTTTACCATGTAATCGATCGCACCCTGGCGCAGGCCCCAGATCTTGTCGGTTTCCTGGCCCTTGGAGGTGACCATGATGATGGGGATGGTGCGCGTGCGCGGATCGTTCGCCAGCGCCCGCGTCGCCTGATAACCGTTCATGCCGGGCATGACGATGTCCATGAAGATCAGGTCGGGACTCATCTCGCGCGCCAGGCGCACCCCTTCGGCACCGTCGGCGGCCGCAGCGGTGCGGTACCCGTGCTTCTCGAGCGCCTTCTGCATGACGTGCAACTCGGTCGGTGAGTCGTCAACGATCAGGATCAGGGGCATGGCCATCATCTCCCGATGTGGGTTTCGATCGCCGAGAGCAGCTCGTCCTTGGTGAAGGGCTTGGTGAGGTAGTGCTCCGAGCCCACGATACGGCCGCGCGCGCGATCGAACAGCCCGTCCTTGGAAGACAACATGATGACGGGAATGGAACGGAACACCTTATTGTGCTTGATGAGCGAGCAGGTCTGGTAGCCGTCAAGGCGCGGCATCATGATGTCGACGAATACGATGTCGGGCTGGTGGTCGGCGATCTTGGCGAGCGCGTCGAATCCGTCGATCGCCGTGTAGACCTCGCAGCCCTCTTTCGCGAGCAGCGTCTCGGCGGTGCGCCGGATCGTCTTGCTGTCGTCGATGACGAGTACCTTCAGGCCCTGGAGCTTCGCGTTGCCGTTCACGATCGGGGGACTCCTTCCTTAAGACACAGCGGCGATGGCGGGCGCACCGGGCTTCAGGCCGCGCCTGCATGTCGCGGCCCTCACGAGGCTTGCCGAAACTCAAGGCTCGCGCCAGCGACGGCGCGCACTGTCCACACGAGCCGCTTAGTTTCGCGGGCCCCCCGGCGCACGGGCAAGCGCAGCGCGTGGTTTTAACATATCGGTACACCCCCTGCTATGCCACGCCCGTCACGTTTTTCGAAGAAGCCGCACGCCCCTAAATAGCCTGCCGGGTGCTCGGCAGACATATTCGCGTCGCCGACGAGCATAATCGCGCGAATGGCCACTCCGAAACGGCTCGGCGTGGTGATGGACCCCATCGGCGCCATCACCTACGCAAAGGACTCGACCCTGGCAATGCTGCTCGCGGCGCAGGCGCGGGGCTTCGAGCTCGCCTACCTCGAGCAGCGTGACTTGCTGCTGCGCGACGGCGTGGCCTTCGGCCACATGCGGGCGCTCACCGTGCGGGCGGACCCGGCCGACTGGTTCACGCTGGGGCCTGCGGTGCTCGCGCCGCTCAGCGCCCTCGATTGCCTGCTGATGCGCAAGGACCCGCCGTTCGACACCGAGTACATCTACAGCACCTACATCCTCGAGCGCGCCGAGAGCGCTGGCGTGCTGGTGGTCAACCGGCCGCAGGGCCTGCGCGACATCAACGAAAAGGTCTATACGGCCTGGTTCCCGCAGTGCTGCGCCCCGACGCTGATCACGCGCGACATGGCGGAGATGGGCGGCTTCTTGCGCGAGCACGGCAAGGTGGTCGTCAAGCCGCTGCACGGCATGGGCGGACGCTCGATCTTCGTGCTGGACAAGGACGATCGCAACGCGCGCGTGGTGTTCGAGACACTCACCGAGTACGGGACGCGCTTTGCCATCGTGCAGCGCTACCTCCCGGAGATCGCCAAGACCGGTGACGCGCGGGTGCTGCTGGTCGAGGGCGTACCCATGCCGTATGCCCTCGCGCGCATCCCCTCTGGCGACGACCACCGCGGCAACCTCGCCGCCGGCGCACGCGGCGTCGGACGGCCGCTCGACGAACGCGAGCGCTGGCTCGCCGGGCAGATCGGCCCGGCGCTCGCGGCCAAGGGCATGATGTTCGTCGGGCTCGACGTCATCGGCGGATTCGTCACCGAGATCAACGTCACGAGCCCGACCGGCATCCGCGAGCTCGACAAGCAGTTTGGCATCCATATCGGGGAGCTGCTGATCGCGGCCATCGAGCGGCGGCTCAACGCCGCCCCGCGCGCCGCAGCACAGGCCCGCGCGCACCACGCCGCGGCCTCCCCGGGCGCGTCGCCAGCCGCCCCGACTCCTGCCGCGTCTGCCGCGCCTGCCGCTCCTGCCGCGCCTGCCGCTCCTGCCGCGCCTGCCGCTCCTGCCGCGCCTGCCGCGCCTGCCGCGCCTGCCGCGCCTGCCGCCCCGGGCGCCCCTGGCGCCACTCCTCCCGCTGGCCGGGCCGCCGGCTGAAACTGCACATGCCACGTCGCGCGCTCATGCTGCGGGAGGGCGAGGCGCCGGTCTGGGACCGCTTGCTCACCATGCTGTTCCTCGCCGGGCTTCTGCACGGTCTCGTCATCGTGGGACTCACCTTCGGCGCCACCAGCGCAGAAAATGACTCCGCCCCGGGGCTCGAGGTGCTGCTCGTCTCCGATGAGTTGCCCGAGGCGGACAAGAACCCCACCGCGACCTACCTCGCGCAGCGCACGCAGCTCGGTTCCGGCAACACGCGGCGGCCGAGAAAGCCGCACAACCGCTCCTCCAGCGTGCCGCTGCCGAAGCACGCCGGCACGCTCGATGGCAATACGCTCGCCGACAGCGGCGATCGCGCCGGCGGTGCCGCAGAGCGTGTGCTCACCAGCAGCGGCTGGAACACCGTGGTGCGTTATGTCGCCGACGAGGGCAGTACCGGCGTCGAGCACAACCGACCGCTGCTGCTCGATCAGCCGCCGCCCTCGCAGCCGGGGCCGGCGGACGAGCAGGGGCCAGTCGAGCTGCGCGGGCCGGACCGCGACGAGCTGTGGATCACACCCGATACGCGCGTTGCGACGCTGGCGCCTTACCTCGATGCCTGGCGGCGCAAGGTCGAGCGCATCGGCACCATCAACTTCCCGACCGCGGCCCGTACCACGTCCGCCAGGTACAGCCCGCTGATCTCGGTGTCGATCGCGGCCGACGGCTCGATCGCGACCGCCGAGATCCGCCGCTCGAGCGGCGACCCGGGTCTCGACCAGGCGGCGCTCGCCACGCTGAAGCTGGCAAGTCCATTCGATCCCTTCCCGCCGGAGCTGGCGGCGCAGTATCACGTGTTGCACTTTGCCTACGAGTGGCAGTTTTCCGGCGGCCGTATGGGCAACGGAACCGTTTCAACGGCGCCTTGAGAGTCGCCCCCGCCATGCCCATACTTCCGACATGGCCGGCAAGCACAGCTCGCTGAGCGACCCGACGGAGGAGTCTGCGGCGCGTCCCTTCGCCGACGCCGACGGTGGCAGTCTTACCAACCATCTGCTGATCGCCATGCCGCAGCTCGCGGATCCGAACTTCGCGCAGACCGTGGCCATCATCTGCGAGCACACCGACAAGGGCGCGCTCGGCATCGTGCTGAACAAGCCGCTGCCAATGAGGCTCTCGGACGTGCTCTCGCAGATGAAGCTCGAGCCTTCCACGGAGTACATCGCGGCGCAGCCGGTGCTGCGCGGGGGACCCGTACACACCGACCGCGGCTTCGTGCTGCACCGCCCGGGCGGACAGTGGGATCATACCCACCGCGTCTCGGACACCATCCAGGTCACCACCTCGCGCGACGTGCTGGCCGCGATGGCGCGCGGCGAGGGGCCCTCGGACGCTTTCATCGCGCTCGGCTACGCGGGATGGGAGTCCGGACAGCTCGAGCGCGAGATGAAGGACAACGCCTGGGCATCGATGCCGGTCGATCCGCGTGTCGTCTTCGAGCTGCCGTTCGAGCAGCGCTGGGCGGGCGCTTGGCGGTTGCTCGGAGTCGATATCGATCGGCTCAGCACCGAGGCCGGCCATGCATAAGGGTCCCGCCTGCCGTCTCGGGGCATGACACTGGCGAAGGTCGTTCTCGCCTTCGATTTCGGACTGCAACGCATTGGCATCGCCTCCGGCGACACCCTCACCAGAGGCGCGGCGCCGCGCGCGGCGGCCGCGGTAAGCGGCGCGGGACCCGACTGGGAAGCAATCGCGCAGCAGGTGCGCGCGCTCGCGCCGGCGCTCCTGGTCGTGGGCGCGCCGTATAATGCCGACGGCAGCGAAAGCGCGCTGACGCATGCCGCACGGCGCTTCGCTGCGGAGCTCGGTCGCCGCTTCGCCCTACCCGTGCAGCTCGTCGATGAGCGCTACTCGTCCCTCGAGGCGAACGCGGCGCTCAGGAGCCAGCGCGCCAGCGGGCAGCGGCGGCGGCGCGTGCGGCGCGCCGACATCGACAGCGCCGCCGCGGCCGTGATTCTCGAGCGCTTCCTGCGGGGCGAGGAGACAGAGATCCATGACTGAGCAGCTGCGCGCCGACGGCTCGCTACGTCACCTGCTGACACTCGAGACGCTGCCGAGGAGCAATATTGAGCGGCTGCTCGAGCAGGCGCAGAGCTTCGTACGCCCGCTCGGGGCGAAGCCGCCGATGAGCCAGGCGCTCGCCGGGGCCACGGTCGCCAATCTCTTCACCGAGCCCTCAACGCGCACGCGTGTAAGCTTCGAGCTCGCCGCCAAGCGCCTCGGCGCCCAAGTCGTAAATCTCGAGGTGCAGCTCTCCTCAAGGGTCAAGGGCGAGAGCATGCTCGACACCGTCTACACACTCGAGTCGCTGCACGTCGATGCGTTGGTCATCCGCGATGCCGAGGCCGGCGTGCCCGGGCTGGTGGCCGCGCACGTCGCCCCGCATGTGAGCGTGCTCTCGGCGGGCGAAGCGCACGTCTCGCACCCGACGCAGGGTCTACTCGATGCGCTCACGGTGTATCAGCGCAAGCAGCGTTTCAGCGGTCTCGCCGTGGCTATCGTCGGTGACGTGCGCCACTCGCGCGTGGCGCGCTCCGCCTGGCACGCCTTCTCCACCCTCGGCGTGAGGGACCTGCGACTGGCCGCGCCGCACGCGCTCATGCCGGAAGGCGGCGAATTCGCCGGCTGCTCGCGCCACACTCGCCTGGCGAGTGCGCTCGAGGGCGCCGACGTCATCATGATGCTGCGCATCCAGAAAGAGCGCATCTCCGAGGCCGACCTGCCCGACGGTGCACGCTACTTCGAGACCTGGGGTCTGACGCGCGAGCGGCTGGCGCTGGCGCGCCCCGATGCCGTCGTCATGCACCCACAGCCTATGAATCGCGGCGTCGAGATCGCCTCCGAGGTCGCCGACGGGCCACAGTCGGTGATCCGTGACCAGGTGCGCAACGGCGTCGCCGTGCGCATGGCGGTGCTCGCGCAGGTGCTCGGCACTCGCAGCGGTGGGGCATGACGGGCGCCACGCGCGCCACGCGCGGCACGATTTTCCTCGAGAAGGCTCGCGTCATAGCGCAGCTCGCCTACGATGCCGAGCAGTTTGTGCTGCGCCTGGCCGCGCCCAAGTGCGCCGCGCGGGCCGAGCCCGGCAGCTTCGTGCACCTTACCTGCGACGCCGCGATCCCGATGCGCCGTCCGCTGTCGATCATGCGCGCCAACGCCCGCGGCGGCTGGATCGAGCTGCTCTACAAGGTCGTGGGTGTGGGGCTGCACGCGCTCGGGGCGCGCAAGGCGGGGGACGAGCTGAGCGTACTCGGCCCCATCGGGCGGCCGTTCGTCGTGCACGCCGAGCGGCCACGCGTGTTGCTCCTCGGCGGTGGCGTGGGTATTCCGCCGATGGTGTTTCTCGCCGAGCGCCTCGCCGTGCAGCCGGGGTGGAAGCCGCTGATGCTCATGGGGTCGGAGGTGCCGTTCCCCTTTCGCACGCGGCCATCGACGCTCATCGTGCCGGGCATCCCCGCAGGCAGCATCGCCTGCCTGCCGCTCGTCGAGGAATGGGGTGTGCCGTGCCGGCTCGCGAGCCGCGCAGACTTCCCCGGCTGCTTTTCCGGGTTGGTGACCGAGCTCGCCGGCGCCTGGCTCGAGTCGCTCACGCCGGCCGAGCTCGGGCAGGTCGAGATCTTCGCCTGCGGACCGACCGCGATGCTCGTTGCGAGCACGCAGCTCGCGCGCCGCTACGCCGTGCCCTGCCAGGTGTCGCTCGAGGAGTTCATGGCCTGCGCGGTGGGCGGCTGCGCGGGGTGCACGGTGCTGGTGCGCAGCGACACCGGCGCTGCCATGAAGCGGGTATGCGTGGATGGACCGGTATTCGATGCCTACACGGTGTTCTGAGCACCCCGACCGCCCAGCCGCAGGCCGGCGGCGTGTGTGGCGCTTCGTCGTGGGGCGCTAACCGAAGTTGATCTTGGCCTCGAGGTTGGCGCGCGAGTCGGCGTTGACGAGCGCTTCGTCGAGCGTGATGCGCGACTGCTTGTAGAGGGTGTGGAGCGCGGAGTCGAAGCTCTGGATGCTCTTGTCGCTCGAGGTGTTGATGGCTTCCTTGATCGACACCACGTCGCCTTTCTTGATGAGGGTGGCGATGTGCGGGGTGTTGATCATGATCTCCACCGCGGCGACGCGGCGGTTGTCCTTACCCATCACCAGGCGTTGCGCCATGATGGCACGCAGATACTGCGACAGGTCGAGGAAGATCTGGTTGTGCTGCTCGCGCGGAAACATGTTGATGATGCGATCGAGGGACTCCGCGCAGTTGTTGGCATGCAGCGTGGCGAGCACCAGGTGGCCGGTGCCGGCAAGATGGATAGCCGCTTCCATGCCTTCCTTGTCGCGGATCTCGCCGATCAGGATCACGTCGGGCGCCGCGCGCACCACGCCGCGCAGCGCGCGCGCATAGCTCTTGGTGTCGAGTCCCACCTCGCGCTGGTTGACGATCGAGCGCTTGTTGGTGTGCAGGAACTCGATCGGGTCCTCGATGGTGACGATATGGTCCGAGGAGCTCTCGTTGCGGTAGTTGATCATCGCCGCGAGCGTAGTGGACTTGCCAGAGCCGGTGGCGCCCACCATGAGGATCAAGCCGCGCTTGAACAGCGTGAGCTCGCCCACCACCTCCGGTAGCCCGAGCGAATCGAGCCGCGGCATGTCGGCGGTGATGTAGCGCATCACCATGGCGGGGAAGCCGCGCTGCATGAACACGTTGACGCGGAAGCGCCCGAGCCCGGGCTCGGAGACGGCGAAGTCGAGCTCCCACTCCTGCATGAAATGCTCACGCTGCTCGGGTGTCATGATCGCGAAGGCGGTCTGGCGCACCGTCTCCGGGGTCAGCACCTGCTTGTTCACCGGCAGGATCTGCCCCTCGATCTTGATCTTGATAGGGGCGTTGGAGGTGAAGAATAGGTCGGAGGCCTTCTTCTCCACCATCAGCTTGAACAGCGGCTTGGTGTTGAGCGTCGGATGGCGTGCAGTCACCGACCCCGTCAGAGCGTCGCTGGCGAATGCCGGGTTCGCGCCGGTGGCCTCGAGTTCCTCCCGCGTCTTCACATCGCCGGCCGCTTTCACAGGCTGCGGCCCTGCTCTTCCTCGACGATCTTGAGGGCACCGCCATCGTCGACGTTCTTCTGCTCGCGCTTGCTGTCGAGCTTGATGCGCAGGCGCAGCTCGTTCTTCGAGTCGGCGTTGCGCAGGGCGTCCTCGTAGGAGATGAAGCCGGTCTCGTACAGCTCGAACAGCGCCTGGTCGAAGGTCTTCATGCCGAGGCGCGTCGAGCGCGACATCACTTCCTTGATCTTGGCGACCTCGCCTTTGAAGATCAGGTCCTGGATGAGCGGCGAGTTGAGCATGATCTCCATCGCCGCAATGCGCCCGGCGCCCGACTCGCGCGGGACCAGGCGCTGCGATACCAGCGCGCGGATGTTGAGGGACAGATCCATGAGCAGCTGGTCGCGGCGCTCATCGGGGAAGAAGTTGATGATGCGATCGAGCGCCTGGTTGGCGCTGTTGGCGTGCAGCGTGGCGAGCACCAGGTGGCCGGTTTCGGAGAACTGGATGCCGTACTCCATGGTGTCGCGGTCACGGATCTCGCCGATCAGGATAACGTCCGGTGCCTGACGCAGCGTGTTCTTGAGCGCCGCCTGCCAGGACTCGGTGTCCACACCCACCTCGCGGTGCGTGATCACGCAGCCCTTGTGCGTGTGCACGTACTCGACCGGGTCCTCGATGGTGACGATGTGTCCGCGGGTCTTCTCGTTGCGATAACCGACCATCGCCGCGAGCGTGGTGGATTTGCCGGAGCCGGTACCGCCGACGATGATCACCAGCCCGCGCTTGGACAGCACCACCTCTTTGAGGATGGGCGGCAGTTCCAGCTCCTCGAAGGTCGGGATCTTGGCGTTGATCAGGCGGATGACGCAGCCGATCGCTGCCTGCTGCACGAAGGCGCTCACGCGGAAGCGCCCAATGCCCGGCGGGGCGATCGCGAAGTTGCATTCCTTGGTGGCGTCGAATTCCTTGGTCTGCCGGTCGTTCATGATGGCGCGCACCAGCGTCGCCGACTGCTCGGCGGTGAGCGCGCGCTCCGACTGCGGGCGGATCTCGCCATCGATCTTGATCGCCGGCGGAAATCCTGCGGTGATGAAGAGATCGGAGGCCTTTTTCTCGGTCACCCGCCGCAGCAGGTCCTGCATCAGCTTGATGGCTTGATCGCGGTCCACGTTGTCTCGCCCCTTGACGCTCTTTACAGCGCGTCTTTGTTCTGCGCCTTGTAGCGCGCCTCTTCCTTGCTGACGATACCCTTGGCGACCAGCTCCGTCAGGCACTGGTCGAGGGTCTGCATGCCCTGGGCACCACCGGTCTGGATCGACGAATACATCTGCGCGATCTTGCCCTCGCGGATCAGATTGCGGATCGCCGGCGTGCCGATCATGATCTCGTGCGCCGCAACGCGGCCGCCACCGTTCTTCTTCATCAGCGTCTGCGAGATCACCGCGCGCAGCGACTCCGACAGCATCGAGCGCACCATGTCCTTCTCCTCGCCGGGAAAGACGTCGACGATGCGATCGATGGTCTTGGCGGCCGAGGAGGTGTGCAGCGTACCGAACACCAGGTGGCCGGTCTCGGCGGCGGTGAGCGCGAGACGGATGGTCTCCAGGTCGCGCATTTCGCCGACCAGGATGACGTCGGGATCCTCGCGCAGCGCCGAGCGCAGTGCCTCGCTGAAGCCGAGGGTGTCGCGGTGCACCTCACGCTGGTTGACCAGGCAGCGCTTGGACTCGTGCACGAACTCGATCGGATCCTCGATGGTGATGATGTGGTCGGGACGGTTGTCGTTGCAATGATTCACCATGCCGGCGAGCGTGGTCGACTTGCCCGAGCCCGTCGGGCCCGTAACCAGCACCAGTCCGCGCGGCAGCATGCACAGGTCGCGGAAGATCTTCGGCGAGTTCAGGTCATCGAGCGAGAGGATCACCGAAGGAATGTTGCGGAACACCGCGCCGGCGCCGCGATTCTGGTTGAAGGCGTTGACGCGAAAGCGCGCCAGCTTCGGAATCTCGAAGGAGAAGTCGGTCTCGAAGAACTCCTCGTAGGCCTTGCGCTGCTTGTCATTCATGATGTCGTACACCATGGAGTGCACTTCCTTGTGCGACAGCGGCGGCATGTTAATGCGCTTCATGTCACCGTCAACGCGGATCATCGGCGGCACGCCCGAGGACAGATGCAGGTCCGAGGCGTTGTTCTTGACGGCGAAGGCCAGCAGTTGCGCGATATCGACGGCCATTGAGGCTCCCTGGGGGACGGGCGCGCGGGACAGGAAAAAGCGACGCCTGCGTCCCGGGCGCGCAGGCAGTATAAAGGGGTCACACTTCCAATATGTTAATGAGTCCGCAGAATTTGGCCGCAGCGGTGCGTGAGGTCCGGGAGCGCATTGCACGGGCCGCCGCGGCAGCCGGGAGGAGTGCGCAGTCGGTCACACTCCTCGCGGTCGGCAAGGCGCAGCCGGTGGAGCTGCTCGCGGCGGCCGTCGGCTGTGGTATCAGCGATCTCGGCGAAAGCTACCTGCAGGAGGCGCTCGAGAAGATCGCCGCGCTGCCGGACCCTGCCCTCACCTGGCATTTCATCGGTCGCATTCAGGCCAACAAGACACGCCCCATCGCGGAGCGTTTCGCCTGGGTGCACGCGCTGGACCGGCTGAAGGTCGCCGAGCGGCTCTCCGCGCAGCGCCCCGCGGACGCCGCGCCGCTCAACGTCTGCCTGCAGGTGAACGTGGCGGGCGAGCTCACCAAGGGCGGCGTCGCGCCGGCGGAGCTGCCGGTGCTGGCGCAGGCCGTGGCGGCGCTGCCGCGCCTCACACTGCGCGGACTCATGTGCATCCCTCCGGAGGAGAGCGAGCCGGCGCGCCAGCGCGCCTGGTTCGCCCGGCTGCGCGGGCTCCTCGAGCAGCTCAACGCCGCCGGCAGTCGACTCGACACGCTGTCGATGGGCATGAGCGGCGATTTTGAGGCCGCCATCGCGGAAGGCGCGACCATCGTGCGCGTCGGTACAGCGCTCTTTGGTGCGCGGCCACGGTAGCGGCCGGCAGCGCCGCGTGGGAGCGGCCAGCTGCCCGCCGGCAAAAGCCGCGTCTTTTACCGGCGTGGTCGAATGTGTTCATGGGTGGGCCTGCGGACAGTGCCGCGGCCGAATGGCCCTCTTCTCGCCGGCAAGAGTCACGCCTCTCGCCGGCGTGCTCGAACGTCGCTGACTGGTTGGCCTGCCGAAAGCGCCGCAGGCGCTTTCGGCTAATGAATGAGTACAATCCGCGACGCCATGACCAACAGGCGCGTCTGCATTATCGGAGCCGGCAACATGGGCCGCGCGTTGATCGGTGGGTTGCTGCGTGCCGGGACGCGCCCCGAGCAGCTGAGCGTCGGCGAGAGCGTGCCCGCAGCCCGCGGGGCGCTCGCGCGTGAGCTCGGCATCACCGCGACGGCTGACAATGCCGCCGCCATCGAGGGCGCCGGCGTGGTGGTGCTGGCGGTGAAACCGCAGGATGCCGCGACCACACTCGCGCCGCTCGCCGGCGCGCTCAGCACCTCGCGGCCGCTCGTCATCTCCGTGGCGGCCGGCGTGCGCATTGCGCTGCTCGAGGCGTACTGTGGTGCGGGCGTGCCGGTGATGCGCGCCATGCCCAACCGCCCGGCACTGGTCGGCGCCGGCGTGAGCGCACTCTATGCACCGCCCGCCGTCGGTGCGGCGCAACGCACCATCGCGGAGCGGCTGCTGCGGGCGATGGGTGAGATCGTCTGGGTTTCGGCCGAGGCGGCGCTCGATGTGGTGACCGCGCTCTCGGGCAGCGGCCCGGCGTATTTCTTTCTGCTGGCCGAGCTCATGGCCGAGGCCGGGGAGCAGCTCGGTCTCGAGGGCGCCATCGCACGGCGGCTGGCGGCGGCGACCCTGTACGGTTCCGGGCTCCTCGCGCGCTCGGGCGCGGACGACCTTTCGCGGCTGCGCGCCGAGGTGACCTCACCGGGCGGTACGACGGAGGCGGCGCTGCGCACCCTCGAGGCTGCCGACCTGCGGGGCGCCGTGTACGCGGCGCTCGCGGCAGCCACCGAGCGCAGCCGCGAGCTCGCCGCACGGGGCATTCCATGATTGCGCTGCTCTACATCGTGCGCACGCTGCTGTCGTTGGCGCTGTTCGTGGTGCTGATCCGCCTGCTGCTGCAGTGGGTACGCGCAGATTTCCGCAATCCGTTGTGTCAGGCGGTGGTGCGGCTGACGAATCCGCTGGTGCTGCCGCTGCGCCGCGTGCTGCCGCCGGTCGGCAAGATCGATACCGCCTCGGTCGTGGCGGTGTTGCTGGTCGCGTCGGTCGAAGTGCTGATCCTCGGCAGCCTGCGTGGCTTCGTCTTCCCCGGCGTACTGCAGCTCGCCCAGGACGTGCTGCTGGAAATCGCGCACATGCTGCTGCAGACATACCTGTTCGCCATTTTTCTCTACGCGCTGCTCAGTCTCATTGCCCCCGGCGGCTACTCACCGCTGCAGTCGGTGCTCGCGAGCCTGAGCGAACCGGTGTTGCGACCGATTCGCCGCCTCATCCCGGCGGTCGCGGGGCTCGATCTGTCGCCGCTGTGGGCCATCATCGTCATCCAGGCGACGCTCTATCTGCTGCCCTGAAGCGGCGCTGCGGCTCGCCCTCGTTGACGAGCATGTCGCAAAAGAGCCGTCGCTGCGCGGAAACTCCGGGCAAGATGCGCGCGCCAGCGCAGGGCGCGCTCCCGAGCGGTGCTGTCGGAACACGCGCTTAGCGGCGACTTCGCAACGAAAATCGCAGCATTGTGTGCACGTTTGCCGACACTGCCGGCGGCTCTCGGGGTTACGGCCGCGCAGGCGATGGCGGCAGCATGCTGCCGGAAACCCTTAAAAAAAGGCACTTTCGCAATACCCCACGCGAAAAAAGCGCTTGCGAAAGCGCGCGCATGTGCTATTTTCCCGCCCCGATTGTCATCACACGGTGCACACGCGCACCGCGTTTCGCAACACAAATACTCGAGGAGTAGGGCAACATGGCGAAAAAGGGTGGCGCACCGACGAAGTCGGAAGTCCTGACATACATCTGCAAGGACACGGGGCTCTCTCGCAAGCAAGTCGGAAGCGTCTT
>DASPWF010000058.1:0-10014 GCA_035621995.1 Steroidobacteraceae bacterium
CCTGCAGAACCCGGGCGTCGAACAGGTAGTACGCGACATCCTGCCGCAGCTCGACTTCAGCGAGACGCGCTTCATCGCCAACGTGTGCGGCTCGACGATCGAGGAGTACGTCGAGGTCACGCGCCGCTTCGATCAATCGCCGATCGACGCCATCGAGGTCAACATCTCCTGCCCGAACATCAAGCAAGGCGGCGTGGCCTTCGGCAACTACCCCGACATGTCGGCGCAGGTGGTGGCCGCCTGCCGCCGCGTGACGCAGAAGCCCCTGATCACCAAGCTCTCGCCCAACCAGACCGACATCCGCGAGAACGCGCGCCGCTGCATCGAGGCGGGCTCGGACGCGCTCGCAGTGATGAATACGGTCACCGGCATGGCGATCGACGTGGGCACGCGCCGGCCCGTGATCGGCAACGTGCAGGCCGGGCTCTCGGGACCTGCCATCAAGCCGATCGCGCTGCTCAGGGTGCATCAGGTGTACGAGGTCGCGCGGCCGCACGGCGTGCCGATCATCGGCCAGGGCGGCATCACCACCGCGAACGATGCGCTCGAGTTCTTGATCGCCGGCGCCACCGCGGTGGGCATCGGCACGGCGCTCTTCTACGAGCCGCTCGTCTGCCGCGCGGTCAACGAGGGCATCAGCGAGTACCTGCGTCGTACGGGGCTCACGAGCGTAATGCAGCTCGTCGGCACGCTGCGTACCACCCCCGAGACGCAGGACTGCGCGGTCTCGGGCTGATCGCGCTCACCTCGAGGAGTCTGCATGACCCAGAGTGTCGCGGCGGGCTTTGCCCGAAGACTCGGTCACGGCCTGCGCCTCGTGCTCCTCGCGCTGCTCGCTGCCGCCGGCTCCGCCTCTAGCCGTGCACAGGATCCCGGCTCCGGGTTGCCAGCGGTGCGGATGGCGCTCGCACCCACCGAGCAGACGCGGGGGAACACCGCCGCGCCCCTCACCATGGTGGAGTTCACCGACTACCAGTGCCCCTACTGCCGGCGCTTCCAGGCCGAGGTTTGGCCGCGCATCAAGCACGACTACGTCGACACCGGCAAGGTGCTCTTCATCGTGCGCGACCTGCCGCTGCCGTTTCACGCCGCTGCCAGGCCCGCGGCCGAGGCGGCGCATTGCGCCGCGGAGCAGGGCAGGTTCTGGCCGATGCACGATGCGCTCCTCGCCAAGGGCGCAGACCTGACTGCCAAGGGCATCGAGGAGCACGCCCGGGCTCTCAAGCTCGACGTCAACCGCTTCAACACCTGCGTGGCCGCCGGCAAGTACGCCGACGCGATCGCGCACAACGCCGCCGAAGCCCGTGCGCTCGGCCTGCGCGGGACCCCCTCCTTCGTCATCGGCCGGGTGCAGCAGGGTCAGCTCATCGGTTGGCCCGTCGAGGGGGCGCTCCCTTACGAGGACTTTGACGCACTGTTTCGCCAGGCGCTCGCCGGTGGCTGAGAGGCGCGCTTCCCGACTCTAGATCAGCCGCTGCTGGCCTCCGCCGCCCGCCACCGGCTGCATCGGCTGCCGCGCGAGGCGCAGCGGCATCGGCGCCGTGGCGACGAAACTGATCTCCATCGCCCGGAAGCGCTCGAGGATGCGCAGGTTGATGCTCTGCTGCGCATCGGCATACACGCTGAACTCGGGACGCAGCACGAAGTACACCACCTCGAACTGCAACGCCTTGTCGGTACAGCGCAGCAGGTGACAGCGGTCGAAGCGCGTCTCGGGCGTGCCCTCGATGATCTCGCGCACCGCGCGCGGCACGGCGGCAAGGGCGGCAACCGGCGTCTCGTAGTGCACGTCGAGCACGAACAGCGCGCGCCGTTCGCGCAGCCGTCCGAAGTTGCGCACGCGCGCCTTGAGCAGGTCGCCGTTGGAGATGATGATCTGCTCGCCCGAGATGCTGCGCAGCCGGGTGCTCTTCACGCCGATGTGCTCGACCGATCCCTGACAGTCGTCGACGGTGAGGAAATCGCCGAGACCGAAGGGCTTATCGAGCGCGATCGACAGTGAGGCGAGCAGATCCGCGAGCACCGTCTGCACCGCGAGCGCGAGCGCGATGCCGCCGATCCCGAGGCCCGCGAGCAGCGGCTGGATCTGCACGCCGAGGCTGTCGAGGGCGAACAGCATCGCGATGCCCCAGACGAGGATCCCCGTGGCGAAGAGGATCACCTCCATCGAGCTCTTGAGGAGCGTGTCGGGGCCGGTCGAGCGCTGGCGGCGCAGGTCGATGGCGTGACGCACCGCCGTCATGACCCAGATCGCGGCCTGCATCCAGAACAGCACCACCAGCACCACCGTCAGCCAGCGCTCGATACGCGGCGGGAAGGTCAGGTCGCGGGAGGCCAGCCAGACGGCGAGGCCCCAGATGAAGAGCGGGTGCGTATGCGTGACCCACGCCGCGGCGAGGTCGAGCCAGAAATAACCCGCAGTGGTCGGTGGCAAACGGCGACGCTGGCGGGCGATGAAGCGCTTGACGAGCGGCAGCACCGTGAAAGAGATGAGGAAGATGACGAGCGCGATCGTCCACTCGGCAAGCTCGTTGCCGAGAAACTCGGTGTGCCACAGCGTGCTCAGGCCCGGCATCGCTCTCCCGCCTTCCGCGGAGCTGAAACTTACCGGGTTCTCGTGCCCGCGACTATGCGTCCTCGCCGCGCCGCACGCCGCTCATGCCGAGCTCCTTGAGCTTGCGGGTCAGCGTGTTGCGACCCCACCCGAGCAGCCGGGCCGCCTCCTGGCGGTGCCCCTGCGTGCGCCGCAGCGCCGCACGGATCAGCACGCGCTCGAACTGCGGCTGCGCGGTGTCGAGCAGCGGCGGATGGCCGAGGAGTGCGTGCCGCTCGGCCCAGCCCGCGAGCGCGACGGCCCAGTCGGCCTCGCGAGCCGGCGTCGCCACCGCGCCGGTGAGCTCCGGCGGCAGGTCGGCGAGATGCACTTCGCTTCCCGGCGCGAGCACCGACAGCCGCCGGCACAGGTTCACGAGCTCGCGCACGTTACCCGGCCACTCGTAGGCGGTGAGGCGCGCGAGCGCATCGGACGCCAGCGCCTTCGGCTCGACGCCGAGCTCGTGCGCGGCCACCACCATGTAGTGCGCCAGCAGCGCCGGGATGTCCTCGCCGCGTGCGCGCAGCGGCGGCAGTTCGATGCCGATCACGTTGAGGCGGTGATAGAGGTCCTCGCGGAAGAGCCCACGCGTGACGCGCTCCTGCAGGTTCTGGTTGGTCGCAGCGATGACGCGCACGTCGACGCGGATGGGCATCTGCCCGCCGACGCGGTAGAACTCCCCCTCGGCCAGCACGCGCAGCAGCCGTGTCTGCAGCGGCATCGACATGTCGCCGATCTCATCGAGAAAGAGCGTGCCGCCGTCGGCCTGCTCGAAGCGCCCGCGGCGCAGCGTGTCCGCGCCGGTGAAAGCGCCGCGCTCGTGGCCGAACATCTCCGACTCGAGCAGATCCGCGGGGATCGCTGCCGTGTTGAGCGCGATGAACGGCCGCCCCGAGCGCGGGCTGTGCTCGTGCAGTGCACGCGCGACCAGCTCCTTGCCCGTGCCCGACTCGCCGGTGATCAGCACCGTCACCGACGAGCGCGCGAGTCGCCCGATGGCGCGAAACACCTGTTGCATGGCGGGCGCCCGCCCGAGGAGCTCCGGCATCCGTGGTGCACCCCCGGCATCGAGCCCGCCGGCGAGCGCGCCGCTCGCCGCGCGGCGCACCAGCGCCACCGCCTGGTCGATGTCGAAGGGCTTCGGCAGGTACTCGAAGGCGCCGCCCTCGTACGCCGAGACCGCGCTGCCCAGGTCCGAGTGCGCCGTCATGACGATCACCGGCAGCGCCGGACGGGCGTCGCGGATGCGCCGCAGGAGCTCGAGCCCCGAGGCGCCCGGCATGCGGATGTCCGTGATGAGCACGTCCGGCGGAGTGTCGCGGCGCAACGCATCGAGCGCCGGCTCTGCTGCCTCGAAAGCACGCGGCGACATGCCGTCGTTGCGCAGTGCCCGTTCGAGCACCCAGCGAATAGAGGCGTCGTCGTCGACCAGCCAGACCTTGAGCGCGCTGCCGTTCATGTGTCATCTCCGAGGGGCAGCAGCAGGGTGAACACCGTGCGCCCCAGCTCACTTTCGAATTCGATGATGCCGCCGTTGCGCGTCACCAGCTCCTGGGCTACCGCCAGCCCCAGGCCCGTGCCGTTCGCTCGCCCGGTAACCAGCGGATAGAAGATCGAGGCACGCAGGTGTGCCGGCACGCCGGGTCCTGCGTCCTCGACCTGCACGCTCGCCACCAGGCGGTGCGCGACGCTGCCGATGCTCACGTTCGAGCGCGCGCGCGTGCGCAGCACGATGCGCCCGCGGTCGCCCTGCGCCTGCAGCGCGTTGCGCGCCACGTTGAGCAGCGCCTGGATCAGCTGATGGCGATCGAGCATCGCGTTCGGCAGGCTCGGGTCGTAGTCACGCTCGATGAGCAGCGTCGGCGCGGCTTCCGCGCGCAGCAGGTGATAGACGTGCTCGCAGATCTCGTGCACGTTGAGCGAGGTCCTGCTCGGGGCGCGCATCGGGCTCGCCATCGAGTCGACCAGCGCGGTGAGGCGGTCCGCCTCGCCGATGATCACCTGCGTGTACTCGCGCAGCGCCGCCGCCGGCAGCTCCCGCTCGAGCAGCTGCGCAGCGCCGCGCAGCCCACCGAGCGGGTTTTTGATCTCGTGGGCGAGCTGACGCACCATGAGACGCGTGCCGTCGAGCCGCGCGAGCAGGTCGTTCTCGCGCGAGATGCGCTGGCGCTGCGTGGTGTCGGCGAGCTCGAGCAGCAGATGCCTGCCGGTGAGGCCGCTCAGCGGTGTGATGGTGACGTCGAGTGTGCGCACCTCGCGCGGCGCTCCGGCCGGGCGCACCGCGAGCTCGCGATCGGCGATACCCTCACCGCTCGCGAGCGCCCGCCGCAGGATCCTGCCGAGGCTCTCGGGCTCGTGCAGCAGGTCGGTGAACGGGCGGCCGCGTGCCATCTTGAGGCTGAAGGCGAGCAGGTCCTGCGCCGCGACGTTGGCGTACACGGGGCACAGCTGCGCATCGAGCATCACGATCCCGGTGGAAAGCGCATCGAGCAGATCCGCCGGATCGAAATGCGCGAGCGCCGAGGGGCTTGCCTGCTCAACGGCCATGACGAGCCTGCGGCGCGGCGCGCAGGCGCCGCCCGCCCGTGCCGCACGCGGCACGGCTCAGTGCGGCGTGACCGCCCGATTGTTGGGGTTGTTGGAGTTGAGGACCGAGTTCTGCTGAATGCTGAAGGTGACGCCCGGGGTCTGGCACAGCACCCGCCCGTCGCTCGAGCGCACCAGCGCCTGCAGCGTGTGCTGCCCGCGCTCGATCGGCGAGAGATTGAACTGGGCGCCCGTCGGCTGGCCGTTGTTGAGCGACTGGCCGTCGAGCGTCACGTAGACCCGATCGCCGGGACGCAGCTGCGGGTCGGTCTGCACGACGATGGTGACCGAGTCGACGTTCGCCATCGCCGCGTCGGGACCCGGCTGCATGATGGCGCAGCCCTGGTAAGGCTGCGTTGAGGGCGCCGCCGGCTCGCCGGCCGGCGCCGCCGGGGCACCGCCGGGCTGGGCCTTGTAGGTCTGGGCCGACTGCACGCGGATCTTCTCCGCGTTGGCGTGTGGCTGATCGCTGTAATGAACCACGCCGTTCTCGTCGGTCCACTTGTAGACCGTCTGGGCCAGGGCCAGCGTGCAGCCGAGCAACATTAAGGTAAACGCGGTGGTGCGCATCACCATCGAGCATAGCGCTGTGCGCGGCGCACGACAAAAGCCGGTGGCGGCGTTGCGAGAACGCCGCCATCCGCACCCCTTTGCCCGTTCCTCCCACGCGCCGGCCACGGCTACGGCCGGTCGCGACGGTTGCGACGGTCGGCGGCGAGGAACTCCTGCGTCTCATCGCTCAACAGCTGTAGTACATCTCCAGCTCCACGGGGTGCGTGGACATGCGAAAGCGCGTGATCTCCTGGAGCTTCAGCCCCATGTAGGCATCGATCACGTCGTTGGTGAACACGCCGCCGCGCGTCAGGAACTCGCGATCCTTGTCGAGATACTCGAGCGCCATATCGAGCGAGTGGCACACGGTGGGGATGTGCTTCGCCTCCTCGGGCTCGAGATCGTACAGATCCTTGTCGGAAGGATCGCCCGGGTGGATCTTGTTCTGTATGCCATCGAGCCCCGCGAGCATCATCGCGGCGAAGGCGAAGTACGGGTTGGCGCCGCCGTCCGGGAAGCGCACCTCGATTCGTCGCGCCTTCGGGTTCGACACCCACGGGATACGGATCGAGGCGGAGCGGTTGCGCGCCGAGTAGGCAAGCAGCACCGGCGCCTCGAACCCGGGCACCAGGCGCTTGTAGCTGTTGGTGCCGGGGTTGGTGAAGGCATTGAGTGCGCGCGCGTGCTTGATGATGCCGCCAATGTAGTAGAGCGCGAGATCGGAAAGCCCGCCGTATTTGTCGCCGGCGAACAGTGCGCGCCCTTCCTTCTGCAGCGACTGGTGCACGTGCATGCCGCTGCCGTTGTCGCCGACCAGCGGCTTCGGCATGAAGGTGGCGGTCTTGCCGTAGCCGTGCGCCACGTTCTGCACGGCGTACTTGAGGATCTGCACCTGGTCGGCCTTGGTGACGAGACCGCCTGCGGCAATGCCGATCTCGGCCTGCCCGGCGGTGGCCACCTCGTGATGGTGTACCTCGACCTTGAGCCCCATCTCCTCGCACGCGAGGCACATCGCCGAGCGGATGTCCTGGTAGGCGTCAACCGGCGGCACCGGGAAGTAGCCGCCCTTGACGCCGGGGCGGTGGCCCTTGTTGCCCTCCTGGTACTCCTTCGGCGAGTTCCACGCGCCCTGTACGGAGTCGATGGCGTAGAACGAGCCGTTCATCTCGTTGCCGAAACGCACGCTGTCGAAGATGAAGAACTCGTTCTCCGGGCCGAACAGCGCGCCGTCGGCGATGCCGGTCGACTTGAGGTAGGCCTCGGCGCGCTTGGCGAGCGAGCGAGGGTCACGCTCGTAGCCCTGCATGGTCGCAGGCTCGATGACATCACAGCGCAGGTTGACGGTCGTTTCTTCGAAGAACGGGTCGATGACGGCCGTCGAGGCCTCGGGCATGAGGATCATGTCTGACTCGTTGATGCCCTTCCAACCGGCGATGGAGGAGCCGTCGAACATCTTGCCGTCGCTGAACAGCTCCTCGTCCACGAGCCGCGCGGGAATCGTCACGTGCTGTTCCTTGCCGCGCGTGTCCGTGAAGCGCAGGTCCGCGAACTTCACCTGCTTTTCTTTTATGAGCTTGATTACGTCACTGGGTGTCATATCGCCTCCGGGAAAGGGGTAGATCTCGCCGCCACGGACCACCAGCGCCGTAACGCAACGCCTGCGTGCCCCGGACGAAGTGGTCTGACACTGCAGGGGTTGTGCCAGCCCACGGAGCATGCAAAATCAATGGCTTGCAGCGCCAAGGGTCCCGCTGAGCACTATATTGGTGCGCAGGCGTCTGATTATTGCACCGTTTGAGTGCGACTGCAGCCACTCGCTCGGGACTCAGCCTGACAGGCCGGCCTCAGGCGCGCGCTTTTGGTGCAACTGCGGCACCTGGGTGCAGGAGGTCGCGTCAAACGCGCGGTGAGCGTGCCGGTGCGCAGTTCACGCCGCGAGCGCCGTATACTCGCGCGCTCTTTGGGGTCGTTAGGTCACACGCGCATGAAAGCCGCCCGCGCGCCGCGCACCTTCCAGGAGCTGATCCTCGCGCTCGAGCGCTACTGGGCGCAGGCCGGTTGTTTGCTCCTCGAGCCGTACGACATGGAGGTCGGCGCTGGGACGTTCCACACGGCGACCTTCCTGCGGGCCATCGGGCCAGAGCCCTGGCGCGCCGCGTACCTCCAGCCGTCGCGGCGGCCGACCGACGGGCGCTACGGCGAGAACCCCTTTCGCCTGCAGCACTATTACCAGTACCAGGTGGTCATCAAGCCATCTCCCATCGACATCCTCGATCTCTACATCGGGAGCCTCACGGCCCTCGGACTCGACCCGCTCACTCACGATGTGCGCTTCGTCGAGGACAATTGGGAGTCGCCGACGCTCGGCGCGTGGGGACTCGGGTGGGAGGTGTGGCTGAACGGCATGGAGATTACGCAGTTCACCTACTTCCAGCAGGTCGGCGGGCTCGACTGCCGACCCGTGACGGGCGAGATCACCTACGGGCTCGAACGGCTCGCGATGTATTTGCAGCGCGTCGAGAGCATCTACGAGATCGTGTGGAGCGAGACGCCCGCCGGACGCGTGACCTACGGCGACGTGTTTCACCAGAACGAGGTCGAGCAGTCGGCCTACAACTTCGAGTACGCCGACGTGCCGACGCTGCTGCGGCACTTCGACGATCACGAGCGTGCCTGCCGCGCGCTGCTCGAGGCCAAGCTCCCACTGCCCGCGTACGAGCAGGTGCTGAAGGCCTCGCACACCTTCAATCTGCTCGATGCCCGGCGCGCGATCTCAGTAACCGAGCGGCAGCGCTACATCCTGCGGGTGCGCACGCTCGCGAGCGCGGTGGCGCGTGCCTACCTCGCGAGCCGCGAGGCGCTCGGCTTTCCGCTGCTGAAGACCGAAGTGCCGCGCGCTGCGGGACGCGACAGCGCCCGGGCCCGGGCATGAAGGTTGCGCACCACGACTTCCTCGTCGAGATCGGCACCGAAGAGCTGCCGCCCAAGGCGCTGCTCACCCTCGAGCAGGCCTTCATCGCCTCCCTCAGCGTCGCGCTCGAGCGCGCGGGCCTTGAACACGGCAGCGTAACGGGCTTTGCCACCCCGAGGCGCCTTGCCATCTACGTGCAGCGCCTCGCCGAGCGGCAGCCCGAACAGCATCTGAGGCGGCGCGGACCGCCGCTCTCTGCAGCCTTCGATGGCGAGGGACGGCCGACGCGCGCGGCGTTTGCGTTCGCGGAGAGCTGTGGCACGAGCGTCGAGGCGCTCGAGCGACTCGATGAGGGCAAGGGAACCTTCCTGTTCTTCGTCGGCACGCGCGCGGGCGAGCCCGCAGTCCGGCTCCTGCCGGGGCTGGTGCAGTCGGCGCTCGAGCAGCTGCCGATACCGCGCCGTATGCACTGGGGGTCGGGAGAGGCGCTCTTCGTGCGCCCGGTACACTGGGTGGTGATGCTCTACGGCCACGACGTGGTGCCGGCAACGCTCCTCGGCATTCCCGCCGGTCGCCACACCCGCGGCCACCGCTTCCATGCTCCGAAGCCCATCTCGCTCGCAAGTCCCGGAAGTTACCTGCGCACGCTGCGCGAGCGAGGCCGGGTCGTCGCGGACTTCGCCGAGCGGCGCGAGCGCATCCGGACCCAGGTCGCGGCCGCGGCGGCCACCGTCAACGGCCGCGCCGTGATCAGCGAGAGCCTGCTCGAGGAGGTGACGGCGCTCACTGAGTGGCCCGTGGCGCTCGCGGGCTCCTTCGAGGAGCGCTTCCTGTCGCTGCCACGCGAGGTGCTCACCGCGACGCTCGAGGATCACCAGCGCTACTTCCCGGTCGAAGGTGCACACGGGGGGCTGCTGCCCGCCTTCGTCACGGTTGCCAACATCGAGAGCCGCGATGCCGAGCGCGTGCGCGAAGGCAACGAGCGCGTCGTGCGCCCGCGTCTCGCCGATGCAGCATTCTTCTGGGAGCGGGACCGCGAGGCGCCGCTCGCTGAGCGGCGCACGGCGCTCGATGCCGTGACCTACCAGGCGAAGCTCGGCTCGCTCGGCGACAAGACGCGCCGCGTGCGTGTCCTCGCTGCCGACATCGCCGCCGCCATCGGCGGCACGCGCGCGGCGGCCGAGCGCGCGGCAGAGCTCTCCAAGTGCGATCTGCTGACCGCCATGGTGGGCGAGTTCCCCGAGCTTCAGGGCGTCATGGGCAGTTACTACGCGCAGGCCGACGGCGAGCCGCACGAGGTGGCCGTGGCGCTGCGCGAGCATTACCTGCCGCGCGCTGCCGGCGATGCGCTGCCCGAGACACGCACCGGGCT
>DASPWF010000059.1:0-16409 GCA_035621995.1 Steroidobacteraceae bacterium
TTCGCCCGGGCGTTCGACGAACTGGTCAATCGACTGGCAGACGGACTGACTGGACGGCTCCTCACCGAACGCGACACTCAGCGGCGTGGGCCCGGATCTTCGCGCTGCTGCGCCAGCTGCATGCGCTCGGCGAGCCGCTCGAGGCGCACGTGCGTGGGGCCTTCGGCCCATCGGCGCTTGCCGCGGCAGGCGGCGCACGGTACCGATGGCCCCATTGCCCCGGCTGATCCCCTGGCACCGCGCTTCGCGGCTCTGCGTGCACTCCTCGTGCCCAGAGCCGCGTAAGCTGCATTCGCCTCGTGGCCGGGCAGTTCCCGTTCGCTTGCAGCGCCGGCCGGCTCTCGCGGCAGATCGCCGCGAGGGACGTTGCGGCCGCAGGCGCGGCGCCGGCGAGCAGTGCCGCGCGCGGGGAGCATTTCCGGCGGCTCCTTCAGCGATCGAGTTCCGGGTAGCGGCGGACCAGATCCTCGTTATTGAAGGCCAGCCGCCGTCCGGAAGCGACGTAGCGTGCGATGCGGGGTCGGGCGAAGACTGCGTCGTGCAGCGCACGCAGCCGCGGGCGCCGGCGCAGCTCGCGGCGGGTCGCGGCGGGGAAGCCATAGTGCAGACCCGCGAGCACCTGTGCCATGGACAGATCCGCGTAGGTGAGCCGCGATCCGACCATCCATGGGGTGCCTGCGCGGTTCAGCGCGAGCACGCGCTCGAAATAGGTGAGGAATTTCGGCAACCGCACCGCAAGAAAATCCTTCGTGCGCCGTTTCGCCGCCGCTTTCTGCTCCTCGTAGGCGTAACCGTCGCCGAGCGGGTGATGGGTGTGAAAAATCTCGAGGTACAGATCGAGGATGGTGAGCTGCAACTGGTGCGTCCAGAGCCTGCCCGGCTCGTCGGCCGGCGCTAGTCTCAGCCGCCCGCCGAGATAAAGCAGGATGTTCGGCGTCTGTGCGATGAGCTGCCTCCCCGCCTTGAGGATCGGGACCGCAAACGCCGGACGCCGGCTGCCGCGGGCTTCGAGGACGCGCAGAATCGCCGTCACGCCGTCGCCGTGCGTCTTCGGCAGCATGCCAATGTCACGGTAGCGTGCGCCGCCTTCCTCGAGCGCGAGGCGGATGAACTCGCCGCGCCCCTGGATCCCGGGCCAGTAGTAGAGCTCGTAAGTCATGACGGGAACCCTCTCGCAGCAGCCACAGCGGCCGTGCCGCCCTTGACAGGGTATAAAAAGACGCGACGGCTCGCGCACGCCGCCGTTTGGTGCGCGCTGCGAGTGTTGCCAAACGTGCCTGCGAAGCGCAATGATGGCTGCATAACCGGGGGTCGGGTGCTTTGTGACGTCACGCGCGCTGACGTACTGATGACGTTTGCTCTGCTGACAGGCCGCCCGAATCGTCCGCCAAGGCGAGCGCCGCGTCGATTGCAATGCTCCCGTGGAAGCGATTGCACTATGGGCGAAGAGCATCGCAGATGTCGTCGAGTCCAACACGTAATCCCTCGGCCTCATTTTCACGAGAGCATCATGCCAAGTGAAGTGCACGTGCGTTCCCCGCCGAGCAAAGAATCGTCTGATCAGTGGCTTACGTCGGCGAGCGCGGGCGTAATCCAAGCGATGGGCGTAAACGAATGAATTTGTTCGTGGCATTACGCGGCGCTCGCGCGTCATGCTAAGTTAAATAAAATAATATTTCTGGCGGCGAGGTTGCGAGTGGGTCAGCTGGACGCCAGGGAAGGCAGAGATACAGAGAACAACATGGGTCAAGGGGGCCTCGTCTCGCTCGGCGAGCACGTCGACGTTGCACCCGTTGGCGAGCTGAAGTCCAACGTCGTGAGCAGCCTCGAGGGCGTTCGTGCGCTAGGGCCCGACTACGAGCACCTCGGTGGCGTTACCGGCAACACGCTGCCGTTCGCGCTGCACGAATGGCATCTCGCATGGTGTGAGCATTTCCTCAACCACAATGCGCAGAGCCACGAGCAACTGCTGTTCCATACTCTGCGCAACGGCAGCGACGAGTGCGTCGCGCTCGTGCCGTTGGTGCGCACACGGCGGCGTCTCGGGCCACTCAAGCTTGCAACGGTGGATCTCGTGGGCATGGACCCAGGACTCACTGAGATTCGCACACCGCTCATCAAGCCCGGCTACGAACGCTCGGCCGTGCGCGTGGTGCATGAGAGCCTGGCGCAGATCGGCGGCTGGGATTGGATGCAATGGAGCAGAATAAGCGGCACGCTGGCCGAGGCCGTGGCGCGCGAAGTCACACCGCATTGGCGCGAGGTGAGCAGAGACTATGTACTGGACCTGCCTGCGAGTTGGCAGGAGTTTCGCGCAGGACTCACCCGCAACGTCCGCGAGGCGCTTAGGCACTGCTACAACTCGCTGCGGCGCGACCGGCATTCCTTCGAGTTCGTCGTGGCGCGCACCCGCGAGGAGGTGCATCGGGCGCTCGACCGCTTTCTCGTACTGCATGCTCTTCGGGCCCACATGTCCTGGGGGCCGAAGCATCCGAACTTCTTTGCGACGCGGAGGCTGCAGGAATTTCTCTACGACGTCTGTGACCGCCTCGCAGCGCGCGATGTGGTGCGGGTGTTCCAGCTCAGGATCGGCGGTGCAATCGTTGCTTCGCGCATCGCCTTCGTCGTGGGTGAGGGCCTCTACCTCTACTACTCGGGCTTCGATCCCGCCTGGGCGCGCTACAGCGTCATGACGACCACCATCGTCGAGGCGTTCAAGTATGCGATCGCCAACGGTATCAAAACGGTCAACCTCTCTTTGAATGCCGAGCGCTCGAAACTGCGCTGGCGTCCGCGCGTGATCGAGTTCCAGACGGCGTTGGTGCGGCGCGGATACATCGGCTCGCGGCTGCTCTATCGTGCCTACTATGCGGCGATGTCCGGAACCAGCGCATACGGAGAGCATGGACAACTCCTGAGGATCTTCCTCGCCAATCACACTTGGGAGTGACCCGGCGCGCTGCGGCACCAGGCCGCGCCGTTTGAATTCCCGCCACCAAGCGGGCAGTCTGTGCCGCGTTACCGTATAGCGTTCGTCGGGAGTGCACTCTGTCAGCGTCGTGCGCGGGGCCGGCCGATGAGGAGAACACCGCACCGCCGGCGGCTACGCCACTTACGACGCCACGGTCGGCTATTCCCTGAACGCGTGGAGTCTTTCGCTCGAAGGCACCAACCTCGGCAACCAGCGTCCCCCGGTGACGGCGAGCGAGTTCGGCCGCGAGTCGCACTACCTGCTGCCGGCCCGCATGCTGTGGGTGCGGGTCCGCTACCACCTGCGCTGAGCGGCCGCGGCTGCGGTCATTCATTGCCCGGAACTGTGGAGAGGAGCACACGCCCGGCGCGCCACGCCTGCTATATAGCGCGGCGGTCAACTACCGCCCAACCAGACTGTCGCTTCAAGGAGTCAGTATGAAGAGAGCAGTGTTCATGATCGCCGCTGCCGCCTCGCTCACCGCCGGCCTAGTGCTCGCCGAGCCGGTTCGCGATTGGCGCGATCTCGACAAAGTGCACAACCACGTGCAGGAGTCGATCCACGAGATGGAGCGCGCCCGCGCGGCGAACCACTACGACATGGCCGGCCACGGCGCGAAGGCCGAAGAGCTGCTGCGCCAGGCCGAGCACGAGTTGCATCAGGCGGTCGACGCGGCGCGGGACGCCAGGTAGTCGCCGAGCTGTCGGGGCTGCGGCTGCGGCCGCAGCCCCTCAGCACCCCGCCAACCCGCGCTCAAGCCGGTGCGGGGCGCACGGCGGGCGCAACGCTCGCCGGCGTGTCGTGCAGCTCGACCCATGTCGGGGCGTGATCGCTCGCCTTGTCCCAGCCACGCACGTTGCGATCGACGCCGGCGCTCGCGAGGCGCCCGCGGACGGCAGGGTTCAGCAGCAGATGATCGATGCGCAGGCCCGCGTCCCGTGCGTAGGCGTTGCGGAAATAATCCCAGAAGGTGTAGATGGTCGCATCCGGGTGCATGGCGCGCAGAGCGTCCGTCCACCCCTGCTGCGTGAGGCGGGCGAACGCCTCGCGCACTTCTACGCGAAACAAAGCGTCGTCGATCCAGCGCTCCGGCTTGTACACATCGCGCTCGGTGGGAATGACGTTGTAGTCGCCGGCGAGCACGACCGGTGAGGAGCTGCCGACCAGCGCAGCGGCGTGCGTGGTGAGTCGCTCGAGCCAGCGCAGCTTGTAATCGAATCTCGGTCCCGGTGCAGGATTGCCGTTGGGCAGGTACAGGCAGCCGATCACGACCCCGCGCACGGTCGCCTCGATGTAGCGGCTGTGGGCATCCTCCGGATCTCCCGGCAGGGCGCGCCTGATCTCAGCGGGCTCGCTGTCGCGGGCGAGGATCGCGACGCCGTTCCAGCTCTTCTGCCCGTGCCAGATCACGCCATAGCCCGCGGCGCGGATCGCGAGCTCCGGAAACTTCTCCTGCGGGGCCTTCAGCTCCTGCAGACACACGATGTCGGGGGCCGTCTCGTCGAGCCAGCGCAGCAGGTTGGGAAGGCGCGCGCCGATGCCGTTGACGTTATAGGTGACGATCCTCATGGGCGGGGCATTTTGCGGGAACTCCGCGGCGGAGGATGGCAGGCGCTCCGATGCCGCACAACCGCGGGCAGCCGATCGTGGCAGGAGCTCTTCAGTCGTCGCGCACCGGCGCCGGGGTGCTTTCCTCGAGCAGTGCCAGCGATCTTCCCTGCAGCGGGTACTTGCTGCCCGCCGGTACGGGCCGCCGCGCGCCGGGGTCGGCGTCGAGCGCGGTATCGAGCACCGCCTCCCAGGGCTTGCCGCACAGCTCCGGCGCGATCGCAAACGGGATGGTCTCGTGATGGGCGTTGAAGAGCAGCAGGAAGTTGCCGTCTTTGATCGGCTGGCCGCGCGGGCCGCGCCGCTCGATGGCACCGCCCGCGAGATAGACCCCGAGACAGCGCGCGAAGTCCTGCTGCCAGTCGTTCTCGGTCATCTCGCGGCCATCGGGCGTGAGCCAGATGATCTCCTTCAGGCCTTCCGCGGTGAAGGTATCGGCCTGCACGTAGCGGCGGCGGCTGAACACCGGGTGCTCGCGGCGCAGCTGGATGATGTGCCGCACGAACTCGAGGAACCGGGCGCGGTGCGGCGCCGGCGACCAATCGAGCCACGAGCGCTCGTTGTCCTGGCAGTAGGCGTTGTTGTTGCCCTGTTGGGTGCGACTGAGCTCATCGCCCCCGAGGATCATCGGCACACCCTGTGAGAGCAGCAGTGAGGCGAGGAGGTTACGCTTCTGGCGGTGGCGCAGCGCGAGTATGCCGGCGTCGTTCGTCGCGCCCTCGACGCCGCAGTTCCACGAGCGGTTGTCCGGCTGACCGTCGCGATTGTCCTCGCCGTTGGCCTCGTTGTGCTTGTCGTTGTAGCTCACCAGGTCCTCGAGCGTGAAGCCGTCGTGCGCGGTGATGAAGTTGATGCTGGCGTGGGGCTTGCGGCCGCTCGCCTCATAGAGGTCCGAGGAGCCGCTGATGCGCCGTGCAAAGTCCGCCATGAGACCGCCGTCGCCCTTCCAGTAGCCGCGCAGCGTGTCGCGGTACTTGTCATTCCATTCATTCCAGCCTGGCGGAAAATTGCCCACCTGGTAGCCGCCGCTGCCGATGTCCCAGGGCTCGGCGATGAGCTTGACCTGCGAGAGCACCGGGTCCTGCCCGATGGTGTCGAAGAAGGAGCCGAGACGGTCGACGTCGTGCAGCTCGCGCGCGAGCGCGGAAGCGAGATCGAAGCGAAAGCCGTCGACGTGCATCTCCAGCACCCAGTAACGCAGGCTGTCCATCAGCAGCTGCAGCACCCGCGGGTGCTGCAGGTTGAGCGTGTTGCCGGTGCCGGTGAAATCCAGGTAGTAACGGGCATTGTCCGGCGAGAGCCGGTAGTAGGTCGCGTTGTCCAGGCCGCGGAACGACAGCGTGGGCCCGAGCTGGTTGCCCTCGGCGGTGTGGTTGTAGACCACATCGAGCAGCACCTCGATGCCGGCCGAGTGCAGCACCTTCACCATCGTCTTGAATTCGCTGATGCGGCCGGTGGCCGAGTAGCGGATCTCGGGGGCGAAGAAGCCGAGGGTGTTGTAGCCCCAGTAGTTGCGCAATCCCCGCTCGAGCAGGTGACGGTCATCGACGAAGGCGTGCACCGGCATCAGCTCGACCGCCGTCACCCCGAGTCGCACCAGGTGATCGATGATGGGTGCGGTGGCGAGCCCCGCATAGGTGCCGCGCAGTCGCGCCGGCACGTCCGGGTGGCGGATCGACAGGCCGCGCACGTGCGCCTCGTAGATGACGGTGTCATGCCAGGGAATACGCGGCGGGCGGTCGTCGCCCCAGGTGAAGGCGGGATCGATGACGCGACATTTCGGCGTGCCCGCGGCGCTGTCACGCCGGTCGAAGGAGAGGTCGGCCTTCGGGTGTCCGGTGCGGTAACCGAAATGCGCATCGCTCCACACCAGGGGTCCCTGGAGGTGCTTGGCGTAGGGCTCGATCAGCAGCTTGTGCGGATTGAAGCGATGGCCGCGCTCGGGGTCGTACGGGCCGTATACCCGGTAGCCGTAGAGAAGTCCGGGGCGTGCCTCCGGCAGGTAAGCGTGCCAGTTGCCGTCGGTGCGCTCGCGAATCTCGATGCGTTGCACCTCGTGCCGGCCGGTCGGATCGAAGATGCACAGCTCCACCCGCTCGGCGTGCGAGGAGAACAGCGAGAAGTTGACACCCTCGCCATCCCAGGTGGCGCCGCGCGGGTAGGGGTGGCCGGGCCACACGGCGGTGATGAGCCGCAGGTCGGGATCTGTCGCAGTGAACGCGGGCGGTAACTTCACGCGGTGACTAACCTCCATGCCTCTGGATCCGATACTAGGGGGGTGGCAGCGCAGCGTTCAAGCTGCGCAGCGGCACGCCCCGCTGAAGATGCGCGGCCAAGCTCGCGCAACGATGCGCGACCAACATCGGTGCGCAGCCAAGCTGCGCACCGCAGCTGCGCGCAAGCGAGCGAGCGCAGCCTCTCTGTGCAGTGTCCGCACCACGGTGGCCCGAGCCGCCAACAGCGTATAGTTGGATCCCAATCGCTGCTCGAAGGATCGCAATATGCGCGCGTTCGTGTCGCTCTGTCTCGCACCGCTGTGCGTCCTCGCCCTCCCGGCTGCCGCGCAGAGCGCACGCTCCTGTCCCGATGCCGGCCTCAAGCTCCCTCCCGGCTTCTGCGCCACGGTGTTTGCAGACAATCTCGGTCACGCGCGCCACCTGTTCGTGTCGGCGGATGGTGTGGTCTACGTTAACACCTGGAGCGGCCGCTACTACGGCAACCAGCCGCCGCCTGCGGGCGGCTTCATCGTGGCGCTCAAGGACACCACGGGCAGCGGTAAGGCCGAGGTGATCGAGCGCTTCGGTGCGACGCCCGCCGGCGGCGGCAGAGGCGGCACCGGTATTGCGCTCTACGCCAACGCGGTGTACGCGGAGGAGTCGGATCGCATCGAGCGCTACGCGCTCTCTCCCGGCTCTATCGCGCCGCAAGGCAAGGCGCAGATTGTGGTCTCGGGGTTGCCGCTGAGCGGAGATCATCCGATGCATCCGTTCGTGATCGACGGCAGCGGGGCGCTGTACGTCGACGTCGCGAGCGCCACCAACTCCTGCCAGGAGCGCAACCGGCAGTTCGAGTCACCGGGCATCAAGCCCTGCACCGAGCTTGACACCCGTGGCGGCATCTGGCTCTTCGATGCCAGGAGCACCGCGCAGAAATTCTCCGCTGCGCAGCGCTATGCCACCGGCATCCGCAACGCCGACGGCATAGCGGTCGCGGCGGGGGGACTCGGCATCTATGCGACTCAACACGGGCGCGACCAGCTGCACCAGAACTTCCCCGCCCTCTACAAGCCCGAGGAAGAGGCGACGCAGCCGGCGGAGGAGCTGCTACGGGTGAAAAAGGGCGGCGACTACGGCTGGCCCGAGTGCTACTTCGACGAAGCGCAGGGCAAACTGGTGCTTGCTCCCGAGTATGGCGGTGACGGCGGCAAGTCCGTCGGCGTCTGCGCGCAGAAGCTTGCGCCGGTGGCCTCGTTCCCCGCGCACTGGGCGCCCAATGATGTCGTGATCTACACCGGCAAGAGTTTCCCCGCGCACTATCACGACGGCGCCTTCATCGCTTTCCACGGCTCCTGGGACCGCGCGCCTTACCCGCAGGGCGGTTACAACGTCGTGTTTCAGCCGCTGCCGACTACGGGCACCGCGGCGCGCTGCGAGGTATTCGCCGACGGTTTCGCCGGAGCCGTGAAGGAACCGGGCCGTGCGGAGCATCGCCCCTCGGGCGTGGCCGTGGGACCTGACGGCGCGCTCTACGTGTCCGATGACACGCGTGGCCGGATTTATCGTGTCACGTACCGCGACGGCGCAGGGGCCGGTGATTCCTACACCGCATGTCCGGCGGTCGATGCGCCGGCAGGATCGCCGGGCACCGCCGGGGCGGGTCCGCCCGAGGGTGTGCATGCGAATGCCGGTGCCGCAGCCACTCTGCCCGTGCCGCAAGGGTCGTCGCGACAGATGGTCGAGCTCGGCGATGCGGTTTTTCACGGGCGCGCGGGAGGCGCGACCTGCACCGGCTGCCACGGTTCCGATGCCTCAGGTACGCCGCTCGGTCCGCCGCTCCTCGGAAGCCACATGATCTGGGGCGATGGCAGTTACGACAGCATCGAGGGGATCATCAAGAAGGGCGTACCGCAGCCGAAGCAGTACCGCAGCCCCATGCCGCCCATGGGCGGGGCGCAGCTGACCGACGAGCAGCTCTCTGCGGTCGCCGCGTACGTGTGGGCGCTCGGGCATCGCTGAACAACACGGCGCGCCCGGCGCTGCAACCTCTCATACCCGAGCGCCGAGCGCGCTCGGTGACGGCTGCAGCCGACCGAGAACGATGCCGAGTGCCGCCGCGAGGGCGGAGGCGATGAGCACCGCGAGCTTGGCGGCGCCGAGCAGCACCGCGTCGTCGAACGCCAGATTAGCGATGAAGATCGACATCGTGAAACCGATGCCGCCGAGGACACCGAGCAGCAGCAGGTGAGGCCAGCGCACGCCGTCGGGCAGCGCACACAGCTTGAGCCGCACCACCGCGAGCGCAGCCAGCACGATGCCGAGCGGCTTGCCGAGAACGAGTCCCGCGGCGATGCCGGTGCCTACGGCGAGCGGCGCGTTGCTTCTGAGGTCGAGCCCCTGCAGGCTCACGCCCGCGTTCGCCAGCGCGAATACCGGCATGATCCCGAAGGCGACGTACGGGTGCAGCATCGCCTCCACCCGCACCACCGGCGACTCCTCGGCCAGCACCGCGGGGTTGCGTGTGCGCAGACCGAAGGCCGGGGTGACCGGGGTCAGCAGGCCGAGAAGCACGCCGGCAAGCGTGGGATGCACACCCGAGCTGAGCATTCCGAACCACACCACGATGCCCGGCAGCGCGTACGGGCCAGCCGCCGCAACCCCGAGCCACTGCATGGCCAACGCGATGAGCACACCTGCGGCAACGATGAGAAATCCCCCGGGTGCGAGACCACCCGAGTAGAAGAATGCGATCACGAGGATCGCCACGATGTCGTCGATGATGGCGAGCGTCAGCAGCAGCAGGCGCAGTGCCGGCGGCACCCGCCCGATGAGCGAGAGCACGCCGACCGCGAAGGCGATGTCGGTGGCGGTCGGGATCGCCCAGCCGCGACGCGTGCCGGGCTCGGTGTTGATGAGCAGGTAGAGCAGAGCCGGGACGACCACACCGCCGAGTGCGGCGACGATCGGCAGCGTGGCGACCTTGCGGTCCGCGAGCGTCCCGTCGTGCATCTCGCGGCGGATCTCGAGGCCGACCAGCAGGAAGAGCACGGTCATCAGTCCGTCGTTAACCCAGAAGTGCAGGTCTTCGGCCGGTAGCAACGCCACGCCCGGATTGATCCGTACACGCCACAGTTGCTCGTAGGCGTGCGCCCACGGCGAGTTCGCCCACGCCAAGGCGAGCGCGGCCGCGACCAGCAGCACCACGCCGCTGGTCGCCTCCATGCTGATGAAGCGCAGCGGCCAGAGACTCGCGTGCGGTGCGTGAGGGGCGCTCATGCGCAATCCCGAAGGCTTTCAGTGATTTAGCGCACCGCGAAAAATACCACGCGGGGAACGTCGATTCCCCTCTGTGCCGATCGTCGTACTCCCCGAAACACGCGCTTTGCGCAAGGAGAATGACCCGTGCAAGCCGGTCCCCATCACGCTACCGCGCCCCGCAGGGCTTCAACGTGATGCTCGCGGTGGAAACGCCCGAGGAGGCCGAGCGCGTCTTCAATGCGCTCGCCGACAACGGCAGCGTGACCATGCCGTTTCAGGAGACCTTCTGGGCACGCCGTTTTGGCATGTGCACCGATCGCTTCGGAATCCCGTGGATGGTCAACTGTGCGAAGCCTCCCGAGGCGATGAGCGGCCTGGTCCGCGGCAGCGCCTGAGGCGCTCGTCCCGTCGCTCGCCACCCACACCCGAGCGCCCTTGGCTTGCACGGCCGACCTCGCGATGGTGTCATCCGTGGCCATGACGGCCACGGATGTGAAGCGCACGATCGATGCCGTGTGGAGGATCGAGTCCCCACGGCTCATCGCTCACCTTGCGCGAGTGGTGTGGGACGTCGGGCTTGCCGAGGAGCTGGCGCAGGATGCGCTGGTCGCGGCGCTCGAGCAGTGGCCGCGTGCCGGCATTCCCGACAACCCCGGAGCCTGGCTCATGGCGACCGCCAAGCACCGCGGCATCGATCATCTCAGGCGTCAGCGCATGCTCTCGCGCAAGCACGAGGCACTCGGCCACGAGCTTGAGATGGAGCAGCACATGAATGGCGACTCGCCCGAGAACGGCGCGGATGACGAGATCGGCGACGACCTGCTGCGTCTCATCTTCACCGCGTGTCATCCGCTGCTCTCGCGTGAGGCGCGCAGCGCACTCACCCTCAGGCTCCTCGGCGGGCTCACCACGGCGGAGATCGCGCGCGCCTTCCTGGTGCCGGAAGCAACCATCGCGCAGCGCATCGTGCGCGCCAAGCGCTCGCTGGCAGACGCGCGCGTGCCGTTCGAGCTACCGCGACGCGCCGAGCTGCGTGAGCGGCTCTCCTCGGTGCTCGAGGTCATCTATCTCATCTTCAACGAGGGCTACTCGGCGACCGCCGGCAAGGACTGGGTACGTCCGGCGCTATGCGAGGAAGCGCTGCGCATCGGTCGCATCCTCGCCGCGCTTGCCCCGGCGGAGTCGGAGGTGCACGGCCTGGTGGCGCTCATGGAGATCCAGGCATCGCGCCTGCGCGCGCGGGTCGGACCCTCCGGCGAGCCGATTCTGCTCATGGAGCAGAACAGAGCGCTCTGGGACCGGCTGCTGATTCATCGCGGACTGCTCGCGCTGGCACGCGGTGAGGCGCTCGGCGAGACACGCGGACCGTACCTGCTGCAGGCGGCGATCGCCGCCTGCCACGCACGAGCCATGACGGCGGCGGATACCGACTGGGTGTTCATCACCGCGCTCTACGATGAGCTGGTGCGGCTCGAACCCTCACCGGTGATCGAGCTCAACCGCGCAGTGGCGGTGGCCATGGCGTACGGGCCGGCCGCCGGACTCGAGCTCGCCGACCGGCTCACGTCGCAGGGCGTGTTGTCTTCCTACCATCTGTTGCCCAGCGTGCGCGGCGAGCTGCTCGCACGGCTCGGCCGCTACCAGGAGGCGCGCGGTGAGTTCGAGCGGGCGGCTACGCTCACGCAGAACGCGCGCGAGATCCGCCTGCTGAACGATCGCGCACACCGCTGTCAGCGTGGAGAGCTTTGATGTCCTACATGCTTTTGATCGTCGAGCCGAGCGGGCAGCGACGCAGCCGCGCTCCGGATGCCGCCCACGACCTGTATCGGCGCATGCTCGATTACACCGAGCAGCTCAAGGACCGCGGAGTGCTGCTGGCGAGCAACTCGCTGCGCTCCGCGGCGGTGCGACTCAGCGTGCGCGAGGGCCGCAGGAAAGTAGTCGACGGACCCTTCACCGAGGCAAAGGAATTCGTCGGCGGATTCTTTCTTCTCGACTGCCCGACGCGCGAGCAGGCGCTGCGCCTGGCCGGTGAATGCCCCGCGGCGGAATGGGCCACCATCGAGGTGCGCGAGGTTGGCCCCTGTTACGAGTAGAGGGGATCGCTACATCTGCGCGGCCCAGGAGCTGCACCAGCCGCTCGCCTTCACGTCCTTGCCGGGAAAGAGCTGGCAGGGACCCTGGGCCGAACCGTTGGCGCCCTGATAGAGACCGCAGTTGGCGCAGTTACTTCCCGGGCTCGCGCCCTGAGCGTCCTTCGCGTTCTCAACGTATTTCACGGCTTTCGCCTCCGGCGCGCCCACCGCAAGCAGCGGCGCCGCCTGGGCCGGCCGCAGCACCGCGACCAGTGGGCTGAGCGAGACGCCGAGCGCGAGTCGCTGGAGCAGGCGTCGGCGCGACGGAGACGCGGGTTGGTTCATGGCTCATCTCCCCTGCGGGAAGGAACGTTGATTCTTCCGACGCCCGGCACAGCTTGCAAGCGCGCCGCGCAGCGCGTTGTCAGCCATGGCGCAGCTAGCGCCGCTGGCTTTCAGCTCGAGGACTGCGCGTAAGTCTCCATCATGAGTCCGGTGCCGCCGCGCGAGACGTGCGCGACCACTGCCGTACGGCGGTGGAGCTTGGTGATCGTGCCGAGGTTGATGGCGAACGACAGCACCACCTGCTGGCCCTTGCGCAACCCGAGATTCGAGGTTTCGATGAAGACACCGGTGGCGCTGAGATTGACCGCCTTGCAGAGCTTGCGCCGGCCGCCCGGCACCGTGATGTACACAATGGTGCGTGCCCGGTGCCTCGTATGCAGTCGGCGTTCCACGGCTGACCCTCAGCGCTTTCTTTTGTTGTGGTCCGGCCCTCGGCTGCATTATGCCTCGCGCCGCGCAAGGTGCCGCAGTCGAGTGAACTTATTTCTTCGCCGACCTGCGCCGCCGCCGCGCTCAGGAGTCGCGCAGGAACGCGCCGATCTCGCCGCCGAAGGTGGCGAGGTCGATGAGAAAGGCATCGTGCCCTTCGATGCAGGCGAGCGGTGCAAAGCGCGTGCCGACGCCGGCCGCCTCGAGGTGGGCGGCCACCGAGCGCTGCTCGGAGACCGAGAACAGCAGGTCCGACTGCACGCCGATCACCAGCGCGCGCTCGAGTGCAGCGCGGCGGAACAGCGTAACCGGATCGCCGTGCGCGGCGAGATCGAAGCGATCCATGGAACGTGAAATATAGAGGTAACAATTGGCGTCGAAGACGCTGACAAAACGTTGCGCGAGCGACTCGAGATACCCCTGCACGGCGAACTCCGAGGCGAACGGGCCGGCATGCTTCATGTCGGCGCGAATCGGCTCACGCCCGAAGCGCTGTTGCCACTCGGCGGCCGAGCGGTAGGTCACCGTGCCGAGCTTGCGCGCCAGCCGCTGCCCGGTCAGCGGCGGCTTGTCGGCGGGGTACTTGCCGCCCGCCCAGGCGGGATCCGAGGTGACCATTTCGCGCTGAATGGAGCGCAGCGCGATCGCAAACGGCGCCGCCGCGGCGGTCCCCGAGATGCACACGAGCCGCCGCGCGGCGCGCGGGAAGAGGGCCGCATAGGCGAGCACCACCATGCCCCCGAGCGAGGGACCCATGATCGTGTCGAGGCGCGTGATCCCGAGTGAGCGCACGGTCTCGAAGCCCGCGCGCGCGATGTCCTCGATCGACAGGTCAGGGAAGCTGAGCCGGTAGGGCTCGCGCGTTGCCGGGTCGATGGAGGAGGGTCCGGTCGAGCCGAAGCAACTGCCGAGGGAGTTGACGCAGATGACGAAGAAGCGCTCGGAATCGATGGCAAGCTGCGGGCCCACCATGCCCTCCCACCAGCCCGGGCTCGGGTCTTCGGCGGAGGCGGCGGCGTGTGCGGGCGGTGAAAGCCCGGTAAAGAGGAGTAGCGCGTTGTCGCGTGCGGCGTTCAGCGTGCCCCAGGTCTCGTAGGCGAGGCGCGCGCCGTGCAGCACCCCGCCGCGCCACATGGGAAACGGATCGGGTAACGCCGCGTACTTGCGCGCATCCATGGGAGCGGCGGCTTCCGGGGGTGCGGGGCCTGGCCGGGGCGACTTTGCGCTCACGGCTCCGGGTCGCTGCCCTCGGGAATCCCCTCGAACAATATGGTTGAGAGGTAACGTTCGCCCGTATCGGGGAGCATGGCAAGGATCACCGACCCCTCGCGCGCCTCCGCGCCGATCTTCAGTGCCGCGGCGAACGTGCCGCCCGAAGAAATGCCGCAGAAGATGCCTTCGCTGCGCGCCAGGGCGCGGGCGCTCTCCACGGCTTCGGCATCCGACACCGCCACGATGCGCTGCGGTACCTCGCGATCGAGAACCGCAGGCACGAAGTCCGGCGTCCAGCCCTGGATCTTGTGGGGCGACCAGGCCTTGCCGGAGAGCAGCGCCGCGCCGGCCGGCTCGCAGGCGATGATCTGCACGTCGGGCCGGGCCAGGCGGATCATCTGGCCAGCACCGGTCAGCGTGCCGCCGGTTCCCCAGCCGGTCACGAAGTAGTCGAGCCGCTTGCCGACGAAGTCCTGGATGATCTCCGGCCCGGTGGTGCTGCGGTGGTAGGCGGGATTGGCCTCGTTCTCGAATTGCCGCGCCAGGAACCAGCCGTGTTTTCTCGCGAGCTCCGCGGCCTTGCGGACCATGCCACTGCCGCGCTCGGCCGCGGGCGTGATGATCAACTGCGCACCCATGATGCGCATGAGCTTGCGTCGTTCGACCGAGAAGCTCTCTGACATCACCGCCACGAACGGGTAGCCCTTGGCCGCGCAGACCATCGCGAGTGCGATGCCGGTGTTGCCCGAGGTCGCTTCGATGACGGTCTGACCGGGCTTGAGGGCGCCGCTGCGCTCGGCGTCCTCGATGATGCCGATCGCCAGGCGGTCCTTGACCGAGCCGAGCGGGTTGAAGAACTCGCACTTCACGTACATCGTGACGTGACGGGGTGCGAGGCGCTGGATGCGCACCACGGGCGTCCTGCCGATCGTGCCGAGAATGCTGTCGTAGATCATGCTGTCCTTCTACCCTCGCTGTGGATCCGTCCACAAGAAGGCGGGCGGTCTTTGTAAGACTTTGTCGTTATGATCGCATGATCAGATTGCAGAAGCTTCTGGCGGAGGCCGGTCTCGGCTCGCGCCGCGCCGTGGAGGAATGGATCCGCAGCGGGCGCGTGACGGTCGCAGGGCGAGTTGCGCAGCTCGGCGACCGGGCCTCCCCCGGCGACGACATACAGCTCGACGGCAGGAAGCTCGAGCTCGCCGAGCAAACCGCGCCGCCGGAGCTACTCCTCTATTACAAGCCGGTGGGCGAGGTCACGACGCGCAGCGACCCGGCGGGCCGGGCGACCGTATTCGACCGTCTGCCCGCTCCACGACAGGGGCGCTGGATCGCGGTCGGCCGGCTCGATGTGAACACCTCGGGGCTGCTGCTCCTCACGACCGACGGCGGCCTGGCCCACCGCCTCATGCATCCCTCGGGCGGGGTCGAGCGGGAATACCTCGTACGCGTGCGGGGTCGGCCTGGCCCGCAGGTGCTGCAGCGGCTCCTCGACGGCGTGCCTCTCGAGGACGGTACGGCGCGGTTCGACCGCATCACGGCCGAGCCGGGGGACCGCGGTGTGGGCAGCCACAGCACCTTCCGCGTCGTTCTGCACGAGGGACGCAACCGCGAGGTGCGGCGGCTCTGGGCTGCGGTGGGCTTTGAGGTCAGCCGGCTGCTGCGCATCCGTTACGGGCCGATCGAGCTTCCCCTGGGCCTGCGCCCTGGAGCGGTGCGTCGGGCCGACCCGGCGCTGCTTCAGTCCCTTGGACCCGGGCCGCTCCCGGGGAGGCTGCGCGGGGTACCGCCGGGCGCGCCGCGCTGAGATCCGCGGTCCACACCTCAGCTCGCCCCATGATGGGTCGCGGCCCCGAAACGGGGCGGGCGCCCGGACCGCCGCCGCCGCCCCCCCGGGTCGGCGACTCCGGCGTCCCGCCGCTAGCAAATACCGGGCCAGGAGTGCATTGACACCCTGCCACCCTGAAATCAAAATACGCGGCTCGTTTTGCGGAGGGGTACCCAAGCGGCCAACGGGAGCAGACTGTAAATCTGCCGGCTTACGCCTTCGAAGGTTCGAATCCTTCCCCCTCCACCACCCGAGGGCGGAAGCGACGGACTGACGCAGGTTCGGCCGGCAGATCGGCGCCATCAGCGCGGGTGTAGTTCAATGGCAGAACCTCAGCCTTCCAAGCTGATGACGTGGGTTCGATTCCCACTACCCGCTCCATGTTAGTTCCGCGCGAGCCCATGTAGCTCAGTTGGTAGAGCACGTCCTTGGTAAGGACGAGGTCACCGGTTCAATCCCGGTCGTGG
>DASPWF010000060.1:0-4371 GCA_035621995.1 Steroidobacteraceae bacterium
TCTAACTACATTTAGAGGACCGAAGCGTCGCTTTCGAACACGACACTTGGGTCGTATAAGAGGGTGAGCCTGATTTATCCCGAGCGCTGGTTCCATTGCTCTGCGGCCGCGACCTGCGCCGCTCCCTGAGGGCCGTTGCAGCCGCACTTGAGGCATTCGACGTGGTAGGAAGCATCGGGATCGTCCTCGGCGCTCCAGCGCTCTACCACTAGCTGATCGGCGCGGCTACCGCAGAACGGACAGGGGAGTGGCTCTCCCACATCTTCGATGGGGTTGCCGTCCATGTCAGTGAAGTGGTCGGGATCGAGCGGTCTCATGGTCTGCCTGCTTGCAGTTGTCGTCGGTGTCGAGGGCGGTCAGGGCGAGCTCGCCGTGGGAGCCTGGCGTGCCGCATCTCCCGGCGGAGACGGTGTGGGCGGCTTGCGGATGATGCTGGTCGCCATGCTGACCACGGATGCGAGATCCGAGAGTTGACCCGGCACGACGAGGGTCGTGCTCTCCTTGGCCATCTTGCCGAACTGACGCACGTACTCTTCCCCGATACGCAGCTGCATGGCCTCGATCCCGCCGCGCTCGCTCAGTGCGCCGCCGACCCGGCGCAGGCCCTCCGCCGTGGCGGTGGCGACGGCGAGAATCGCCGCCGCCTGGCCGTCGGCTTCATTGATCTGCTGCTGCTTGCTCGCTTCGGATGCCTTGATGACGCGCTGCTTCTCGCCTTCCGCCTGGTTGATCTTGGCATCGCGCTCGCCCTCGGAGGTGAGCACGACGGCGCGCTTCTCGCGCTCGGCACGCATCTGCTTTTCCATCGCCGACAGCACGTCCTTAGGCGGCGTGATGTTCTTGATCTCGTAACGCATCACCTTGACGCCCCAGGCGCCCGAGGCCTTGTCGAGCTCGGCGACGACGTTGGCGTTGATGAGGGCACGCGCCTCGAAGGTGCGATCCAGCTCGATCTTGCCGATCTCGCTGCGCAGCGTGGTCTGCGCCAGCTGGGCGATCGCGAAGGCGTAGTTGGTGATGCCGTAGGAGGCGAGGTGCGGATCGAGGACCTGCATGTAGAGCACCGCATCGACGCCCACCTGAACGTTGTCCTTGGTTATGCAGATCTGCTCGGGTACATCGAGCGCCTGCTCCTTCAGGCTGTGACGGTAGGCGACGCGCTCGACGAACGGAATCAGGATGTGAAAGCCAGCCTGCAGCGTACGGCTGTACTTGCCGAGGTTCTCGACGACGTAGGCGCTCTGCTGTGGGACGACCGTGGCCGTGCGGAACACCAGGATCACGGCGATGAGGGCGAGCGCAATGAAGACGTAGGAGGTGTACATGGAAGGTTTCCGCGGTCTCAGGTGTCGGGTCGTACGAGGAGTGTCAGGTCGCGTACGCTGACGATGCGCGCGCGACCGCCTGATGCGATCGGGGTGTTGCTGTCATTGCACACCGTCCAGAAGCTGCCCCCGTACTCCGCCTGGCAGCTCTCTCCCACTCCCAGCGGCACCCTGAGGGTGATCAGGCCGCCGGTCGGGCCGGTCGTCACCGTGGGCAGTTCGCCGTGGAAGCGGCGATAGATGCGGCTGCGAAAGGTCACCATGGAGACGATCGCCAGCACCGCGAACAGTCCCCACTGCAGCCACTCGGCGAGTGGCATGACGAGCGTTGCGAGTCCCACCAGGATCGCGGCACTGCCGATGAACACGAGATAAAACTGCGCGTTCACGAAGGCCAGCTCGGCCCCAAGCAGTATCGCGCCTGCGATTATCCAGCCCCACCAGGTCATCTGCGCCCCCTTGCTCACGCTGTGCGGCTGCGCGTCACGGCCTCGCCACAAATTATACGGCTTGTGTTGATGAAATACGGCAAACGCGCAGCTTGCCGCTCTCGCTCTGACGGCGCAGATCTGCTTCCATCGCTCAAAGGTTGTGGGCATGGCGAAGGTGCATGATGCGGAGCTGCCCATCGACAGGCCGCAGGGCCTGCTCGCCGTCGCGCGCGAGCGCATGCGCACGCGTCATCTGTCGCTGCGTACCGAGCAGGCGTACCTGCAATGGCTGCGGCGTTATGTCGCCTTCAACCAGCGACGGCACCCGCGCGAGCTCGGCGCTCGCGAGGTGGAGCAGTTTCTGACGCATCTCGCGGTCGAACGCAAAGTCAGCGCCGCGACACAGAACCAGGCGCTGCAGGCGCTGCTGTTTCTCTACCGTCACGTGCTCGACATCGAGCTGCCGTGGCTCAACGGCATTACGCGTGCCAGCCACGCGAAACCGTTGCCGGTGGTGTTGACACGCACGGAGGTGCGCGCGCTTCTAATCGCGTCACCATGCTGCCGGCATCGCTCGACACGGCCGTGCGAGCACATCTCGGGCGGCTGCACGGCTGGTACGAGGAGGAGCGCAGGCGTGGGCGGCCGGGCGTGTCGCTTCCGTTTGCGCTCGCGCGCAAGTACCCGGACGCGGGCACCCGCTGGGGCTGGCAGTATCTGTTTCCCGCCTCCACCTTGTGTCGCGATCCCTACACGGGACTAGCGGTGCGACATCACCTGCACGAGAAGGTCGTGCAGCGCGCCATCCAGGCTGCCGTGCACAAGGCCGCCCTCACCCAGCCGGCGAGCTGCCACACGCTGCGGCATTGCTTCGCCACGCATCTGCTCGAGGACGGTTACGACATCCGCACGGTGCAGGAGCTGCTCGGCCACACCGACCTCAAGACCACGATGCTCTATACGCACGTCATGGCGAAAGGCGCCCACGGCGTGCGCAGCCCGCTTGATCGCGGCGGCGGCTGAGGGTGCGCCGCCCTTTGTGAACGGCCCCTCAGGACGCCCCGCGAAAGGCGTTCTGTCGCCAGGCCTCATAGACGACCAGCGCCACGGCGTTCGCGAGGTTGAGGCTGCGATTGCCGGGTCGCATCGGGATGGCGAGCTGCCGCTCGCGCGGCACGTTCTCGAGTGCCAGCGCCGGTAGCCCGCGTGTCTCGGAGCCGAAGAGCAGCGCATCGCCGGGCTCGAAGCGCACAACGCCGTAGGCCTGCGCACCGCCCGTCTCGACGCTGAAGAGCCGCGCGCCCGCGAGCGCCGCGAGACAGGCGCTCAGATTCTCGTGCACCTGCACGGCGGCGAGCTCGCCGTAGTCGAGCCCGGCACGGCGCACCGCCTTGCGTGTGAGCTCGAACCCGAGCGGCTTCACCAGGTGCAGCACGCTACCGCTGTTCGCACACAGGCGTATGACGTTGCCGGTGTTCGGCGGGATCTCGGGCTGAAAGAGCACTACGTGGAACATGAGACCACTCGCAGACTGCGGTGCGCCGGTGTGCGGCGGAGCGTGTGCGATAATGCCCGCCATGGCGAGCCTCACACCAGACGTTCCCGCGGAGCGCGCAGCAGCTGCCCCCGGCGAAAGTCCGCTGGCGCTCAGGTTCTGCGGCCTCGACTTCGCCTCGCCCATCGTGCTCCTCTCGGGTTGCGTCGGCTTCGGCGAGGAATACACGCGCATCGAGGGCTTCTCGAATCGCGACGCCGGCGCCATCGTTCTCAAAGGCACCACCGCCAAGCCGCGCCTCGGCAATCCGCCCCACCGCGTATACGAGACTCCAGCCGGCATGCTGAACGCCATCGGTCTGCAGAACCCCGGAGCCGATTACGTCGTGCGCAGCATCCTGCCGCAGCTCGACTTCAGCGAGACGCGCTTCATCGCCAACGTCTGCGGCTCGACCCTCGAGGAGTACGTGGAGGTGACACGCCGCTTCGATGAGTCGCCGATCGATGCGCTCGAGATCAACATCTCCTGTCCGAACGTGAAGGAAGGCGGCGTCGCCTTCGGCAACTACCCTGACATGTCGGCGCAGGTGGTGGCCGCCTGCCGTCGCGTGACGCAAAAGCCCCTCATCACCAAGCTCTCGCCCAATCAGACCGACATCCGCGAGAACGCGCGCCGCTGCATCGAGGCGGGCTCCGACGCTCTGGCAGTAATCAACACCATCATGGGCATGGCGATCGACGTCACGCAGCGCCGCCCGGTGATCGGCAACGTACAGGGCGGGCTCTCGGGTCCGGCGATCAAGCCCATCGCGCTGCTCAAGGTCCACCAGGTCTACGAGGTGGCGCGCGCGCAGCGCATCCCGATCATCGGCCAGGGCGGCATCGTGAGCGCCACCGATGCGCTCGAGTTCATCATTGCCGGTGCCAGTGCGGTTGGCGTCGGCACGGCGCTCTTCTACGATCCGATGGCTGCCAGGCGCATCAACGAAGGCATACTGGCCTATCTCGCTGCCCACCGGCTCGCGAGCGTGACCGAGCTGGTCGGCACGCTCGGCACGTCGCGGGATGTCGAGGACTGCGCCCTCTCCGGCTGATGCGGCTTCCCGTACAAGGAGTTTGGA
>DASPWF010000061.1:0-24977 GCA_035621995.1 Steroidobacteraceae bacterium
GCGCCGATCTCCGCCATCCACTCGCGCAACGCCGAGATCGTGATCTCGCGACCGATGATGATGACCGCGGTGAGCACGATGAGCGGGCGCGGATCGCGGCTTACCAGCAGCACCAGTGCGACGGCCACGATGAGCTTATCCGCGACCGGGTCGAGAAAGGCGCCGAGGCGCGAGATCTGCCCGAGGCGCCGGGCGAAGTAGCCGTCGAGCGAGTCGGTCACGCCGGCAGCGGCGAACAACAACCCCGCCGCGGGATCCGCCCACGCGTAGCGCGTGGGATCAGTCCACGGGTACCCCACGTAGAAGAGCACCACGATCAGCGGGATCGCTGCGATACGCGTCCAGGTGAGCGTGTTGGGCAGATTCCACGACATCGGCACTGCCTATGAGCCCGGGTGCAGATGATCATAGAGGCTTCGCGCCAGCGACGCGCCGATTCCGCTGACCTGCGTGAGATCCGCGACTCCCGCACGCATCACGCCCTGCAGTCCCCCGAAGTGCTTGAGCAGTGCGCGGCGCTTGGCAGGCCCGAGCCCCGGTACCACCTCGAGCACCGACTCGTTGTAGCGGCGCGCGCGCTTCTTGCGATGTCCGGTGATGGCGAAGCGGTGCGCCTCGTCGCGGATGCGCTGGATGAGACGCGCCGCCGGGGCGTGTGCCTCGGGCGTGACAGGAGCGTCGGCGCCGTAGACGAACAGCCGTTCCTGACCGGGCCTGCGGTCGGGGCCCTTGGCTACCCCGACCAGCACCAGATCGGCAAACCCGAGCTCCGCGAGCACCTCGTGCACCTGGCTGATCTGACCGGCCCCGCCGTCGATCAGCAGCACATCGGGCTCCGGGACCTCACCGGCGCGCACGTGCCGGTAGCGGCGCTCGAGCGCCTGACGCAGCGCTGCATAGTCATCGCCCGGCGTCACTCCGCGAATGTTGAAGCGGCGATAGTCCTTCTTGAGCGGACCCTCGGGGCCGAACACCACGCAGGAGGCGACCGTCCCCTCCCCGCCCGTATGACTGATGTCGAAGCACTCGAGGCGCTGGGGCGGCTCGGGCAGATCGAGCTCGCGCGCGAGATCGAGCAGCATCTCGTCGATCCCCGCGCGCTGCGCGAGCCGCATGCGCAGCGCCTGGGTCGCATTCTCCCGCGTCAGGTCGACCCAGCGCGCGGCCAGGCCGCGCACGGGATGTCTGACCTCCACGGCGTGTCCGCTGCGGGCGCTGAGTGCCTCGGCCAGCGCCGCCGCGTCCTCGAGACGGTTGCCGAGCAGCACCTCCGGCGGTACCTCTGCGTTCGCGTAGTACTGCATGAGGAAGGAGGCCAGCGCTTCGTTCGGCTCTGCAAGCAGGGCACGCGGAAAGTAGCTGTTGGTTCCGAGATTGCGCCCGCCGCGCACCAGCATGACGCTCACGGCGTACTCGCCGGCCTCGCCGACGATGGCGAACGCGTCGGCATCGCGCTCGCCTTCGGCCGTGACGACCTGCTGTGCCTGCACACGCTTGAGCGCGGCGAGCTGATCGCGCAGCTGCGCGGCGCGCTCGAACTCGAGCCGCTCACCCGCTTGCTCCATGCGCGCCTGCAGCTCCGCGCTGACCTCGTCGCTGCGGCCATCGAGGACCTTGACGGCGGCGGCGATGTCCTGCGCGTATGCCTCGCGGCTGATGAGGCCGACGCACGGCGCCGAGCAGCGCCCGATCTGGTGCTGCAGGCACGGGCGGCTGCGATTGGCGAAGAAGCTGTCGCGACAATTGCGGATGCGGAACAGCTTCTGCAGCTGATTCAGCGTATCGCGCACCGCACCGGCGTTGGGGAACGGGCCGAAATAACGGCCCGGCGCGCTGCGCGAGCCGCGGTAGAACTCGAGCCGCGGGAACTCGTGCTCGACGTACAGGTGGATGTACGGGAAGCTCTTGTCGTCGCGCAGCACGATGTTGAATCGCGGCTTGTGCGCCTTGATGAGGTTGTACTCGAGCAGCAGCGCTTCGGTCTCCGAGTTGGTGACCGTCACCTCGATAGCGCTCACCTGCGCCACCAGCGCCTGTACCTTCGGATCGACGTTGCGCGCGGCGAAGTAGGTGGCCACGCGGTCCCTGAGACTGCGTGCCTTGCCGACGTAGAGCAGCTCCTGCTCCGCACCGTACATGCGGTAGACGCCGGGACGCTTCGGCAGTGAGGCGATGTATTCCTTGGGATCAAACACGCTGCCAGAGCTCCTCAGCCCGCGGCCCGCCCAGGGTGCGGTAACCCCGCGCGCTCGCAGGCGCGCGAGAGCACCGCCTCGAACATGGCCGGCGTCAGCCGGCGGGTGGCGGTGTTGTAGCGGCTGCAATGATACGAATCGAGCAGCCAGTGTGTCGCATCGAGGCGGTGCTCGCGCCCGTGCGCGAAGCGGTAGCGGCCCGACGACAGCCCGAGCGCCATCAGGACGGCAGCGTGCGCCACGCGCCCGAGCGCCAGGTACACCGCCACCTGGCTCAGCTCGTGGATCTCCGCCGCGAGAAACGCGTTGCAGCGGCGAATCTCCACCGGAGACGGCCGGTTCGCCGGTGGCACGCACTTTACGGCGTTGGCGATGCGTGTATTGAGGAGCCTGAGGCGGTCGCGGGCGGAATGCGACACTGCGCCGGTGGCGAGGCCGGCCTCGTGGAGCGTGCGATAGAGGAGGATACCGGCGTGGTCGCCGGTGAACGGCCGGCCGGTGCGATTCGCCCCGTGCATGCCGGGCGCGAGCCCGACGATGAGGATGCGGGGCCGTGCCGCCCCGAAGGACGGCACGGGGTGCGCGAAGTAATCCGGGTGCTCGCGGCGCGTACGTTCGAGGAAAGCGGCAAGTCGCGGGCAGCGAGTGCAGTGCGCATCGTAGACCGCGCCGGGAGTGGACCTGGCGCGCGCCGCACTCATGAGCAGTCTTCAGGTCGTGGGCTTCGCGGCACGCTTGTCGCTGCGGCGGCTCTGGCTGCGCTCGGCGATCAGCATGGCAAGCTCGAGGGCCTGCTCGTGGTTAAGCCGCGGGTCGACGCTCGAGCGGTAAGCGCGCGCGAGGTCGTGGTCGGTGAGTCCGCGGGCGCCGCCGGTGCACTCGGTGACGTCCTCGCCCGTGAGCTCGATGTGTACACCGCCGAGGTAAGAGCCCATTTCAGCGTGGATGCGAAACGCCAGGTCGAGCTCTTTGAGGATGTTCTCGAAGCGCCGTGTCTTGATCCCGCCGGTCGTGGTCTCGGTATTGCCGTGCATGGGGTCGCACACCCACAGTACCGTCTGCCCGGTCTGGCGCACCGCCTCGATGGCTCGCGGGAGCGCTGCCTCGATGTCCTTCGCCCCGAAGCGGTGAATCAGTGTGAGGCGTCCCGGCTGATTCTGCGGATTGAGCGTGCTCACGAGTCCCTGCAGCCACGCGCCGTCCATGGCAGAGCCGACCTTGACGCCGATCGGATTCGAGATGCCGCGAAAGTATTCGACGTGGGCGCCGTCGAGCGCGGCGGTACGCATGCCGATCCAGGGCATGTGCGTCGAGAGGTTGTACCAGCGGTTCTGCCGTGGAATGAAGCGCGTCTGCGCCTGCTCGTACAGCAGATGCAGGCCCTCGTGACTCGCATAGAAGTCGACCAGCGTCGCCTCGTGGACGGGGTGGCCGCTCATGCCTTCGAAGAAATCCAACGAATCGCCGATCGCGCGGACGATGCGCTGGTAGGCGTCCTTGAGCGGCGCCTGGTGCACGAACCCGAGGTCCCAGTACTCCGGATGGTGCAGGTCGGCGAAGCCGCCATCGACCAGCGCGCGCACGAAGTTCAGGGTAAGTGCCGCGCGCTCGTAGCCGCGCAGCAGCAGCTCCGGGTCGGCAGCGCGCGCCGCGGCCGTGAATTCCGGCCGGTTCACGAGGTCGCCGCGGTAGCTCGGCAGCGTCACGCCGGCGCGCGTCTCGGTGTCGGCAGACCGTGGCTTGGCGTACTGGCCGGCCATGCGACCGACGCGGATAACCGGCTTCTTCAGGCCGTGCAGCAGCACGAGGCTCATCTGCAGGAGGATCTTGAGCTTCTTCGCGATGGTGTCGGACTCGCAGTCCGCAAACACCTCGGCGCAGTCCCCACCCTGCAGCAGGAATGCCTCGCCGCGCTGCGCGGCGGCGAGCCGCGCGCGCAGCGCCTCGATCTCCCACGACACCACGATCGGCGGCAGCCGTGAGATCTGCGCCACGATGCGCTCGAGCGCCTGGGTGTCGGCATAGACCGGCTGCTGCTGGGCCGGCCGGGCCTGCCAGCTGGCGCTGTGCCAGGAAGTTGTTTCGGGCGCTCGCACGCGGCGATCCTAGCACGCGACCGACAGGCCATCCCGCACTGTGCCTCGCAGCCTCCGGCACGGGCTTCCCGGGCAACTGGCGCTCGCCGCGCTTCGCGGGCAGAATGCGCCCCTTTTCGAGGGGCGTATGCATCGCGTTCTGATTCTCGGTGCCGGCAAGATCGGCGCACTGGTCTCCGGATTGCTAGCCGAATCCGGTAGTTACAGAGTTCAACTGGGCGACGTCGACGGCGCGGCCGCCGAGGCCGTGGCACGTGCGCACGGCACGGGGCACCTGAGCGCCTACGCGCTCGATGCGACCGACGCCGCGGCGCTCGGAAGACACCTCGCCGATCACCCGGTGGACGCACTGATCTCGAGCCTGCCGTATTACTGCAACGTCGCGGTGGCCGAGGCCGCGCGCAAGGCGCGCACGCACTACTTCGATCTCACCGAGGATGTCGAGGTCACGCGCGCGGTGCGCACGATCGCCACCGGCGCGGCACAGGCGTTCGTCCCGCAGTGCGGACTCGCTCCGGGTTTCATCAGCATCGCCGCCGCCGAGCTCATCACCCATTTCGATGAGCTACGGGCGGTGAGGCTGCGCGTCGGTGCCCTGCCCCAGCACCCGAACAACGTACTCAAGTACTCGCTCACCTGGTCCACGGAGGGGCTCATCAATGAGTACGGTAACCCCTGCCAGGCGGTGAGCGATGGGCGGCTACTCGAAGTCGCGCCGCTCGAGGGACTCGAGGAGATCGAGATCGACGGCATGCGCTATGAGGCGTTCAACACCTCGGGCGGCCTGGGATCGCTCGCTGAAACGCACGGCGCCGGCATCGAGTCGATGAACTACAAGACCATCCGCTATCCCGGTCACTGCGAGCAGATGCGTCTGCTGATGAACGATCTCAAGCTCAATCACGACCGCGCAACGCTCAAGCGCATCCTGGAGAACGCCGTACCGCAGACGCTGCAGGACGTCGTCATCGTCTATGCCGCGGTCACCGGGACGCAGGACGGTCAGCTGCGCGAGGAGAACTACGTCAACAAGATCTATCCGCAGGTGATCGCCGGGCGGCTGTGGTCGGCCATCCAGGTGACCACCGCGGCCGGCATTACCGCCGTCGTCGACCTTGTCCTCGAGCACAAGGGCAAATACGCCGGCTTCGTGGCGCAGGAGCAGTTCCGTCTGACCGACATCCTCGCCAACCGCTTCGGTCGCTACTACGCGCCCGGTGGCACCAAGCACCTCTCGGGCGAGCTGGTCGTGGCGGGCAAGGTCGGTCACCAGCGACGGCAGAAGGCGGCCAACGCATGAGCAGTTCCGATACTGACGCATTGCTGAAGCGACTCGGTTTGGGTTCGCTCAATCCGGGCACCTGGTCCGGTGCGCGCGGCTGGTCGAGCACCACCGACGGCGCACTGCTCAACGTGCGCAATCCCGCTAATGGCACGCTGCTCGCGCAGGTGCGCCCGGCGAGCGCCGCGGACTACGAACACGTGCTGAGCTCCGCGGCGAGCGCGGCGGCAGCCTGGCGCGAGGTCCCGGCACCGAAGCGCGGCGAGGTCGTGCGGCTCCTCGGCGAGGAGCTGCGGCGGCACAAGAGCGATCTCGGGACGCTGGTCTCGCTGGAGAACGGCAAGATCCTCGCCGAGGGCCTCGGTGAGGTGCAGGAGATGATCGACATCGCCGACTTCGCGGTCGGCCAGTCGCGCATGCTCTATGGCCTGATGATGCATTCGGAGCGCCCACAGCACCGCATGTACGAGCAATGGCATCCGCTCGGGGTCGTCGGCATCATCACGGCGTTCAATTTCCCGGTCGCCGTCTGGTCGTGGAATGCGTTCCTCGGGTGCGTCTGTGGCAATGCCTGCGTGTGGAAGCCCTCGCACAAAACGCCGCTGACCGCACTCGCGGTGCAGCACCTGTGCAACCGCGTGATGGAAGCCCAGCAACTGCCCGCGATCTTCCAGGTATTCGTCGATGGAGGCTCCGAGCTCGCCACGCGCCTGGTCGAGGATAAGCGCGTGGCGCTCATCTCGTTCACCGGCTCGACCGCGGTCGGACGCAAGGTCGGCGAGCGGGTCGCCGCGCGCCTCGGTAAGAGCCTGCTCGAGCTCGGCGGCAACAACGCGGTCGTCGTCGATGAAACCGCCAACCTCGATCTGGCGGTCCCCGCGATCGTGTTCGGCGCCGTGGGCACGGCCGGCCAACGCTGCACCAGCACGCGACGGGTGTTCGCGCACCGCGCCGTCGCGGCGGAGCTCGAGCGGCGCCTGGTACATGCCTACGCCCAGGTACGCATCGGCGATCCGCTCGAGAGCGGCACGCTCATGGGCCCGCTGATCGACAGCCAGGCGGTCGAGCAGTACCAGGATGCGGTCGCGGAGGCGCGCGCGGCGGGCGGCGAGATTCTTTACGGCGGCCGGGCTCTCACGCGTCCCGGCAACTTCGTCGAGCCGACCATCATCCGCGCGCACAACGAATGGCCGATCGTGCAGACCGAGACCTTCGCGCCGGTGTTGTATGTGATCACGGTCGACTCGCTGGCCGACGCGATCGCCGCGCAGAACGCCTCGGCGCACGGCCTGTCCTCGGCGCTGTTCACCGACCGGCTGCAGAACGCGGAGACGTTCCTCTCGGCCGCTGGCAGTGATTGCGGCATCGCCAACGTCAACCTCGGCACCTCGGGAGCGGAGATCGGCGGCGCTTTCGGCGGGGAGAAGGACACCGGTGGCGGACGGGAGTCCGGCTCGGATGCGTGGAAGGCCTACATGCGCCGCCAGACCAACACCGTGAACTGGAGCCGCGAACTGCCGCTCGCCCAGGGAATCGAGTTCAAGGTCACGGACTGACCGAGGCGGTCGCTGCCTCAGCGCCCCGGCAGGCGCAGCGAGAAGCGCGCGCCTCCCATGGGCGATGTGTCGATGGCAAGCCGGCCGCCGTACAGGTCCACCGTGTCGCGGACCATGGCGAGCCCCAGGCCGTATCCCGGCACATTCTCGTCGGCGCGCACCCCGCGCTGCAGCACGCGCGCCCGGTCCTCGGCTGATATACCCGGCCCGTCATCCTCCACCATGAGGCTGAGCCGCTCGCGCGCGCCGGCGTGCTCATCGCTCGTGGCCGTGAGCCGCGCACGGCTGCGACACCATTTGCAGGCGTTATCGAGCAGGTTTCCCAGCAGCTCCATGAGGTCGCCACGGTCGCCGATAAACTGCGCTCCGGGCGCCACCGCGAGCTCGATCGCCAGGTCCTTGTCGGCATAGACGCGCAGCAGCGCGCCGCGCAGCTCCGCGGCCACCTGCGCGACCTCCACCGGTGCGGCGCCGAGCAGCGCCCCGCCCGAGGCCGCGGCGCGCTTCAGCTGGTGCTCGATGATGCCGCTCATGCGGTCGATCTCGGCGCTGACGCGCGGCGCACCGTCCTCGCCGCGCTGCAGGCTGGCGCGCATGACCGCGAGCGGCGTCTTCAGGCTATGAGCGAGGTTGCCGAGCGTGTCGCGATAGCGCGTTACGCGCTTGCGCTCACCCACGAGCAGAGCGTTGAGGTTGCTCGCCACTCCCGAGAGCTCCCGCGGGTAGCCGCCGCCGAGCGTCTCGCTGCGCCCCTCCTCCACCTGATAAATTTCCCGCTCGAGACGCCGCACCGGCGAGAGCACCCAGCGCAGCAACGCCGCGAGCGTCACGAGCAGCGCCAGCATCAGCCCGATGAACCAGCCCACCAGCTCGCGGCGGAAGCGCCACAGCTGCTCCTCGTACGGACTCAGGCTGGCGGCTACGCTGAAGGTCAGCGAGCGGGCGCCGCTCGGGTCGTCCTCGAACTGAATCGAGCGGCTGGCAATGGCGACGCGGTCGTGACCGAAGGTGCCGTAGGTGAGATCGCGCTGGCCGCCGGCGAGCATTGCCCCGAAATCGGCATCGAGGCCGACCGTCGACGGCGAGCGCCACTCGTGCTGCGGAGAACGGATCTGCGCATACAGTCCCGAGCGCGGTGTCTCCAGGCGCGGATCGAGTGTATGGGGCGGGGGTGCATAACCGCCGTTCGCCTGCGGTTCGGCCGCGGCGATCAGCGATACCATCTGCCGGTCGAGGACCTCCCCCACCGAGCGTTGCGACAGCACCCGGAAACCGCTGTCGAGCACCAGCATCATCACGCCGAAGAACAGCGCCAGGGGAACCGACACCGACACCAGCAGCCGCCGACTGAGCGAATGCACGGTGCGCCGCGCGGTCGGAGCGCACTCAGGAGGCGGTATCGCGCGGCAGGGCGAAGCGATAGCCGCGGCCGCGCAACGTCTCGATGGGGCGCAACTGCTCACCTGGGTCGAGCTTGCGGCGCAGCCGGCCGACCAGCACCTCGATCACATTGCTGTCACGCTCGAAGTCCTGGTCGTAGAGACGCTCGGTGAGCTCGCTCTTGGAGATCACGTCCCCGGCGCGCAGCACGAGGTGCTCGAGGATGCGGTATTCGAAGGTGGTGAGCTCGACCGGCTTGCCGTTCACCGTGACGCTTTGCGCACGCGTGTCGAGTGTGAGCGGCCCGCACTTGAGTTGCGCGCTGGCCCAGCCGCCGGCGCGACGCAACAGGGCCTGCAGCCGCGCCCGCACCTCCTCGAAGTGAAACGGCTTGGCGACGTAATCGTCCGCGCCCGCCTGCAGGCCCTCGACCTTGTCCTGCCAGTTGTCGCGCGCAGTGAGAATCAGGATCGGGTAGGTCTTGCGCGCCGCGCGCAGCCGGCGGATCAGCTCGAGTCCATTGAGGCCCGGGAGTCCGAGATCGATGATCGCGACGTCGAGCGGATATTCCTGCGCGGCGAACAGACCTTCGTTGCCATCGCTCGCCACATCGACGGTGAAACCGGACTCGGTGAGGCGCGCCTTGAGGGTGTCGCGCAACGCCGCCTCGTCTTCAACTACCAGAACGCGCATGCTCCCCTCGCCTCACCTAGAGGACCGCGCCATTGGCGGCATCCACGCGCACCGTCCAGACCTTGCCCGAATCGTTCAGGAGCCTCAGCACGTACACCGTGCGGCCCTCTTCGCGCTGCGTCTGCGCCCTCACCACGCGCGCGTGGTAGCGCTGTTCGACCATCTGTACGGCCTGGTCCATGGACACGGCGCCGTCCGTAACCGCAACGCGGGTGCTCTCGGCCCGCGGGCTGGCGGCACACACGACAGCCGCGCCCGCCGCCGACAGCCACAGAACAACAGTGACCTTGCGTAGCACGTTGATCACCGCAGCCAAGCCTAACGCATTCGTGCGCCGACCGGGGACTGTTAAGAGAATGTCAGCCGCCTCTTCAGCTGCCGTTCAGTTTGGCCTCGCTCCACAGCGCATCCCACTGCGCGGCAGACAACGCTTCGAGCTCGAGGCCGCGCTCGCGAGCGAGCGATTCCATGCGCGCAAAGCGCTGCTCGAACTTGCCGTTGGCCGCACGCAGCGCCTGCTCCGCGTCAACGTGCAGATGGCGGCACCAGTTCACGACGGAGAAGAGCAGATCGCCGAGCTCGTCGGCGAGTGCCGCCGAGCCGCGGGCCGTGCCGAGTACCGCGTCGACTTCTTCGAGCTCCTCGCGCACCTTGGCACGCACCTCGAGCGCGTCTGGCCAGTCGAATCCCACACGTGCCGCGCGCCGGCCGAGCTTTGCCGCGCGCGTGAGCGCGGGCAGCGCCAACGGTATGCCCGAGAGCACTGCACTGCCGCCGGCGTGCAGCGCGCGCTGCGCCGCGGCGGCGCGCTCCTGTGCCTTCTGTTCCTCCCACACCCGCACCAGATCCTCGGGCGCGAGTGTTGCTCCGGCGAACAGGTGCGGATGGCGCCGCACGAGCTTCTCGCGAATCGACGCTGCGACGTCTGCGAAGTCGAACCAGCCGCGCTCCTGCGCCATGCGGGCGTGAAACACCACCTGGAACAGCAGGTCGCCGAGTTCCTCGCACAGGTGCTCGCGATCGCCGCGCGCGATGGCGTCCGCCACCTCGTAGGCTTCCTCGATGGTGTAGGGGGCGATGCTGGCGAAGGTCTGCTCGCGGTCCCACGGACAGCCGCGCTCCGGATCACGCAGCCGCGCCATGAGCTCGAGCAGCGCGCCGAGCGCGCGTGCGGCGTCGCTCATGGCGGCTGCGGCCCGGTGCAGATCCGGTAGAGCGTCAGCAGCATGCCGGCCGTGGCGCCCCAGATGGTGCGTCCGTCAAAAGGAATCTCGCGGAACTCCAGCTCTTCGCCGCTCACACTCGAGCGTCGCCGTTGCAGGCGATGGTTGGCGGGATCGAAGAGGTAATCGAGCGGCACCTCGAAGGTGTCCTCAACTTCCTCGCTCGCGAGCAACAGCTCGAAGCCCGGCTGCACGAAGGCGACGACCGGCGTGATGCGAAAGCCGGTGATCACCACGTGATCGGGCAGGTAGCCGATGACGGAGACGAAACGTTCATCGAGCCCGATTTCCTCGCGCGCCTCGCGCAGCGCGGCCGCCGCCGGGCCTGCGTCGGCGGCTTCGATACGCCCGCCGGGGAAGCTGATCTGCCCGGCGTGATTGCGAAGCTGCGTCGCGCGCTGCGTGAAGAGCGCCGTCAACTCGTGCCGTTCGACGAGCGGCATGAGCACCGCCGCCGGCACGGGCTCGCGCGGCAGGGGATGCCGCCGGGCGCTCGACTCAAAGCTGCCGGGCGTCAGCCACTGATCGGGGTCGTGACGCGGCGTCGAGCCACGCAGTCGCCGCCGAATGATGCCGGCCCAGTCGCGCTTCGCGGCGCTCTCCGGCGCCTCTCTCTCACCGGTGCCTGCATCCCGTATCACCCGCGCCTTCCTCAGGCCTCAGCCACCGCCGCCCCCGCCGCCCTTGATGCCGCCGCTGGTGAGCTCGGCGGGGTCGAGCAGCTTGGCGAGCTCGGCGCGCGGGCGCCCGGTCACTTCCGCGGCAACATCGAGGACCGGCCGGCCCTCGGCGTACGCGCGCTTGGCAATGGCGGCACCCTTCTCGTAACCGATGACCGGGTTGAGCGCCGTCACGAGAATGGGATTGCGGTCGAGCGCTTCGGCAATGCGCGCAGTGTTCACCGTGAATCCGGCGATTGCGCTGTCGGCGAGCACGCGCGACACCTCCGCCAGCAGGCGGATGCTCTCGAGCAGGTTGTCCGCGATCACCGGCAGCATGACGTTCAGCTGGAAGTTGCCCGCCTGTGCGGCGATGGTGATGGTCGTGTCGTTACCAATCACCTGCGCCGCGACCATGCAGGTGGCCTCCGGGATCACCGGATTCACCTTGCCCGGCATAATGCTGCTCCCGGGCTGCAGCGCCGGCAGCGCGATCTCGCCGAGGCCCGCGAGCGGCCCGCTATTCATCCAGCGCAGGTCATTGGCGATCTTCATCAGGCTCACCGCGGTCACCCGCAGCTGTCCCGACAGCTCGAGCGCGGTGTCCTGACTCGAGAGCGCCTCGAAATAGTTGCGCGCCGGCACGAAGGCGAGATCGGTGAGCGCGGCCAGCTCCTCGCAGAAGTGCGCGCCGAAATCCGGATGGGCGTTGATGCCGGTGCCGACCGCCGTGCCGCCCTGGGCAAGCGCCAGCAGCCGCGGCTCGACCGCCGCGAAGCGCGCCATGTCCTTCTCGATCTGCGTGCGCCAGCCGGAGAGCTCCTGGCCGAGCGTCACGGGCATGGCATCCATCAGGTGCGTGCGTCCCGTGGTGACGACCGCCGCGAGTTCGCGCTCGCGCCTGGCGAGCACGTCGCGCAGGTGCTCGAGCGCGGGCGTCAGCTGTCGGCGCAGCGCGAGCGCCGCGCTCACGTGAATGGCGGTCGGGATCGCGTCGTTACTGCTTTGACACATATTGACCTGGTCGTTGGGATGCACGGGCTTACCGAGCCGCCGACTGGCGAGCGCGGCGATCACCTCGTTGGCATTCATGTTCGAGCTGGTCCCCGACCCGGTCTGGAACACGTCGAGCGGAAACTGCGCATCGTGGCGGCCGGCCGCGACTTCCGCCGCGGCGCCGTCGATCGCAGCCGCCACACTCTCATCCAGCAGCTTGAGGGAGCGGTTGGCGCGCGCCGCCGCCTGCTTCACCAGGCCAAGAGCGCCGATGAACTCGGGGGGCATGGTGCGGCCGCTGATCGGGAAGTTCTGGACCGCGCGCTGCGTCTGCGCGCCCCACAGCGCATCGGCCGGCACTTTGAGCTCGCCCATGCTGTCGCGCTCCACCCGGAAGGAACCCGTCATGCCTGCACTCCGCGGCTGCCACGCCGGACGAACGACCCTATGCGTTATGATAGCAACGCATGTCCGGAAGCCCCAGCGATTCCCTGCCGGCGCTCGCGGCGCTTTCGCCGGTCGATGGGCGCTACGGTACCGCCACGGCGCCGCTGCGCGCGCTGCTGTCGGAGGCCGGGCTGATCAGCGAGCGCATCCGCATCGAAGCATACTGGCTGTTGCATCTGGCGGCAGCCGCGCCGCAGCTCGCCGGAGCGAAGCTGAGCGATGCGGTGCGCGCGCGTGCGCAGCAACTGGCACACGACCCTGGCAGCTCCGCCGCGCCGGCGGTCAAGGCCATCGAGGCGCGCATCAACCACGACGTCAAGGCGGTCGAGTACTACGTTCGCGAGCAGCTCGCCGCCGCCGGTGCCGGCGATGCGACGCTGGAGCTGGTGCACTTCGGCTGCACGTCCGAGGACATCAACAACCTCGCATACGCGCGGCTACTGCTCGGCGCACGTACGCTGTTGCTGCCGGTGCTCGAGGCGCGCACCGCCGAGCTTACGGCCCTCGCACACCGCTACGCCGACAGCGCGATGCTGTCGCGCACGCACGGGCAGCCGGCCAGTCCGACGACCCTGGGCAAGGAGCTCGCCAATTTCGTGACCCGGCTGCGCCGCGCGCAGCGGCGCTGGGGGGCGGTGAGCGTTCTCGGAAAATGGAACGGCGCGGTCGGCAACTTCAACGCCCAGGTCGCGGCGCTCCCGGCGCTCGACTGGCCGGCGGTGGCGCGTGATTTCGTCAGCTCGCTCGCCCTCGAGTACAACCCTTGGACCACGCAGATCGAGCCGCACGACTGGATCGGGGAGTACTGCGACGCGCTGGCCGCCGCCAACGTGGTGTGCGTCGGTCTGTGCCGCGACCTCTGGGGTTATGTTTCCCTCGGCTACCTGCGCCAGCGCGCCGTCGCCGGCGAGGTCGGCTCGTCCACCATGCCGCACAAGGTCAACCCGATCGACTTTGAGAATGCCGAGGGCAACTGCGGCGTCGCCAACGCCTTGCTACGTCATTTCGCGGAGAAGCTCCCCGTCTCACGCTGGCAGCGCGATCTCACCGATTCCACGGTGCTGCGCAACGTCGGTGTCGCGCTCGGTCATACGCTCATCGCCTGGAATGCGCTCGCTCGCGGGCTCGCGAAGATCGAAGCCGACCGCGCGCGCATGGCCGCCGACCTCGCTGGCGCCTGGGAAGTGCTCGGCGAGGCCGTGCAGACCGTGCTGCGCGCCGCCGGCGTGCCGGGCGGCTACGAGCGGCTGAAGGAATTCAGCCGCGGCCGCACCATCGATGAAGCGATGTTGGCGGCGTTCATCGACAGCCTGCCCCTCGCGCCCGTCGACAAGGCGCGCCTGCGGTCACTGACGCCGGCCGACTACACCGGGCTTGCGGCGGAGCTCGCGCGGCGCATCTGACCGTGGGAGCGGGAACGCGGCGAGACGCGTTCCGCGCGGCGGCGCCCCTGCCGGGCGCTTCGCGAAAGTGCGAACCAGCCCTCGCTTTTGACTTACTGCCGCCCGGTCGCCCACCCAAACCGTGACCGGTTTGGCAAGGAAATCCGCGTCTTACTTACTAAGATCCTCCGCAGCCTGCCGCCCGTGCAGGTAATTGCGAGACGCCACGCGTGGCCATAACCGGGGACCTTGACCTCAATAGCGGATGGGCACAGCTCGCAAACGCGCGCTATGCCCCCGAGTCGAACAGCGGCAGCGGTGCTGCGGCTGCGCGTCAGGGGTCCGAGACGCTCACCGTGCTCACCTCCCTCGCCGAAGTGCGCGCGGCGGTCAACGAGATCGCGGCAACCGCGCAGCGCCTCATCTCGATCTACACCCCGGATCTCGAGCCGGACCTCTACGACCAGACTGCCTTTCTCGAAGTCGTCAAGCATTTCGTGCTGACGCGTAGCTTCTCCAAGGTCCGCGTGCTGCTCGCCGAGCCCACCCGCGTCATGCGCGACAGCAACCGCTTCGTTGCCATGGGGCGGCGTCTTTCGAGCTGCATCGACATCCGCTATGTCGCGGCCCAGGCGCCACAGCGCGCCTCCGCCTACCTGATCGCCGACGATCGCGCCATCGTTTACCGCATGCGTGCGGACACCTGGGACGGCGTGGCCGACATCAACAACCAGAGCGCTGCGCGGCTGTACCTGCAGGAGTTCGACCAGGTGTGGAACGCGAGCGCAGCCGAGCACGGCCTGCGTGCTTCCCGCCGCGGCTGAGCCCGCGGCTCTCCGACACCAGTTTCCACGGGCGGTTACAATCGCCGCCATGCATTCCCCCGATGTCACCGTGGCTGCCGTAACTGAAAACGCCGGCCGCTTCCTCGTGGTCGAGGAGCGCATCAATCGCCGCCTGGTCTTCAATCAGCCCGCAGGTCACGTCGAGCGCGGCGAGACGCTGCTCGAGGCGGTGGTGCGCGAGACGCGCGAGGAGACGGCGTGGCGCTTCGAGCCACGCTCGTTCATCGGCGTGTACCTGTGGCGCAATCCCGCGAGCGGCCGCCGCGTACTGCGCTTCGCCTTTGCCGGCACGGTGAGCGACCACGATCCCGCGCAACGGCTCGATCGCGGCATCGTGCGTACGCACTGGCTGGACCGCGTGGAGCTCGAGCGGCGACACGCGCAGCTGCGCAGTCCACTGGTGCTGCGCTGTGTGAATGATTACCTCGCCGGCGAGCAAAGCCCGCCCGGCGGCGCCGCGCGGCTCGACTTCGCAAGTGTCGCACGCCTCGACCGCGAAAGTGCCGCGGCACTCAGCGCGAACGGGGCGCGCGCGGCGGTAACCACGGTTAACCTGCCGTAGACGCTCGGGCGACGCCGGGGGGCGGTGCAGCACCGGTAGCCGATGCCCGTTGCGTTAGAATTCTCCTCATGGTTGCCTCAGTCCCGCACCCGCCGTCGGCTGCCGCCCGCGTCATCGTCGCACTCTCCGGTGGGGTCGACTCGGCTGTCGCGGCGCTCCTGCTGAGGGAGGCCGGCTGGCAGGTGCAGGGGCTCTTCCTCAGCAACTGGGAAGACGATGACGACGCCTACTGCACCGCCGCGCAGGATTTTCAGGACGCACGCGCCGTGGCGGCCGAGCTCGGCATCCCCCTGCACCGCGCCAGCTTCGCGGTCGAGTACCGCGAGCGCGTGTTCGGCTACTTCCTGCGCGAGCACCGCGCCGGACGCACGCCCAACCCCGATGTGCTGTGTAACCGCGAGATCAAGTTCGGCGTGGCCCTCGGCTGGGCGCGACGCCTCGGCGGCTCGCACTTTGCCACCGGCCACTACGCGCGCCTCGTCACGACGGGAGACGGCACGGCGCTGTGCAAGGCGCGCGATCGCTCCAAGGATCAGAGCTACTTCCTGCACGCCGTGCCGCGGGACGAGCTCGCGCGCACGCTGATGCCGCTCGGCGAGCTCGAGAAGCGCGCCGTGCGCGAGCGGGCGCGCCGCGCGGGACTGCCGGTGTTCGACAAGCCCGACAGCACCGGGATCTGCTTCATCGGCGAGCGGCCGTTTCGCGAATTCCTCGCACGTTACCTGGAGCGCGCGCCCGGGCCCATCGAATCCCCAGAAGGCGAGCGGCTCGGCACGCACGAGGGGCTTGCCTTCTACACGCTCGGCCAGCGCGGCGGGCTGTACATCGGCGGCCGTCCCGGCCGCCCGCAGCAGCCCTGGTATGTTGCCGCCAAGGATGCCACCCGCAACGCGCTCATCGTGGTGCAGGGACACGACCATCCCCTGCTCTCGAGCAGCGCGCTCAGCACAGGTCGGTGGCACTGGCTGAGCACGGCGCGCACTGCGCCCAGCCGCTGCACCGTGAAGGTGCGCTATCGCCAGGACGATCAGCCGGCGCTGCTCGAGCCGCGTGCCGACGGCACGATGCGCATCGTGTTCGAGCAGCCGCAGCGCGCCGTGACACCCGGTCAGTATGCCGTGGCCTACGAGGGCGAGCGCTGTCTCGGCGGCGGCGTCATCGAGTCGATCACGCCACTCGTGCGGGAGCGCGCGGCCGCCTGAGCGACCGGGCGGCGCAGCCTGCGCCCGCCCGATATAATCGCGTGATTCGCGTGCGTACAGCGGAGACACGCATGACCAACAGCTTCCGGGCCCGCTCGACGCTCAGTGTCGGCAATCGCACCTACGAGATCTGGAGCCTGGCCGCCCTCCCCCAGGACAAACTCACACGGCTGCCTTACTCGCTGAAAATCCTGCTGGAGAACCTGCTGCGCTTCGAGGACGGCAGCAGTGTCACGCGCGCCGATATCGAGGCGCTGCTCGAGTGGGATCCGGCGGCGACGCCATCGCACGAGATCGCCTTCACGCCTGCGCGCGTGATTCTGCAGGACTTCACCGGCGTGCCCTGCGTGGTCGACCTTGCCGCCATGCGCGACGCGATCGTGCGTCTCGGAGGCGACGCCGAGCGCGTCAACCCGCTCAACCCGGCGGAGCTCGTCATCGACCACTCGGTGCAAGTCGACGAGTACGGCACGCCGCGGGCGCTCGCCGCCAACACCGCCATCGAGTTCGCCCGCAACCGCGAGCGCTACGCCTTCCTGCGCTGGGGCCAGACCGCGTTCCGCAACCTCTCGGTCGTGCCCCCGAGCACCGGCATCGTGCACCAGGTGAACCTCGAGTACCTCGCCCGCGTGATCTTCGATGCCGGCACGAACGGCGCGCACCGGGCGTATCCCGACACGCTCGTCGGCACCGACTCGCACACCACCATGATCAACGGGCTGGGGGTTCTCGGCTGGGGGGTCGGCGGCATCGAGGCCGAAGCCGCGATGCTCGGCCAGCCCGTCACCATGCTGATCCCGCAGGTCATCGGTTTTCGTCTCGACGGACGGCTGCAGCCGGGCGCCACCGCCACCGACCTGGTGCTGACGGTAACCGAGATGCTGCGCAGGAAAGGCGTGGTCGACAAGTTCGTCGAGTTCCATGGCGACGGCCTGGCCAACCTGCCGCTCGCCGACCGCGCCACCATCGCCAACATGGCACCCGAGTACGGCAGCACCTGCGGCATGTTCCCGATCGACACCGAGACGCTGCGCTACCTCGAGCTCACCGGGCGAACGCGCGAGCGGCTCGAGCTGGTGAGCGCGTATGCCAAGGCGCAGGGTCTGTGGCGCAACCCGGGTGCGAAGCCCGCCCGCTACACCGACCAGCTCGAGCTCGATCTCGGTAAGGTCGAGCCGAGCCTCGCCGGCCCGCGCCGTCCCCAGGATCGCGTGCCACTCAAGTCCGCGAAGCAGGTCTACCGCGCGAGCGCGGAGAAGGCCGCGGCCGAGCGTGCCTCGCACGGCGGCGCCACCACCGGCGCGGCGCCGGTCACTCTCGAGGGACAGAGCTTCGAGCTCAAGGACGGCGCGGTGGTGATCGCCGCGATCACGAGCTGCACCAACACCTCCAACCCCTCGGTAATGCTCGGCGCCGGGCTCCTCGCCCGCAAGGCCCGCGAGCGCGGGCTGCGCGCGAAGCCCTGGGTAAAAACCAGTCTCGCGCCCGGCTCGCGCGTCGTGACCGACTACTTCACAAAGGCTGGTGTGCTCGATGATCTGGCGGACGTCGGGTTCGATTTGGTTGGCTACGGCTGCACCACATGTATTGCCGCAGGAACCCCCGTGCTGCTCGCCAATGGCACGAGCCGCCGCATCGAGCGTATGCCTGCCGCGGGCGGCATGAGGCTCTTTGGCCCCACGTCCGACGGTCGTCTGACGATGGCGAGGCAAACCCAGATGATGGTGCAGGGCGAGCGCGAGTGCGTCTCCGTCGTGCTGCAGGATGGGCGCCGGCTCGTTTGCACGGACGATCACAAGATTCTGTGCGCCGATGGCCGTTGGGTGGAGGCGGGCAAATTGGGTCGTGGGCGCGATCGCGTGGCGGTTGGGCTAGAAGGGCCGTTGGATGACCCAGGCGCCGACGAGGCCGGTTATCAGCTCACCGCGGGTAACATGCGGTTCAGCTTTGCCAACGAGCAGGAGCGAGCGCGTGCTCTCGCCTTTGCGCGCCTCATCGGTCATCTGATCAGCGACGGCTCGATCAGCCTCATGGGTCAGGGACGCATGCACGTGGGCCAGGCACTCGACCGCGAAGCTGCCCTCGATGACATCGAACTGCTAACGGGCAAACGTCCCGTCGGGAACCGTTACGATTCGCGCAAATGGACGATCGTCCTGCCGAAGGGCCTCACCGCAACGATTGCTGCGCTCCCCGGAGTATGCAGCGGTCGGCGCATCCACAAGTCGCCTACCCTACCGCAATTCGTGCTAGATGAGAGATGCCCGGTCGCTTTTGTGCGCGAGTTCCTCGGTGCCCTTTTTGGCGCTGACGGGCACGCACCGATCCTGCAGCGCCATGGCGAGAGCGAAGCGAATGCGTTCCTCACAGCGCCGGCCTATGCCCACAGTGCCAAACCCGAGCACGTGGAAGCGCTCAAGGATGTCATGCAGCAGATCGTAAGGCTGCTCGTGCGATGCGGTGTGAAAGCCCGTGGCGCGAGAATCTACACGTATCCCACGAGGCGTTCGTCCTCGAGCTATCCGGCCGCGCGGGATGGCGCAGTCCGCATGGAGGTCCGCCTAGTACTTCCCGAGGGTCTGTCCTTTGTAGAGCGCGTCGGCTTTCGGTACTGCATCGACAAGGCGTTGCGCGCCAGTGCTGCAGCGGCTTACTGGCGCACGATCGACACCATCAATCGTCAGCGCCTGTGGATGGCGGATCGCATAGAAGCGCTGCGTGGAGACCACGCTTTTACATTTCATCAAACGCGCCGCATTGCCGCCGCGGAGTTGATGACGCGCGAAACCGCGCTGCTCCCGCATTTCGCCCTCCTCGAGGGCCACAACTCCTTCACCCGACTACCAGTGGCGGGCCATAGGTGGTTTACACCGCGGCACCGGGAAAGCAATGATTTCCCCACGCCCGCCGGGGTACTAAGAGAGATCGGTGCGCGTGACTGGTTTGCGCGGCTGCAGCCGCGAGCCAGTACTGACGTGCCGATGCGCCGCTATTGCGCGGACAAGGAAGCGCTTGCTCTGCCGACTCTCTCTCTGCAGGTCACGGATGTGCGTCCAGCGGGCATGCGTCCTGTTTTCGACCTCGCGGTGGATGACCTGCATGCCTTCGTCGCCGGTACTGTAGTTGTGCACAACTGTATCGGAAATTCCGGCCCCCTGAAGCCCGAAATCTCCGCCGCCATCAAGGCGGTTGATCTAACAGCGTGCTCGGTGCTCTCCGGCAACCGCAACTTCGAGGGACGCGTGCACCCGGAAGTGCGCATGAACTTCCTCGCCTCGCCGCCACTCGTGGTGGCGTACGCCCTCGCCGGCACGCTCGACATCGATCTCAACAGCGAGCCGCTCGGCACCGGCCAGGACGGCCAGCCGGTGCGGCTCGCCGACGTCTGGCCGAGCGATGCCGAAGTGCAGGATCTGCTCAAACGCTGCATCGACTCGCAGATGTTTCGTCAGAGCTACGCGAGCGTTTTCAAGGGTGATGAGAACTGGGCGGACATCAAGGTACCGGCCGGACAGCGCTACACCTGGGACGCGAAATCGACCTACGTCAAGAGCCCGCCCTACTTCGCGGGTATGACCATGACGCCGGCGCCGCTCGCCGACGTGCGCGGTGCGCGCGCGCTCGCGGTGCTCGGAGACTCGGTCACCACCGACCACATCTCGCCCGCGGGCAACATCGCGCGCTCGAGTCCGGCGGCGCGCTATCTGATCGAACAGGGGGTCGAGCCCAAGGACTTCAACTCCTACGGTGCACGCCGCGGCAACCACGAGGTGATGATGCGCGGCACGTTCGCCAACATAAGGCTGCGCAACCACCTGGTGCCGGGGGTCGAAGGTGGCGTGACCGTGCACCTGCCGGACGGCGAGCAGTCGTCGATCTATGACGCTGCGATGCGCTACCAGCGCGAAGGCACCCCGCTCGTCGTGCTCGCGGGACGCGAGTACGGCACCGGCTCGTCGCGCGACTGGGCGGCCAAGGGCACCATGCTGCTCGGGGTGAAGGCCGTCATCGCCGAGAGCTACGAGCGCATCCACCGCTCGAACCTGATCGGCATGGGGGTGGCACCGCTGCAGTATCTGCCCGGACAGACCGCCGCCGCGTTGGGGCTCACCGGGCGCGAGGTGTTCGACATCATCGGCCTGAGCCGCGGTGATGCCAAGGAAGTGAAGGTCACCGCCACCGCCGCGGACGGCAAGGCGCTCGGGTTCACCGCGCGGGTACGCATCGACACGCCGAAGGAGCGCGAGTACTACCGTCACGGCGGGATTCTGCAGTACGTACTGCGGCAGCTCGCCGCTGCAGGCGGCCCAGCCTGAGTGCTGCGGAAGCGACCGAGTTACGCACCGGCAGCGACCCGGGCACGCAGCGGCGCGTCCTCGCATTGTTTGATCTCGACGGGACTATCACGCGATCCGACACGCTGCGCGGCTATCTCACCGGCTTCCTGCGCCGGCACCCCGCGCGGCTCGTGCGCCTGCCACAGGGGCTGGCGGCGCTGGCGCGCTTCGCGCTCGACGCCGATCACGGGCGGCTCAAGGCCGCCTGGATCGACGCCGTCCTCGGCGGCTGTACGCGCTCCGAGCTCGCGGAGTGGACGGCGAGCTTCGTGCCCGAGCTCCTGCAGCACGGGCTTCACCGCGACGCGCTCACTGCCATCGCCGTGCACCACGAGGCCGGAGATCACCTGGTGCTGCTCTCCGCGAGTCCCGATCTCTACGTACCCGCCATCGGCGCGGCCCTGCGTTTTGCGCAGACCGTCTGCACGGAACTCGAATGGCGCGCTGACCGTCTGACCGGCAGGCTCACGACGGCAAACCGCCGAGGCGCCGAGAAGGTCCGGTGCGTCGCGGCGCTGCGAGCGGAGCATCCGCAGCTGCCGATCGTGGCGTACGGCAATGCCGCCAGCGACCTCGCGTATCTGGCGCTGGCCGACCGCGGGGTGCTCGTGAACGGCTCGCCGCTCACCCGGCGGGCGGCCGCAGGCTCCGGGATAGCCTGTGTCACGTGGCGTTAGGGGCATTTTACGGTTGCCGTGCAATAAGGTCGCACCTCGTCGGGTCCAATGTGTGTCGAATCCTTGCGCCACGCACACCGTGCCGCCGCGCGGTGAGCCGCTCAACCACGGAGTGTGAATGATCGTTGCCGTACTGGCATTCCTCGGGGGTGCACTGACCATTTTGAGTCCGTGCATTCTGCCCGTGGTGCCGTTCGTCCTCGCGCGCACCGAGCAGCCCTTCGCCCGCAGCACCTTACCCTTGCTGGTCGGTATGGCGGCGACGTTCGCCGCGCTCTCGACGCTCGCCGCCGTCGGTGGCGCCTGGGCGGTAAAGGTCAATGACTACGGCCGCCTGCTCGCACTGGTGGTGCTCGGGATCAGTGCCGCGGCCCTGCTCTCTGAGCGCTTTGCAACCTGGCTGACGCGACCGCTGGTGGCTTTCGGTGCGCGGTTGGCTTCCGGCAACGAGGCCGGTGCACGCGGCGGCGTCGTGCGTTCGCTGGTGCTCGGCGTCGCGACGGGTTTCCTGTGGGCGCCGTGCGCTGGTCCCATCCTCGGGCTGATCCTCACCGGCGCTGCGCTGCACGGCCCGAGCGCGACAACCACGGTGCTCCTTCTGGCCTATGCGCTCGGCGCCGCGACCTCGCTCGCGATCGTCGCGGGCGCGAGTACCCGTATCCTCGCCGCACTCAAGCGCTCGCTCGGCGCGGGTGAGTGGCTGCGTCGTGCCCTCGGCGTCGCAGTGCTGGCGGCGGTGGTGGCGATTGCGCTCAGATGGGATGTCGGCGTCCTGACACGCTTGTCCGTCGCCAGCACGAACCGCTTCGAGCAGTCGCTGATCGATCACATCGGTCAGGGTCAGCCGGCCGGTGGTGCCATGATGGCCATGCAGGGCAGCATGACGGGAAGCATGACGGGAGGCATGACGGGAGGCATGACGGGCGCCATGAGCGGCAACACCATGATGTCCGCCGGAGACCGCGCGATGATGTCCGCCACGGCTCCCTCCCAGGGTGATTTGCCGATCGAGGGCGAGCTGCCCTCGCTCAGCGGCGCGGTCGCCTGGCTCAACTCCCCGCCGCTGACACGGGAGGCCCTGCACGGCAAGGTGGTGCTCATCGACTTCTGGACCTACTCGTGCATCAACTGCCTGCGCGCCCTCCCTCACGTGAAGAGTTGGTACGAGCGCTATCGCGATCAGGGCCTGGTCGTGCTCGGGGTGCACGCCCCGGAGTTCGCATTCGAGAAGGATCTGGGCAACGTCAAGCGCGCGGTAAGCGAGCTCGGTATCACCTACCCTGTTGCGTTGGACAGCAATTACGCCATCTGGCAGGCGTTCCACAACCAGTACTGGCCGGCGCACTACTTCATCGACGCTCAAGGCCAGATCCGCGGCCATCACTTCGGTGAGGGCGACTACGGCGAGTCCGAGCAACTGCTGCGCCAACTCCTTACGGACGCCGGCGCCGGGCGGCTGGCCGCGGCCGGCGCGCCGCTACCGGCCACGGGTGTCGAAGCGGCCGCGAACGAAGCCGCAGTCGAGTCCCCGGAGACCTACATTGGCTACGCGCGCGCCGCGAACTTTGCCTCACCAGGCGGACAGCTGCGTGATGCGCCCCGCTCGTACACCGCACCCACGGCGCTGCAGCTGAATCAGTGGGGACTGTCCGGGGACTGGCAGGTGGAGGACGAGCGTGCCATCGCTACGGCGGCGCATGCCGCCATCGTGTTCCGCTTCCGCGCCCGGGATCTGCACCTCGTTCTCGGGACTGCCGACACCACGCACCCGGTGCGCTTTCGGGTCACGGTGGACGGGGCCGCCCCGGGGACGGACCATGGCATCGACATACAGTCCGACGGCACCGGCACGGTACGCGAGCAGCGCCTCTATCAGCTGCTGCGCCTCAGTAATCCCGGCGCGGAGCACACGTTCGCGATCGAATTCCTCGATCCCGGTGCACAGGCCTACGCTTTCACGTTTGGATGAGCGATTCACGCATGAGCAACGATTTCACGAACGACGGTCAACACCCTGGCCTGACGCGCAGAGCGCTGCTGGGGGTGGCACTCTCCCTTGGCGTCGCGGCACTGCGCCCGCGCACGCTGCGCGCCGCATCGCCTCCTGGGCCCGCGAGTGGGGAGGTGAACATCGAGGAGTTTGCTCCAAACGGCAAGAGCACCGGCACGAAGACCGTTGCGCGGGTGCTCAAGACCGACACCGAATGGCGTCAGCAGCTGTCCCTCCTCGCCTACACGGTGACGCGTCACGAAGGAACGGAGCCGGCCTTCAGCGGGGCGTACGACAAGAATCACGCTGATGGACTCTATTCGTGCATCTGCTGCGCCACGGTGCTGTTCGATTCCCGGACGAAATTCGACTCCGGCACGGGCTGGCCGAGTTTCTGGCAGCCGATCTCACGTATCAATGTCGTGGAGAGCGGCGATAACAGCTTCGGCATGCACCGCACCGCGGTGTCGTGCAAGCGCTGTGATGCTCATCTCGGCCATGTGTTCGACGACGGCCCGCGTCCGACGGGGCTGCGTTACTGCATGAACTCGGTCGCACTCAACTTCACCGCCCGTGCCTGAGGGCGCGTGCGGTCAGGAGACGCAAAGTGTCACTCGGTAAGCTGATATACCCTCTCGCCTGCGTGGCGCTCATGGCCGGCGGCGGCTGGATCGCCGCGACGAGGGCCGGCGAGCCGCCAGTCGTGATACCCGCCCCGGCCCTCGACAACCCCAAGCAGCGCGGGCAGGTGCAGACCGCGGTGCTCGCGGGTGGATGCTTCTGGGGGATGCAGGGCGTATTCGAGCACGTGCGTGGCGTACACGAGGTGTTGGCCGGATATTCCGGCGGCGCGCGCAACACCGCTCAGTATGACGAGGTCGGTTCCGGCCGCACCGGCCATGCCGAGTCCGTGCAGATTACCTTCGATCCCGCCGAGGTGAGCTACGGCGAGCTGCTGCACATCTATTTCTCAGTGGCGCACGATCCCACCGAGCTCAACCACCAGGGACCGGACAGCGGAACGCAATACCGTTCGGCGATCTTCTACGGCGACGACACGCAGCGGCACATCGCCGAGAGCTACATCGCGCAGCTGAACCGGGAGCGGGCGTTCGCCCAGCCGATCGTCACCCGCGTCGATGAGCTGAAGGGTTTCTATCGAGCGGAAGGCTATCACCAGGACTTCTACCTGAAGAATCCGCTGTATCCCTACATCGTGGTGAACGACCTGCCGAAGATCAGAAATCTCAAGCAGATCTTTCCGGACCACTATCTCGACCGCCCGGTCACGGTGGGCGTCCGTTAGTCCGGCCAGGACGCCCCCGATCAATCCTGAGTCGGGCGCCGTGGCAGGTCCTCGCTTGGTTTCAACGCTGACATCCCTTCGGAGGTTGCCGAAACTGCCTCGGCGAGTTCGATGCGCTTCTTAAGGCTGATGGGCCAGAACACATCGCA
>DASPWF010000062.1:0-5432 GCA_035621995.1 Steroidobacteraceae bacterium
TGTCAGTGCCGAATTCATCGAGCATGAGGAAGGGGTCGAGGTCCGGCAGCTGCGGCTGCCCGATCACGCGGCGCAGCTTGACGCCGGCACCGTCCGAGGTCGTCATTCCCCTGACGATGCGGCGCACGGACCGCGTGGTCACGCTGGCTTCGGTCATGGTGCTCTCCGAGAGGCAGTTGAGCCGTTTAATGGGGACGGGAAGGGCGCTATCAACCATAAGGACCCCCGCAGCGGCAGGCCGCGCCGCGAGGCTGAGCACCCGGTGATCGCTGCCCGGGCAGCCGGAGGCCCTCGGAGCGCGGTACACGAGGGCCGGGTCGGACCCGCGATGGCCGGAACGGCCGGGCGCCTCCCGGGACTCATGCGGTGCCATGTACCGCGTCCAAGCCCCGTGCGGTGGCGCGGGCAGCCTCGTGTGCGTTCCCGCACCGACCACGGGATGCTCGGGCCGCGATGTGATTCACGGGCCGTTCACGAGCGCCGCGCCAGGTTGGCGGGCTATGAACGCCAGCGCGACGCGCCGAGTCCAAGCCTCTAGACTGCGAGCGAGGGCTGCGGGTCATCCCGTCCAGGGCCCAGGCGTTCATCGCTCAGGTGAGGCGTAATGGCTAGCGACACGCGCCACTGGAGAGCGCCGGCAGGGCTTGCCCTCCTGGCGGTGTTGGCGTGCATGTCCGCGGTGGCGCGAGCCGACGACGGCGACCCGCCGGGACGGCTTGCGCGCTTGAGCGATGTGGAGGGCGCGGTGTCGCTCGAGCCCGCGGGGCTGCAGGAGTGGACCGCGGCGCCGGCTAACCGCCCGCTCACGACAGGCGACCGGTTGTGGGCTGATCAGTCCTCGCGGGCCGAGCTCGATCTGGGCGATGCCGCGGTGCGGATCGGCAGCCGCACGGGTGTCGCTTTTCTCAATCTCGACGAAAACACCGCGCAGATACAGCTGACCGCCGGGTCGCTCATCGTGCGCATCCGGGACATGTGGGCCAACCAGCTCTACGAGATCGACACGCCAAACGTCGCCGTAACACTGCAACAGCCGGGCGAATATCGCGTCGACGTGAGCGATGCGGGCGATGCGACCGTCGTGAAGGTGGTCGACGGAGCAGCACAGGCCACGGGCGGCGGGCAGACCATCGCCATCGGCATGCAGCAGCAGCTCACGATCAGTGGCACCGGGACGCTCAGCTACCAGAGCGCGACGCTCGGTCCGCCCGACGATCTCGACGGCTGGTCGGCCGCGCGCGAGCGCGCACTCGAGGATTCACAGTCCGCGGAATACGTAGCCGACGATGTGCCTGGCACCCAGGACCTCGACAACAACGGGCAGTGGCAACAGACGCCCGAGTACGGCTACGTGTGGATGCCGACCACGGTCGTGATGGGCTGGGTACCGTATCGGTACGGGCGCTGGACGTGGGTGTCGCCGTGGGGCTGGACGTGGATCGATGATGCGCGCTGGGGCTATGCCCCCTTCCATTACGGCCGCTGGGTGCAGTGGCGCAACACTTGGTGCTGGGTGCCGGCACCGCGCCAGTCGCGTCCCATCTACGCACCAGCGCAGGTGGCGTGGGTGGGCGGATCAGGCGTGAGCCCGGCGCCGCTCGGTCCCAACGTCGGCTGGTTCCCGCTCGGTCCGCACGAAGCGTATGTGCCCGCTTACCGCGCGAGCCCGGCGTACCTGCGCAACGTCAACGTCTCCAACACCACGAACGTCAGCATCGTGGCCCCGACGCACTACGCCAACAACCGCGCCGCAGCGATCACCAGCGTGCCGCAGAACATCTTCACCTCCGGGCAACGCGTCGGCGGAAACGCGACGCAGCTCGCGCCAGCGGTGCTGGCCGCATCGCTGGTGACGGCGACTGCGCCGGCCCTCACCCCGACCCGTCAGAGCCTGCTGGGAGGCACCGCGGGACACGCGGTCCTGCGGCCACCCACCGCGCAGCTGCACCGGACCATAGTGGTACGCACCATGCCGCCGCCCGCGCCGGTGGCGTTCGACCGGCAGCTCGCCGCCATGCAGGAGAACGGTGGCCGGCCGCTGGGGCGCAGCGAGCTCATGGGTCTTCAGACTGCTGCCCTCGCGGTTCCGCTGCGAATGGCCGTTCCCGGGCCGCTCGTGAGCGCAAGCGCGCTCGCTCACACGGGAGGAACGACAAGCTTCGCCGAGCGCGAGCACGCGCTCGAACACACGACCCTTCCTCCGAGTCCGCACGGCATCGCGACGAGTGCCGCCGCCGCGCGCCCCACTTACTCCACACCGCCCGCGGCTTCACTGCCGACCTACGCGCCTCCGCGCGCCGATCGGCCGCCGCAGTCGCAAGCCTATATGCCGGCTGGGCAGCAGGGTTTCGCATCCGACGATCCAACGCATTCCTACAGCCGCCCGCCCTCGCTGCCGGTCTATCGTCCCCCATCCGGACCGGACCCCGGATTTCCCGACGAGTCGGTGCGAGCGGACACGAGCTATCACGCTGCGCACGTGATGCCGGCTACGCTACCACCCACTTCGCATGCGCCGCCGCCGACGCATCCGCCACCGCCGGCACCAGCGCCAAAGGCTTCCTCCAACGAGCCGCGTGACTCCGCACCGCACGGCGATCGCGACTCGCGCGAGCGCGTGGTGCGTTAGTTCGGTTCGAACCTCAGCGGCTCACTCGACGTCGTACTGGAGTACGTCGCGTTCGAGCTCCCTGACGAAATCGCGGACTTCCTCGCGCGTGCATACTTTGCCTTCGAGCAGTGCCTGCAGCAGTGCCTCGAGATGCACGCGCAGCGCCACCGCGAGTACCGTTGACGGATAGCGCTGCAACCCGGCCATGAAGTCGTTGAGCTCGTCGAGACACTCCTCGACGTTTCCATCGATGGGCGCTGGGTCTGCGAACGACATGTGCGTATCTCCGTCCGCCGGATGTGCTGCCACCATACACGAGTCAGAGCGCGAGCTCGTCGCATTGGGCTCGTTGCCACGCGTTTCTGCACAAACAGGTAGCCACTAGCGATTCCAATCAATGCTGCGCTGAATAAACTGGCCCCCGATTCCCGCGAACCAGAGCAACCGTGGAGGAGTATTCACGATGAACAGTTTTACGCTGACGGCAGTGGGTAACCTCGCGCGCAATCCCGAGCTCGTCGCGAAGAATGACACTAGCTACGCGCGCTTCTGTCTGGTGGGCAATGACTACGCGGGAAAGGACGAGGAGGGTGCGGCGCGTGAGATCGTGACCAGTGTGTGGTTCGTGGCGTTTGGTGCGTTGGGTGAGGCACTCGCACGCAACGCGCGCAAGGGAGATCAGCTCATTGTCGCGGCGCGCGTGCGTTCGAACAACTGGACCGACAAGCAGGGCGAGAAACAGTACGACCACTCCTTCATTGTGGACGGGTTCCGGTTTGGTGCGCCCGGAAAGCTCAAGCGCGAGGAGCGGGAAGCGCGCCGCGACGAGGAAGCACCACGCGTTACAGCGGGCGCCCACCATATCGGCGAACCCTAGGAGAGAGCCGCCATGCAGCGGATTTCCGCAAGGTGCGCGCCGATACCGCGGCCGGGGATCACCGCGCTGCTGTGGACGCTGCCGACCCTGGCGCTGGCGCAGGCCTCACCGTTCATGACCGGAGCCACAGCGCTGCAAACGAATATCCTCGCCTGGCTCACGCCGGTGGCGATCATCCTGGTCATGGTGCTGGGCGCGATGGCAATGGCGAACCGAATGTCGTGGGGCTGGTGCCTCGGCGCGATCGTTGGCATCGCCATCGCTTTTGGTGCGCCGCAGATCGTCGCCTGGGTGCGTGGAATGTTCGGTGTCTAGCGCCATGCGATCACGCAATGCCGGTCTGACGGCCGATCCGTTGTTTGTCGGTGCAACGCGCCCGCCGATGCGCTGGGGCGTCACCTACGCAGCGCTGCTCGTCAACATGGTCTTTACGCTGGAAGCCTTCCTGGTGACCCGTAACTTACTGACCTTGCTTGTCTGTGCGCCGATTCACGGCGTGTGCGCATTGCTGTGCGCGCGCGACGCTCGCTTCTTCGATCTCATGCTGCTGTGGGGACGCACCCGCCTGCCGGCTTTGCTCGGTACGTTGCCGCTCTGGAAGGCGAGCAGCTACAGCCCGCTGGCCCTTGACCTGCCGAACCCGCGCGGTCGTCGCACGGCGGAGGTCGTATTCGTAGTAACTCGTATGGCGCGGGGAGCACGCTCGTGCTGAGGGGCTTGCGCTCGGTGGCGCTGCGGCGCGAGCGGGCGGCCGCGGAGCACATTCCGTACACGGCGCACGTCGCTGACGCGGTCGTGAAAACCGCAGCCGGTGATTACCTGCAGGCGTTTCGGCTGGGCGGGGCGAGTTTCGAGAGTGCCGACGACGAGCAGCTCAACAACTGGCACGAGCGGCTTAACGTCTTGTGGCGCAACGTGGCGAGCCCGCACCTCGCCCTGTGGACTCACCTCATCAGGCGGCCGGAGCGTGCGGTCCCCCGCGTGACATCGGGCTGTGGATTCGCTGACCGTCTGACGGCCCGCTATCGCGAGCGCCTCGCCGGCGAAACCCTGATGGTCAACGAGCTCTATATCGCTGTGTGTTACCGCCCGGCCGTGGGCCTGGCTGGCGGGATGGTTGCCAAAGTGCTGGGGCGCGCGGGCGCCGCACCGCCGGGGGCCGATCTGCTCGATGCGCTCGACAACTGTGCGAAGCTGGCACAGACGTTGCGCGCGGCGCTGGCGCGCTACGAGCCCGAGTCGCTCGGTGTTTACCGCTGCGGCGGGACTTGGTGCTCATCGCTGCTCGAGTACCTGGCATCGCTCATCAACGGCGAGTGGCGGCGAATGCCCTTGCCGGTTGGGCCGCTGGATGCGGCGCTAGCGACCACGCGGCTGCTATTCGGGAACGAGGCCATCGAATACCGCATGCCGGCGGCTACGCGGGTCGGGGCGATGCTGGGCATCAAGGAATACCCAACACCAAGCGTCGTCGGAATGTACAACCGCTTGTTGTCGGCGCCGTTTCCCCTGGTGCTCACGCAGTCCTTCACCTTCCTCTCGCGCGCTTCGGGTCAGGCGCTACTTCAGCGACAGTATTTCCGTCTGCTCAATGCCGGAGATTTTGCGGTTTCCCAGGCAGCACAGCTCCGCGAGGCACTCGATGGGCTCACGAGCAACGACTTCGTTATGGGCGATCACCATTTTTCGCTTCAGGTTCTCGCCGATCTCGAAGAGCCACGCGGCGGGGACGAGGGTCTCTGGCGACTGAAGTCGCTGAACGATCACGTCGCGCTTGCGCGCAATCTGCTCGCCGACACCGGGATGACGGTGGCGCGGGAGGACCTCGCGCTGGAGGCGGCATTCTGGGCGCAGCTTCCTTGCAACTTCGCCATGCGCCCGCGCAAAGCCCCGATCACGTCGCGCAACCTCGCGGCGATGGTGCCATTCCACAACTACCCGATC
>DASPWF010000063.1:0-64568 GCA_035621995.1 Steroidobacteraceae bacterium
CGGGTGCGCGCGGAGGGGATCCGCCTCTTCTACGCGTGCGTCCCGGCGCTCTTTGGGGTCATCAACCCGGACGCCGCAGACCCGGCCCAGGAGTAGCGGGCACTACCGGCGCTCGATGGTGTGCAGCGGCACGGTGGCCGATATACCGCGCGCCTTACGGTCAGGTTCCGGAGCGCTGAGCGGCTGACACTCGCGGTGGCTCGCCAGGCAGCGCACCACCAGATCCTGGTACTCGCGCGTGCCGGTCACCTTCCAGGCGAGCTCTTCGGGCTTGAGCTCGCGCACCACTCGCGCCGGCACGCCGGTGACCAGTGTGCGCCGCGGCACGACGAAGCCGGCGCGCACGAAGCTCGCCGCACCGACGAACGCCTCTTCCTCCACCACCACGTCGTCCATGACGATGGCGCCAATGCCGATGAGTGCCCCGCGGCGGACAATGCAGCCGTGTAGCACCGCGCCGTGACCGACGTGGGCGCCCTCCTCGAGCAGCGTGTCCTTGCCGGGGAAGCTGTGCAGAACGCAGCAATCCTGCACGTTCGAGCCCGAGCGTATGACGATCCGGCCAAAGTCGCCGCGCAGCGATGCGCCCGGACCGACATAACACCCGGCACCCACCATGACATCGCCAATCAGGGTCGCCTGCGGGTGCACGAACGCCGCCGGATCGACCACCGGTATGAAGCCGTCGAGCGAGAACACCGCCATGAGCTTCTCCGCTTAGGGCGCAGGCGCGCTCAGCTCGCGCGTCCACCGCCGAGGACGGCGCGGATGCCGGCGCGGAACTCCTCCGATTGCAGTTGCGCGCCGAAGATGCGCGCCTCCTCCTCGATGCGCGCCAGAATGTCGCGCGGATCACCGCGCAGAAGCCTGCGGGTGGCGGCGAGCGCGCCCACCGGCTGTCGTGCCACGGCGGCGGCGAGCGCGCGCGCCTCCTCGAGGAGCGCCCCCTCCTCGACCACGCGGTTTACGAGCCCGAAGCCCGCGGCGGTGGCGGCATCGAAGGGCTTGCCGAGCAGGAGCAGTTCGGCGGCGCGCTGCGTGCCCACAAGGCGCGGCAGCAACAGCGTGCTGCCCGCCTCGGGAACGAGCCCCAGCGAGACGAACGGCAGGGAGAATTGCGCACCGCGCGCGGCCACGACCAGGTCGCAATGCAGCAGCATCGTGACCCCGATTCCGACGATCTGGCCGTGCACCGCCGCCAGCAGCGGCTTGGCAAACGTCGGCAGCAGACGCAGGAAACGCATGGCGGGATGCTCGGCGCTGAGCGGCGGACTGCTGAGGAAGTCGCTGAGATCGTTGCCCGCGCAAAAGCCCGCGCCCTCGCCGCTCAGCAGCACGGCGCCCACCGCCTCATCCGCCTGCGCGGCGTCGAGCGCGCGGCATAAGGCCTCGTACATCGCGAGCGTTATGGCGTTGCGCTTCTCCGGGCGATTGAAGCGCACCTCACACACGCCCGCGGTGCGGGATACGAGTAGCTGCTCGCTCACCTGCGATGTCACCTCTACGCGGGAAGCTTGTAGATGGGAAGCTTGCCGAGTGACCGCGGCCCGCGCAACCCCGCCGGACGACCGCAGTCGCAACAGGTGCCACAGGAAGTCCAGATAGATCCTGGCCGAGTCCTTGCTCGCCCCGGCACGACGCTCCCGAAAGACGTAGGGAACCTCCCTGATCGAAGCACAGCGCCCCCGGCTGAGGATCTCGATGAGGATCTTGTAGCCGCGGGGTGTGAGCTCAATCCCCTGGATGGCGGTGCGTCGGACCATGAAGTAACCGCTCATGGGATCGCTCACGCGGCCGAGCACCTCCGGCAGGACGAGGAGGCCGATCAGCTGCGCGACCCGCGAGCGCAGGCGACTCCCGACACCGGACCGGCCTACTCCGCCACCTCCGATGTAACGACTCGCGAGCACCAGGTCGACTCCGCGCTTGAGCTCGACTTAGAGCGCCGGCGCGACCTCTGGGGGGTGCTGCAGGTCCGCATCCATCACTGCGAGCACCTCGCCCCGCGCGGCCTGCCACCCGCGCACCACTGCGCTCGCAAGCCCGCGTTCGTGATCACGTCGCATGACGCGAAGCTGCGGAAAGGCAGGGCATAGCCTGAGTGCCTCCTCGAAGGTGTGATCGGGACTTCGGTCGTCGACGATGATGATCTCGTAGCGATCCCCGAGCGCCGGATCGAGCCGCTCTGCCAGTCGGCCGATGAGCTCCGCGATGTTGGCCGACTCGTTGTAGGTCGGGATCACGACGGAGAGCCGCAAGGGGTCAGCGGTGATTTCGACAGCCGGCGCCACCCTCAGCGGCCCGCCTGGCACGGCGAGCGAGAAGTTCGGCCCGCGGTGCACAGCGCTCATCACTTTGCTCGGGGCCGGCGACGGTCAGTCCAGGCAGCGCATCACGGCGGCTCTCAGGGCTTGTTCTCCGGCGGGGCGTGGGAGCGGAAGTCGACGTCGCTGTCCGCCGCAAGCCACACGAATGCCGCCCAGGCGGCCACGTTCTGGTCGAGCTGCGCACGGTCGACCTTGTCGAGCGTGTCGTCGGCAGTGTGGTGGATGTCGAAATAATACGTACCGTCCTGGCTCAGCTTAAAGCCGGGTACACCCGCCTCGACACTCGGCCCGACGTCTGCGCCCGCCTCGGTCGGCGGCCCCTCGGCGGCAATTACGCCGATGGGATTGAGGACCCGCAGCACGCGCTTGGCGAAGTCGCCGTCGCTTGCCGCTTTTGGCAGCGCGAAGGAATAGACGCGGTCGGTCCCGAAGTCGCTCTCTCCCGCGAGCACGTGGTTGGCGAGCTCTGCGCGATGATTCGTGGCATAGGCGTGGCCGCCGAAGACGCTCTGCGGAGGCGCCGGCTGGTTCACCTCCTCGGAACCGAACAGCACCACGCGCACGGTGCGCCGCGGCCGCTGCGGGAAATCGCGGATGAGCTTCGCCGCTGCGGTGATGATGGCGGTACCGGTGCCATCGTCGATCGCGCCGGTCCCCTGGTCCCAACTGTCGAGATGTGCACCGAGCAGCACCACCTCCTCGGGGCGCTCGCGCCCACGCACGTCGGCGATGACGTTCTGCGAGTAGGCGTTTGGCACGTAGGAGGCGCTCGAGAAGAGGTGCACGCGTACCGGCTGGCCGAGCTTTGCGAGACGCTCGATCTGGTCGGCATCCGGCACGGCCAGCGCGAACGCCGGCACCGCCACGCGGCCGTCGACGTAATGGGTCGTGCCGGTGTGCGCGATGCGATGGTTGTCGGTACCCACCGAGCGCAGCAGAAATGCGATCGCCCCCCGTTGCGCAGCCTCCTGCGGCCCATCGATGCGTCCCTCGACCGTCGCGACGTAGCCGGCGCCATCCTGAGTGCGGACCATGCGCTCATTCACCATCGCCACCTTACCGGCGAGCGAGCCGGGTGCGGCCGCCTTGAGATCGGCGAGCGTGGCGAAGAGCACGACGTCGCCGTCGAGCCCCGCGGATGGAGTGGGCGGGGATTCTCCGAGCGCGGCAATGGTGAGCGGCTGCGTCCCGGGCGCGGTGATCGTGGCACTCTCGGCACCGCGTACCCACGCGGTGATCGGGAAGCGCTCGATGTGCACGTTCTCGAAGCCGAGAGCCTTGAGGCGCGCAGCCGCCCAATCGGCGGCCTCATGCTCGCTCATCGAGCCGGCCGGGCGGGGACCAAAACGCGTGGTGAGCTCGCTCACCCAGGCATAGGCGGTGGAATGTCCGGCGATCGCCGCATCGCGCAGCTGCGCTGCCACCGCCTCGGGAGCGGGTGGGGTTGCCGAGCCCACGGGCGTCGCCCCCCCAAGGAGCCACACCGTGGCGGCGAGGGCGCCCAGCCGTCCTGCAAAGACAAGGCGGGAGTGAGTCAGCACAGGCGCTGCAGCAGTCCGTCTTGAAGGAGCGCGCATTCTACGCAAGGGCCTGCGCAGGCACCATGCCGCGGCGGGGCGCTAGGCCGGCAGCTGTGCGACCGGAAGAGCGTTGGCCAGGTAGAAGCCCTGCGCGAAATCCACGCCGATGCGACGCAGCTCGGCGAGCACCGCTTCGCTCTCGACGCACTCGGCAACCGTCGCGATGCCGAGCGCGCGGCCGACCTTGCCGACCGCCTCGACCATGCTGCGGTTCACGGGATCGCTCGTGATGTGGTTGATGAACTGGCCGTCGATCTTGAGAAAGTCGACCGGAAGCGTCTTCAGGTACACGAACGACGACACCCCGGTGCCGAAGTCGTCGAGCGCGAAGCGACAGCCGCGCGCCCTGAGCTCGCTCATGAGGTAGCGCGCGTTGGCGAGGCTCGTGACGGCGGCGGTCTCGGTTATTTCGAAACACAGCGCGCCGGCAATCCCGGGCTCGGCCACGCTCTTCAACACGAACTCGACGAACGACTGCTCGTTGAGCGAGGTGCCGGACAGGTTCACCGCCAGAAGCGGCAGCGGCTGTCCGCGCTGCTGGCGCTCGCGCAGCAGCGCGATCGCCTGCCCCACCACCCAGCGATCGATGACCGACATGACGTTGTAGCGTTCGGCCGCGGGAATGAACTCGGACGGCGGCACGAGCGCGCCGTTGTCATCACGCAGACGCACCGTGAGCTCGTAGAAGGTGCGTTCCACCGCACCGGCGAGCGGCACGATCGGCTGAAAATACAGCTCGAGGCGATTGTCCTCCGCGGCGCGCGTGACGCGGGCCACCCAGTGCATCTCACGGTGGCGGTGTGAGACGCCGTCGGCCTCGTAGAGGTGGATGCGATTGCGTCCGGCGTCCTTGGCGGCATAACAGGCGATGTCAGCGGCGCTCATGACGGTGGTGGCGTTCTCGGTCTCGGCACGGATCTGCACGATGCCGATGCTCGCACCCACCGACAGCGTGTTGGTACCCCAGACGAAGCGGAAGTCGCGGATCGCCTGGCGCGCGCCCTCGGCGATTCGCGTCGCCTGCTCGAGCGTCACACCCTCGAGGAGCACGCCGAACTCATCGCCGCCCAGACGCGCGATGGTGTCCGTGGCGCGCACACGGGTCTGCAGCAACCCCGTGACGTCGCGCAGCAGGCGATCGCCCGCCTGGTGACCGCAGGTGTCGTTGACCAGTTTGAACTGGTCGAGGTCGATGTAGAGCAGCGCGTACGAGCCCTCGCCGCGCTGCGCCGAAAGCAGCGCTGCATGCAGACGGTTGTCGAATTCGCGCCGGTTGATGAGCCCGGTGAGGGCATCGTGGCTCGCCTGCCACGACAGCGCCCGCTTCAGCCGTCGCTCGCGGGTGTTGTCATGAAACACGACGACGGCGCCGATCACGCGTCCGGCGCGGTCACAGATCGGGGCCGCCGATTCCTGGATCGCAACTTCGCTGCCGGTGCGGGTAATGAGCACCGCGTGATCGGCCGGCGCGCCGGTCTCGGAGCGGCCGAGCGCGCCGGTGAGAGAATTCTCGATGGGCTCGCGGGTGAGCTCGTTGACGAGCTTGAGCACCGCAGCGATCGGCTGACCGCGCGCCTCGGCGAGCGTCCACGCGGTGAGGGTCTCTGCGACCGGGTTGATGTACTCGATGCAACCTTCCGCATCGGTGCTGATCACCGCGTCGCCGATCGACTCGAGCGTCACCTGGGCACGCTCCTTCTCGGCGAACACCGCCTGCTCGGCGCGCTTGCGCTCGGTGATGTTGGCGATCGTGCCCTCGTAGCCGACGATGCGCCCGGCGGGATCACGTATCGTGCGCGCGTTCTCCAGCACTACGATTTGCTGGCCGTCGCGGCGGCGCATGAGGAACTCCGCGTCGCGGATCTCGCCTTCCGCCTCCATGCGTCGCGTGAACTCGGCGCGATCCTTTGGGTTCCAGTAGAGCGCTTCGGCGGCCTGGAGACACAGCTCCCCCGCGCTCGAAAACCCCAGCATGTCGACGAACGCCGGGTTCACCGACAGCAGCCTCCCATCCGGCGCGCTCTGGTACACGCCCTCCGCGATGCTCTCGAAGAGCCCGCGGAACTTGGCCTCGCTGCTGCGCAGCGCCTCCTCGGCGAGGCGCCGCTCGATGGCGATGCCCGCGAGCTGCGCAGCGCGCGCCACGATCTGCGACTCGGCGGGCGTTGGCAGGCCGGGCTCGGCGCGATAGACACCGAGCGACCCGAGCGCGTGGCCCGCGGCTGCCTTGATGGGGGTCGACCAGGCCGCCCGCAGCCCGGCGGCGGACGCCGCCTCACGCTGCTCGCTCCAGAGGGGATCGGTGCCGATATCCGCTACCAGTACCTGACGGTCAAGGTGCACGGCGGCGGCGCAGGAGCCTCCCCTGAGGCCGATCGCACACCCAGCAAGAACCGAGCGCAGTGCCTGGGGAAGCTGCGGTGCCACCATCTCGGCGAAGGCTTGACGGTGCTCGGCGAGTACGCTGACCGAGGCGACCGTGCCGACGCTTGCCGCCTCGACGAAACGGGTGATGGAGGCGAGTACCTCGGCCAGCACGGCGTTTCGCGTCATCTGCTCGAACACCTTGCGCTCGGCGGTGCTGATGCGCTCGTCGCGCTTGCGCTCGGAGATGTCGGCGATGCTGCCGCGCACCAGCCGGCGGTTGCCGCTCGGCAGGCGGACCAGGCGGACTTCGCAGACGATCTCACGGCCGCTGCCGTCGCAGTGCATCCACTCGAACACCGGCACCTTGCCCTCGAGCGCCTGGCCGATAAAGGCGCGCGCCCGCTCGGCGGAAGGTGCGCCGTCGGCCTGGAGCGGCGGACTCAGATCGACGGGACCGACGGTGAGCAGCTGCGCACGCTCGAGCCCGAAGAACCGCTGGGCGTTTTCGTTGGCATCCACGAAGCGCCCCGTATCGACGTCGAGCACCACGATCGCCTCGGGTGCATGGTCGACCAACAACCGGTAACGGGCCGCGCTCTCGCGCATGGCCTGCTCGGACTCACGCCGCTCGGTAACATCGCGCAGGCACATGACGAACATCACCTGCCGCGAGTGCGGTGCCTTGCTGACAGCGATCTCGGCCGGAAAGGCATCGCCGCTCTTGCGGTGCGCGATGAACTCGCGAGCGGCGAGGTCGAGTGCAGTGTCACCGGAACTTGCGGCAAGACGCTGCAGCGCCTCCGGAATCGTCTCGTTATGCGCGATCGCTGGGATCAGGAGGTCGATGCGCTGACCGACGACTTCGGCTTCGGCGAAGCCGAAAACGCGCTGGCCGGTCGGATTGAAGGTGCGGATTACGCCGTCCTCGTCGAGCGCGAGCACCACGTCCTTGATGTGGTCGAGAATGACCTGGAGGTGCTCGGAGCCCTGTTCGTGTGCCTCGAGCGCCAGCGCCTGCGCCTCATCCGCCATGAGGCGCATGGACTCGACGATCCCGCGCCGCTCGCTGTCGATGGTGAGGTAGTGATCATTGATCACGCGCAGCAGCATCTCGATGTCCGGCGTAGCGCTGCCCGTGCGCAGCTGCAGCTCACGCAGTTGTGCCCGCAGATGCGGATGCAGCTCCCCTGGCCCCTCGCCCTCCTGTCGCGGGTCTGCGCGAACGAGTGTCGTGGTCGCGCCGTGAGCGGCGTCCGGGGAGGAACCGGGGCGCGTCCGGAGGGTCTGCGGCTTTGACATAAGCGAGACGGTGAAGCCCGAAAGCGATCATACGGACCGTGCTCGGACTTCCCTGTGAACCCCCTCCCGATTCTGCGGGGTGGGGTACGGCCGCGGGCACGACCGCGGATGGTGGTAGACGGCAGCCGTCGAGCTAGTGCGCGGTTGCGCCCGTTGCGGTAGCGGTCGGCGATGCGGGAGAAGCCGCGGTCGCGAGAGTCGTCACCGGGGCCCGGCCCGTGGAAGGTGCCGGTCCCTGCGCCGTGGCTTGGCCGGTGGAAGGCGGCGGCGCGGCGCTTGCGGCGGTTGCGGGCTTCGATGCCGCATCTGGCAGCCCTACACCGGCGATCAGCGGCATGGAATAGGTCTCGGTACCGGACTGCGATCCCGCGTTCACGGTAACCACGGCGCTGAAGGTGAAGATGCCATCGTGCTGCGGGCGCACCTTGACGGTATGCTGGATGGGCACACCCTCGGCCGGACGGTCACTCGGCGGGATGTCCGCACCATCGACGAGCTCGAGGCCATCGTCTGCCTGTACCTTGCCGGAGATACGCTCGACACTGCCCGACATCGGCACGATGACAAGTTCGATCTCGACGGGCTGCCCAACATCCGGCCGCTCCTTCAGGTCGAACTTCACCTGCACCGGCAGCGCAGTAGTCTTACCGCCGGCAGCGACCGCACTGACCAGCGAGTCGCGGGGCTTGACGGTGCGCTTGGCCTTTGCAAGCGCCGCTGACATCTTCCCCCCAGCCCCGGACTGACTTCCGGACCCGCAGCCCCACAGGAGTGCGGCTGCCGCGAGCCCCAGCATCAGGTTTCGGCTCAGGATCCACATTGGTGCGTACGTCGCCTCGCGGTCCGCATTAAGTCACATTGGATACAAGGAGTGCACAATAACGCGTCTGCGATGGTCGGTGCAGGTACGCACTACGCATTTCGCCGAAGGCCGTTCAGCGGAAGGCGCGCAGAGCCCAGCCCTTCAGCCCTGAAGCAGCGGCGGCTCGTCGATGGTCGCGATCTGCTCGAGGAGATCCAGCAGGTGCCCTTCCCAGTAGCGCGGCTCTGCGGCCCAGGGAAAGGCGCGTGGGAAGGCAGGGTCCGCCCAGCGGTGCACCACCCAGGCGGCGTGGTGCAGCATGCGCAGTGCCCTGAGCGGCTCGATCAGCGTGACTTCCTTGAAGTCGAAATCGGCGAACTGCTGATACCCCTCGAGCAGGTCCTGCCACTGACGCTGCTGCTCCGCTGGCGGCCCGGACAACATCATCCACAGGTCCTGGACGCGCGGGCCCATGGCGCAGTCGTCGAGGTCGACAAAGACCGGGCCGTGCTCATTCCACAGGAGGTTACCGAGGTGACAGTCGCCGTGTACGCGGATCTCGCGGACTTCCGAAGCGGCATTGAATGCCGCCACGACGCGCTCGAGCAGCGCTCCGCTCACCGAGGAGTAGCGCTCGCGCAGCGCCGCCGGCAGGAGCTCGCTCTCGAGCACTTGAGCGCGCGCCTCCCAGCCGAAGCGCTCGACGCCGATGCGCGGGCGCACCGTGAAGGGCCGCCTCGCGCCGATCTGATGAATGCGCGCGATGGTGCGCGCGAGGAGCTGCCGCGCCTCGGGGGCATCGAGCTCGGGCGGTCGGCCTCGCATCCAGGGAAAGGCCGCAAAGCGGAACTCGCGATAGCGCGAGAGCGTTGCGCCGGCGATGACGAGCGGGGCGGCTACGGGAAGCTCCGCCGCCGCCAGCTCCGCGGTGAACTCATGCTCCTCGCCGATTTGTGCATCGCTCCAGCGGCCGGGCCGGTAGAACTTCAGCACCAGCAGCCGCTCGCCGGCGCCAAGCTGGTAGACGCGGTTCTCATAGCTGTTCAGCGCGAAGAGCCGCCCGTCAGGTTCGAGCCCGCTGGCAGCCGCGGCATCGAGTACCACCTCGGGCGTGAGACCTGAGAACGGCTGCCGGTTGCTGGCGCGGCTTTTGTTTATCATCGCTGCCCCATGAAGCATGGCAGCATATTAGTGACCGGGGGCGCGGGCTACATCGGCAGCCACGTGGTGTTGCAGCTGCGCGAACGCGCCGAGCGGGTGGTGGTGCTCGATGACCTCTCGCGCGGCTTTCGCCAGGCGGTACTCGATGCGCCCCTCGTCGTGGGCAAGGTCGGCGATGCCGACACCGTGAGTCGACTGCTCGCCGACCATGGCGTCGATACCGTGATGCATTTCGCCGCCTACACGATCGTGCCGGAGTCGGTCAGCGAGCCACTCAAGTATTACGGCAACAACACCTGCTCGACCCGGACGCTGCTCGAATGCTGCGTCCGCGCCGGCGTGCGGCATTTCGTGTTCTCGTCCACGGCGGCCGTCTACGGCACACCGGCCACGGGGGTGGCGGCGGAGGACACGCCCACCGCGCCCATCAACCCGTATGGCGCCTCCAAGCTGATGTCTGAATGGATGCTGGCAAGCGTCGCCCAGGCGACGCCCCTGACCTACGCAGCGCTGCGCTATTTCAACGTAGCGGGCTCCGACGCGCGCGGCCGTATCGGCCAAGCCACACCGAACGCCACCCTGCTCGTCAAGGTGGCCTGTGAGGCGGCCGCCGGGCGTCGCGACGACGTCGCAATCTTTGGCACCGACTATCCGACCGAGGACGGTACGGGCGTGCGCGATTACATCCACGTCGAGGACCTGGCGAGCGCACATCTCGACGCGCTGAGCTGGCTGCGCCGTGGTGGCGCTTCCACGACGCTCAACGTCGGCTACGGCCACGGCTATAGCGTGCGACAGGTCCTGGCAAGCGTCGAGCGGGTGTCTGGCAAACAGCTCAAAGTGCGCGAGGCGCCGCGGCGGCCGGGCGATCCCCCGACACTCGTCGCACGCGCTGAGCGTATCCGCTCGCAGCTTGGATGGCAGCCGCGGCTCGATGACCTCGACACCATCGTTCGCACCGCTTACGCGTGGGAGCAACAGCAGCTGCGTCAACCGTGGTGAGCCTGCCAACGTTCTCGCATTGTAGGACGCCCGGGCCGCGCGCCCGGTAGAATGGCCGGCTATGCAGTGGGGACGGCCCAAGTCATTGAGCGGACTGATGCTCGTCGGCCTGGCGCTGATGGCCGTGCCGCTCCTCGTTGCCGTCCTCACGGCGGTGCTCCAGATACGCGATCTCGCCGACACCGGGCAGAAGCTCGTCGTAGAGAGCGTGACAGGCGCGCGTGCCAGCCAGGCGCTCTTCGGACAGATCGCCTCGCTCGAACGCACCGCTCGACTCTATGAGGTGCTGAACGACCCCAAGCTCATCGAGGGGTACCGCAAGCAGGACGAGGCGCTCACTGCGACCCGCGAGGAGCTTCACCGCCTGTCGACCGGGGAGACGCGGCAGACGCTCGAGGAACTCGGGCAGCTGCAGCAGGGCATCCGTAACAGCGTGATCGAGACGCCCCGGGACTCTGGCGCGACGGCGGCATCAGATCTCTCCGGGCGCTTCGCGCAGCTCTCGGCACTGGTCGAGCGTGTAGCCCAGCAGAGCAATGCGCAGGTCGACACCGAGGTCGCCGCCCTCGAGCAGCGCACGCTCGAGGCACGCAAGCAGTTGCTGTGGCAGGCGGCACTCCTGGTACCGCTCGCCGTGATCGCGGTGTTCGTACTCACGGTCGGCGTGGGACGCCCGCTGCGACAGATCGACCGCGCCATCAGCGAGCTCGGCCAGGGGGCGTTCACCAACCCGATCGCGGTCTCCGGCCCCCACGACCTCGAGCGTCTCGGACGCCAGCTCGAGTGGCTGCGCCAGCGGCTGCTCGAGCTCGCGCACGAGCGCAACCGGTTCCTCCGGCACATGTCGCACGAGCTGAAGACGCCGCTGGCGAACATCCGTGAGGGGACGGAGCTGCTCATGGACGGTGCCGTGGGCGAGCTCGACTCCAATCAGCGCGAGGTAGCGGCCATCCTGCGGGAAAACGGCATCAAGCTGCAGCGCATGATCGAGAACCTGCTTTCGTTCAGCGCCTGGCAGACCTCGAGTGTGGGGCTCGAGGCGACCGAGTTCCGGCTGCGACCGCTCGTGAAGCAGGTGCTCGAGAACCAGCAGCTGACGCTGCTCTCGCAGCGGGTACGACTCGACGTGCGTGTCGACGACGTCACGCTGGTGGCCGACCGCGGCAAGATCCGCCTGATCCTCGAGAACCTGGTCTCGAACGCGGTCAAATACTCCCCCAAAGGCGGCACCATCCATCTGCAGGCCCGCGCGACCGGAGCGCAGCTGGTGCTTGATGTGGCCGACAGCGGCCCGGGCATACCGCGCGAGGACCGCGAACACGTGTTCGAGGCCTTCTATACCGGCCGGGCCGCCCGCAGTACCCCCGTGAAAGGCACCGGAATCGGCCTGTCGGTGGTGCTTGAGTTCGTTGCCGCGCACGGTGGCACGGTGCAGATCATCGACGGGGAGTACCCCGGCGCGCACTTCCGCATCACGATGCCGATCCGGGCAAGCAGCGGCGACCGCCCCGCTCGCAGCGAGACCAAGGCGCATGCGCATGCCGCCTGAGGCCCGCGCGGTCATCGCCCGGGTACCGCAGGGAGGAGCCAACGTGCCTGTGCCCGGCAGCAGGCACACACAGCGGGGTCGCGCGAGCGCCCTGGCCGGTGCGGTACTCGCGCTCCTCGCCACTGCCGGCTGCACGTCCATGTATCAGCGCCCGCCGCCGCCGCCGCCGGAGGTCAACCCGGCGGTGGCCGGCTCCACAGTGCTCTCCGATTACCTGCAGACGCTGCAGAAGCTGGTGCAGGGTCCGCCCGCCGAGCAGGCCGAGATCGTCGCCAGCGCACAGCACGACTATGACAGTGCGCCGACCCCGAGCCATCAATTGAAGCTGGCGTTAGTGCTTGCGACCCCCGGCCATCCGGCGACCGACCTCCCCCGTGCACAGGGGATGCTGCGCGTGCTCATGGCGAACCCGGAGATGCTGTTGCCGGGAGAGCGCGCACTCGCCTCCCTCGAGCTTTCGCAAATCAACGACCATTTGACGCTCGAGACAGAAAATCGCAGGCTGCAGGCCGATGCCGTGCGCGCCGACAAGGAGCGCATGGCGAGCGCCAACCATCGTCTGCAGACCGAGATGGATGAGAACGCCCGCCTGCGCAAGGAGATCGAGGAGATGCGGGCGAAGCTCGACGCGATCGCCAACATCGAGCGGCAGCTGAATGAACGTAAACCGGACAGCACTGGACGAATACCTTGACCAGCATGACTAGCCTCACCAGCATGACCAGCAAGGACACCCTCTTGAATCAGACTGGCAAACGCAAAGCGCGCATCCTCGTGGTCGACGACGACCCGGGCCTGTTGCGCCTCCTCACCATCCGCCTGCGTGCGGAGAGCTACGACGTCGAGGCGGTGGAGAGCGCCGCGCAGGCGCTGGCCGCATCGAGCCGCTTCCGGCCGGATCTCGTGATCACCGACCTGCGCATGGACCAGATGGACGGCATCGGGCTCCTCAAGGAGCTGCAGACCCGGTGGCCGGGCCTCAAGGTGATCATACTCACGGCACACGGCACCATCCCGGACGCCGTGCAGGCGACGCAGATGGGGGCATTCGGCTTTCTCACCAAGCCCGTCGACAAGCAGGAGCTGCTCGATCAGGTGCAGAAAGCGCTGCGCATCTCGGGCTTCGGGGCATCCGACGAGGACTGGCGCGCCGAGATCGTCACGCGCAGCGCCGCCATGGAGGAGAAGCTCGCGCAGGCCCACATGGTCGCGGGCACCGATGCGCGTGTGCTGATCACCGGTGAGAGCGGCACCGGCAAGGAGCTGTTGGCGCGCGCCATCCACCGCGGGAGCCCCCGCCGTAACAAGCCCTTCGTCGCCATCAACTGCAGCGCGATGGCGGAGAATCTTCTGGAGTCGGAGCTCTTTGGCCACGAGAAGGGCTCCTTTACGGGCGCCACCCGCTCGCACCGCGGCCTCTTCATGGCCGCCGACGGCGGTACGCTGATGCTGGATGAGATCGGCGACATGCCGATGCGGCTACAGGTGAAGCTCCTGCGGGTGCTCCAGGAAAACGTCATCCGCCCGGTCGGCAGTACCGACGCGATCCCGGTCAACGTGCGGGTGATCTCGGCCACGCACCGCGACCTGCAGCAGCTGATGGCGGAGGGCCAGTTTCGCGAGGATCTCTACTACCGGCTCAACGTGGTGCACATCGAGATGCCCTCGCTCAATCGCCGGCGTGAGGACATCCCGCTCCTCGTGGCGCACTTCCTCGCGCAGATCGCCAAGGAAAGCGGCGTGCGCAAGATCTATGCACCCGAGGCGGTGGAGCTCCTCGCGACCGCCGACTGGCCGGGCAACATCCGCCAGCTGCAGAACGTCGTGCGGCAGAACGTCGCCCTCTCACAAACGCCCATCATCCCCGTCGAGCTCGTGCAGCAGTCGCTCGGCGGCACTCCCGGGCGCCTGCCCTCCTTCGATGAGGCGCGCGACGAGTTCACCCGCAGCTACCTGTCACAGATCCTGCAGATCACCGGGGGTAACGTGAGCCAGGCGGCCCGGCTCGCACGGCGCAACCGCACCGATTTCTACAAGCTCCTCGCCCGGCATCAGCTGACTCCGGAGGAGTTCAAGCAGCGGTAAGCGCCGCGCGCGCCGGTAGTTCACAACTGCCGTCCGCGAGTCGACGGACATGGACGGCAAGAGGCTCAAGTTTATTGATGGGCTGCGCGGCGTGGCAGCCGTGCTGGTAATGCTGTTCCACCAAGTCGGGCGGACCAGCGCTAGCGGGCTGACGCACCGCGGCTATCTCGGCGTCGCGATTTTCTTCGTGCTTTCGGGATTCGTGATTACGGGTGTGGTTGGCACGCGCCGTGTGAGCGCGGCTTTCCTCGGCCGCTTCGCCCTACGTCGCATGATCCGCCTCGACATCCCGTATTGGCTGAACATCGCGTTGGCGCTGGCGTTGGTGTTGATCGCAGGCCGTATGGGAATCCCGCAGCCGTCGATCCGGCTCGCGCAGGTTGCGGCGCATCTCGTCTACCTTCAGGACATCCTGGGCTACCCAGAGATCAGCCGGGTTTACTGGACGCTCTGTCTCGAGGTGCAGTTCTACCTAGCGCTCATTCTGCTCCTGTGGGGCGCGCAGCTCCTGCGCCTTCGCTGGCCGCGCTTCATCGCCATGTTCCTTGCCCTGATGGGTCTGTCCGTACTCGCCAACATGAGCTGGATTCCGACGCCTGCCGGGCTGATGATTCCTTACTGGTGGGCCTTTGCGCTTGGAGCACTCGGCTATTGGACGTTCACGCGGCGCGTTTCCGCAACTTGCCTCGCCGTGGCGGTTCTTCTGGTGGCGGCCTCGGTGGCCGGCAAACACGGCGATTGGAGATTGACTGCGTGCGTGACCACCTGCCTGTTATTCCTCGCCTGGCGCTGCAACGCTATGGACCGCTGGCTGGCAGATCGCGTCACTCAGTTCCTCGGTCGCATCTCCTACAGCCTGTACCTGTGCCACCCGGTCATCGGCTGGAGTGCTCAGTCGCTTGCCTTGCGCTACCTCAATCAATGGGGCGCGCTGAGCGTCGGCATCGCGGCGAGCCTCGTATCCTCCTGGCTCGCATATCTCTTCATCGAGCGCCCGAGCATTCGATTGAGTCACCACGTGAGCATCGAGCCAAAGCCCCTCGAGGCGGCTGCGCGGGCTGCAGCCGACACGACGTCGCCGGTGAGTAATGGCGTGCGTCCGGCGCCCGGCAGCCCCACAACGACGTCGTAGAGGGGTCCTGGCCGTGGCTGAGCGACTTTGCGCCCGTCGTTTCGACGAGCTGATGGTCCTGATGGCGCAACTACACAGAATTCCATAAGTTCCGAGTGCGGCATCGGCTGACGACGAAGTTAAGCGTCAGCGAAGCGACCGACCGCGTCGTGCCTATTGGACGATTCGCGCCTGTCCTCTCTCAGGTCCGACCGCTGGTAGTCCTCACTCGGCCTCTGCCGCGCATCCACCGGACGAGTGTCTGCGCAGCCGAGCCCTCATACATTTCCTTGGCGGCCCTGACTCGGGTGTTGAAGAGCCACTGCTTCCGCAGCTTCCAGAACGCAGGAAGATATATTCGCTGCGCAGCCATATCGAGCTTCTCGGCGACCGTGAACCTAGGAAAAATATCCCGAAGCCAATCATTCATCTTGAGCTCGAGAAAAAGGTGCACACGGGCTTCGTCGCCGTCGTTGCGAACGGAATGGCTCTTGGCAAAATCGGCGTAATAGAGTCGACCTGCGGCCATCCGGAAGCGCTCGTTGCCAAGAAAGAACACCACCTTGTCGGTGGTGGTAATCGGTATGTGGAGACGCACCTGTCTGAAGGCGACTGAGGCAACCTCATCGCCAATATCGCGATGCGGATTGATCTTCGTGTGAGGCGCCATCTTGCTCAGGCGTACCCTCCCGGTCGGACATTTGAACGACTCGATGACCTCCCGCATGTAAGGACAGTCAGCGAGGAGTGTCGTGTTCCGATAGTGCTCCCACGGGCCGTGCCGGATCGAGTCGGGACCGCTTAGTGAACCGTGAATGGAGCGCAGCACGAGCGTGGTCCACCCGCTGGGTTGAGTCGAGTCGTAGTGCCGCACCCAGTCCTTGCCCTCCACCCGTTCGAGATCCGCACGCAGTCGGTCAACGTCGAACGACATCGGGTGGCTTCCTGTGAGATCGATCAGGCTTCTCATGAGCCTTGGTCCTCCCCTAGTGAGCACAAGCGCAGCTCACTTAGCGAGGATCATTCCCTAAAATGGACAGAGGCACCAGTCCCGAAGCCTGGCGACGCGTAAAGGCATTTCTCGTCGCCGAAGGGCGCCAAGAAGAGTGACGGCGATGACTGGCGCGCGCTCGAGAGGAGTCACGCTCGAGATCCTCCCGACGTGAGCTTAGCCTTCACGCAGACGGGCGAGGCCGTCCCGAGTATCAGGAAGTTGTTCCCCTGCTGTCTGCCGACGCTGCAGCCGCTGGCGCACTGTTAGTGGACGCGCTCGATGCGTTGCGCCCAAACTGAGCCGCATCGATATTGTGCTTCGCAAGAAGATCGTACAGAGTCGGCCGGGTTACCCCGAGCAACTCGGCGGCACGTGACAGGTTGCCCTTGGCGACGGCGAGAGACTGTCGAACCGCCTGAGCCTCCGCGCGCTGGCGCGCCACGCGGAGATTGAGGTACTCGGGATCATCGCCGGGGTCCTCGAGTCCCAGATCGTGCGCGGTGACCACGGCGCCTTCGGCCATAATCACCGCGCCCTTGATACGGTTCTCGAGCTCGCGCACGTTGCCGTGCCAGCGATGCGCCTGGATCGCGCGGATCGCATCCGGCGCCAGTCCTCGCGTGGGCTTGCCGAACCGCTCGGAGATCTGCTGTAAGAGGAACTGCGCGAGCAGTAGGCTGTCGCCCTGGCGATCACGCAGCGGCGGCACACGGATGGTCACCTCGCTGATGCGATAAAAAAGATCATCGCGGAAGCCGCCGTTGCCGATCAGCGTATCGAGCGGGCGGTTGGTGGCGCAGACGATACGCAGGTCGAGCGCGAGCGGCACCCGGCCACCGACTCGTTCCACGGTGCGCTCCTGCACTACGCGCAGCAGTTTTGCCTGCAGCGCTGGCGGCATCTCACCGATCTCATCGAGAAACACCGTGCCGCCGTCGGCCGACTCGAGCTTACCCGCGGTGCGCTTCGCCGCTCCGGTGAACGCGCCCTTTTCGTACCCAAACAGCTCGCTCTCCAGCAGCGTCTCCGGGATTGCAGCGCAGTTAATGGCCACAAATGGTTTGTGTGAGCGCCCAGAAAGCCGGTGCACCGCACGCGCCAGCAACTCCTTGCCGGTGCCGCTTTCCCCGAGCAACAGCACCGTGGCGTTCGTCGGCGCCACCTTCTCGATCGCGCGGCACAGGCTGCGCATGGCGTCGCTCACGCCGATGATGCCCTCGAGCGCCATGGCGCCGGTGCGCTCGCGCAACTGCCAGTTCTCCTCCTCGAGCTCGCGGATGCGCAGCGCGCGGCGCACGACGATCGAGAGGACCGGCGCATCGAGCGGCTTGTGATAGAAGTCCGCCGCCCCGAGTCCTACCGCCGCGACGGCCAGCTCACGCGCGTCGTGCTCGGTCATTGCGATGATCTTAGTGTCGGGCGAGATATTAAGGATCTGACGCAGCAGCTGGAGGCTCTGAGCCGCGACCGCGGGCTCGCGCGCAGGCCCCAGATCGAACAACACCACGTCTGGTTCGGTGCGGCGCACGGTGGCAAGTGTCTGATCGGACGTTTCGCAAGCTGTCACGTCCAGGTCGGAAAACACCGCCTCCAGCTCGCGTCGCAGAGCCCGATCGTTCTCGAGGATCAGCAGTTTCCGCCGTTGCATCGTCGTCGCCATCAGCGCGCCCCCTTGCCCAACAAGACCACCTCGGCGGTCTGCACCAGAATTGCGAGATCGAACAATAGGTTGTTGTTCTTGATGTAATACAGGTCGTACTGCAGCTTCTCGAGCGCGTCCTGCTCGGACGAGCCGTAGGGATAGCAGAGCTGCGCCCAGCCTGTGATGCCGGGCTTCACACAGTGCCGCTGCACGTAGTAGGGGATCTTCTCCGACAGTTCCGCGACGAACTCGGGCCGCTCGGGCCGAGGGCCCACGAAACTCATATGCCCGCGCAGCACGTTGAAAATTTGCGGCAGCTCGTCGATGCGCAGCTTGCGTATGACCGCGCCAACGCGCGTGATGCGCGGGTCGCCGTGCTGCGCCCACTGGGCGCCATTCAGCTCGGCGTCCTGGCGCATGCTGCGGAACTTGATCACATTGAAGGTGCGGCCAGCGAGCCCAACGCGTCGTTGACTGTAGAGCGTCGGTGCACGCAAGCCGTCTTCCGCTTTGATTGCGATCACCGTGAGCAGCATGAACGGTGCAGCTAGCGCGAGCACGCCGATGCTCGCGAGTACATCGAGCGTGCGCGAGGAGAACAGCCGCAGCGGGTCGCGGCGAAATCCCTGCCCGAAGATCATCCAACTGGGATTGAGCACATCGAGACGCACGCGGCCGGTTTCACGCTCGAGGAACGTCAGCAGCTCGGTGACGTCGACACCCGCGAGGCGGCACTCCAGCAGATCACGGATCGGAAAGCCGCGGCGGCGGTCGTCCATCGCCACTACAACCTCGGTGACGCTCAGCTGGCCGCACAGTGCACAAAGGTCGCCCGACGGGTCGAGCAGCCGTTCCGCAGGCACGGTCGCCTCCTCGCCCGACGGTTGCACGTAGCCGACCAGCATGAATGCTCTGCGGTCGGTCGAGCGGCGCAGGTTGGCGATGGCCCGGGCGGATGTGCCGGCACCATAGACCAACACCCGGCGCTTGAAGATGTCCTGATCGACCACTCGCACGAATACCAGGCGCGATGCGAGCACGCAGCAGCCGGCCAAAAACACGGCGAGCGCCGTTGCCCCACGCCACAGGCCCAGGCTCGGCAAAATGTAAAAGAGCGCAGCCAGCGCGCCTGAGGCGATGACGAACGCGGCGCTGAGGCGCAGGACCACGCCGGTCAGCTGGGCGCGCTGGCGGCCGCTGTAGAGGCCAAAGGCCAACAGAGACATGACGACGATGACGGCGAACACCACAGCGCGCGGCCATAGCGGTCCGAGTACTTGCTCGAGTGCGCGAATCCGATTGACCGGGGTCCGAAAGCGAATCAAGACAGCGGCATAGAGCGATAAAAACGCCAGCGTTCCTTCGGCGAACGCGAGCACTGCGATCGACAGGGGTACGTGTTGTCCGAGAACGCGGATTCGCATGGAGACCCGTTGAATAGAAATCCGGCGGCACCCAGGCTCAGAATTTTACATTAGAGTGTAAAGCCCTGGCCGAGCCGCACTGTGAACACCATCACACTTGCTGGACATTGCCATAGCGTGTTCGGCCGAAGGGCCGCTCGCCGGCCGCCGAACACTTCGAACACAGACCGAAGCGGAAGCGTTGCCCCGACTGCCACCAGCTCGGCAGTGCAAATGTCCTGCGGTTCGTGAAGACAGGCGTAGCCCTGGTCCCCCGCTCTGGCGGACCGACCATGCCGCGGCTGGCAGTTCAGCGGTTGGCCGTGACGGGCACCGCCGCACCGCTGGCAATGCCTTCGAGCCGCCAGCGCTGCGGAAAGAAGACGACGCCGTAGCGATTGTCGATGCGCCGGGTCGAGCCGTAGATCGGCGTTTCCTCGATGTCGAGGTGCACGGGGTTCTCTAGCCCGTCATACAGATGCGACTGCACGCAGGAGTTGATCCAGAGCGAGAACTGATAGCGTCCAGGCAGGAGGTTGAGGGAGTCGATCTCAAGTTCCACATAGCCCTCGCCGGCCGGAACGAGCGGGATGTCCAGCCCGTGCAGCCAGGTGCTGGTATCGCTTACCACGGTGCCAAGCTCGGTGCAGATCTTGAGGCCGAAGCTCGGACGCTCGATCGGCTCGCGCGCGCGGTAGTGGAGCCGGACTACGATCCCCTTGCCGGCGCGCGTTAAGGTCTGCAGTTCCCTGTCCGACGAGAGGAACTCGACCCGACTGTAGCGGATCTCGCCGCCGCCTCGCCGGCCTTCGACTGCGGAGAGCTCGCTCGCGGCGCTCTCGCCGGTCGAGAACGTCGCCATGTACGCCTCGATGACCGAATGGGTAGGACCGTCGAGCCGCACACTGCCGTTGGCGATCCAGATGGCCCGCGAACAGAGATTCTCCACCGCTGCCATGTTGTGCGATACGAACAGCACGGTCCGTCCCCCGCCGCGCAGATCCTCCATGGCGCTGATGCACTTCTTCTGAAAGCCCGCGTCGCCCACCGCCAAAACCTCATCCACGATGAGCACATCCGGCTCCAGATGAGCTGCGACCGCGAAACCGAGGCGCAGCCGCATACCGCTCGAGTAACGCTTGATCGGCGTGTCGATGAAACGCTCGACGCCGGCGAAGGCGATGATCGCATCGAGCTTCGCGTCCACTTCGCGCTTCCTCATGCCGAGGATCGAGCCATTGAGGAAGATGTTCTCGCGGCCGGTGAGCTCCTCGTGAAAACCGGTGCCGACCTCGAGAAGCGAGGCTACGCGCCCGTGCGCGCGCACGCGACCGGACGTCGGGTACGTGATCTTCGAGAGGATCTTCAGCAGCGTGCTCTTGCCTGCGCCGTTGCGACCGATGATGCCGACGACTTCGCCTTCCTCGACGCTGAAGGAGACGTTGCGCAACGCCCAGATGATTTCCTTCGGCGTGCGACGGCGGAACGGCGCGCGCAGGGAGCGCACCAGCTGGTCGCGCAACTGGGTTTCGTGCCGCAGTGCTCCGAGCTCGTAACGCTTGGAGAGATCCTCAACGATGATGGACGCCGTCATGGCTCGAGTGCTCGTGCCTTCAGACGATGTCCGCGAACACCCGCTCGGTGGTCCGGAAGTGCAGGCCGCCGATCAACAGCAGCGTCAACGTCACGGTCCACGAGCACACCAATACCGCGGGGTCGACGTGGCTGCCGAACAGGCAGGCGCGAAAGCCATCGATCACTCCGGTCATGGGGTTCAGAGCGAGCCAGCTCTGGAAACGATGTGGCAGGAAGGTGACCGGGTAGATAATGGGGGTCACGAATAGGCCGATCTGAGTCAGAAACGGAATCGTGTACTTGACGTCGCGATAGCGCACGTTCAAAGCCGCCAGCAGCATGCCAACACCTAGTACCAGCAACACGGTCTGCGCGACGAAAACCGGCGTTAGCAGCAGCGTCCAGCGTGGTGTGATGCGATAGTAGATGAGCATGCCGAGCAGAAACACGGAACTCACCACGAGGTCCAGCAGGCCGCCGAAGGCAGCGGCGCCCGGCAGCAGCACCCGCGGAAAATAGATCTTGGTGATCAGGCTGGAATTGCTAACCAGGCTGTTGCCCACTTGGGAAAGCGTTACCGCAAAGTAGGTCCACAATACCAGCGCCGAGTACGAGAACAGCGGGTACGGTACTCCCTCGCTCGGGATGTGGGCCAGCCTACCGAAGAAGAAGGTGAAAATGATCATGGTAAAGAGCGGTTGCAGGACCGCCCAGGCGACCCCGAGCGCCGCCTGCTTGTAGCGCACCTTCACATCACGCCAGGCGAGGAAATAAAGAATCTCCCGCGCGCGCCAGACTTCAGATATCCATTCGCCCATTGCGGCCGCCGGAAAGATTCCATCATAGCAAAATAGCGCGGACCGGCCCGGGCTGCGCCGAACTGCAAGGCTCGCGCCCTCCGGGATCTAACTTAAGTCCTCGCGGGGCCCGACAGGTGCGCACGGATCCATCGATAGAGCAGGTGAGGCAAGTGCGCACACCAGGCGACGGCGCAGATCGGGTCGGCTCGCAGCAGGTGGAATACCTCGCTGAGGGCGTGCTCGCGTCTCCGCCGCAGCAGATGTAAGGCCGACTCGAGCGCGGCCTTACGGCGCGTGGCAATCGCCCGCCGGACCAGGCGTCGATCCGCTGCAGTCACGGGATAGGTGCTGATCACATGTTGTCGCAGTCGGATTTCGTCCGTGAGTCGCACGAGATTCGCTACTGAACCAAGCGTGGAATTGCGCCAGGTGCCGTATCCGCCGACGCCAACAACGACGGTAGGCTCGGTGCAGAACATGATTACCGAGGAGCGCACGAGCAGCTCCCAGAAGGCCATCTGGTCCTCACCCGCACGACGGAAGCTCACCGGGAAACGGACATCCGGCATCAGCGCGCGCCGAAATACCACCGTCGGTGTGGCAAACGCGCTGCCCGCAGCAATGAGCGCGGACAGGCTGTCGGTCCATCGCATGATGTCCGGGGCTTCCGCAATGCGCTCGAAGCTCCCGCGCCGCGGGTGTCTCTGAAAGTAGTTGGTGCTCTCGCCCTCGATTCTGGAGTTGGAGAAGAAGAAGTCAGCTCCGAGAGACAAGGCGTTGGCTGCGTTCCGCAGATGTGAGCGCTCCCAGTAGTCATCGCTGTCGAGCAGCGCGACTGCCGTTACCTCCGCAGTCAGCGCGTCGAGCGCTGCGTTCCTAGCGGCTGCGGTCCCCTGATTGGTCTGGCGAATGAGAGTCAGTCCCGGCAAAGCACTATGTAGCGCGGGAGTAATCTCCTCGGCGGCGGCGCGCGGCGAGCCGTCGTCGACGATCACCACCTGGACAGCGGGGTGCTCCTGCTCCGCCACTGAGCTGAGCGCCCTCTGCAGCAACCCGGCCTCACACTGGAAGTACGGAATGACTACACCGATTCGCGCGGCGGGTAATGGCTCGGGAACCGCGGGACTCATCTGGACGTGGGTAGCATCCGGACGCTGCTGTGGGCGATTAACCCGTCCAGTCCGTGGTGATCGGTAACCCGCTCGCCCAGCGGTAGACCAGCTTGGGAAACTTGACGCACCATGACGCCGCACAGAGCGGATCGGACCGCAGCAGGTAGCGAATCTCGTCAAACGTGCCTTCCTGCCTGCGCCGCAGCAGGTGCAGGGCGGAGTAAAGCGCCATAAACCGGCGAGCCGCGATCGCACGGCGCATCAGGTGGCGGTCGTCGGCGCTCACGTGGTACTTGCGGAGCACATGTCGGCGCAACCGGATCTCGTCGGTAAGTCGGACCAGATGCTTGACCGAGCCGAATCTCGAGTTCTGCCAGGTACCGAGTCCGCCGCTGCCGTAAACCACGGTCGGCTCGGTGCAATACCTGATGTCGGAACATCGCGTGAGCAGCTCCCAGAACACCACCTGGTCCTCACCCGCGCGGCGAAAAGTCTCCGGGAAGCGGATATGTGGCATGACTGCCCGGCTGAACACGACCGTGGCGGTCACGAACGGGCAGGCGGCACCCATCAGCGCACACACGCCGTGGGTCCAGCGCATGATGCCCGGGGCCCCCTCGACAGGCCGGCCGTGACTCAGGAGACGACGACGCGAGGGATGCTCAAAAGGGTCCCTGGTGTCGCCCTCGGTTCTCGAGTTCGAGAAAAAGAAGTCGGCGCCGAGTGACAACGCCGCGGCTGCGTTCCGCAGATGCGGGCGCTCCCAATAGTCATCGCTGTCGAGCAGCGCCACCGCCGTTGCATCCCGCGAGAGCGCATCGAGTGCCGCATTCCTCGCCGCCGCGACGCCGCCGTTGGCCTGGCAAATGAGCGTCAACCCCGGCAGCGCAGCGCGCAGCGCCGGAGTCACCTCCTCCGCAGCGGGCAGGGGTGAGCCATCGTCGACGACAATAACCTGAACGGGGCTGTGCTCCTGAGCCGCCACAGAGCTCAATGCCCGGTGCAGTAGCCCCGACTCAGCTTGAAAATAGGGAATCACGACCGCGATGCGCACCGCGCGTCGCGGTTCGGATCCTGCCGCGTCCACCGTCAGGCGCCGACCATCGGGTGTCTCGCGCGGTCGGAGCGTGAGCACGAGCATTAACCCCTAGCAGCCGTTCGAGCCCAGCGATTATACAAAATATGGCCCGTAATCAGGTGCGGTACCCGCTCCGGAGCTCTTACCGTCGCGCTCCACCGTGTAAGCTAGCCCGTGACAGACGCCAAGATGTTTGATGGACGGGTTGGACGCGGGAGATGAAGACTGCCCTGATTGTTTCACGCTCCTTTCCTTACAGCGCCCAGCGGGTCCACGGCATCTACCAGCGTCTGGGTGCCCAGGTTGAAGCCCTCGGCAAGGTGGTAGATCGCGTCGACTGTCTCTTCCTGGTCCCGGCGGACGAGGACTGCACGCCCGCGGTGGTCCGAGAGCACGAGGCGCGACTACGCCGGCTCTGGTCACCTGCGATATCACTGCGGCTCGAGCCTACCATAGTGGACGAGGTGCCTCAGGGGCGCTGGCAGCGCATCGGACAGGGCGTGTTTGATTTCCACGCGCAGCTGCTCGCGCGTGCCACCAGCAGTAGAGAATCCGTGAGCGCGGTGAGCGCGGCGCTGGATGCCCGACCCGACATCGTCCTAGTGCATCGTCTGGATTCGATGAGCGCGTTTCTGAAAATCGCCCGGCAGACGCCAGGGAAGCTCCAGGGTCCGCGAATCTTCTTCGACATGGACGACATCGAGCACGTGACCTCTTTTCGACGGCTGTTGCATGACCCAGCATGGCCAGCGCAGCGCTTGCTGCTGCTTCAGCTACCGGCGCTGATGCTCGCTGAGATACGGGCGGTGCATCTCGCGGCTGCCACGTTCGTGTGTTCGGAGTCGGATCGGACCAGTCTTGCGCGCCTCGCCCACGGTGCCCGGGTGCTGACTGTGGCCAACAGCGTCCCCTTTCCGCCGCTGCTGGAGGCTGACGTGTCCGAACCGCTGGTGCTGTTTGTCGGTACGATGGGCTACCGGCCGAACGCTCAGGCTGCCGACTCCCTGGTGCAGCAAATCTGGCCCCTTGTCCGCGCACGCGTTCCAGAGGCACGGCTGGCGATTGTGGGGCCGGGCCCTGAGCGTACGGCGTCGTTTCACGCAGCCCAGGCGGGCGTCACGTTCACCGGCTTCGTGGATGACCTGGGATCGTGGTACCGGCGCGCCCGCGTCGTGTGCTGTCCGATCTATCACGGCGGTGGAACACGGGTAAAGATTATCGAGGCTGCCTCTCACGCGAAGGCCATCGTGGCAACTCATCTGGGGGCGGAAGGACTGACCTTTGCAGACGGCCGTGAGATTATTCTGCGCGACACCGCGGCAGCGCTGGCCGCGGCATGCGTGGACCTGCTTGGCAACCCCAGTGCTGCGGCGCGCATCGGTCGGACGGCACTGCACAAGGCACGTGCTATCTACGAGCGGACCGCGGTGGTTGAGCATCTGGCAGCCATTTTCCGTGAAGGCTGCACCGGCGGCGTTCGCCACGGCGTACCTGCCTGAGCACCGCGCACCCTGCCCGTAAGCCTTGCAGACCGAAATGCCCACTTCCCAGGCTGCCCTCCCGCGCATCTCCGTGTTGATGCCGGCGCACAACGCCGAGCGCTACGTGGCGGCTGCAGTACGCTCGGCCCTAGGGGGTGGCGAACCCAATGTGGAAGTCCTGGTGGTAGACGACGGCTCGACTGACGGCACCGCGGCTGCGGCGCGCGCGATCGAGGATCCCCGCGTCACTGTCATATCGATTCCCGCGAGCGGCGGCCCGGCGCGGCCGAGAAACTTTGCCCTGGCGCGCGCGCGCGCCCCGTACCTGGCGATGCTGGACTCGGACGATGTGCTCAAACCGGGCAGGCTCGCCGCAAGCGCCGACGCTTTAGACCGCTTTCCGGAGGCCAGTTTTGCCTTCGGCGACTTCGAGAGAATGGATGCGGATGGCAACGTGTTTGAGATGTCTGCCTCCTACGCCTACCCGGCGTTTCGCGAACTCAAGTCCGAGCCCGCTGGCGTGGACTGGCGGCTGATACCGCAGAGCGAGCTGGCACGCGGACTGCTCTACGGGAACTTCATCGGTACTTCCTCGGTCGTCGTGCGCCGAGATCTGGTCAGGGCACTCGGTGGGTTCGACGAATCGCTCAAGAATGCCGACGACATCGATCTCTGGTACCGCCTCGCCCATGGCGGCGCGGCCCTCTATTCTCCGCGTGTCGCGTACTCCTACCGTGTGCTGGTCAACAGTGTCGCGCGCGGTCCACCCTTGCGAACCGCCCTCACCCGCATCAAGGTGCTGCGACGCGAGCGCGCACGATGGCCCGACCGAGCGGCACGGCAGCAACTCGATCGGCGCATTGCCGAGAACCTTGGCAGCATTGCCTACCAGCAGCGCCTGCGGCGCGAGCGCTGGCTGGCGATGGGTACCTACCTGCGTGCGTTTATCACCTCGCCGGAGAGCCGCTGGCTCACTTACCTCTTCGCCGCGCTGCTGTTTGCGCGTGAAGGTAGGACCGGCGAGTGAGCGAAAGCGTGCGCGTCAGCGTCGTCGTAGCCGTCGATGACGCCGAGACGGACCTGGAAGCAACCCTCTGTTCCGCGCTCGGGTCGGATCTGCGGGGACTCGAGGTCGTCGTGGTGGACACCAGCTCGACAAACCGCTCTGCCGCGTTTGACGGAACGCGCGATTCGCGTCTCGTGAGGGTCCGCCTGCGACCCGGTCAGGCGGCCGCCCGCGCGCGCAATGTCGGCGTCGTGCGGGCCGCGGCGCCCTATGTCGCGTTCCTCGCGGCTGACGACCTGATCAGGGTCGAGAGACTCGATGCTGCTGTCGGGGCACTGGAGCGGACGCCAGCCGCCGGCTTCGCCTTCGCCGACTTCGAGTGCATCGACGCCGGTGGCGGCATCATCCGCCCGTCCGGTGTCGCTCAGTACCCAGCTTTCCGCACGCTCGTGCCCGAGCCGCGTGAAGGTGGCTGGCACCTGATCAGACAGCCCGACCTCGCGCGCGCCTTGCTCTACGGGAATTTCATTGCGCGGTCGGGACTCGTGGTGCGCCGGCCGCTTCTCGCCGAGATCGGACCCTTCGATGAAACGGTGGCGTGTTGCGCGGATCTCGATCTCTGGTTGCGGCTCGCACATCGCTGCGACGCGCTTTACTCGAGCCAGGTAGGTTGTTCCTGCCGCGCAACGCCTCGCGGCAACTCCAGTCTGACAATCCAGGCTGGCGAGGACTGCATTGCCGTCCTGCGTCGCGAAAAGAGGCGCTGGAGCGAGCGCGCCGCACGGCGCGCGCTCGACTGCCGCATCGCCCAGAGCCTCGCCAGCGTCGGTTACGAAGAACGCCGACGACGGCACCGCCTGCGCGCGGCGGCGATGTTCGCGTATGCCTTCGCGACGCGGCCTGACGTCCGCTGGCTAGGCGGCATGCTCGGCTTGTGACGCTACCTCAGGCGGATCCAGGGCGCAGGCGAAGTCGCTTCAGCAGGAATCGCGCAGCTCTGGTATGGAATTGAACAGCCGGCAGGACGGTCCGGCAATAGAGGCGAGTGAGGGCGAAGGCCGGTGCCCATAGCGGGCTCGGGTAGTGGCGCTCGTACCCCAGGCGCGACAGCTGCGAGCCCATGAATGCCTCGGCTACGAACAACTCGCGAGCGCTCATTTCGTGCCTCCAGCGCGCCACACCCTCCGCACCGATCGTCAGCTTCAGCTTGGTGTGTCGCACCTGCTCTCTCTCGGGTACCTGCTCATCGACTTTGTCTGCCCACGTGAGCATCCGTGGCTCGAACTCTTCCCCTATGAAGTGACAGATCCGCCGCAAGGTCGCCTCCATGTCGAGCAGTAGATCCTCGTAGCGAATGAGCAGGATGCGGTCGCGGAACTCCGAGTGCACCCACCGCCAATGCAACGTGACAGCCTTGAGCCATTCCCGCGTGTTGTCATGCAGCCATCGGCCACCGCTATCCCAACCGGTGGACTTGAATGACTTCGCCACATCGCGGCCATCCCGCACCAGGTGAATGAATTTCGAGCCGGGGAACATCAGCGCCAGCTCTGGCACTATCTCGATGTAGACTGGCGTTTTGTCGCCCCAGCGTGCCTTGCCTTCGGCTTGCACATGCCAGCGATACACGACCTCCGCCAGGTCGCGCACCCGTGGCTCCGTTAGGCGAGCTACTGCCTGGCGAAACCCCTGCGCGTCAATCTTCATGTCCGGCCAGCGGTAGTCGCTGGTGATCGTCGCAACCGCCGCTTCGACTTCACCCGGGATGAGCGAGCGATCGATACTGAAACGCTTTACGAGCGGGATCAGAAACCAGGTTTCCGGAGGAATCGTCAGCCGCGAGTGAGAGGCCAGCATCACGCGCAACAACGTCGATCCACAACGCCCCGAGCCGACGATGAAAAACGGCGTGGTTGTTGCGGCCTGACCCGGCCCGGGCGCCTCATGCGTTGACACGGTCACTCGAAATGTCCTGCTTCCAGAGGTCGGCGCAATCGATCCCGCCAGCGGTAGATGGGCGGCAGCCACCAGCCCCGCACGATCTGCACGCAGCTGAGCTCGCGCTGCGTCTGTCCAAGGTTGCGCTTGAAATCGTAACGCTGCCCGGGCCCTGCCAGGAAATCGTACAGCGTGACACCACGCTCGACCGCCACCTCCATGGCATAGCCGAAGTGGATCAGTCCGAGCGACAAACGGGGCGTGAAGGCAGGATCAAATCCCAGCTTCAGATTGTACTGACGCCAGCCTTTGCGGATGTCGTAGAGAACGGAGACGACGTTGCCTGCTACGCGGAGTCGCGTTATCGCAAGCTCACCGCGGGCCGCGAGCTCTGCGGCGAACCGCTTGTGGTATTCCAGCCGCTCGCCGCCGAATGCCGGCTTGTCCCAGCGCAACTGGTGTAGCCGGTTGAGGTCGCGGAAGCCGTCGTCGATCTGCTCCGGCGCCAGAAGCTCGCAGCGCACCTCACCGTGCTCTTGCGCGAGACGCCGGCGCAGGCCCCATAGACTGCGCCGCGTCGATTGCCCGAGCACTTTGAGGTAGCTGCCAAACCCCTCTGCAAGGTCAGCCTGATAGCTCATCGAGCGATCGAGCTCGCGGGCGTAATGTCCGTCGGACGATGCGCGCTGTGAGAATGCCTCGCGCCACTCGGCGCTGGCGGCAGTACAGCCGATTACAAACTCTGTCCACGTGGGTTGGGCCAACAGCAGGCGCACACACTCCTCACGCACCGCGTGGAGATCCTCAGGCAAGGCGATCACGTCCTGGTACTCCGAGATCAGCGGGTAAGGATCCCGCCAGGCAACGCCCATTGCCTGCACCGAGTACGTGCGAACGATGCCCGCGCGTGTGAGCTCACGCCGGTAAAGCGGGGCAATGCCGACGAGGTCTTCACCGCGGTAGAAGCTCAGGATTTCGGGCGCGAGATCGAGTGCTTCGCCGTAGCACCGCCACCAGTGTGTCAGCCATTGCCAGGACATGAACAGCGGGTCGGCGTCCGAGCGTTGCAGCAGGCGGTCCCAGGCGGCTTCGCTCTCCAGCCACTCCTTCAGGCTCCACCTACGTACGGTGAGAGCGGACATCAGGTGTCCTTGTCACCCTGAGTGACGCTCCAGCTGAGAGCTTCGCCTACGCCATCGCTGGAGTGAACCTGGAACACGGTATCGGGACGCCGGCTGATGAAGCCGAGAGAGCGCAGACATGCATTCCAGGGATGGCGCTCGTTCATCATGATTCTGAGACTGCTGAGGCCCGGGATGTCGAGGCTGCGCAGAACGAAAAGCGCCAGCATGGCACGCACGTTGGTGGCACTGCCCGCGACCAGGTCGTGGATCAGGCAGCTTTGCTCGACGGAGGCATCCTCATAAATGAGCAGTCCGCGCAGCTGGCCGGCGCGACTGAAGACAGCGAACCTGAAACGCGTATGCGGGTGCTGGGCGTAGCGCCACAGCAGCGACTCGGGGCCGAGATCACGCACGGCGCCCCTGGCTGCCGGCACGGTGCGCGTAAATTCCAGCAGCGGTGCATCGAGCACCTCCGTCACGCGCAGCGTGCCATCGCGCGGGACATGTAGATGCGCCACAGAGCGCGCCAGCGCGCGCAACGGCCGCGCGATATAGGCGGCGAGCCATTCGCTGTGCAAGAGCGCCCGCGCGTAGTGGGCGCCGTCCAAAACGTACACGTGCGGAACGAGAGAGCCAAGTGTGGTCCAACCCGCTTTGAGAAGAGTGCGCCGCGCCGGTTCGGTGGGTATGACGAGCGCCGGCTGATTGGGGAAATGCTTATCCAGCCAGGCGGTCATGAATCGCAGCAGCCGCAGACCGAGGCCGCGGCCACGCCATTTCGTATCGAGCGATATGTCACCGAGTACGGCGATCGATACGCGCACCCCCTCGATCCAGTAGGGACGGAAAACCGCCGAGCCCATGCCGATCCGCTCACCGTCGGGAGACGAAAGCCAGAATACGCGCGGTGCCGGAGCATCCGGGGAACTGCGATAGCGCCAGTTGAGGTACTCGAGGGTCTCGGCATGGTCGCGATTGGCATTGCGCAGTCGCAGGATCTCCTGCTCGAATCCCTCGTAGCTGGTTACTGTGCACGACAATCCGTCACTCTCATCCATGGGCAGATCCGTGGCCGCAGAGGCAGTCAGTGGCAACCATCCAGCGGCTCGGCGCGGACCCCGCTGGCCGGCCGGCACAACGAAAGATAGAGCCGGGCGTGCTCGGCGCACATTCTCTTCAGCGAGAACCGCTCCACGGCCCGTTCTCGCGAGAGGCGACCCATGGACGCGGCGCGCAACGGATCCCGGTGCAACGCCGTCAGGGCTCTCGCCAGAGCGGCCGCATCCCGCGGTGGCACCACGAAGCCGTTCTGCCCGTCCTCCACAGCCTCGGCGTTACCGCCGACGTTGGTCACGACCATCGGAAGACTTGTCGCCATTTGCTCAACGACTGCATTGGAGAACCCCTCGTTGCTGCCTGGTGTCAGACAGCCGACATCAAAGCTCCAGATATAGGGCAGTACGTCGGATACCTCTCCGGGAAAGACCGTGCGTGCGCCCAGCGGCGTGCCCGCGACATGCCCTCGGACCGCGCCGAGCACCGGGCCGGCGCCGACGGCCAGTACCCTGAGAGTCGGTATCTCACGCGCCGCGTGTGACAGAGCATCAAAAAATACGTCGTGATTCTTCTCCGGACGAAAAGCGGCGATCATCCCCACCACGAAATCCTCAGGTGCAAATCCGAGGTTCTTGCGAGCCTCCGCGCGCTGGCTGCTCGAAGGAGCGACAAAGCGATCGAGATCCACGCCATTGTAGATCGTCGTTATGCGTGACACCGGCAGACGATCCGCCGCCATCACGGCGGCCCTCACGGTCTCAGCTACCATGATGAATGCATCGAATACGAACTTCAGGCGTCTGTTAACAAAGCGATGGAGCGGTTTGCGCAGATCCCCTGTGTCGCGCTTGCTCGATACGAGATGGCCAGCGCCCGACAGCCATGCGATGAGCGCGCCGTAGGTGTCCGCCTTCTGACCCATCGTTTGAACGATGTCGTAGCGGTTGCGGCGGATGAGTCTCCACAGCCGCCACGCCTGTAGCGCCGCATTCGGAACGTACTCCCGGCCCACCGGTAAATGGATGACGGGCACACCCTGTGCACGCAGCGCGTCGAGCAGCGGGTTCGCGCCCATCTCGAAGGCCACTACCGAGCAACGGAACGTCTGCGGAAGTCCGCCAACGAGACGCGCCAGGTGCGTTTCGGTACCGCCGGTGCCCAAAAAATAATCGATGAGATAAAGAATATTGATCTTATCGGAGGCCATGGTCGTCTCTACGAAACATCCAACATTGTGTGCCGGATACCTTCAGTATATCCGTGCGCCTGTCAAGACTTCGCTAGGACAAATCCGCGGAGAACGCAGCTACCGTGGCCGCGCGGGCAACGCGCGCGGCATTCTCTCCTTGTTTAGGCAAGTGCGATGTGGGAAGCTGCCGGTCGATCCATGATCCTCGTGCGTGGCGCGGGCCACGCGTGTGAAGTTAACGGAATCCATGAGCAGCGAGGACTCACCGCTGGAAGCTCGCCTCAAGCGTGAGGCGCAGTTTCATGACAAGAAGTACGGCGGTGACGATCTCTACCCTCGCCACTACGCCGCCAGACCGACCTACTACGTCTACCGGCAGCTGCGCGAGTCGCTGGGAGACCTCCAGGGCAAACGCGTGCTGGAATACGGTTGCGGCGAAGGCTGGATAACTCAGGATCTCGCCCATCTTGGCGGCAACGTCTGTGCCTTCGACATCTCTCCGCAAGCCGCGGAGCACACCCGGCGTGTCCTTAGCGATGCGCAACTTCTCGAGCGCTGTTCAGTGGACGTCATGCCCGCCGAACAACTCAGCTACCCGGCCGAGTGTTTCGACGTCGCTGTGGGCTTCGCCATCATTCATCATCTCGACCTCGAGAGAGCCTTCGAGGAGTTGTACCGGGTGTTGAAGCCGGGAGGCACCGCCTGGTTCGCCGAACCACTGGCCACCAACCCACTCATCCAGATCTATCGAAGACTCACGCCGCAGTTTCGCACGCCCGACGAGCAACCGCTGCGGCTGCGCCAGTTACCCTCACTGCTCGCGCGTTTCCGCACCGTCGAGCACCGTGAGTTCTACCTGACGGCCCTCGGGGCGATCGCAGTCACTTACCTGCCAGGAGGGGTGCGGCTCTTCCCGAGCCTCAGCCGCACACTCCACCACGTCGATCGATTCCTGCTGCGCGCCCTCCCGCCACTCGGCTCCTGGGCCTGGTACACGCTTCTTAAAATCGTGAAGTAAAGCGCCGAGGCTGTCGTGAACGGGCATTGCCGTCGCCACGGCGCGACGGGAGGACGAACGTTGGAATTGCTTCAACTTACAGTCCCTTAGAGGTCAGCCCGTCGCGCCATTAGCAATAGTCGTCTGGAATGAGCGACAACCGGACCGCATCTTCGCCTAAAGCGGCGCGGTAACTGGAGTAGTATCAGTAACTTAGGAGTCGGATCCATTCCGGGGCGCTGGCATAAATCTTGAATACTGGAGTGGATGCACGTGGGTTGAAAACACCGGACGCAAGGGAATGGATGTAGCCATGGCGCAGAGAGACAGCTTCTTCGGTGCCGCAGCCGCGGCTTACCTGCTCGCCGCGGCGAGCCAGACGGTCATCGCGGCTCCAAACATCTCACAAGTCACCAGCACGCTCGACCAGAAAACGTTATCGGCAACCGCGGGCGCGCTGAATCACAAGTCGACGATTACGATCAGCGGCGCGGGTTTCGGCACCAAGGCGACTGCCGCGCCCTTGGCGTGGGATGATGCATCCGGCACCGCCGTCACCTCCACGTGGGACGGCGCGTGGCCAAACAAAATCTCACAATACAACATAGCTTACCGTGCGCCGCAACGTGGCATATCACTGCCCCATACCCACATCACGCGCTATATCGCCGGTGCTCATGGAGAGAAGCAGGGCGCCGACGGTGGCGCCAACGTGATGGTGTTCAAGAGCTTCACCCTCCCAGCAGCATTCCCATACTACGTGTACGCGAGCTGGTATCAGCGTGCGGATAATGCCTGGGTGTTCGGCGGTGATAATAACTTCAAGACCTTCGACTACTCGGTCGGCAATGAGCCGTATGCGAACTCGAACTGGTATACGGGCTACGGGCCCCCGCACCCGGGAAGCACCACCGATTCGCCGCAGTGGGGACCGAATGACGACGGCAAGTCACTCATGAACCCCGACATGAACGGTCACAGCTTCTGGTGGAACCACGGTGTCAACCCCATGTCGGGCAAGTGGTCCAAGGTCGAAGTGGAGCTCAAGCTCACCGACCAGAACGACGGCTTCATTCGCGTGACCGAGAACGGCAGCAATGTCGTAATCAACTACGTCGGACCGACCGACAAGTACGCGGGCAAGGCCCGCACGATCGGTATCGGTGGCTATGCCCGCATGACTGGTCAGCCCAACAACTGGCGCTACTACGCGGATATATACCTCGATACGACGCTCGCCCACGTCGTGCTCGCCAACAACGCCGACTTGTCCAAAGCCACCATAGTCGAGACTCAGGTACCGGTCCGGTGGGCCGATGGCTCGATCGACACCGTCGTAAACCTCGGTCAGTTTGCCGAAGGCCAGACGGCGTATCTGTTCGTCTTCGACCCTACCGGGGCACACAACGACAAAGGGTTCGCAGTTAAGGCGGGAACCGGAGTTACATCGGCGCCCGAGCCCAACGCTCCGACCAACGTCATCGTTCACTGAGTTAGTAGCCGGCGACGAGGAGCGCGCCCCCCGCGCGGCTCAGGCCTTGCGCGGGCTGCCCCAGGTGAATACCGTCGTCATGGCATAGTTGAACACCGCACCAACGAGGATCCCAGCGAGTGCCGAAGGCACCCAGCCCAAACGGGATTGGTACAGGTAAGAGGCGATGCCGACGTTCGACAGGGCTCCTACGCTGCACACCAGGCCGAAGCTCAGCAGACCTCTCACCCACTTCAAGCCGCGCAACCTTCGATCGCGATAGGTCAGCAGATTATTGGCGGTGAAGTTGACTGTCATCGCTACGAGCGTGGCAACTGCCTGCGCACCGACAAAGCTGACCCCGAATACCTTGAACAGCATCCCCAACGTCAGGAAGTGCACGACGACGCCGACACCGCCGACGAGCGAGAAGGCAACGAAGCGCGCCGGCACGACATGCCCGATCAGCTTGTCGAGCAGCAGCATGCCGTAATCCCACACAGCTACGGAATCGAGCTTGCTCTCACCGCTGTGACGGGCGCGAAACTCGTACGGCAGCTCCCGGAATCGCAGCGCCCGGGGTGATGACGCGAACAGGTCGAGAAGTATCTTGAAGCCGATCGCGGAAAGTCTGCGCACGCTGTTGGTGAGTACCTCGCGCCGCAACATGAAGAAGCCGCTCATCGGATCCGTGAGCTGCGCGCGTACCACCACCCGGCTCATCCGTGTTGCCAGCCTGCTGAGTGCCGCACGCGAGGCATCCCACTGGCCGATACCGCCGCCATTCACATAGCGACTGCCAATCACGATGTCGGTCTCGCCCTCGCGTAGCACCCGCAGCATCTCCGGTAACAGTCTCTCGTCGTGCTGCAGATCGGCATCGATCACCGCGAGGTAAGGCGCGGAGCTGGCGAGCATGCCCTCAATGCAGGCCGAGGACAATCCGCGGCGGCCGATCCGCTGAACGCAGCGTACTCGACTGTCGAGGCTCGCTATGACGCGAACTTCTGCGGCCGTCTCGTCAGGAGAGTCGTCGTCCACGAAGATGACTTCCCAGCGATATCCGGCCAGGCACTCTTTCAGTCCGGCGACGAGCTCGGGAATGTTACCGCGCTCATTGAACGTGGGAACGATGATCGAGAGCTCCGGCCCAGGCTGGCGTCGCAGCGCTCTCGGCGACGCCGCGTCGTCGTCCACCACGGCAGGCGATGGTTGCCGAGGGTCCTGCGCAAGATCTCTCATGTAGGCCTCCGTGTACACCCACTCTCCGGCGATCTGGGTACCAGATACACCTCCACCCTGAATTCCGCGTCGTCGAAGCGGCGGCCGCCGACCGATAGCTTGTGAACGGCGCAGTCGAACAACCAGCGTTGCACTTGCGGCGGAAGGCCGGAGCGGGTGTTCTCGAGCACGACCCACAGGCGGCCGCCTTCTGCTGCCAGCCGCGCAAGCTGCGCGGCTGAGTCGGGACGCAGGGCTATCGCCGGTTCACAACAGCCGTCGCTGTAATGGCGAAACAGCCCTACTGAATAACCCGCTACCCGGTCTCCGGGCGACCAATGCTGCCGCACATAGGCGGCTGCATCACGCATGTTCCAACGCGAGCCATCGACGTAGTAGCTCGCCAATGCGGGCAAGTTGGTCAGACAGCTCAGCCCCAGCCACGCGTAGGCTGCCCATCGGGTTCGCGGCCGCAGCAGCTCGTAGATGACCCCGATGGCGTAGGCGGCGGGCACGACACCGGCGAGTGCGAGCGGAAACACGTACTCGGCGTGATAGGGAACCACCAGGGGCAAGGTCAGGGTCGCACCGACCCACCCAAGGAGGCACACTGGCCAGTACCAGCCCTGGCTCGTGCGCTCACGGATCATAAGCACACAACCGACTACCGCCAGCAGTGTGGTCGGCCAGCCGATCATCACGATCGAGGCGAGCAACGCGTGGCTGGGTGAATATCCCCAGCTCTCCGTCTGATTCCAGCCCTGTAGCAGCGGCCGCAGGTACACCGTGGCGAACAACGCCATGGCGGCTGCGGCGATCCCGAATATCAGCAGGACGGCGCGCGGCACCAGCTGCCCCCGCGCGTAGAACCCCGCGCAAATCGCCAGAAAAACCAGCGGCAGCAGCACCACAAGAAGCGTGTGACAAAGCATCGCCAGGAAAATTAGGCAGCTGGTGAGAGCGGCGAACAGCTCGCTGTGGCGCTCGAGGATTCTGCCGCCGGTGAGCAGAGCGACGAACCCAAAGAAGGCTGCCACCATATAAAACCGCGTCTCCTGACTGTGCAGCACGTGCTGCGGCATCAGGGCGACGAGCAATGCCGCCACGATCGCGGTGGCCCGCGGCAGAGGTCCGTCCAGCAACAGGAAAACGAGCACGACGCTCAGGCAGCCGAGCGTGGCCACTACGACTCGCGTGCCTCGCTCGGTATCGCCGAAAAGTGTGTGACTGACGTGGAACGCGAGGTAGCTGAGTGGAATCGCGTGGGAGAGCCGGTAGGACGGACTTGCGGGCGGCGCGCCCGCGGTGTGAAACAGGGCCCTTTCCTCCTCGAGTGTGGCCGTCTCGTCACCGGAATATGGCCACGCACCCAGATCGCTGAAGCGCAGGGCTGCGGCCAGCGCTAGCAGCAGGAGTACTCCGGACCAGACCTGTGCTCGGTCACTCATGGGCGGCTCACGATCGGTTGACTGCGAGCGGCGCGCAACGCCCCTCGAGCTGTTCGCGGAGCCTGCCTGCGCCGTCACGCCACTGATCGGCGAGCTCGCTCCGCCGTCGCTCGGCAGCGGCTCGCAAGCGCCCATGCTCGAGCTTGAGGCGCTCGAGCGCCGAGCGGATGTCCGGAGGGGAGTTGTCGGTATATACCGCACAATCCCCGAACAACTCGATGCTGGCGCTGTTGTTCGACAGCAGCATGGGCTTTCCCAGCGCCAATGCCTCGTAGGCACCACACACCAGACAGTTGTCCATCAACGTCAGATCGACGATCGCATCCGCGGAGCGTAACAGGCCCCAGTAGTCAGGTTCCCTGAGGAAGCCCGTAAAGCGGACGTTAGGTGGCGCACCCGCGGCAACGCCTGGGTCCAACCTGACATGATTGCCGGTCACATACAGCTGAATATCGATACCACGGACTGCTTCGAGCACCGCGGCGACCGGCTCGTCGGCGGCGAACGTCGCGACGAGTACGGCGTTGAAAGTTCCGTCGAGCGATCGCGTTGCCCCGCCCAGAGGTACCGGCACCCGATCGGCAAGCGTGAACGGCCTGCCTCCCTGCGATGCGACCTGCGTGGCCAGCTGCCGGTTGGTTACGATGGTCAGGTCCGTGTGTCGGATCACCCACCGGGACAGCCACTTCACCCACCACTGCCGGTTGACGTAGGGCTCGACCGCTTCGTTGTGCGCGTCCACGACCAGCGTGTAGCCCAGCAGCTTGCGCATTACGGCACAGAGCGCGCTCAGCACGAGCGAGGGATTCTGCACCAACAGAACCGCAGGGCGGCGACGCCAGAGCAGCGTCATGGTCTGCCTGCCGAGCAGGAGGTATCGCAGTGCACCGCGGCGGAGGGTGCCGAGAATCACCAGCTCGAGCCCCAGACCGGCGCACAGCTCGGCCATCCGCCGGTGCTCGGACCATGTCAGCGCAAGCAGTTCGTTCATGCAGCGAAGGTCGTGGCGGGCCGCCTCTGTCCCGCGGCCCGAACTGCGGCACGGTGACGTTTGTCCGACCAGAGCTGAAACATCAGAAGGGAAAAGAGCAGCTTACTGTGCTTGTGCGTGCCCGCGAGGTGCTCGTTGCGCAGCCGCTCGATCTGCGACCATTCGAAGATCCCGGTATGCGCAACCGCGCACTCTGTCAGCGTGTCGTGCAGGAGCGCGCGCAGCGGACCACGCAGCCACCGCCCCATCGGCGCCTCGAAACCCTGCTTGCGGTGATTGATCACCGGCCCCGGCAGCCATCGGGAGGCAACCTGCTTCAGGATGTGCTTCTGATCGAGGCCGTGAATCTTCGCATTCGACGGCACCGTCATCGCCTCTTCCACCAGGCGGTGATCGAGATAGGGTACCCGCAGCTCGAGTGAATGCCACATGCTCAGCCGGTCCGTGAGCGTGAGGATGTCATCCGGCAAGTACCAGCGCAGATCGGTCTTGAGCGCGCGGTCGAGGCTCGTTCCGTGCCGGAAGCCGTCGAAGGTTGCGGTGAGCGCCGCCGTCGTCGCCTCCGCATCGATGTGTGCCGCCACTTCCCTCTTGTAGAGGCGCGAGCGCTCGGCCGGCCGCAGTGTGGTCATCGAATCCTGGTAGCGGCCCGAAGGCCGGAGCGAGGATGCCCGCGAGAAGCGCTTGAGGTGATCGATCACATCGCTGGAATTCTTCGGCTCGGGAAGTCGGCGAACGAGGCGATTGACGATGCTCTCGCGCAGCCAGCGCGGCACATGGCCGTACGCTTCACCGACACGTGCGCCAAGATGACGGCGATAGCCGCCGAAAAGCTCATCTCCTCCGAGGCCCGTGAGTGCCACCTTGACGAAGCGCGCGGCTTCCTGACTCACGTAGTAGCTCGGGATGACCGAGTCGTCGGCAAACGGTTCATCGAAGGCGGCCACGATGTCCTCGATGATGTCCGTGACGTGCGGCTCGACGTTGATCTCGTGGTGATTGAGGCGATAGCGTTGGGCTATGAGGCGCGCGTAGACGCGTTCGTCGATGAACGACGACCCGGAGTCGGCAAATCCGACGGTAAAGGTTTCGACGGGGCGCTCGCTGACCGAGGCCATCATCGCCACCATGAGGCCACTGTCGATGCCGCCGGAAAGAAACGCTCCGACGGGCACATCGCTCACGAGGTGCGACTGAACCGCGTGCTGCAGGGCGCTCTCGAGGCGCGCGATGTACTCGCCCCGGGTTCGCGGAACGACTTCGATGTCGGGAACTTCCCAGTAAACGCGTTCCGTCATGTCGCCGTTGGGCGCGATGGTAACGGTCGTGCCGGGTGGAACCTTGCGGATCGCGCCGTAGATTGTGCGTGGCGCCAGCACGAAGGTGTAGGCGAGAAACTGATCCATGGCCTGCCAGTCGAGATCGGTCGGCACGAGCCCCGTCGCGAGCAGCGACTTCATCTCCGAGCCGAACAGAACCCCGCCCGGGAGGCGCGCTACGAAGAGCGGCTTGATACCAAGCCGGTCGCGGGCCAGCAACAGCGTCTCCTCGCGCGCGTCCCACAGCGCGAAGGCGAACATGCCGTCGAGCTCGCGCACCAGTTCCGCGCCGTGTTCCTCGTAGAGGTGCACGATCACCTCGGTATCGGAGTTGGTACGAAACTCGTGACCACGTGCCAACAGAGCGTCGCGCAGTGCCCTGAAGTTGTAGATCTCGCCGTTGAACACCACGGCGACAGAACGGTCCTCGTTATAAACCGGCTGCGCGCCACCGGCGACGTCGATGATGGCCAGCCGCCGCATGGCCATGCCGACGCCTCCTGAGAACAGAGACCCCTCGCCGTCCGGACCACGGCGCACGATCACGGCGTTCATCGCCTGCAGCGTGGCGGGCGACCAGCCGGCGTTTGAAACGAAACCACAGATGCCGCACATGCGAGTCAGGATCCGTCTGCCGCGCGGCGCATGCGTCCTGCGGCAGGCACGCGGCCGCGCGATGGCGCACGGCCGGCGCGGCGCCCCCGCAAGCCGCGGCCAGTCCCGCCGGCTGAGAGTGCAATCGCTTTCGCGCGGGCTGCGTCCGGAGCGAACTTGATCGCCAGGCGCGCGGTGACCACCGTGAGTCCGCCGTAGAAGTACCAGTACGGCTCCGACAGACCGTAGGACGCAAAGCTGAAGAACAGGTCGACCGCCACCACCAGCACGAGCGAGCGGGCGACGTCGCGCAGGAAACGCAGTCGCTCATCCGCGGTCCCGGCCGCGGCGGTCACCTGCATCGCGATGCGACAGGCGCGTATGAAGCTCCAGATAAGTGCCAACAGCAACGCGAGGCCAACGTAACCGAGCTCCTCGGCAGTCTCAGTATAGAGATCGTGTGAAAGGAGGTAGTTATTGCCAAAGTTCGCGTTCGCCTCGGCCGAGGTGCCGAGCCCGTGCCCGAACAGCGGCCGGCGCAGTGAGACTTTGAAATCGCTGATCACGTTCTGGATCCGCTCGTGCGCCGTGGCCGCCCCCGGTGCCGTGCTCGATACGATCGAAAGGTAGCGGTCCTTTTGCAGTCCGGTCATCAGCGACAGTGCGATCATTCCGCCGACGATGGCCACGGACAGGAGCGCTGCACGATGCTTGCTGCGCCAGATGACGAATCCACACAGGAACAGGAAAGCCAGAAAGCTGGAGCGTGATGCGCTCAGCACCAGTGCGTAGCACATGGCGCCGGCAATCGCGGCCCAGATGATTCTCCGCGGCAGGGTATCTGGGCGGCAGAGGAAATGCAGCATGGGGAGGGTCACGATCACGACGTTACCCAAACCGTTGGCGTTGATGATGTCCCAGGGCGAGCCTGAAAGCCGGTCCATGGTTTCCCAGTTGCCGAGCGTCGTGAGACCGCCCCAGTAGCCGAACCTCACGTGCATGTAAAGCGGTTCCAGCACGCGATATACCTGCGTGAACACATACACCGCGAGCAGGATCCCGAGCTTGCGCGTGGTGTCGACGGTCGCCACCACGAAGAAGAAAAAGCACAGCGATTTCACAAACCGCTCGGAGTTGTGCAGGACACTCCCAGGCCACTCGACGAACGGGAGCGTCACGATGATGTAGCCCACGAGAATCCACAGCCGGACGGCGACCGGATCCATCTGCTGCCACGGCGGGGATCCCGCCTGGCGGCGGCCGCGGCGTGACGGTTGGCCAACCACTATGGCGAACGCCGTCGCGCCAGCGAGCAGCAGGTCGATATGGATGATCCCGAGCACTGACACACGCGCCGCGAGATGCAGGAAATAACTGACCAGGAAAGCGCAGAACAGGACGAAAGCGGCGTTGCGCGTGCCAACCTCGTCGTTGAGTGCAGCGGTCCGTCCTCTGATTCGCGGGAGTCTCATATGTGCATTATGTCATGGCCGTTCGGCGCGTCCGTTGGAGCGCGCGGCACGCACCGCATCGTACGCGCGGAGATAGCGCTCGGCCATCCGACCGCTGGTGTACGGCTCCGGCAGCGCTTGCTCACCGCCGGCGGCCGCGTTTGCGGCGCGGCGCCCGGTGACGATGCGCAACAGTCCGTCGGCGAGCATGCCAACATCGTCCGGCGGGACGAGCAGGCCACGCCGCCCTTCGTCGAGCATCTCCGGAATGGCACCGACCGCGGTGGCGAGGATCGGCACGCGCCACTGCATGGCTTCGAGCAGTACCAGCGGCATGCCCTCCGTGTACGAACTCATGACGAAGCCCGCGGCTTGCGCCAGAAGTCTGTCGGCTCCTTCGACATAACCGGCGAGCCTCGCAATGCCCGACAGACGCAGCTCCGCGATGCGTTGCGCGAGCCGCGCTCGCTCCGCTCCCTCGCCGACGATCAACAGCTGCATCTGGCCGCCATTCGTGCCACCCGCCCGCGCAAATGCCTCCAACAGCACGAGGAAGCCCTTCTCGGCAGACAGCCGCCCAATCGCCACCAGCGTCGGCCGCCTGGCGACAAACTCGACGAGCTCTGGTGGCAGAGGGGCAGCGCCTGCAGTCGCAAGGTCGCCGAGCCGCTGCGGGAGTGTCGGGATGCCGTTCTCGATCACCAGACGGCGCGCCGGGGAAACGTGTCGCAGGATGGGAAGCTGCAACATGCGGCGGGTAACGACGACGACGGCATCGATTCTCAGAAGTGATAGCCGATCCAGCTGCTCATAAAGCCACAACGCACTCAGCCGCCGGGGAGCCGTCCAGCCGTGCAGCGTTGAGAGCATCGGCCCGCGCAGCCGCCTGGGCAGCGGCCCAAGGAGGATATTGGCCTTATAACCGTGCGAGTGCAGAACGTCGGGCGTCACGTTTCGCACCGCGCGTAGTAGAGAGCGCACGACTGCGGGGGTCGGCCGGGGTGCGATGCGGATCGGCACGACGGCTAATCCGCGGCATCGAGCCAGAGCCTCGAACGGCGTCTCGGGGGTGCCTGGATCGCGAATGCTGCCTATGAAGGGCTCATGCCCCCGCCGCTGCTGCTCACGGGCCAGATACAATAGAATGGACTCGGCTCCGTAGACTCCCTCACTGTGAATCAGATGAAGAATCCGCATTGCATCACGACTTGAGGGTCCCCAGCTCATGACTTGGAAGCGATGCAGGGCTCTCATCGCATCTGATTTGTGGCGGCACGCCGGCCGCGGAGGCAGCGGCACCTTCTGGAACCATTTCCTCCTGACGCCGGGATTCCGCTACACGGTCCTGTTGCGTCTGTTCTCCTGGGCGCGCACGAACGGCTGGTGCAGTCTGGGGATGCGCCAGCTGCTCGTCATGTTGCTCTATCGCTACTCGATCCGCTTCGGCATCGACGTCTCGCGGGATGCACGCATCGGCAGCGGATTCTATATCGGCCACTTCGGCGGCATCTTCGTACCGGGCGGGGCGGTCATCGGTAACAATTGCAATCTCTCGCACGCTGTGACGCTTGCCGAGGTCAATCGCGGCGAACGCGCCGGCTGTCCGATCATCGGCAACAACGTGTATATCGCCCCGGGAGCGAAGATTATCGGCCGTGTCCAGATCGGTGACCACGCGGCGATCGGCGCAAACGCCGTAGTCGTGAACGACGTCGCACCGCGCACGAGCGTCGGCGGCATCCCCGCGCGCCCCATCTCCCAGACCGGCTCCGATGGATACATAAATCGCACGGACTACCCGCCGGTGCCGGCCGACTGACTGCAACGCTGCCGGAGAACTCATTGGGGCTCCCGGCTGCTGACGAATGATCGCAAGATCGCACGCCACGCGGGCCAGTACCCAGGCCGGAACGATAGCGCGCGGACATAGTCACGCAGTGCGCCGACGCGATCCCGTCCCCGCCACAAGGTAACGTTGCCCCGCCCCGTGTAGGTATGGGCCCAGGCTCGACGCACTACCCCCCGGTCGACAACATCCGGATTGTTGTTAAGGAACCGCTCCATCGTGCAAATCCCGGTCTCATAGCGGGCCCGATAGTCCTTCGACATCTGACCGCCCCAGATGCGATAGCTGATCGCGGGTTCGGCGACGAAGTCGAACTGATAGTGCGGCGAGAGACGCAGCCACATGTCGTAGTCCTCGCCGGTGCGCAGCTTGGTGTCGAACCCCCCGTAACGCTCGAAGCATTCCCGTCGGGCAACCGCCGAGGAAGCGGGTACGAAGTTTTCAATGAGCAGTGCTCCGCTGACCCAACCGCGCTGCATGTGTATCGGGCCCCTGGGCAATGGATTCCCTTCGCGATCCATGAGAACGAAGTTGGAATACACCACGCCAACCTCCGGTCGGCCTGCAAAGAGCCTCATCTGCTCGGCGAGCTTGTCCGTCGCCCAGATGTCGTCGGCGTCGAGCAGGGCGATGAAGGGCCCGCGGGTCAGGGCAATACCCTGGTTGCGGGCGTGCGAGAGGCCACCGTTTGCCTGCCGGTGCACGTGCACACGCGAATCGCTCTCCCACTGCCGCACGACCTTCGGGGTGTCATCCGTCGAGCCGTCATCGACGATGAGTACCTCGAGATTTGCGTAGGACTGGTTGAGCGCCGACTGCACGGCCTGCGGCAGGAAGTGCGCCATGTTGTAACTGGGGATGATGACGGAGACCAGCTCATTCGGGGTGTTCATGAGAGCGCTCGCTTCAAATCCGGCAGATCGAAAAGCGGTACTTTCCGGAACGTTCCTGCGGGATGCGCTCGACGTAGTTCGGGTGAATATCGATTCCAGGGCCGAAAACCGCGCGAAACTCCGCGAGCAGCGCCTGCTCGGTGGCGGGACTGAAATCGGGTGCACGCACCACGTTGAGCACGATCTCGTCGGCTGCCGGCTGTACCACCTGCATCTGCTCCAGACCCCGAATGGCGGTCAGCGTGCGTTCGACCAGCGACACGCCAGCCACCAGCGAACCATCACGGCGTTTGAGGTAATCGGCAACGCGGCCCGTCACCCGCTCCATGAGCGGCATGCCGCGGCCGCACGGGCAGCGCCGGTCAGAAAGCGCGCCGACGTCGCCGATCTCGTAGCGGATGAGCGGCATGCCGCGATTGAAAAGATCCGTGATGACGATCGCCCCCTCTTCTCCGGGCGCGGCGGAAGTCCCGTCCTCGCGTAAGAACTCGATATACAGGTGCTCGATGTTGAGGTGCAGCCCCTGATGCTGCTCGCATTCGCTCGCGATGAGGCCGGTCTCCTCCGAGCCATACCGGTCGAACACCTTGCAGCCGAAAGCTGTCTCGATCGCTGCCCGCTCGTTCGCGAGCAGCATCATCGAGGTGGAGATGACTCCGTGTGGTCGCAGGTCTGCGATGCCGTGATCAATCACGTAGCGGGCGAGCATGTAGAGGGAGTGCGAATGCCCGAACAGAATTTCTGGCTTTTCCCTGCGCCAGCGGCGGATGAATTCCCCGACCGACCGGTCGTTGAAATCCAGCGTGTCGAGGAAAATGAACCGGTCGATGAGGAGCGCCCGGATGCGCTCCTTGAGCGTCCGCGGCAGCGGCGGATTCCCCCAGAGAGAGGCAACCTTCATGCCGTGAAAGCACCCCGCCCATTGATCGGAACGCAGGGCGTCCGCGGAGCGTGGATTGATCCACTCGGGGTCGAAGTAGACCGTCAGCGCAACGCCTGTCGAACCGCCAGTGCGATGCTCGAGCAGTGCGCTGCGGGCGAATTCCGGCGAGAGGATCTCATCAGTCCGGCTGCGAATGATGGCCTTCGTGAGGAGCGGCAGGGCTTGGAAGTCGGTGATCTGGTAGCTATCGGGGTCGAATCCGCGGCGATGAAACAGCTGCTGATAATACGGTGAGTGCACTGCCGCGTAGCGCAGGATCCAACCCAGGCGTTCACGCTGTCGCGCGAGAAGCACCTCCGGTGCCAGCCACTGCGTGCGCTCGAGCTCGCGCAGGTCGCGCAGCCGATGCCTGCCGTCCTTCAGGTCCCACAGCGGATGGAACACGTGCCGAGAGAGCGCGCTCATCAGTGGCATGGCTCATCCCTGCATGCAGGAGTTCAGCCCGTGCGCGGCTGCCACACCACCTGCTTATCACCGCGCACGAACCTGCCGAAGGCGACAGCAGAGGCCCAGTTGAGGAGCACGAAGTAGTAGCAATAGCGGGTCACGGGGAAGGCGCGCAACTGCTTGGGTCCGAGCGTTGCAGCAAGCGCAAGCGCGGCGGCGACACCCTGGCCCGCCGTGAGCGCCAAATAGAGACCGCTTCGGGGCACCAGCAGCCAACTGCAGATCGCCGCCACCGCCAGTGGCGCAAAGCTCAGGTAGCGCAGCAGCTTGTGGGATGCAAGTTGCCAGCTGAAGAGCGGAAAGCGCAGCGGATTGAGCAATGCACGCTTGTCCCACAGCGCCCACAGAGCGCGTAGCGCCACACGCACGCGCATACGGTACTCCTGCGACTCGTTCGTAAGTGTTTCCTCCTCCAGCACCGCCTGCGGCGCGTACACCACCCGATAGCCCTGCTCGACGACTGATAACGGGAGCACGAAATCGGGCAGCTGGTCGGAGCGCATCGGCCGATACAGCGAGCGCCTTATCGCATCCACGGCGCCGTCCACGCCTACCACCGAGCCGATGGCCGACTCGTAGCGACGCAGCCTGTTTTCGTAGCGCATGTAGGCCGTGCAGCCGTCACCGACCAGCGAGCCGCGCGGGTCCACATACAGCATTCGCCCCGAGGCGTAGCCGACTTCGGGGTCGGCGAAACCCTCTACCAGCCGGCGTACCGTGTCCGGCCGATACATCGAGTTCGCGTCGGAGAATACGATGATCTCGCCGCGCGCGCGTTCGACCACGGCGTTCAGCGCCGCCGTCTTACCGCCTCGCGGTTCTTGCCGCAGGTAGCTCACCCGTGCCTCCTGTGAGGCGAGCTGCTGCAGCACCTCGTCGGTGCCATCGGTCGACCCGTCGGAAACGACCATGACGTCGAGCAGTGTCGCTGGGTAGTCCTGCGTGAGCTTGTTGCGCACCGTCGCCCCAATGTGCGAAACCTCGTTGTAGGCGGAGATCACAACGGTCACGGTGGGCGTGACGGACCCGACGCGCACCGGGCGGGGTCGAACCGCCTTCAGCAGCGCGATACAAAGCGGATAGCCGGCGTACGGGTAGAGCCCGACGACGAGAGAGATCCAAAAGAGCGTTTCGAGTGAAACAAGCATGCCCAGGCGTTTATCGTAGTGTCGGCGGTGCGCTCATCGGCGCGACCGGCCCAAGCTCGGGCGTCTCTTCGGCCTGCGCCGTTCCACGACCCGGTGCCGTCAATGCGTAGTACCCGAAGACGCCGATCTGATTATTGGTATACCCATTGGGCGAGGTCTCGCCGTAGGCGTAGACGAAGCGTAATCGAAAGCGGGCGCCGAGTTGCCAGTACAGACTCGCGAGGGCGTTGATCAGCTTCGAAGCTCCGGTCTGGCTGCCGTAGTAACCGCGCGTATAGGCAGCGCCGACGTCCCAACTGAGCACCGGGGTCAGCTGCCGGGCAAATAACGCGCTGACAACCTTCTGGTTACCATTGTTAACGGTCGAGGTGCTCTGGTAGTGCGTCGTGGCGTCCAGCAGGTCGACCTGGAACGAAGTGCGGTCATACTGGAAGCGGTAGGTCGCGCCGTAGCTCGTGTAGGTGAACGGCTCTCCGGTGACGATCTGATTCCCGACGGAGCTGCCGACCGGTTGGTCGAAGTTCAGTCGAAAGAGATTTGCAGCGTCGCTGATTTGCCTCAGGGCGTGCAGCGAGACGCGTTGCGTCGGCCGAATCAGCCGCGACAAGTCAGCTTGCCAGGTCACGCCGCTCGGCGTCTCCTCCTGGGTGCGTTCGACTTCACCTATGGCACTTTCTTCGGTCACCACGCTGGTGGTGTGCAGCCTTTGATAACCGCCTGAAACGTTCAGGACAGTGCGGGCGTCTTCCAACCTGATTCCCCCCATCACCGCGGCCGACGTGAAGTCCGTGTTCTCGGCGGTGTTCTTGAACTTCACGTCGTTATAGGTTCCGGTCACAAATCCACTCAGGGTGCTGGAAACGGCCTGACTCACGGTGATCACGCCGCCATAGCGATGGTTATCGACGTTCACGTAGAGGGGTGAGTTAGAGCTGCTGTTGACCAGCGAGTAGACGCCGTCGATCTGCACCGTCGTGCGCAGCGTTGGTTTCAGTCTGAAGCGAGGTCCGGTCGTGAAATAGTTGATGGACTCGAGGTTGTCGGGCGTGAGTGGCGCATACTGTGCGATCGCAAGCTGATTGTAAGTGTCGCGCACGGTCCAGGAGAAGAACCCCGGCGCGAACCAGTACTCCGCAAAGCCGTCGAGATAACCGAACGGCTGGGTCTTGAAGTCCCCTTGCAGATACTTGACGAGAGATATGTCAGAGTCGAGCCGGTAATCGAGGCGCGGGCTTTGATGCTCGGTATCGGCCAGCAGGCCAATCATGACGAGCGTGTCGCCCTGCGCATCAGTGGGCCTCAGGTAGATGTTGTCGTTGTAAACGCCGCCGGCATCAGCCTCGATATAGTTGCCGCGGTGAGCGTTGCCGGCCTGGTTGAAGAAGAGACTTTGGGTCGTGAACTGGCCGATTTGCGCTACGGCGCTCGAGGCAAGGAGCGTCAGCAATAAGGCTAGCGCGAGCTGACCAGTAGTCGCCCATCCCCTTCTCCCCCGCACCCTCATGTCGAACGACCTTCGGCGCGGCTCAAGTGCCGCTCGCCTTGCCACCCGCTGCAGAACTGCCGTACTGGTAGTAGTAGCCGTGCGGCTGCCGCACGCACTGGTTGAGCACGAGTGAGATTGGCTTTTCTTCTGCGAGCGTCTCGATGGCCTCGAATACGAGATGCTGCGACGTCTGACCGGCGCGCACGACGAGGAGGATCTGCCCGGCCACCTGCGCGAGTGCCTGGGATTCGGTCGTGAGGAGCAGTGGCGCAGAATCGAACAGCACGAGACGCGCGGGGTCCTCACTGGCGAGCTGCACGACGACCTGATGCATGCGCACGCTCGCGAGGAGCTCGGTCGCGTTATCGCTCGGTCGGCCGGCAGGAAGGAACGACAGTCCGGGCACCTCGGTGGGCAGCACGACCGAGGCAACCGATAGCGCGGGATCCCTGACGACGTCGAGCAGCCCCTGCTCGTCCTGCACGCCCAACACCTGGCTCATGCGCGGATTGACGACGTCACCGTCGATCAGCAGCACGGTCACGTCCTCCTCGAGGCGCATGCTGAGGGCGAGATTGAGCGACATGAAGGTCTTGCCTTCGCCGGGCACGGAGCTCGCGATCATCACGAGATTGCCTTGCGGCACTGCCGGCACGCCGCGGCCCAGCGCGCGGTTGATCACCGGACGCTTGATCTGCCGGTATTGCTGCGCGAGCTCGCGCTCCTGGTGCGGGGGCGGCAGAAGCCCTGCCGCACGCAGCGCATCCTGGTTGATCGGGATGGTGCGGCGAGGCGAGGCGGCATCGGCCGCGGCATCGCGGCGGCGCGCGGCCCCTACTGCAGCCAGCGCCTCGAAAGCGCTCTCGTGGCCCGGCGTGGTCGCGCCGCGTGAGGCCTGCAGCCGCTTGATCGCGTTCTCGATGACACTCATGCGATCAGTCCGTGGAGAAGCTGCGACGTCGGGCTCTGGATGAGCAGCACGATTCCGGCGACCAGCACGAGCACTGCAGTCGCCGCGGAATAGGCCCATATGGCGCGACGCTCCTGCGCCTTGTGCCTTTCCATCCAGGTCATGCTCACGATGCCCAGCACCGGGAGCTGCGTAACCTCACCGAGCTGGCGAGCCGAGGTGAACACCGGTCGCAATTGATGGAGGAAATAAGCCAGTGCGACTCCTGCGACGAGCCCGCCGAGCAGCACGACCAGGATGAGGCGCGGCCGATCGGGAGACACGGGAGCCGTACTGCCGGTCGGCGGTTCGACCACCTCGAAGCGCACCACTCCAGTTGCCTCGGCCTGGTCCGACAGCTTGGCACGATTCAAGCGATCGACGAGAGCGTGGTACTGGCCGCGCGTAACGTCATAATCGCGGTTGAGCCGTGCATATTCCGCCTCGACCTGCGGGGCGGTATTGATCATCTTGTGCAGCTCGGCGATCTTGGCCTCCTGGTCTTGCACCTGGCTCTTGGCCGTCGCCACCTCGACATCGGCCGAGCTCAGCTGCAGCCGGATTCCCTGGTACACAGGGTTCTGCCCGAGTCCGGCCGCCGCGATCGCCGCGGGGTCTCCGCGCCTCACGGCAGCGATCTCGGTCTGTTGGCGGATCTTCAGGTCCTCGAGCGTGCGTCGCGCGGCGATGACGTCGGGATGCTTGTCCGTGAAGCGCAGCAGCAGCTCATCGAGCCGCGCCTGGGTCGCGCGGATCTCGCCGGCTGTGTCGGTGCCAGCCGTGCCCCCAAGCGTCGGACCGCCGAGCGCCGCGGCCTCGCCCGAGAGCTGGCGGTGCAGCTCCTCACGCTTCTGCTCCGCGACCTGCAGGTTGAGCTTCAGCTTCTCCAGCTGGTCGTTGTCGCCCTGTAAACGGGTGAAGTAATCGCCGGTGGCCCCGGGAAGGAGTCCCGCATTCTGTTTCTTGAAATCGGCGAGGCGTCCCTCGGCGGCCTGAAGCCTCTTGTCGTACTCGGCGATCTCCTGCATCAGGAATTGCTGTGCCTGCTCCGCGCCTTCCTGGGTGCCGCCGAGCGAGCTGGAGAGGAAGAGACGCAGGAGCTGGTCGACCACGCGATGTGCAGTGCGACGGTCCTGATCGGTGTAGGTGATGGTGTAGAGGTCGGCGAGCTGATTTCTCGGGCCGCCACCGTTGCTCTCGACCAGCAACCGCTTGCGCAGACCGTCGACCATGGCCTGCTGTTGTGCCGGGTTCGCCTTGGCGTACGCCGGCATGGCGAGGCGCGCGACTTTCTCCAGCTGCGGTCCGCCGAGCAATGCGTTGCGCACGGCCTCGGCCTCCGCAACCACATTGGATTCGACGGCGATGCCGGCGGTCACCTGACTCAGGCGCGTGCGCGTATCGATGAACACGCGCGCCCAGGCGCTGTAGGTGTCGGGTAGCGCGAGCACCACGAGCCAGCCGATCAGGCACACGATCCATGCCACCAGCATGGCCGTCCAGCGAAAGCGCCAGACACCGCGTATCTGCTCGAGAATGAATTCAAGTGCGGTGTGCATGTCAGAACATCGACTGCGGCACGACCAGCACGTCGCCGGGTTTCAACTGCACGTTCTGATGGACGTCGCCGCCGTTCACCAGGTTGTCGAGCTTCACGTGAATGACAGTCTCCTTACCGTTTTCGACCCGCACGATGCGGGAGCGGTTGCCGGAGGCGAACTGCGTGAGCCCGCCGGCGGCGAGGATCGCATCGAGCACCGTCATGCCCTCACGATAGGGCAGCTCCTGCGGGTGAGCGACCTGGCCCACGACCTTGACCAGACTGAAGGCACTCGCCGCGTTCTTAACGATGATGTTGACCTTGGGCGAGCGCACGTACTCCGAGAGTACTTTTTCCATGTCGCGCGCGAGTTGCGGTGCGGTCTTGCCGACCGCGACCATGTCCTCGACCAGCGGCGTGGAAATCTTGCCGTCGGGACGCACCGGCACCGTCACTGATAGCTCGGGATTGCGCCATACGAATACGTCGAGCGTATCGCCGGGGCCGATAATGTAGTTGGAATCTGCCGCCTTGGCAGCGGCCTGACTCGGTGTAGGCGCCGGCGCCGCCACTGGTGAGGATGAGGTGCAACTGGTGATCACCGGAGTTACCGCCAGCCAGCCGGCCAGCACCAGCACGCCCGCAAGTCGCATCGCACTTCCTGGGTCGAAAAGTTGAGCCTATCAGAACTCAAGGGAGCTCGACCGGTTCAGATGTCGGAACTGGCGTCCCCTGTTTGTGGACGGGTCGGCCAGGTGTTTGTTTTTTCTACAGCACCCGGAGTGCGCTGCCAACTAACCGCACCGTCTCTTGGTCGCGACGAAGCTTAGCGGCGCCTCGTCGTCGCGGGTGTGAAGGTAGTCACAAACAGTGGTGCCCGTGCGCCCTCCCATGGCTTGCAGAGCGGATTAAGGTATATGGTCGCCGATCGCTGAACCGGAGATGAACTACCGCCAGATCGCGGGCGCACTGGCGGCGAATTCGAGCAGGGTGCGCCGCGCTAAGGTGCAGTCGGGCCGGCAGGCAGCGCGCAGAGCGACCAGGGACGCCGAGGGATTCGATACGAGCGCATTGATCCCGTACCAGAGCTGCGCCGGGAACGGCGAGGCAAAGTCACGGCCGGCCGTCTCATAGCGCGACCAGATCAGGTAGTGGGCATGGGGTGATGCCCGCTCGGCGACCTCGGTCTCACGGAACGAGCCCGTCGGCCCTGCCACGGTCTGCTCAGGACCCGCCAGCAGCTCACGGCCGGTAAGGGAGGTGTCTATGCCGACCAGCTTGGCGCCCTGGCGCTGGCGGAGGTAGCTGACGGAGAACACCTCCACCATGTCGCCCGTGCCGTTATCAAAGGTCTGTCGCTGCCGCCGGTCTGCGCCCGGATACACCGGCTGCCACGAGGAATTGATGTCGAGCAGCGCCGGAACCCATGGCGCGCCGGGATCCACGCCGGGCGCCAGCGGCGCAGCAGGCCGCATCAGCCGCAGGGCCACGTTCGCGACCGGCAGTGCCACCAGCACGGCCACCGCGATCGCGAGCCCGGCCAGGCCTGCCCCCGGCGGGGCACGAGCTCCGGCGGAAGCGCTAGCGGTAACGGCAGCCGCCGGTGGCTCGGCCGGCTCGAAACGCGCCGCCAGCTTGAAGAAGACGAAGAGCGCGACGGCGAACACACCCCAACCGAACCAGTAGTGGTTGCGCAGCAGCGAGCTGTGCATGTCCGTCCGATACCCGGCCTCGATGATTACGTACACGCGGATCCAGTTGGCAAGCAGCGCAAGTCCGGCCATCAGCGCGAGGTGCGCGAACCGGGTTTTCCACCGATCACGGCGCAGCTCACCGTGAAGAGCGGCTACGGCGAGACCCACGATCATGAAGTGCAGCCCGCTGCAGCCCTCCTCGACCTCGAAGGTCCCGTTGGGGATGTGGATGAGATCTCCGGAAATCACCGCCGTAGGACCCGTCCCCGCGAGCACCAGGCGCATCGCCTGCACGGTGAGATCCTGCAGCGGGACGCTGAGCTGCGACCAGGACGGCAGGGCAAAGCAGAAGAACAGCGCGGGGAATATGAGCCAGCGGCCGATCGGCCAACCGAAGGCACTCGTCGCCGCCAGCCAAAAGATCGCCGGCAGAATCGTGATGTGTAGATCCTGAATACTCGCCCGATAGCACACCAGCCAGCCGAGAACGCACGCGGCCAGCGCAACGAGCGCCACGGGCTCAACCCGCGTGGGCGCCGCGGCGATCTCCCCTCGCGAGCGAAAGACGAGCCACACGCACGCGGCGAGGATCAGCCAGCCGTGCGTATAAGTGAGATTCTTGAAGTCGCCCCACTGCTCGATGAGCACGCGCGTGCTCGGCCAGTAGACGAGCGCGACGATGAGCGCGAGAGCAAGAATCAACCAGAGGCGTGACCAGCGCGTCATGCGCATAGCGTAGCGAAGGCGCGGGCACTCTCCCCGTGAAAATTCTCACGGTCCCGCTCCGCGGTCGCAAGCCGCGGCTCGCGATCTCCCCTAGCCTGGCGATCTCGCCTAGCTGATCGTCTTGCTGACGATGTTGGAGAGCGCGCTCTCGACTCCGGCCGTGTTCACGGCCTTGACGGCGAAGTACCAGGTGCCGGCCTGGAGATTGTCGATGACATAAGTTTGTAGACCGGTACCCGAGAGGTTCACCGTCTCGCTGAGCGCCGTCTGGCTCTCGCCGTAGTAGATACGGTATCCGGAGAGATTGGTGAGCGGCTGGCCGTTGGTATCGCTCGTCGGCGCATCCCAGGAGAGCGTTGCAGAGCCACTCGTAGGCGCCGTGCTGGTGGGCGGGGCGGTGCTGCTCGCCGCCGAGTCCATGCTGCTGCCGTCGGAGCCGTCGTGACAGCCCGCGAGCACAAGCCCAGCGAGCACCAACATCCATGCCAGTCTCAGTGACTTCAACACGTGAACCTCCGAAAAAGGCGCCCTGCGAGCAAAGCGCACCCTTCATCGGTTCCCCTGGAAGCTGCGGCCGTGGGGTAAGCGGAGACCCCGGCACAGCAGACGACCGAGCTACTGCAAGGCTCGTGCCGTAAGATGATTTCTTTTCAATTTCAGAGTGTTAGGCGATCGTCGCACGAGCACGATCGTTGCCACGCCTGAGATGGCGTCGCGTTGCACAGACGTCGGAAGCGAAAGCGCAAGCTGACGTGTTCACAACACATTGATTTCTATAGGATTAGCGTGCGTCGCGCCGCGCCGACAGCGGCCGCGGATGCGGTCACGGCCTGTCACTGTGTGATGAGGTGCAACTTTTCTTCGGCATATGTTGCATAGGGCAGTTGACTCTCTCGCGCATTTGATACTCTTGTGACGCTGTTCACGCCGCAGGGGCTTGCACCCTTGAGCGCGAGCGAGTGCGTCTGTAGGAGCAGACGCTTTGCAAGGCACTGTCGAAACAACAAACATGCATCGCCGGCACAACATTTGCTTTGCAGGAGCCGGCCTGTCGCGAGGGCTAGGGATCGGTCGTTGGAGGGTTATTCGATGAAGAAGCTCAGTTTGATTGCCGGATTGGCCACTATCGCCGCAACGTCGGCGATTCTGTGGAGCGTGCCCGCGGTAGCGGATTCTGACTCCGTTTACCACGAAGCGCACGACAAGTGGCCAGGGCAGGACAACTACGTGCCGCGCGAGAACAACTACAACACCGGCTCGAGTAGCAATCAGGCTACCAGCGGGATACCCGAGCCAGGCACGCTGGCATTGCTCGCGCTGGGCGCAGGCGGTCTCGGCTTTGCGGCCCGTCGCCGCAAGCCCAAGGCCTGAGAGGCATCCTGCGCTGGATGAAGTGATGCAATAAGAGCGGCTCCTGCGAAGGGGCCGTTCTTATCTGCAGGACAAGCGCTGACCCCCACGCTTCGGGCGTGGTGACGCGCGCTGTGTCAGCACGGAACGCTAACTCCTCCAACAGGACACGCGCGCTTGCCTCACGCACAACACTCCCGCGTTTACTCGGCAACAGCTGACGCCGCCGCTGCCACCGCGGCGGCGGATGCGATCCGCTATACCCCCCAGTCGCTCAGCTTCGATCGTGTCGCGGTTGCGCCGGCCGTACGCCAGGTGAACGCGTTCACGGTCGATGTCGAAGATTATTTTCACGTCGCTGCGCTGAGCTCCGTCATCAGTCGCGACAGCTGGGCGAGCCGCGAGTATCGCGTCGAGGCGAATACCGAACGGCTGCTCGCTGTGCTCGCCGAACGCGGTGTGCACGGGACCTTCTTTGTGCTCGGCTGGGTCGCCGAACGTTCGCCTGGGCTCGTGCGGCGCATCGCCTCCGCCGGCCACGAGATCGCCTGCCACGGCTATGCGCATAAGCTCGTGTATCGGCAGGCCGAGAGAGAGTTTCGCGAGGAGACGGTCCGCGCCAAGGATTGCCTCGAGAACCTGATCGGCCAACCGGTGCTCGGCTACCGCGCCGCGAGCTTCTCGGTGACGCCTGCATCGCTTTGGGCGCTCGACGTGCTCATTGATCTGGGCTTCCGCTACGACTCCTCGGTGTTCCCGATCCATCACGACATCTACGGGTTGCCGGGCGCAGCGCCGGAGCCCAATCGACTGCAGGCGCCGTCCGGCCGCACGCTGGTCGAGTTCCCGATGTCCGCGGCCAGGTTTTATGGAGTACCGGTTCCGGTCTCCGGCGGAGGCTATTTCCGTATCCTGCCGTACTGGCTGACGCGGGCGGGACTGAGGCAGATCAACGAGCGCGCGGGGCGGCCGTTCACGTTCTACGTGCATCCCTGGGAGCTCGATCCGGAGCAGCCGCGCGTGCGCGTTGGTTGGTTCTCGCGCTTCCGCCACTACACCAATCTCACGCGGTGCGAAAGTCGCCTGCGGCGCATCCTCGGCGAGTTCACTTTCACGTCGATGCGCGAAGCGCTGCGACTCAACGGGCTGCTCGCCACCTGACTTTGATCTGCGGGACTCGTTTGCGCTGGCCACGCCGGCGCGGTCGTTCATCGCACCTTACGCCGCCGCCGCAGGATGTGCTCCCGGGCGCTCACACTCGAGTGCGGGCAACGTCACGGTGACGGCGAGCCCCCCACCTTCGCAGTTGCGCGCCTCGATCCGCCCACCGTGCAGCGCCACGGCGCGCGCCGCAATAGCAAGTCCCAACCCCTCGCCGCCGGCGCTGCGGTGCTCGCGGGCAGCGTCCACCCGATAGAAGGGTTCGAAGATAAGTCCGAGTTCCTTCTCGGGGACCCCGGGTCCCCGGTCGCGCACGCTAACCTGCACCGACGATTCCAACCCCGCGGTCGCGGCGCGCTGCGCCTCGATGGCGACCACCGCGCCCGTTGGGGTATAGCGCACGGCGTTGCGGATCACGTTTTCGAAGGTGCTGCGCAGCAGCTCCGGATCCCCCGACACCACGAGACCGTCCTCGGCGAGCACGTTCACGAGGCAGCCACGAGCGTCAGCTTCGATCGCGACGTCGGCAGCAATCTTGCGCAACAGGGCACCCACATCGACGCCCAGCTGCTCGAGTGCATGCACCGGGCGCTCGAGACGTGCCAGCTGCAGCGTCCGGGCGATCAGCTGCTCGAGGCGGTCAGCTTCGGCGGCAATGCGCGCGAGGTGGCGCTCGGCAGCACTGTCTTCACGGCGGGCGAGTGACAGCGCGAGCTGCAGCCGGGCGAGCGGTGAGCGCAACTCGTGCGATACATCGCGCAGCAGCTGTTGTTTCGTCTCGAGGAGCTGACGCAGCCGCTCGGCCATCGCGTCGAGGTCCGCGGCGAGCAGGCCGAGATCGTCCTGCCGACCGCGAAGTGCAGGCGATACGCGCACGTCGAGATCACCCGCGGCCAGCTGTCGCGTCGCGAGCCGCAGCCGGTCGACGGGCGAGGCAAGATAACGGGCGAGAATGAAGCAGACGCCTGCGCTCACGCCAAGCGCGATCGCAAGTATCGAGAGCGGCACGCCCGGCAGTTCGAGCTCACCGAAGAGCCGTGGGCTGTCGCGTACCGGACCAATGACGACGTGATACGTACCGCCGCCGGGTGCGACCAGCACGAGCGCACCGCCGATTGGCGCGATCGCGCTCGCCGCGGCAGCAGCGCCGCCCGGCGCGCCTGCTGCGCTGCCGCCGCCCGCGCCACTCAGGGACGCCGGCAACGGGCGCCCGAGCATTTCCCGGCCACCGGGCTCGACCACGAAGGTGCGGCTGAAGGGATCTGCGGCGAGCGACCGGAGCCAGCTTTTCAGGGCCTCAGGGCCGCCGGCCTCGAAAGCGCGCGCCGCCTGCGAGTAGAGCTGCCCGCGCTGCACCCACGGTCGATCCGTGCGGTGCGCCGTGGCGTTGACTGCGACCGTGACGGTGCCGACCAGGATCAGAGCCAGCGCTGCCCAGAAGGCGAGAAAGATACGCCAGTAGAGCGAGTGCATCGGTCGCTCAGGGCTGCGGGGCCCCGCTCGCCGCGCGTGTCGGAGCGAGCGTGAGCGCGTAGCCCGTGCCGCGCACGCTCTGCACGTTGATGCGATCGGTGTACTTCAAGAGCTTGCGGCGCAGATTCGATACATGTGTGTCGAGGCTGCGATCGGTCGGCAGTAGCCGCCGCCCGAGTGCTTGCATCATGAGGTCGTCGCGCGTCACGGTGCGGGTGTCGGCGCGCACCAGCAGCTCGAGTATCCGCAGCTCGGCGGAAGTGAGCTCGAGGTCCTGCTCCCCGATATCGGCACGCCGTGCACGCAGATCGAGACGCAGTGGGCCCCAGAGTATCTCCGCACTGCCACCCGGGGCCTCGCCGGGTATGCGACGCAGCACTGCGCGAATGCGTGCCACGAGCTCGCGCGGGCTGAAGGGCTTGGCGAGATAGTCATCAGCGCCCATCTCGAGACCCACCACGCGGTCGACCTCTTCACCGCGCGCCGTGAGCATGATCACCGGAACGCGGCTGCTGGCGCGGATCCGGCGCAGCACCTCGAAGCCCGAGAGCTCCGGCAGCATTACATCCAGCACGACGAGATCTACGGGGGTCGCAGCAAGCTGCTCGAGCCCCGCCGGCCCGCTCGCAGCCGTCGTGGTGGAGAAGCCTTCGGGACCCAGGTACTCCGCCAGCATCGCGCAAAGCATCTGGTCGTCATCGATGATGAGCAGCGTGGGCTTGGCGTCCGCTCCGGAGTCACCGGATTCCATGGTTACGGACGATACACGTCTGCCAGCCGTTCCCGGACCGCTCGGTCGCAAACTGGACAATTCTTTGGACTTCGGGCGCATTCGCATTGGCTACCTATGCTAAGCGGGCAGCGCGCCGCAAAAAGGTCTCGCCGCAGCCCCCGAGGAGCGGGGTACAGACTTCTTTACATTTCCTTGCCGGTCCGTTGCACCTCAAGACCGGCAGGTATGAGACTTTGCGCCGTCTCCTCCTGGGGCGGCTCATGTGGTCAGTGCCGCCCCGCTTTTTTTCCCACACTCGCGCGGCAGGCTACGCCGGGTTCTCCAGGCTGAAGGCCTGGCGATGGTCGTCATAGGCAAAGAGTTCCGCGTAGCGTCCCCAGCTGATGATGGTTCGCAGCGTCTGTTCTGCGGCATCCTCCGCCATGTAGTCCTCGAGCTCGTCGAAAAATCGGCTCTTGGGTGCGCTATGGCTCGCGCGCTCATCGAGTACCCGGCGGATGTGCGCGGCGAGCGGAACGTAGGTGATGAGGTGGCGTGCGAAGAGCTTCTTGCGCTCATCCGTCTCGCTGCGCGCGAACTGCAGCCCCGCATCGGTGAGTTTGATATCGCCGCCCTCGACCTCGGCAAAACGCAGCATCTGCAGCGCCTCGGCCGCCGGAAACAGATCGTCGACTTCCAGGTGCTGCTCCTCGGCAATTGCCGGCAGGTCGGCCTTGCCGTTGTAGGGCGGTTCGTTGACCGTCTCCATGAGACCGGTGAGCACGTTCGAGGACACGTGCGTGAGCGTGGTGCCGATGCCGGTGCCCGGGAAGCGCTCGGCCTTGCCGCTGCCGCGCGGCTCGCCGCGCGGCTTGGCTGTCATCTCGACATACACCCGGTCGACGAGCGCATGGAAGCGCGGATCTTGCGCGTGGCGCGGATGCGGCAGGTCCACCGGGATCTCACCGATGACGCGCCCCGGATGGGTCGAAAAGATCAGCATGCGGTCACACATCTGCACCGCTTCCTCGATGTTGTGGGTCACGAGCAGTACCGACTTGATCGGCAACTGCCCCTCGCCCCAGAGGTCGAGGAAGTCGGTGCGCAGCGTTTCGGCGGTCAGCACGTCGAGCGCGGAGAACGGCTCGTCCATCAGCAGCACGTTCGGATGCACGACCAGCGCGCGCGCAAACCCCACCCGCTGGCGCATGCCGCCGGAGAGCTCGCGCGGGTACGCCGACTCGAAGCCATCGAGCCCAATGAGGTCGATCGCCTGCAGCGAGCGCTTGCGCATCTCGGGCTCCGGAACGCCGAGCGCCTCGAGTCCCAACTGCACGTTCTCGAGCACCGTGAGCCAGGGGAACAGCGCGAAGCTCTGGAACACCATGGCGATTCCGGACGCCGGGCCCGCAACCGGCTGGCCGAGATAGTTAACCACGCCACCCGAGGGGTCATCGAGTCCGGCGATCACCCGCAGCAGAGTTGACTTGCCAGAGCCCGAGCGCCCGAGGAGCCCGACGATTTCCCCCGGCCGCAGTGTCAGATTCACGTTCTCGAGAACGACCAGCTGATCGCCGTCGGGCTTGCGGAAGGACTTGCACACGCCCTCTACGTCGAGCAGCGGTGCGAGGTTTAATGCCTGGGCAGTTGCGTTCACGGTCGACTCCTAAAGACCTTCGACGCTTCAGCTGATGCGGAACTTGCGCTCGGCGCGCGCGTACAGCGGTCGCCAGAACACGCGGTTCAGCGTCACCACGAACAGGCTCAGCACCACGGTGCCGAGCACGCTGCGCTGGAAGTCCCCGGCGCTGGTCGCCTCGAAGATGTAGGCACCCAGACCGTGCGCGGTCAGCGTCTCGTTACCCCAGCTTGCCACTTCGGCGACGATGCTCGCGTTCCACGAGCCGCCTGATGCGGTGATCGCCCCGGTTACGTAGAAGGGGAACACCGCCGGGAGCGCCAGACGACGCCACCACAACCAGCCGCGCACCCCGAAGTTCTCGCTCGCGTAGCGCAGATCCGCCGCGATCGAGGAAGCGCCGACGATGACGTTGAACAGAATGTACCACTGGGTGCCGAGGATCATGAGGGGGCTGAGCCAGATGTCCGGGGTGAGCTTCAGCCGCACAACGGCCGACACGACGATCGGGAACAGCAGGTTCGCCGGGAAGGCCGCCAGGAACTGCGCGATCGGTTGCACGATGCTCGCCGCGCGCGGGCGCAGCCCGACCCACACGCCGATCGGCACCCAGATGACGCTCGCGAGCGCGATCAGTAGCGCAACCCGCAGCAGCGTTATGAACCCGAGCACGACGACGTGCCCGATCTCCCCGAGGCTTACCTCGCCGAGCACAAAGAGCGTCGTCTTCCACAGCGCGCCGAGGCCGATGAGGATCAGCAGCGTATACCAGGTGTAGTCGACCCAGCGCTCGTTGAGGTGCCGGCGTAGGCCGCCCGTGTCCGTCGCTCCGGCGTGGTGCGGCTTCATGCCCGCGCGCAGCAGCGCGCTGAACAAGCCGCCGATCAGGCGCAGCAGGCGCGAGCGACGCATCATGGTGAGCGCCCACGAGTGCGTCGAGGTGAACCCCGCCTCCTGCTCGAGGCGGAACCAGTCGGCGCTTGCGGTGAGCGGGCGGAACAGCAGCTGGTCGTACAGCAGGATCACGACGAACATCGCCGCGATGGCCCAGCCGATGGCGGCCAGGTTCTTCTGCGCGATGGCGAGTGCGATATAGGAGCCGACGCCCGGCAGCGTAACCGTCGTGTTGCCGACGCTGATCGCCTCGGAGACCGTGACGAAGAACCAGCCCCCGGACATCGACATCATCATGTTCCAGATGAGGGCCGGCATGCCGAAGGGAACCTCGAGGCGCCAGAATCTCATCCACGGCGTCAGCTGGAAGTTGCGCGCAGCTTCCACCAGCTCGTCCGGGATACTGCGCAGCGAGTGGTAGAAGCTGAACGCCATGTTCCAGGCCTGGCTGGTGAAAATGAGGAAAATGGCGGCCATCTCCGCGCCGGCCACGCGACCTGGCGTGAGGCGCAGGAAGAACAGGATAGTGATCGAGAAACTCAGAATCGGGACCGACTGCAGGAAGTCGAGCAACGGCACCAGGATCACTTCCGCCCGGCGGCTCTTGGCGGCGAGCGTCGCGTAGGTGAAGGTGAACAGCAGCGACGCCAGCATCGCGATCAGCATGCGCAGCGCCGTGCGCGCCGCATAACCGACGAGCGCCGACGGCCTGAGCGAGATCGGCGTGGCCTGCAGATGCGCGAGCGAGCCGCTGAGCCCGTGCGCCGCCTCGGCGGCGTAGATGAAAAAAGCAAACACCAATACGAAGGCGAGCAGGTCCCAACCGCCCGGAACATAGCGGGTGCGCAGAACGGAGATTGGCAGGCGGTAGAGGCGCATCCGGCGAAGTGTGCCCGAATGGGTCGATGATTGGCACCGCAACGCTGACACACGGCAACGCTGCCCGCGCCCTCGGCGGGGCGCGGTGCAAAACACGGGGCGAGTGTCGTACGATACTTTCCTATGAAAGCAACCTTCGCCCGGGCGGCCTCGGCCGCCACCCTCGCCCTGCTTCTGGCAGCCACTGCCCAGGGTCAGAACCAGCAGATCTCGGACTTCAAGGCCACCGTGAGCGAGGACGCCAAAGCGATAGGACACGCGTTCGCGGATGGCGCCCGCACCCTCGGCCACACGGTAGCTGACAAGTCGCGGGAGGCCGGGCACGCGGCTGCCGCGACCGGCAAGTCAGCGGGGCAGGCCATCCGTGACGATTCGAAGAAGGCAGGGCATGCCGCCGCGGACGGCGCCCGCAGCGTCGGCAAGTCGGCGGCGGATGCCGCCGAGAAGACCAAATCGGCCGTCACGGGCAAGCCCAGCGAGCCCGCGCCGAAGAGCTGAGGACGCCGCCTCACCGCCGATGCGCGCGCCACGCGGCCTGCATCTGGATTACGTCTCGCCGGCCGAGTACCAGGCGGCACGATGGTCGGACGTGTTGGGCGTCGCCACCTTCAACGGGCGCCCGGCGGGTGAGCCAACCGCCCCCGACCCGGCCGCAGCCGAGCTGTCCGCTCCGCTGTCAACCGCCAATGGCGCATCGGCGATTCCCGTCGCGCAGGTGAGCACACCTGTGCTGCCGGCGGCTGCCCACGTGTGCGAGGTCTGGCGTTGCGGTGACACGGCCGAGTCCGGCCAGCACCAGGGCGTAAGCTTCCGGCGCACCGCGGACATGCTGTTCGGTTGCATCGCAGTGCCGGAGGGACGCGGCGGTGCGCACCCGACGCTTCGGGAAGCCGCGGCGCACGCCTACCGCGAAATGTGCGCGACGCTCGATGCCCACGGCTGCCCGCATCTGCTGCGCGTGTGGAACTACCTGCCGGATATCAACGGCGACTCGAACGGCACCGAGCGCTACCGCGAGTTCAACACGGCCCGGCGCCAGACGCTGCGTGCCTGCGGCCGTCCGCTCAGCGGCAATGTACCGGCGGCTTGCGCGCTCGGCGCGGCCGCCGATAGTCCGCTCGTCGTTTATTTCCTGGCCGCGCGCACTGCGCCGACCTGCGTCGAGAACCCGCGCCAGGTGAGCGCCTACCACTACCCCCGGCAGTACGGCAGGCACAGTCCGGTATTCTCCCGCGCCACAGTGCTGCGGCAGGGAGAAAGCGCCGCGCTGTTCATTTCCGGCACTGCGAGCATCGTCGGACACCGCTCGCTGCACGTGGGCGATGTTGCGGCGCAGACCCGCGAGGCGCTCGCCAACATCGAGGCCCTTCTCGGCGAGGCCAACCGCCGGGCGCCGGGGGCGCGATTCACGCTCGACACCCTGGCCTGCAAAGTCTATGTGCGCCGGCCCCGGGATTTGCCCGCGATCCGGCGGGAACTCCACTCCGCGGTGGGTGTTGCAAGCCGGGCGGTCTACCTGCAGGCGGACATTTGCCGCCAGGATCTGCTGGTCGAAATCGAAGCAGCCGGAATATGCCCGCTCGCGGCCTGAGGCCGACAGCCGCCAGCTCCGCATGATGCGCTCCCGCACTCACCTGGTGCTCATTCCCAGCTACAACCCGGGCGCGCGGGCGGTCGAGACCGTGCGCGCCGCGCGTGCGCACTGGGATCCCGTATGGGTGGTCGTGGATGGCAGCACCGACGGCAGTGCCGAGACTCTGAGCGCGATGGCACGATTCGATCCGTCGCTGCGCGTGCTGGTGCGCGCGCGTAACGGCGGCAAGGGTGCCGCTCTTCTCGACGGACTGATCGAGGCGCAGCGCGCGGGCTTTACGCACGCACTCACCATGGACGCCGACGGGCAGCACCCGGCCGACTGCATCGCCACCTTCATGAGGGCCTCGGCGGCAGCGCCGGAGGCGATGATCCTCGGCGATCCGGTATTCGATGCGAGCGCGCCGCGCATCCGGTTGCGCGGGCGCCGGGTCGCCAACTGGTTCACCAACCTCGAGACGCTGTGGTCGGGCATTCACGACACGCTCTTCGGCTTTCGTGTGTATCCGATTGGGCCGCTGGTCGCCGTGATGCGTCGTAGCCGCTGGATGCGGCGCTTCGATTTCGACGCCGAGGCGGTGGTTCGCCTCAGTTGGCGCGGGGTGCGGGCCGTGAACGTGCCGGCACCGGTGCGCTACTTCACGCCCGAGGAAGGCGGCGTGTCACACTTCAACTATTGGCGCGACAACGTGCTTCTCACCTCGATGTACACGCGGCTGCTCGGCGGCTTCGTGCTTCGCTTGCCCTTCCTGCTCGCGCGCCGCTTCGGCTGAGGCGCTGACTTGCACCGCGTCGCAAACCAGTCCGGCGCGCTACTATTGGCCGCCGCACCTCGCGTTGCAGGAGTCCGCGCCTGATGAATGTCCTATGGCTTGCGCACGCCATTCCTTATCCCCCCAAGGCGGGATTTCTCTCGCGCAGTTATAACCTGCTGCGCGAGCTCGCGCGTCGCCAGAACGTCGATCTGATTGCCTTTATCCAGGAGCAATGGGTCGAGACGCTGTTTCCGACGATGACCGAAGGCCTCGAGGAATCGCGCCGTGCATTGCAGGAGTTCTGCCGTAAAGTCACGTTCCTTCCCATAGACCGTGTGCGGAGCCCCTGGGGCAAGCGGCTCACCGCGTTGCGCGCGCTGCTGGACGGATCGACATACACGACATCCTGGCTCGTGAGCGAGCCCGCCCGAGCGGCAATTGCGCGCGAGCTGGCCGCCACCCATTACGACCTGGTGCACTTCGATACGATCGGGCTGGCACCCTACCGTAGTGAGACGGGAGCCATCCCCGCCACGCTGACGCACCACAATATCGAATCTCACATGCTGAAGCGGCGTGCCGACCACACGCGCAACATCGCCGCTCGCGGCTATTTCCGCCAGGAAGCACGCAAGCTCGAGGCAGCCGAAAGGGGTAGCGCTACACAGTTTGCGACGCACATTACCTGCTCGGACCTCGACCGCGAGCGACTGCACCAGATCGCTCCTGCGGCGAACATCGCGGTGATCCCGAATGGCGTCGATTGTGATTTTTTCACCTCGGCGGACCCGCCGACGCGGCCCAACTCAGCCATCTTCGTCGGGTCGATGAACTGGTATCCGAACGTGGACGCGATGCTGTTCTTTCTTCGCGAGATATGGCCGCGTGTAAAGGAGCGGGTGCCCACGGCAACGATGGACATCGCCGGCAGCAGTCCGTCGGACTCGCTGCGGAGCCTCGCCCGCTCGTTACCCGACGTCACGGTGCACGGATATCTGCCGGACGTTCGTCCCCTGATGGACTCGGCCGCGGTTTTTGTCTGCCCGATCCGCGATGGTGGCGGTACCAAGCTCAAGCTCCTCGATGCCTTCGCCATGAAAAAGTGTGTGGTAGCGCACCCGATCGCCTGCGAAGGGATCAATGTCACCGCTGGCGAGAATGTGGTGCTCGCCACTACTGCTGAAGAATTTGCCTCGGAGATCAGCCGCCTGTTCGCCGACGACGTGCAGCGTGCTGCGATCGCCGCGGCCGCGCGCAGGCTGGTGGA
>DASPWF010000064.1:0-55488 GCA_035621995.1 Steroidobacteraceae bacterium
CCGTCGCGCTGCGCGCGGCGCTGCGCTTGCCGCAGATCGGCGCGCTCGGGTCCCTCGAGCGAGAAGTCGGTCAGCGGCACGCGCGCCTCTTCGCCGATCTTGAGCGCGGCGAGCCCGAGGTCGACGTACAGCGCCAGCCGCGCGGCGCACGCCTGATAGAACGCCGTCTGCGCGCCGTGCTGGTCGGACATCTCACGCAGCCGCCACACGAGCTCCTCCGCTCCGGCCTGCGAGCCGATCGGGTCGCCGAGCGCGATCCAGTTGTGCCGGGCGATCTGGTACATGATGAACGCATCCCCGCCGTCGCTGAACAACAGTCGTTTGTCGCCGGTGAGCGCGGCATTGGCGAGCGTCAGGTCGGAGTTCGCGATGAGGGGACGTGCCCGCTCGAGCTCGGGCGCTCCGGCCACCGCGGGTTCCGGTCGCGCCGGCCGCAGCATGTTGAGCAGCACATAGGCGGCTCCCAGCACCACGACAGTTAGCGAGGCACGCAACATGCGCGGCGCATTGCCATCGAGGGCGAAGGTCCACCACAGCTCGTGCGAGTAGTTCACGTGGCGGTAGGAGACGACGCCGATCCAGACTGCCATCAGGATGACACCGGTGATGCTCGCCACCCAGGCCGGCGTGAAGCGCTCGGAGAGAATCGCCGTGGGGCGATAGAAGGCGCGTCGCCCGAGCGTCAGCACGCCGAGAACCAGCACGAGCAGGCTCGCCTCCTCGAAGTCGAGCCCTTTCAGCAGCGAGGCGAAGATGCCCGCGACCAGCAGCCACACGGAGATGTAATACGCCGCCTGCACGCGGCGGAACAGCGCGCGCGCCAGCACCAAGAGGCCGAGCCCGACGACGCTCCCCGTGAGGTGCGACACTTCGAGCACTGCGAGCGGCAGAAACCGGTCGAGGAACGCCAGGCGCTCGTCCACCGCCGGAGTCGCGCCCGAGAACAGCAGCAACGCCCCGGCGAGGAAGGTGAGGGCACCGGCAATCTGCGGCACGACCGGCGCGATGTACATGCTGGCGAGCTGCTGCGCCCGGGCGAGCGTCGAAAGCTGTGCTGACAGCTCCTTGGAACCAAACAGCAACGTCCCGAACACCAGCGGCACGACGTAGTACACCACGCGGTACGCGAGCAGCGAGCCGAGCAGCGCATCGGTCGGGACGCCCGGGAGCGTCAGCAGAATCACTGCCTCGAATACCCCCACACCGGCGGGTACGTGGCTGACGATGCCGGCGATCACCGCCGCCGCGTATGCACCAAGGAACGGGACGAAAGCGATGTGCGCCCCGGCGGGCAGCAGCGACCACAGCACCGCTGACGAGAGCGACAGGTCGAGGATCCCGAGTGCAATCTGCGTCAGCCCGATCGCGGGCCCGGGGGCGCGCAGCGCCCAGCCGCGGACCTCGATCGTGCCGCGCGCCAGGCACGCCCACAACGCGTACCCGCTCACCGCCGCCAGCAGCAGCGTACCTACCAACACCGACCAGTGGCGGTGCAGATGCAGCACCGTGGCCGCGTGCTCGGGTGCGAAGACCAGGGAGGCCCCGAGGATGGTCGCAAGCCCGATGCCGAACGACAGGCTGCAGAACGCGGAGACGGTGGCCACCTCGATCGCCGAGATGCCCGCGGTGGCGTACAGACGGAAGCGGATCGCCGTGCCGGTGAAAGCCGCAAAGCCGAGCGTGTGGCTGAAGGAGTAAGCGATGAAGGAGGTGAAGAGGATGCGCGCGTAGGGCATCGTGCGGCGCAGGTAGTTGAGCGCCAGCACCTCGTAGGTGGTCAGCAGCCAGTAACTGAGCGCGGTGAAGCCGAGCGCCGCCAGCACCTGGCGGCGCGGGATCGCGTGCAGGTGCGCGAGCACGCGCCGGACGTGCAGGTGTGCGAGCTGGTGGTGCAGGACGATCACCACCAGCGTGAAAACCAGCAGCGCCGCGAGCGGACCCGCCCAGCGCCTCAGGGTGTGCTCCTCGGGGTGGTCCTCTGGCGGCGGCAGGACTGTCGTGGGGCGAGACAAAGCTTCGGTCGGGTCCTCGGTCAGCGCGTCAAGGGCTTGTACCTGATGCGGTGAGGCTGCGCGGCGTCCTCGCCCTTGCGGCGCCGGAAATCCTCGACGTACTCCTGGTAGTTACCCTCGAACCACACCACCTGCGAGTCGCCCTCGAAGGCGAGGATGTGGGTGGCGATGCGATCGAGGAACCAGCGATCGTGTGAGATCACCACGGCGCAGCCCGGGAAGTTGAGCAGCGCTTCTTCCAGCGCGCGCAGCGTCTCGACGTCGAGATCGTTGGTCGGCTCATCGAGCAGAAGCACGTTGCCGCCCTGGCGCAACACCTTGGCGAGGTGCACACGGTTGCGTTCGCCCCCGGAAAGCTCGCCGATCAGCTGCTGCTGCTGTGTGCCCTTGAAGTTGAAGCGGCCGACGTACCCCCGCGAGGGTGTCTCGTACGTGCCGACGCGGATCACATCGAGTCCGCCCGAGATCTCCTGCCAGACCGTCTTGCGGTCATCGAGCGCCTGGCGCGACTGATCGACATAGGCAAGCCGCACCGTGGGTCCCACGCGGATTTCGCCGGCGTCGGGCTGTTCCGCACCCGTCAGCATGCGAAACAGCGTCGTCTTGCCTGCCCCGTTTGGTCCAATGATGCCGACGATGCCGCCGCGTGGCAGGTCGAAGGCGAGATTGTCGATCAGTAGTCGCTCGCCGTATCCCTTGCGCAGTCCCTCGACCGCGATCACCAGGTCGCCGAGTCGCTCGCCCGGGGGGATGTAGATCTCGTTGGTCTCGTTGCGCACCTGGAATTCGCGCGAGGCAAGCTCCTCGTAGCGCTGCAGCCGCGCCTTGCTCTTCGCCTGGCGCGCCTTGGGGTTCTGTCGCACCCACTCGAGCTCGTGCTCGAGACTCTTGCGCAGCGCCTCACGCTCACGCTCCTCGAGCGCCAGCCGCCGTTCCTTCTGTTCGAGCCACGAGGAGTAGTTACCGTGCCACGGAATGCCGTAACCGCGATCGAGCTCGAGGATCCATTCGGCGACGTTGTCGAGGAAGTAGCGATCGTGGGTCACCGCGATAACGGTACTCGGATACTCCTCGAGATACCGCTCGAGCCAGGCGATCGACTCGGCGTCGAGGTGGTTGGTCGGCTCGTCGAGCAGCAGCATGTCGGGCGTCGAGAGCAGCAGCCGACAGAGCGCGACGCGGCGCTTCTCACCGCCCGAGAGCGTAGCGATGCTCGCCTCCCACGGCGGCAGCCGCAGCGCGTCGGCAGCGATCTCGAGCTTGCGCTCGAGCTCCCAGCCGCCGGCGGCGTCGATGGCGTCCTGAAGCTGCGCCTGCCGCTCGAGCAGGGCGTTCATCTCGCTCTCCTCGAGCTCCTCCGCGAACCGCTCGCTGATGTGGTTGAACTGCTCGAGCTGGCGGAACGTCTCGCCGAGCCCCTCCATGACAGTGCTGCGCACGTCGCGGCTGGCGTCGAGCTGTGGCTCCTGCGGGAGGAAGCCGATGCGGATACCGCCCTGCGGGCGCGCCTCGCCATCGAACTCCGGGTCGATGCCAGCCATGATCTTGAGGAGGGTGGATTTGCCGGCGCCATTCAGGCCCAGCACGCCGATCTTGGCGCCAGGGAAGAACGACAGGCTGATGTCGCGCAGGATGAGCCGCTTGGGCGGCACCACCTTCGAGACGCGATTCATCGTGTAGATGTACTGGGCCATGCGCTTTCGAGTGTAAAGAACTGCAAAGGCGATTATGGTCGAGCACGCGACGGATGGCGATGGCGGGCGGCGCCCGTGCGACGGCCGCCACTGTGTTAGGCTTGCGCGCCTTGACGCGTGGGGCACGTGAGGAGCGTCAGCTGCCATGGCGAGCGTTGCAGTAGTGCTGAGCGAGCGTCTTGCGCGCTACGGCTTCGGCGAAGGTCACCCGTTCGGTCCGGATCGCCTCGCGGCCTTCACGCGCGAGTTCGCGGCGCGTGGCCTGGCCGCACGCGTCAGCGAGCTCGAGATGCGTGCCGCCACCGAGCAGGAGCTGCGCTCCTTCCACAGCCCCGAGTATCTCGAGTTCGTGAAGGAACGGTCTGCGAGCGGCCTCGGACTGCTCGACGCCGGCGACACCCCGGCGTTCAAGGGCGTGTTCGAGGCGGCGGCGGGCGTCGTCGGCGCCACGCTGAGCGCCAAGGACGCCATCATGAAGGGTGAATGCCGGCGCGCCTTCGTGCCAATCGCCGGGCTGCATCACGCGGCGCGCGACCGGGCCGCCGGCTTCTGCGTTTTCAACGACTGCGGCGTCGCCATCGAGCAGCTCAAGCGCGCGGGGCTCAGGCGCATCGCCTACGTCGACATCGATGCCCACCACGGCGATGGCGTGTTCTACGCCTTCGAGGACGACGCTGCCGTCGTGTTCGCCGACCTGCACGAAGACGGGCGCTACCTCTATCCAGGAACCGGCGCGGCTTCCGAGACGGGGCGCGGATCCGCCGCGGGGATGAAGCTCAACGTGCCGTTGCCACCTGGGGCGGACGATGAGGTATTTGCCATGGTCTGGCCACGGGTCACCGCGCATCTCAGCCGGTTCAGCCCCGAATTCATCATTCTGCAGTGCGGCGCCGACAGTCTGGAGGGCGATCCGATCACCCACCTGCGCTTCTCGCCGAAAGCTCACGGTCGGGCCGCACGTGAGCTCAGCGAGCTCGCCGAGCGACTCGGGCACGGCCGTGTGCTGGCGCTCGGGGGTGGCGGTTACAACCGCACCAACCTCGCCCAGGCCTGGACCGCAGTCGTGGAGAACCTCATCTAGCGGCATTCCTCGAGCGAGCCGGTCGGAGCGTCTCCCGGCGGCGCGTCGAGCGGCGGGGCCACGCGCGCGTGTGCCGGCCCCGTTGCCGGTGCGCCCTGCCGGCGGCGCGCCGCAAGCCAAGGCGGCTCACCGGTCGTTCCGGTACAATTCGCGCCCCCTACAGCTTCCTTTGCCTGCCAGGCGTTGCGCATGTTCCGCACGACCATGACGATCGAGGGCTTCGATCCCGAGCTTGCGCGCGCCATCTCCGGTGAGCGCCGCCGCCAGGAAGAGCACATCGAGCTCATCGCATCCGAGAACTACGCCAGTCCGCGCGTTCTCGAGGCACAAGGCTCGGTGCTCACCAACAAGTACGCCGAGGGCTATCCGGGCAAGCGCTACTACGGCGGCTGCGAGTACGTGGACATCGTCGAGCAGCTCGCGATCGATCGTGCACGGCAGCTCTTCGGCGCCGACTTCGCGAACGTGCAGCCACACTCGGGCTCGCAGGCGAATGCCGCTGCCTATCTCGCGCTGGTGCAGCCCGGTGATCCCATTCTCGGCATGAGCCTCGACCATGGTGGCCACCTCACGCACGGCGCCAAGGTCAACTTCTCCGGCAAGTTCTTCCGTGCGGCGCAGTACGGCATTCACCCCGAGACCGGCGAGATCGATTACGCGCAGGTGCAGCGTCTCGCCGAGGAGCATCGCCCGAAGATGATCATTGCCGGGTTTTCCGCTTACTCGCGCATCATCGACTGGGCACGCTTCGCGGTGATCGCCAAGGGCGTCGGCGCGTACTTCGTCGTGGACATGGCGCACGTCGCCGGGCTCGTCGCGGCGGGGATCTACCCGAACCCGGTGCCGCACGCCGACGTGGTGACCACCACCACCCACAAGACGCTGCGCGGGCCGCGCGGCGGGCTGATCCTCGCGCGTGCCAACGAGGAAATCACCAAGAAGCTCAACTCGCTGGTCTTCCCGGGCACACAGGGCGGGCCGCTGATGCACGTCATCGCCGCCAAGGCAGTGGCGCTGCTCGAGGCCCTGCAGCCCGAGTTCCGCGATTACCAGCGCCAGGTGCTCGCCAACGCACGCGCCATGGCGGCGCGTCTTGCCAAACGCGGCTACCAGATCGTGTCCGGCGGCACCGACAATCACCTGTTCCTCATGAGCCTGGCCGACCGCAACATCACCGGCAAGGATGCCGACGCCGCCCTCGGACGCGCCAACATCACGGTCAACAAGAACGCCGTGCCGAACGACCCGCGGCCGCCAATGATCACCAGCGGTCTGCGCATCGGCACGCCGGCCTCCACGACACGTGGCTTTCGCGAGGCTGAGATCGAGCAGGTGGCGGACTTCATCGCGCAGGTGCTCGATGCGGAGGGGGCGGCACCCGTCGTCGAGCGTGTGCGTCCGCAGGTGCTCGAGCTGTGCCGGCGCTTCCCGGTGTACGGTCCGTAGCGCGGCCCAGGGAGCCGCATGCACTGCCCCTTCTGCGGCCACGAAGAGACCAAGGTAAACGACTCGCGGCTCGCGGGCGAAGGACGGCAGATCCGCCGCCGTCGCGAGTGTCTCAAGTGCGGTGAGCGTTTCACGACCTTCGAGACCGCCGAGCTCCTCATGCCGCTCGTCGTCAAGGGCGATCGGGCACGCGAAGCGTTCGACGAGGGCAAGTTGCGCGCCGGCATGGAGAAAGCGCTGGAGAAACGCCCGGTGCCGCGCGAGCAGATCGACGAGGCCGTGAGTCGCATCGTGCACCGGGTGCGCAGCCTCGGCGACCGCGAGGTCTCTTCGCGGGCGATCGGCGAGCTCGTGATGGAGGAGCTGCGTCATCTCGATGAGGTCGCCTACGTGCGTTTCGCCTCGGTCTACCGCCACTTCGAGGACGTGGAGGCGTTTCACGAGGAGATCGAGCGTCTGCGCCGTGCACGCGCCCTCGCTCCCGCGCCGGCGCGCAGCGAGTCCCCACGCGGGCGCCGGCGCGACGCGCGCCGCGCCGTCAACCGTGATCAGCTGCCGCTGCTGCCGGCCGACCCCGCGGCCAACGACGCCGAGCCGGGCGAGGGCGGCAAGAAGTGAGCTCGGTGCGATCCCGGCCAGCCTGCCGGCGAGCCGGCGATCCGCCGCACCGCGCCGTCGGCTAGTCACCATGTTCTCCGATTTCGACCGCTTCGCCATGCAACGCGCCCTCACCCTCGCCATGCGCGGGCTCGAGACCACGGATCCGAATCCGCGTGTCGGCTGCGTCGTGGCCCAGCATGGCCGCATCATCGGCGAGGGCTGGCACGAGCGTGCGGGCGGCGCGCATGCCGAGGTCGCGGCGCTGCGCGCCGCCGGGGCTCAGGCAGCCGGTGCCGCGGTGTACGTGACGCTCGAGCCCTGCAGTCACCACGGTCGCACACCGCCGTGCGTCGAGGCGCTGACCGCGGCGCGCGTGGCGCGCGTCGTCTACGCCACCGACGATCCGAACCCCGAGGTGAGCGGCCGCGGCGCCGGCGCGCTGCGCGCAGCGGGCATCGTGGTCGAGGCGGGGCTCATGGCCGAGGAGGCGAGCGAGCTCAACGCCGGCTTCATGAAGCGCATGCGTGCGGGGCGGCCGCTGCTGCGCGTGAAGCTGGCGATGAGCCTCGACGGCCGCACCGCGCTCGCCACGGGCGAGAGCCGCTGGATCACGGGGGAGGCGGCGCGGCAGGACGTGCATCGCTGGCGCGCCCGCAGCTCCGCGGTACTCACCGGCGTTGGCACGGTGCTCGCCGATGACCCGCGGCTCGACGTGCGGCTGGCGGATGATCCCGCAGCGCCGCCGCGGCGTCAGCCGCTGCGCATCGTGCTCGACACGCAGCTGCGCACGCCACCGCAGGCGCGGCTGCTCGATGGCGGGGGGGAAGTGCTGATACTCACTGCGATCACGGCCGCTGACGATGTACGCGCCGCCGCGCTGACGGCGCACGGCGCACGCGTCGAGTCTCTGCCGGCCGCCGACGGACGACTCGCGCTGCCAGCGGTGCTCGACCGGCTCGGGGAGCTCGAGCTGAACGAGGTTCTGGTCGAGGCGGGGGCGACGCTCGCCGGGGAGTTCCTGCGGGCATCGCTCGCGGATGAGCTGCTGTTGTACGTCGGGCCGCGGCTGCTCGGACCCGCGGCGCGGGCGCTCGTGACACTGCCCGAGCCGCGCCGGCTGCACGACGCGCCCGCCTTCACGCTCATCGACATGCAGCAGGTGGGCGAGGATCTGCGACTGCGGCTGCAGCCGCGCGCGAGCGGGCAGCGCTGAGGCACTGCGCGGTGTTCACCGGCATCGTCCAGGACGTGGGTGTGCTTAAGTCGGCCGAGCGCCGGCGCGGCGATCTGCGGCTGCTGGTGGCGTGCGCACAGCTTGATCTGAGCGCGGTGCGTGCCGGTGACAGCCTCTGCGTACAGGGCTGCTGCCTGACCGCTACCGAGGTGAGCGGCAACACGTTTGCCGCCGACGTCTCGCGCGAGACCCTCGCGCTCACCACGCTCGGCGAGCTTGCGCCCGGCGCGCGGTTGAATCTCGAGCCGGCGCTGCGCGCAGGAGATGCACTCGGCGGACATCTGGTCTGCGGCCACGTCGACGCGGTTGCGCGGGTTGCCGCCGTACGCAGCGACGCCCGCTCGCGGCGGCTCACGATCGCCGTGCCGGCCCGGCTCACGCGCTACCTTGCCGTGAAGGGCTCGGTGACCGTCGACGGCGTCAGTCTCACCGTCAACTCCGTGGAGAAAGCGACCTTCGGCGTCAACATCATCCCGCACACGCAGACGGCGACCACGCTCGGCAGCCTGCGCGTCGGGGCGCGCGTCAATCTCGAGGTCGACCTGGTGGCGCGGTACCTGGAGCGGCTTGTCATTCCTCTCAGCCAGGCTCGCAAGTCTCGCAACAAGCGCTGAATTCAGTGTATTCCCAGCGCCGGATCATCGCGCCGTTGCGCTGCCTGGCAACTCGATACATGTGTCGCAGAAGGTGAAGAACACCGCGTATTCCGCCACCGGCTCCGAGGGACGCTCCGTGCTCTGATAGCGGTAGGCTATGACGCGGACGGTGCGGCCCAGAATGCGCGCGAAGTCCGATGGCCCGTGATCGCAGTCGGTACCATAGCGCGTTGCATCGCGTATCTCCTGGCGCTGCGAGGCGTGTCCTTTGATGACTCGGGTGACTTGGAAGACGAGCTTCGTAGGCTCCGGTTCGGTCCCCATGGCCGAGAGCAACAGGTTCAGCCAGGCAGGTTTGGCGCGGATCTCGACGAGTCTTCCTTCGAAGACGAGATCCGCTCTTTCGTAAGGCTGCGCTCCGGCAGCCGCGAGGGCGCACACACAGGCGTTGGCCGGTGGAATACCTGAAAGCGGTGCCAGTGGCACCAGCGCGGTGAGCCACCACAGATGACGCCAACGGTTTGCCAGGCTTCGGATCGGGGAAGGCGGTGATTTCATGGGTGGACTATGCGTATCGTCTCGGCCCTCGGACAGTGCTGCAGGTCACCGGGCTGCAGCCAGGCGTGGTCAGCCGGCGATTCACTCGAAGGAGGGTCAAGTGAACATCAAGCGCGCCGCAGCGCTCGCCGCGGCCTTCTTGCTCGGTGGCTTCGCCTTGCCGCTCGGTGCGCAGCTGCCGCAACCGAATGGCGGATCGATCCGTCCGGGCACGCTGCCGCGGGCCTGGGACACGGGGGGACCCAAGTGCATGGAGATGGCTGAGTGGCAGATCCACGAATACAACCCGGACCTCTATATCCTCAGACAATCGGGTTGCACCGACTTCGAGAAGCCCTTCGTTTTCCTGCTCTTTGGCAGCGACCGCGGCCTGTTGCTCGATACCGGCTCACGCCGGGGGAATATCGCCGCGACGCTCAGAATCGTCGTTCACCGCTGGCTGACGCGCAACCATCGTGAGCGTATCCCGCTCATCATCGCTCACACGCATTCCCATTCCGATCACGTGGCCGGCGACGCCGAGTTGCAGGCACTCGGCGATCCGGCGTTTCCGATTACCTACGTTGCGCCCACGGTCGATGCGACCAAGAAGTTCTATGGCATCGCCAATTGGCCGGAGGATCCCGGCTCGGTCGATCTGGGCGGTCGCGTGCTCGATGTGCTCGCCATTCCAGGGCACGATGTCGTCTCGGTGGCGCTCTATGACCGGCAGACGGCCATCCTTTTTACCGGTGACAGCGTCTATCCAGGGCGGCTCTATATCCGCGACTTCGAGGCTTTCGAGAAGAGCAACGAGCGGATGCTGCGCTTCACCGCGGGGAAACCGGTGGCACACCTCCTCGGCAACCACATCGAGCAGACCCGTACGCCCTATACCGACTACCCGGTGGGTACCATCTACCAGCCCGATGAGCACGAGCTGCCGCTGCCGCGCGGTGTACTGTTCGAGATTCAGGCGGGACTTGCGGCCATGCACGGCAAGCCGCAGCGCATGGCGTTCAGGGACTTCACGCTCTGGCCCGTCGGCCCCGCTTTCCCCGAGTCCGAGGAGAGTCGCAAAGCCTTCGAAGAGAGTCAGAGACGGCAGCTGGAGCAGATGTGGGATCAAAGTGGGCGATGACGAGACAGCGCCGAGGCGCACGGTGATCCCCTGCGACCACACATGCACGAGCATCAGGTCGGCACCGGGGCAACCGTCCTCCGCGCGCCGGACGCCACGCGGCGTGTGCCACATCGACACGCGCGGTTCGCCGGCGTGGGCTCAACGGCGATCCACCGTGACGGTGCGCACCCCCGACAGAAGGGCGAGGATGCGTATGAAGCTCGTGTGTGCTTTAGTGCTCGCGCTCGCCGCGCTCCTCTCCCGGCAGGTGCGGGCCGATGATCACTGTTACCTGTTCCGCAACGATGCCGGCAGCGTGACCACCCTCAGTTTTGTCTACAGCCCGGGAGTCGGCGGAGTGGTCACCGGCGCGGCCATCGCACCGGCAGGGACCTATCCCTTCGACGGCAAGCCATGGTGTTGGAACCTTCCCGCAGGCACCACCGCCACCGTCAAGGTCACGGGTGCGGGAACACCGGGATGGACCGGCACGCTGGTCCTCGGCAACGGCGCGGCGGCTGCAGCGTCGGGGACCTACGTGTTGGCTGGCGCCAAGGCCGCAGCCACCGCGCAGGGCTGCCTGCCGAATACCTATCCCAATAACAAGGAATTCTGTCTGACGGCGGTCAAGACCGGCATCCACCTGCAGTGCGGAACCGGGCATACCGGAATCAGCGGTACCATTATCGTCGATCATTTGAGTCTTGCTTGTCCCAACGGCCGGACATGGGAGCTCATCTGCCTCAGCGCCCTCGGCGGCCGGCAACTGTGCAACCTCAACGATCGCGAGATGTGCAACAGCGAGAACCAGTGGAACGCGGGCGACTACTGCTCGCACGCCGGCCGGTGATCGGCACGCCCCGCGGCGCTCTGCGCCACGGTGCTGGCGGCGCTGCTGACCCGGTCTGTCATCCCGGGCGGCTTCATGCCGGTCGCAGACTCCGGCAGTCTGTGGCTTCCTGCCGCTGCACGGCGAGCGCGACGAGGAGTATCAGCTCGGGCGGTGCCGCTGCACGGGTGGATGCTCGATGCCGACTATTTCCAGACTCGCGCGCAGAACTTCTTCGACCACAATCCGATCGGCAACTCGGACGTGTTCCTTCCCATTACCATCAGCGGTGCACTCATCCGCGCCGCCGAGTTCACGCTGCGCTCGCCGCGCTTCTGGGCCGGGGAGCAGGTGTACCTGACTTACTCGAATCAGACCGCCGACGGCTTCGGAACCATCACCGGCGGACTCACTGACTTTTCCCCGCCGAGCGGCTATTACGCGCTCGACCACGACCAGCGCAACACTCTGAACGCGGGCGTCCACGCCGTGCTTCCCGGCCAGGCATACCTCACCATGAATGTCTACTTCGGCTCAGGGTTCTCGAACGGCAACGCGCCGCCAAGTCATCTGCCGAGCAACGGTGCGCTGGATCTGAGCGTCGGCAAGGCCTTCGGGCAGCAGCTGCGGGTCTCCCTCACGGTGCTCAATGTTACCGACAAGCACCTGCTGATCGACAACAGCCTCACCTTCGACGGCTTTGAACTATCCGCGCCAGATCTATGCAGCGCTGCGTTATCGCTTCGGTTACTGATGGCGTGTGCGCGCCGCGCTTGCGAGCAACGCCCGTCCGCGGGGCAAGGGCGCGGCCCGCGCGGGCCGCCAGCGCCGCCTCGGGTATACTGACCAGCCGCATCGTACGAGCCCACCTCATGTCAAAAGTCCTGACTATTCCGGGAAAGACGACCGCCGCGGCCGGCGGTGCATCGCTCAACTCGGTCACTGAGATCCTCAGCGAGCTGCGCGAGGGCCGCATGGTTATCGTCATGGACGATGAGGACCGCGAGAACGAGGGCGACCTCATCATGGCCGCCGAGCGAGCCACGGGGGAGGCGGTCGCCTTCATGATCCGTCACACCAGCGGCATCATCTGCGTGCCCATGGAGGAGGGGCAGCTCGCACGACTCGATTTGCCGCAGATGGTGCCGGTCAATAACGAGTCGCAGCGCACCGCATTCACCGTATCGGTCGACCTGCGCGCCGGCACCACTACCGGGGTGTCCTCGCTCGATCGGGCGGCGACCATCCGCGCGCTCGCCGATCCGGCGTCGCAGGCGGCGGATTTCGCGCGCCCGGGACACATCTTCCCGCTGCGCTCGCGCCGCGGCGGCGTATTGGTACGTGCCGGGCACACCGAGGCCGCGGTCGACCTGTGCCGCATGGCGGGACTTTCCCCGGTCGGCGTGCTGTGCGAGGTGATGAACGACGACGGCACCATGGCACGTCGCCCGCAGCTGCAGGAGTTCGCGCGGCGCCACGGGCTGAAGATCGGCACGATCGCCGACCTCATCCGCCACCGGCTGCGCACCGAGCGCACCGTGGTGCGCGTGTCCGAGCAGAGCGTGCGCACCGAGCTCGGCGAGTTCCGCCTGTACGCCTATCAGGACGAAGTGAGCCTCGAGGTGCACCTGGCGCTCGCGCACGGGCGGCTCGACGGCACGGAGGCGCCGCTGGTGCGCGTGCATCTCGCCGACACGCTGCGCGACCTGTTCGGCGTGCAGAGTGCGACACGCGCCTGGACGCTGCGCGCCGCCATGCAGCGCATCGCCGAGGCCGGTAACGGCGTGGTCGTGGTGTTGCGCCCGCAGGAGACCCCGCGCGAGCTTGCGGACGCGCTGCGCTCGTTCGCCGCGCCGCAGTCCGCAGGCCCCCCGCCGGAGAACAGCGCCGCCGAGGGCGCGGTGCTGCGCACCTTCGGCGTCGGCGCGCAGATCCTCAAGGATCTCGGTGTGCGGCGCATGCGCGTGCTGTCGGCGCCCAAGCAGATGCACGGCATCTCCGCCTTCGGGCTGGAAGTCGAGGGCTACGTCGGGGAAGAGGGGTGACGCAACCCGAGCTCATCGAGGGCGAGGCCAGCGCGCGTGGACGAAGGATCGCGATCGCCGCCGCGCGTTTCAACGATTTCATCGTGGCGAGCCTGCTCAAAGGGGCGCAGGCCGCGTGGCTGGCGCGCGGCGGCGAACCCCACGATCTCACCGTCGTGCGGGTGCCCGGCGCCTTCGAGCTGCCCGTGGTGGTGCGCAAGCTCGCCGGCAGCGGCCGCTACGACGGCGTGGTGGCCCTTGGCTGCGTGATTCGCGGTGACACGCCGCACTTCGAGTACGTGGCCGGCGAATGCGCGCGGGGGCTGCAGCTCGCGGCACTCGAGACCGGCGTGCCGGTGGCTCTCGGCGTGTTGACGGTCGAGTCAGTCGAACAGGCGCTGGAGCGTGCCGCCACGACCGCCGGGAACAAAGGCGGCGAGGCGATGGAAAGCGTGCTCGAGATGGCGGCCGTCATGGCCCGCCTGTAACGGGCGCGCCGCGCATGGCAAGCTCGGGCGAGCGGGAGTTCAGCGGCACGCGCACCGTGGCGCGCAAGCTCGCGTTGCAGGCACTGTACCGCTGGCAGCTCAATGCCTGTCCGTGGCAGGACCTGGTGGCGGAATTCGGCGAGGCCGAGGACATGCCACGCGCCGACGCCGGCTACTTCCGCACGCTCGTCGAGGGTGTATGGCGCGAGCACGAGCAGCTCGAAGGACGGCTCGCCTCGTTCGCCGATCGCGAGCCCCGGCTGCTCGATCCCATCGAGCACGCGGTGCTGCTCATCGCCCTGTACGAGCTCAGCGCACGCCCGGAGGTGCCTTACCGGGTCGCGATCAACGAGGCGGTGGGACTCGCCAAGCGCTTCGGCGCCACCGATGGACACAAGTTCGTGAACGCGGTCCTCGATCGTGCGGCGCGCGAGCTGCGGCCGCACGAGCACTAGGCGTGGCCAGATGCCGCTCTCGGAATTCGCGCTGATCGAGCGCTACTTCCGCAGCTGCGGTGTGCAGCGCGCCGACGTCGCGCTCGGCGTGGGCGACGATGCGGCGCTGCTGCGCAGCCCCGAGGGCAGCGAGCTGGTGGCCGCCATCGACACGCTGGTCGCAGGCGTACATTTCCCGCACGGCTCGCCGGCGGCCTCGATTGGTCACCGCGCGCTTGCGGTCAACCTGAGCGATCTCGCGGCGATGGGGGCACGGCCGGCGTGGGCGCTGCTGGCGCTGACGTTGCCGCAGGCCGAGGAGGCATGGCTCGGTGAGTTCGCCGCCGGCTTCGACAGGCTCGCGCGCACGCACCAGGTGGCGCTGGTGGGCGGGGACACCACCCAGGGGCCGCTCACCGTCACCGTGCAGCTGCTCGGGCACGTGCCGCGTGGCGCGGCGCTCACGCGCAGCGGTGCCCGTCCCGGCGACGCGCTGTTTGTTTCGGGAACGCCCGGCGATGCCGCGGCGGGCCTCGCGGTTGAACAGGGCCGCCTCGCGCCGCCCGCGGAAGCACGCGCACACCTGCGCGAGCGCTTTCTGTTGCCGACACCGCGCATGGCGCTCGGCGAGCGGCTGCGCGATTTCGCCAGCGCCTGCATCGACGTGTCCGACGGCCTGCTCGGCGATGCCGGCAAGCTGGCCGGCGCGAGTCGCGCGGGCGCCGAGCTCGCGTTCGACGAGCTGCCGGTATCGGAACCGCTGGTCGCCGCGCTCGGCGCGGAGCGCGCGCGCGAGCTGGCGCTCACGGGCGGCGACGACTACGAGTTATGTTTCGCGGTGCGGCCGGAGAATGTCGCGCGCTTGCTGCACGAGTTGCCACCGCAGCGCTGGGGCTACACGCGCATCGGCGTGCTGCGCGAGGCGGCGGGTGTCGTCGTGGTGCGCGACGGTATTGTGATGGAGTTCTCGCATTCGGGCTATGTGCATTTTGCCTAAGTCACCTTAAGCGGCGCGCGTCGCGTTCGTGCAGCGGGCGCTGCGCACCACGGGAGCGCGTGAGGGATACATCACATCGCCCCGGCGGACGGCATTCTATCCTGACGCGCCGTTTCGACCAGCACCGCGCCATGTCACTACCGGTCTCGAGAACCGTTCCGCCCGCCAAGCCCGGTGCCCGCATGCCGGACAAGATCGGCAAGTACGTGGTCGTCAGGGAAGTCGGCCGCGGCAGCACCGGCATCGTCTATCTCTCCCACGACGCCTACTACGGACGCGACGTCGCCATCAAGGTTTACAACATGGACACCGGTGGCGATGAGGAGCGCGCGCGCATTGCCCGCAAGATGTTCCTTTCCGAGGCCCATCTCGTCGGCATGCTGCAGCATCCGCACATTCTGCCGATCTACGATGCGGGCGAGGAGAACGGCCACTGCTACATCGTGACCGAGCACGTGCATGGCGCACGCACGCTCGCCGCCTATTGCCGGCCCGACAACCTGCTGCGCATCGACGACACCGTCGAGATTATGTTCAAGTGCGCCAAGGCGCTGCATTACGCGCATTCGCGCGGCGTGATCCACCGCGACATCAAGCCGTCCAACATCATGCTGACGCAGGACAGCGATGTGCGCATCATCGACTTCGGCATCGCGCTGGTGTCGGACTCGGACATCTCACGCATCGAAGGCATCGCCGGCAGCCCCTCATATATGTCTCCGGAGCAGGTACAGAGCCTCGAGCTCACCAACCGCTCGGATCTGTATTCGCTCGGGGCAGTCATGTACGAGCTGCTGACCGGGGCGCGCCCGTTCCGCGCCGGTAACCTGCAGAAGCTGTTGCACCAGATCGTCTACGCGACCCCGCCGCCGATCCACACCCTGCGCAGGGAAGTGCCTGAGGAGCTCGAGACGGTGGTGGCGGCCGCCATGCAGAAGGACCCCGAGAAGCGCTGCAAGACGGGGCTCGACTTCGCCGCCGAGCTCACGCGCGTGCACCAGCGGCTGCGCGAGGCCAACGCGCGCATCGACCGCCAGGAGCAGTTCGGGGTGCTGCGGCGCTTGAAGTTCTTCCACGAGTTTTCGCACGCCGAGATCTGGGAAGTGCTGCGCGCGAGCAGCTGGCAGGACTATGCGGCCGGCGAGGAGATCGTCAAGGAAGGCGAGATGGACGATCGCTTCTACATCCTGGTGAGCGGTGGCTGCGTGGTGGAGCGCCACGGCCAGAGCATCGGCGCGCTCGACACCGGCGACTGCTTCGGCGAGGCGAGTTATGTACCCGGTGCCAAGCGCACCGCGACCATCCGGGCTGGCGGCGCGGTGACCGTGCTCAAGGTGAGCTCGACGCTGCTCGAGCAGGTGTCAGCGTCCTGCCAGCTGCGCTTCAATCGCGTGTTCCTCAGCTCGCTCATCGCGCGCTTGCAGAGCGCCGAGCGCAAGAGCGGTCGCGCCTGAGACATGGCCGCCGGGCTGCGGCGGCCAACGGCGCGCTCACAGTCCACCCGTCGATCTGCCCGGCGTATGACCGGCGCCGGCATCGCCTCCTGCCGTGGTAACTCCGCTGCAGCGTCGCGTCGCACTCGACGCCCCAGCGGGTTGAGCCGATACTGAGGCGGTTACCGCCGTGTTCCGCCGGCTGCCGGCGCAACGTTGCTTTCGCACCGCGAGCGCGAGCGAGCGCCCATGCACGTACTGCTCATCGAGGACGATATCGAGGCCGCACGTTTCCTCATCAAGGGTCTGCGCGAGAGCGGCTACACGGTCGACCACGCCGCCGACGGCCGTGCCGGGCTACTGCGCGCCGGCGAAGGACGGTTCGACCTGATCGTCACCGACCGCATGCTTCCGCAGCTCGACGGCCTGGCAATCATCGAGCAACTGCGCAGCAGGGGGATCGGCACGCCGGTACTGGTGTTGTCGGCGCTCGGCAGCGTCGACGACCGCATCCGCGGGCTCAAGGCCGGCGGCGACGACTACCTCACCAAGCCGTTTGCCTTTGCGGAGCTGCTGGCGCGCATCGAGGCACTGCTGCGACGGCCGAGCGCCCCGCACGTGACGCGGCTCAAGGTGGAGGATCTGGAGTTCGACCTGCTGGCACGGCGCGTGACGCGCGCGGGGCGCGAGCTGGAGCTGACGGCGCGCGAGCTCAAGCTGTTGGAGTTCCTGATGCGCCGCGCCGGGCAGGTGGTGACGCGTACCATGCTGCTCGAGGGGGTGTGGGACCTGCATTTCGATCCGCAGAGCAATCTCATCGACGTGCACATCAGCCGGCTGCGTCAGGCGATCGATCGCGGCAGCGATCATCCGCTGATCCACACGGTGCGCGGCTCGGGCTACGTGTTGCGCAGCGACGGCTGAAAGCGCGACAACCGCGGCACGGCCCGTGCGACTCGACCTGTTCAATACCACCGCGTCCCGGCTGTCGATCGGCTACACGCTGCTGGTGACGCTCGCGGTGGGCGTGACGCTTGGCAGCGCCTATCTCCTCACCGAGAGCCTGATCACCGACGAGGTCGATCTCATCATTGACACGGAGCTCAAGAGCCTCGAGGAGAAGTTCGCTCGCAGCGGCATGGCGGGCGTCACCGACGAGATCAATCTGCGCATCGACAGCTGGGGTCGCATCGGCGCGGTATACATGCTGGCGGACTCGAGCTTCGAGCGCATTGCGGGCAACGTGACGCACTGGCCGTTCGACGGCATGCCGACCGAGGCGCGCCCGGAGTTCGAGATCGCCACCATCGAGCCGGGACGGCGCGCCGTGCACCCGGTGCGCGCCGCGGTGCGCACGCTGCCGGGCGGCGATCTGCTGCTCGTGGGCACCGACATCTCCCAGGGGCGGCGCTTTGCGGAGAAATTTCGCTTTGCGACGCTCTACGGCATCGGCCTGTCGACACTGGCGGCGGCGCTCGCGGGCTTCTTATTCAGCTACCGCCTGGCACGGCGCGTCGACGAGGTGACGCGCACCTGCCAGCGCATCATGGCGGGCGAGGCGGGACGGCGGCTGCCGCTCGCCGGGGCCAACGATGAGTTCGATGCGCTGGCGGCTTCGGTCAATCGGGTGCTCGACCGGCTCGAGGAGCAGGCCGGTACGCTGCGCGCCACCTTCGACAGCACCGCCCACGACCTGCGGGCGCCGCTGCACCGGCTGCGCACCCGCCTCGAGGCGTTGCTGTGGCACTCGCCGCCGCTCGAGCCGGCGGCGCGCGAGTCGATCGAATCGGCACTACGCGAGGTCGATCGCCTGCAGCGCACGCTGGCGACGCTGCTGCAGATCGCACTCGCCGAGTCGGGTGCACCGCTTGCCTCGCCGTCAGCGGTGGACGTCGGCACGCTCGCTGCCGAGCTGGTCGAGCTGTTCGAGCCGGTGGCCGGCGCGCAGGGCGTGGCGCTCGACTGCCGCCACGAGCCGGCGGCGATCGTGCAGGGCAACCGGCAGCTGCTCGCGCAGCTGCTCACCAACCTCATCGAGAACGGACTCAAGTATGTGCCCGCGGGCGGGCGTATCGAGGTCGCCGTGAGGCGGCTTGCAGACCGCGTGCGTCTCACGGTGAGCGACAACGGACCGGGCATCGCTGCGGAGAACCGCGCGCGCGCCGTCCAGCCCTTCGTGCGCTTCGGCGCCGGTGCGAACTCCGAAGGCGGCGGCCTCGGACTGTCACTGGTGGCGGCGATCGCGCGGCTGCATCGCGGCCGGCTCGAGCTCGAGAGCAACGACCCGGGGCTGAGAGTGGTCGTCGACCTGCCCGCCTGAGCGGCGCGGATGCCGGGCGGCCGCCTCAGGAGGAGGTCTTGCCGGCCCGGCAGTCCTTGACGAACTGGGCGCGCGCGGGACCGGTGAGGTTCTTGGCGTCCGCCTTCTTGTTGCACGCCTTGAGCGAGGGCACCGGATTGGCGGAGGGCGTTGCCGGCGGATCCGCGGCGGCGGCCGCGCCGCTGGCGGCGAGGGCGATCGCGGCAAGAGCACTGATGAGCCTCATCCTTCCAGTCCTGTGTTGGGGATAATCCGCTCTGAAAGTTAGAGGGACGGGACGCACGCCGCAATCGCGACGGCATTAAGAAATCTTCATGCGCGGGCTGCCGAGAACCGCGGCCCTGCATGCCACGCAGCACCGCCGCGTCGGCGGCGCCGCCTCTCAGGCGTGCTTATTGCGCTCGATACGCGCGTAGGCGGAGTGGTTATGGATCGACTCGAAGTTCTCCGACTCGACCACGTAGGCGGCGATCCGCGCATCGTCGTTGAGGCGCTGCGCCACATCACGCACCATGTCTTCGACAAACTTGGGGTTGTCGTAGGCGCGCTCGGTGACGAACTTCTCGTCGGGGCGCTTGAGGATGCCGTACAGCTCACACGAAGCCTCGGCCTCGGCGATCTCGATGAGCTCCTCGATCCACATGTGGCTGCGCAGCTTCGCGCTGATCGTGATGTGCGAGCGCTGATTGTGGGCGCCGTAGTCGGAGATCTTTTTCGAGCACGGGCAGACGCTCGTGACCGGAACGGTTACGCGTACCCACATGTCGGTGTGGCCGTGATGGTACTCGCCGATCAGTCCGGCGCGGTAGTCCATGAGGCTCTCGACCCCGGAGACCGGCGCCTTCTTCATGACGAAGAACGGAAAACTCATCTCGATGTGTCCGGTGTCCGCCTCGAGCCGCTCGGTCATGGTGCGCAGCATGGCGCGGAACGAGTCGACCGAGATCTCACGCTCGGCGTGCAGGATCTCGACGAAGCGCGACATGTGCGTGCCTTTGAAGTCGTGCGGCAGGCTCACGTACATGTTGAAGCTGGCGATGGTGTGCTGCTCGCCCGCCGAGCGGTCGCGGACACGCACCGGATGGCTGATCTCCTTGATGCCAACGCGGTTGATCGGCAGTTGCCGCGTGTCGGCGCGCGCCTGCACGTCCTCGACCTCGGTGGACGCGACGCGCGCAATCTTGGCAACGGCGGCTGGCGGGTTCATGGTGCGAAAGCCTACAGGAAACACCGGGAAATCCGTACTGCGATTGTCGCGTTCCCCGGAACGTCCGGCGAATCCCCGTTATTCAGGAGGCGGCTCGCCGGCGCGGGAACGCACGGCGGCGCGGCGGCGCCGACCTGCTGTTGGTTGCTCGCCGCTTGCGGCGCCGTGCGGCTCAGGCTCCGCCGGCGGAGCGCAGCCGCTCGGGAGCCTGCAGTGCCCACCAGCGCTCGACGCTGGCGGTGAGGCTTGCGGTATCGAGCCCGGCGGCCGCGAGGCATCCCTCGCGCGAGCCGTGCGCGATGAAGTGGTCGGGAATCCCGAGCTGCAGCAACGGCACCTGCAGCCCTTCGGCGGCCAGCAGCTCGCCGACAGCCGAACCCGCGCCGCCCTGCGTCGCGTTCTCCTCGAAGGTGACGAGGGCGCGATGCCGCGTGGCGAGTGCGATGACCATGTCCTCGTCGAGCGGCTTGACGAAACGCATGTTGACGAGCGTCGCGTCGAGCGCTTCGGCGATCTGTGCGGCGGGCGCGACCAGCGCGCCGAACGCGAGCAGCGCGAGGCCGCTGCGCCCTTCGCGCCGCAACTGTGCCCTGCCAACGGGCAGCGCGCTCATCTCGGCGACGACCGGCACACCGGGTCCGGTGCCGCGCGGATAGCGCACAAACGCCGGACAGGAGAGGGTGCTGGCCGTGTACAACATCTGACGGCACTCGTTCTCGTCGGCCGGTGTCATGACCACCGTGTTGGGAACACAGCGCAGGTATGACAGATCGTAGCTGCCCTGGTGAGTCGCGCCGTCGCTGCCGACCAACCCGGCGCGATCGACGGCAAACACCACCGGGAGGTTCTGCAGCGCCACGTCGTGGATGAACTGATCGTAGGCACGCTGCAGGAACGTCGAGTAGATGGCGACGACCGGTTTCAGGCCTTCCGCGGCGAGCCCCGCGGCAAAGGTGACGGCGTGCTGCTCGGCGATGGCGACGTCGAAGTAGCGCTCCGGGAAGCGTCGAGAGAACTCGACCAACCCCGAGCCCTCGCGCATGGCCGGCGTGATGCCGATGATGCGCGGATCGGCTGCCGCCATGTCGCACAGCCATTGGCCGAAGACCTGCGAGTAGGTGGGACCCGAGCTCTTCTCCTTGAAGATGGTGCCGCTCACTGGATCGAATGGTCCCGGTCCGTGCCACTTGATGGGGTCGGCCTCGGCCGGCGCATAGCCCTTGCCCTTGCGCGTCACCACATGCAGGAATTGCGGCCCGCGCAGCTTGCGCAGATTGCGCAGCGTGCTGACCAACGCCTTGACGTCGTGGCCGTCCATCGGCCCGATGTAGTTGAAGCCCATCTCCTCGAAGAGCGTGCCGGGCAGCACCATGCCCTTGAGGTGCTCTTCCGAGCGGCGCGCCAGCTCCCACACCGTCGGCATCGGCCGCAGCACCTTTTTGCCGCCCTCGCGCAGGTGCGCGTACACGCGCCCGGAGAGCGCGCGCGCGAGATGGCTGGAGAGCGCGCCGACGTTCTCCGAGATGGACATGTCATTGTCGTTCAGGATGACCAGCAGGTCCGCCGGCAACGAGCCGGCGTGATTGAGCGCCTCGAAGGCCATGCCTGCGGTCATCGCACCATCGCCGATCACGGCCACCACGCGCCGGTCCTCCCCGGCGCGCGCCGCGGCCACCGCCATGCCGAGCGCCGCGGAGATCGAGGTGCTCGAGTGCCCGACGCCAAACGTGTCGTACTCACTCTCCGAGCGTGTCGGAAACGGCGCGAGTCCGCCGTCCTGCTTGATGGTATGCAGGCGGTCGCGCCGCCCGGTGAGTACCTTGTGCGGGTATGCCTGGTGGCCGACGTCCCACACCAGGCGGTCGCGCGGCGTGTCGTAGACATAATGCAGCGCGATGGTGAGCTCGACGGTGCCAAGCCCGGCAGCAAAATGTCCGCCGCGGGTGCTGACACTCTGGATGAGGAATTCGCGCAACTCGCGCGCGAGCGCCGGCAGCCGCGCGACCGGCAGGCGCCGCAGATCTGCCGGCGTCTCGATCGGGGCCAGCAGCGGGTACTTGTCGGACGCAACGCTCATCAGTCGGAGTTTACACGGGCCTCACATGATCCGTCGCTTCGCCGCTACGGCGCACACCCACTCCGGCGAGGACCGCGCACACTCAGCTGACACGATCGACCACAAAGCGCGCAAGCTGCACGAGCTCTGCGGCGCGTGCACCGAAGGGCGCGAGCGCTGCGATGGCGGCATCGCGCAGCTCGCCGGCACGCTGGCGCGCCGCGGCAAGCCCGACAGTGCTCGGGTAGGTGGGTTTCGCGTGCGCCGCGTCCGCGCCGGTCGACTTCCCCAAGAGCGCCGGGTCGCCAGCCACGTCGAGGATGTCGTCCTGGATCTGGAAGGCGAGACCGACCTCGGCACCGAACTGCCGGAGCGCCTCGAGCGCGGGGCCCGCGGTGATGCCGGCCGCCAGCGCGCCGAGCAGCACACTGCACTCGATCAGTGCCCCCGTCTTGCGGCGGTGCATGCTCTCGATGGCCGCGACACTCAGTGTCTGGCCCACGGCGGCCAGGTCGACCGCCTGACCGCCGGCCATCCCGCCAGTCCCCGTGGCGCGCGCGAGCACGCGGATCATCTCGAGACGGGCCACCGGGCTTACGGCTGTCATCGGCTCGCTCGCTAGCACCGTGAAGGCAAGTGCCTGCAATGCATCTCCGACCAGGATGGCCGTGGCCTCGTCGTAGGCGCGGTGACACGTCGCGCGCCCGCGCCGCAGGTCGTCGTCGTCCATCGCCGGGAGGTCATCGTGGACCAGGCTGTAGACATGAATCAGCTCGACCGCCGCGGCAGGCGCGTCGAGCGTGGTCAACGGCGCTCCGAGAGATTCGCCCGTCAGATAGACGAGCGTCGGGCGAAGCCGCTTGCCCGCCCCGAGTGCGCTGTAGCGCATCGCTTCGCGTAGTCGCGCCGTTCCGGGGTCGGGCAACGCGAGTATCCGCTCGAGGATGCGCTCGATACGCGCACGGCAGGCAGCGACGCGCGCGGAGAAATCGCCGCCGGGCGTGGCCGCGGCGCTCGGTCTCGGGCTGCTCACTCCGCGTCCACGCTTCCGGCGCCACTTTCCTCGCCGGTCTCTTCGAAGGGTGCAACCGTCGGCTCGCCGCCGCGCTTGAGCAGAATCTCGACCTTCTGGTGGGCCGCCTGCAGGCACGCCTGGCAATGCCGCGTGAGCGCCACACCGCGCTCGAAATGCTTCAGCGCCTCATCGAGTGGCAGATCACCCCGCTCGAGGCGCTCGACCAGGTTCTCGAGCTCGGCGAGAGCCTGTTCGAAGTCGGGGGCTTTGCTGTTACGCGACACGTCTTGCGGCTCCTGCGGTTCCTGATCCGGTACCGGCTCGCCTCCTGCGGGCGCGCAACGTTACACAGCGCTCCGGGCCAGGGTCAACGCGCGGTTGACGTCGCTTGCACCCCGGCGATAAAGTCCGGCCACTGCGTTAGACCCAGTCTAAGTGAGGAGCGTCATGAATCTCAAAGGCAGCAAGACGGAAAAGAACCTGAAGGATGCGTTCGCGGGCGAGTCACAGGCCAACCGCCGCTACCTGTATTTCGCCGCCAAGGCCGATGTCGAGGGCCTGAACGACGTGTCCGCCGTGTTTCGCTCTACCGCGGAGGGTGAGACGGGCCACGCACACGGGCATCTCGAGTATCTGGAGGCAGTCGGTGATCCGGCGACCGGCCTGCCGATCGGCGAGACTCGTCTGAATCTCAAAGCCGCCATCGCCGGCGAGACACACGAGTACACCGACATGTACCCCGGCATGGCAAAGACGGCTCGTGACGAGGGCTTCGGGGAAATCGCGGACTGGTTCGAGACCCTCGCCAAGGCCGAGCGTTCTCACGCCAATCGCTTCCAGAAGGCGTTGGACAACATCTGAGGCTGATCGCCACCCTCGCCCTCACACGGCTCGCGCCCGTGGTGCCGTCGCGCCACGGGCGCTTGCGCACTGGCGCACGTGCGCGCGCATGAGCCCCACACCGGCTAACCCGCAGCCTGGGCGGCAGGGCCGCGAGGGGAGTCTCGAAGCCCCCACCCGCCATCCGCTCGCGTGGCGCACGGAAGCTTTTTACGACGGCGCCGCGCTCGAGAAAGAGCTCGAGCGGGTGTTCGACATCTGCCATGGTTGCCGCCGCTGCTTCAGTCTGTGCAACGCCTTTCCCACCCTGTTCGATGCGGTCGATGCGACCACCGAGGGCGAAGTCGCCGCGCTCGACAAAAAGATGTTCGGGGACGTCGTCGATCACTGCTACCTCTGCGACATGTGCTTCATGACGAAGTGCCCGTACGTGCCGCCGCATCCGTTCAACGTCGACTTCCCACACCTGATGCTGCGCGCGAAGGCCGTGCGCGCCCGTCGCGACGGCCTCGGCGTCTCCGAGCGTGTGCTTGCCGCCACCGACACCGTGGGAAGGCTGGCGGGCATCCCGGTGGTCGTCGAGGCGGTAAACGCGGTGAACGCCTCGCGTGCCGGACGAGCGCTGCTCGAGCGGACGCTGGGCGTGGATCGCACAGCGCCCCTGCCGAAATACCATGCCCGCACCGCCCGCGGGCGCCTCGCGGTGCTCGGAACCATCGCCGAGGCGGGCGCGGGAGCGGCGAGCGGCGCCGCCGCGAGTCCCGACACGAGCGGCAAGGTCGCCCTGTTCACGACCTGCTACGGCAACTACAACGACCCCCGGCTCGATGAGGACCTGGTCGCGGTGCTCGAGCACAACGGCATCGAAGTGGTGCTGCTGCCGCGCGAACGCTGCTGTGGCATGCCGCGGCTCGAGCTCGGCGACCTCGAGGGTGTCGCCAAGCTCAAGGAGTACAACATTCCGCAGCTCGTGGCAGCGGCCGAGGCGGGCTTCGACATCGTCGCGCCGGTTCCCTCGTGCGTGCTGATGTTGAAGCAGGAGCTGCCGCTCATGTACCCGGAGGACGAATCGGTGCAGCGCGTTGCGGCCCGCGTGTTCGACCCGTTCGAGTATCTGATGCGGCGCCACGCGGCGGGGCGGCTGCGCACCGACTTCAAATGCTCGCTCGGCACGGTGAGCTATCACGTGGCCTGCCACCTGCGCGTGCAGAACATCGGCCTGAAGACGCGCGACCTCTTGAAGCTCGTGCCCGGCACCACCGTCGACGCCATCGAACGCTGCTCCGGACACAACGGCACCTACGGCGTGAAGGCGCGCTTTCGCGCGGCCTCGGTGCGCATCGGGCGAGCGGTTGTCGAGCGCGTGCAGGCGGCGCACTGTGATCACTACGCGAGCGACTGTCCGATGGCGGCTGAGCAGATCGCCAGCGGGCTCCCCGGCGCCCGTGCGCCCGAGCACCCGTTGCGGCTGCTGCGCATGGCCTACGGAATCTGAACGCCCGGCGGCTCGCGTGGACAAGCTCGCCCCAGGCGATCTCATGACACTCGAGCAATACGCCCGCGACCGGCCGGCATTCCGTGCCCGCGTCCTGCGGCACAAGGGCGAGCGACAGCTCGCTGTGGGGCCGAACGCTACCTGGTGTTTCGAGGACCGCCTGACAGTGCAATATCAGGTGCAGGAGATGCTGCGGGTCGAGCGCATTTTCGAGCCCGAGGGGATCCTTGAGGAGCTCGGCGCCTACAATCCGCTGATCCCCGACGGCAGCAACTGGAAGGTGACGCTGCTGCTCGAGTTTGCGCAGCCGCTGGAGCGCGCCCGCGCGCTCGCGCGGCTGCGGGGAATCGAGGACCGCTGCTGGGTCGAGATCGCCGGCCACGAGCGCGTGCTCGCCGTCGCCGACGAGGACCTCGAGCGGGAGAACGCGCAGAAGACCTCCGCCGTGCATTTTCTGCGCTTCGAACTGACGGCGGCGATGATCGCAAGCCTGCGCGGCGGCGCGGCGCTCGCCGCCGGCATCGACCACGTGCACTACCGCCATCAAGTGACGGTGAGCGAGCCAATGCGCAACGCGCTGGCGGCCGATCTGCAGTAGCCGCGGCGGCACGCGGCCCGCAAAGGCATGCCGGGCGGCAGCGCTCACTCGAGCGCGTGGCGCGACGCAGCGCATGCCTCTGCTAAGATCGCGGCCGCGCCGCAACACGGCACTCGCGCCCTTCGCGGCGCACAGCAGGGAAAACTCAGCGCACCGGATGAGTCAGTCTTACACCGCTTCCGACATCGAGGTCCTCTCTGGCCTCGAGCCCGTCCGGCGACGGCCGGGCATGTACACCCACACGCAGCGCCCCAATCACCTCGCACACGAGGTCATCGACAACAGTGTCGACGAGGCGATCGCCGGCTACTGCAAGCAGATCGACGTCGTCCTCTACAAGGACAACTCGCTCGAGGTCGCGGACGACGGCCGCGGCATGCCGGTCGACATCCACCCCAAGGAGAAGGTGAGCGGGGCGGAGCTGATCCTCACGCGGCTGCACGCGGGCGGCAAGTTCTCCGACAAGACCTACAAGTTCTCCGGCGGCCTGCACGGCGTTGGTGTCTCGGTGGTCAACGCGCTCTCGAAGCACCTCGAATGCTGGATCAAGCGCGGTGGCAAGGAATACAACATCAGCTTCAAGGACGGCAAGATCGCCTCCAAGCTCGAAGAGATCGGCACCGTCGGGCAGCGCAACACCGGCACCACCATCCGCTTCTGGCCGGATCCGAAGTTCTTCGACTCCGACAAATTCTCGGTGCCGCAGCTGAAGCACACCCTGAAGGCGAAGGCTGTGCTTTGCCCCGGCCTCAAGGTGACCTTCAAGAACGAGGCGAGTGGTGAGAAAGACGAGTGGTTCTACACCGGTGATCTCGGCGCCTACCTGCTCGAGGAGCTCGGCAAGAACGAGCGCATTCCGCCTGAGCCCATCAGCGGCACGCGCGGCGGCGACAACGACGCAGTCGACTACGCGTTGTGCTGGGCGCCGGACGCCGAGGCGGGCATCGCCGAGAGCTACGTCAATCTCATTCCCACCCCCGACGGCGGTACCCACGTCAATGGCCTGCGCGCGGGCGTCGCCCAGGCGGTACGTGAGTTCTGCGAGTTCAGGAACCTGATCCCGCGCGGCATCAAGCTCACGCCCGAGGACGTTTGGGACAAGGCGAGCTTCGTTCTGTCCGTGAAGATGCACGAGCCGCAGTTCGCCGGGCAGATGAAGGAGCGCTTGGGTTCGCGCGATGCGGCGCCGCTGGTGGAGGGGTTCGCGCGCGACTCGATGGCGCTGTGGCTGAACCGTCATCCCGATGCCGGCGAACGCATCGCGCTATTCGCGATCGCCAACGCGCAGGAGCGCGCCAAGGCTGCGCAGCGCGTGGTGCGCAAACGCCTGACCGGCGGACCGGCACTGCCCGGCAAGCTCGCCGACTGCGTGAGCCAGGAGCCGAAGCGCGGCGAGCTGTTCCTGGTCGAGGGCGACTCGGCCGGCGGCTCCGCCAAGCAGGCACGCGACAAGGAGTTCCAGGCGATCATGCCGCTTCGGGGCAAGATACTGAACACCTGGGAACTCGATCCGGGGCAGCTCGCGGGCAGCGAGGAGGTGCACAACATCAGCGTCGCTCTCGGCGTCGAGCCGGGCTCGAGCGATCTTTCGCAGCTGCGCTACCACAAGATCTGCATCCTCGCGGACGCCGACTCGGACGGGCAGCACATCGCGACGCTGCTGTGCGCGTTGTTCCTGCGGCACTTCCGGCCGCTGGTGGCACACGGACACGTGCACGTGGCCATGCCGCCGCTGTACCGCATCGATGCCGGCCGGCAGGTGCACTACGCGCTCGATGACGCCGAGCGCGATCAGCTCCTGAAGAAGATCGAGAAGGAGAGCCCGCGCACCAAGCCGACCGTCACGCGCTTCAAGGGCCTCGGCGAGATGAATCCGGCGCAGCTGCGCGAGACAACCATCGACCCGCGCACGCGCCGCCTGGTGCAGCTCACCATCGACGGCAAGGACAACACCGACCAGCTGATGGACATGCTGCTCGCCAAGAAGCGCGCCGCGGACCGGCGTGAGTGGCTCGAGGAGAAGGGTAACCTCGCCGAGGTACAGGTGTAGCGATGCCGGAGAACCAGGAGTTCAACTTCGAGGGTATCGAGCGCCAGCCGCTGCGTACCTTTACCGAGAAGGCCTACCTCGACTACTCGATGTACGTAATCCTCGACCGCGCGCTGCCATCGCTCGGCGACGGACTGAAACCGGTGCAGCGGCGCATCGTGTACGCCATGAGCGAGCTCGGGCTTTCTGCGGTTGCCAAGCACAAGAAAGCCGCCCTGACCGTCGGCGACGTGCTCGGCAAGTTCCACCCGCACGGCGACACGGCCTGCTACGAGGCGATGGTGCTCATGGCGCAGTCGTTCGCCTACCGCCACCCGCTGGTCGACGGGCAGGGCAACTGGGGCTCGCAGGACGATCCGAAGTCCTTTGCCGCCATGCGCTACACCGAGGCCAAGCTCACACGCTACGCCGAGGTGCTGCTGAGCGAGCTGTCCGACGGCACGGTCGACTGGGTCCCCAACTACGACGGCTCACGCGAGGAGCCGGCGATCCTGCCGGCGCGGCTGCCGAACCTGCTGTTGAACGGTACCTCGGGTATCGCGGTCGGCATGGCCACCGACATCCCGCCGCATAACCTGAAAGAGGTGGCCGCCGCCTGCATCCACCTGATCGAGGAGCCGGAGGCGACCACCGCCGCGCTCATGAAGCACGTGAAGGGCCCGGATCTGCCGACCGGGGCGGAGATCATCTCGCCGCGCGCCGATCTCAAGGAGTTCTACGACAAGGGCATCGGCACCTTCAAGGCGCGCGCCACCTGGGAGATCGAGGACGGCAACGCGGTCATCACCGCCTTCCCCTACCAGGTATCGCCGACCCGCGTGCAGGAGCAGATCGCCGAGCAGATGCGCGCCAAGAAACTGCCGATGCTCGATGAGTTGCGCGACGAATCCGACCACGAGAACCCAACGCGCCTGGTACTGGTGCCGCGCTCCAGCCGCGTCGACCTCACCGAGATCATGAATCACCTGTTCGCGACCACCGACCTTGAGCGCAATTACCGGGTCAACCTCAACATCATCGCGCTCGACGGCCGCCCGCGGGTAATGAGCCTCAGGGAGATCCTCACCGAGTGGCTCGAGTTCCGCACCCGCACGGTGACGCGGCGTCTGCAGTATCGCCTGGAGAAGGTCAGCAAGCGGCTGCACATTCTCGATGGCCTGATGATTGCGTTCCTCAACCTCGACGAGGTGATCCGCATCATCCGCCGTGAGGACGAGCCGAAGCCGGTCCTGATGAAACGCTTCAAGCTCTCCGACGAGCAGGCCGAGGAAATCCTCAACACGCGCCTGCGGCATCTCGCCAAGCTCGAGGAGATGAAGATCCGCGAGGAGCAGAAGGCGCTCGCAGCCGAGCGCGAGGAGCTCGAGGCTTTACTCAAAAGCAAGGCAAAGCTGAAAAAGCTGATCGCCGCGGAGATCCGCGCCGACACCGAGAAATACGGCGATGAACGGCGCACGCGCGTCATCGAGCGCGAGGCGGCACAGGCGATCGACGAGACCTCGCTGATCGCCAATGAACCCGTAACGGTGGTGCTGTCGACCGGCGGCTGGGTGCGCTCGGCCAAGGGACACGAGATCGAGCCCGCGACGCTCTCCTACAAGAGCGGTGATGCGTTCCAGGCGCTCGCGCATGGGCGCAGCCTCCAGCCAGCAGTGTTCATCGACAGTACGGGACGCACCTACGCGCTACCTGCGCATTCGCTGCCTTCGGCGCGCGGACACGGGGAGCCGCTCTCCGGACGGCTCGATCCGCCCGACGGCGCCAAGTTCGCCGGCGTCATGATCGGGGAGCCCGAGGATCTGTGGCTGCTCGCGAGCGACGCCGGGTACGGTTTCACCGCGCGGCTCAAGGATCTCGTCACCGACCGCCGCGCCGGCAAGACGGTGCTTACCGTGCCCGAGAATGCCCAGGTGCTCGCGCCTGCGCCCGTACCCTCGGCAGACGCTCTGGTCTGCGTCGTCAGCAGCGAAGGCAAGCTGCTCGCCTTCCCCGTCGGGGAAGTACCGGAAATGCCGCGTGGCAAGGGCAACAAGCTCTATGACATCCCGGGCAGGAAGGCCGCCTCGCGCAGTGAGCTCATGACGGCGCTCGCCGTCGTGCCCGCCGGAGCCACCCTTGTGCTCTGGGCCGGGGAGGTGCGCAAGCAGCTCGACAGGAAAGAGCTGCAGGAGTACCTCGGGCAGCGCGCCCAGCGCGGCGCGGTATTGAAGCGCGGATGGCCGCGCAAGATCACGCGCATGGAAGCGCTTGCGCCGCCGCAGAAAAGCGGCGGTTAGCGCGCCTGCAGGCACGGCATCCAAGCAAAGAGTGAGCCGAGGCGGGCGATTCCGGCCCGGAAGGGGCCGCCCCAGCACTACCCCTGTTTTCTAATACGAATGATTCTCATTAGTATTCTCCGATAGCCTTGCGGCGGTCGGAGAGCCTCGAAGTTCAGGGGGCGCCGGACGGCGTTGGCGGCGCACTGGCTGGGCGTCCGCGCAGCGCGCTGATCGGCGCAGCCGCTGCTAGCGCTCCGCGCGCAGCACGACCTCCTCGGGCTCGTTGACGAAGTAGCCCTGGATGTACTGCACGCCGAGCTGCCAGAGCACCGCCATCGTGTTGGCATCTTCGACGCGCTCGCCGATCGTCTGGATACCGCGCTTGCGCGCGGCGTCGACCAGCAGGCGCACGCGCAGCTGCAGCTGCTGATCGGCCGCCAGCCCCTGGGTAATCGTGCCGTCGATCTTCACGAAGTCGAGCGGCAGCGATTCGAGCAGCCCCATGCTGTCGCGCCCGGAGCCGAACCCCTCGAGCGCGAAGCGGAAGCGCCGCTCGCGCAGCACCGCGGCGAGCGCCTTGACCTCGGGCACGTGGCTCGCGGCGCCTTCCTCGGTCACCTGGAAGCACAGGCGTGCTGGCTCGGCGCGGCTGGTGCGCAGATGGTTGTCGAGCCACTCGATGAAGCCACTATCGCGGGCGGTTTCGCGCGACAGCCGGACGAACAGGCACTCGGGTTTCTTCTGCGCGGCGAACGACAGTGACGCTCCTACGACCCAGCGGTCGATGTTCTTCAGCAGGTCGTTGCGCCCCGCGGCCGCCATGAACTCCGACGGCAGCACCTCCTTGCCCTGCTGATCGATCATGCGCACCAGTACGTCGAACATGCCCGGGTCGTCGCCCTGCAGACTGGCGATCGGCTGCTGCACCAGGCGGAAGCGGTTCTCCATGAGCGCCGCCTTGATGTGCTTGACCCACACTTTGTCGTACGACATCACGCGGCTGTCGGTGTCGGCGCGATCCGAGCTCATGCTCTGGTTGCCGCCGCGCGCCGACCCGCGGCGCACACACTCGAGCGCATCGGCGATTACGGCATCGAGGTCGACGTCGCCCGGCGTGACGACCGACAACCCCACGGTGCAGGTTACCGATATCGACTTGTCGCGCACGCGCATCACGTACTTGTGCACGCGCGCCAGCAGCCGCTCGCTCCACGCATTGATGTCGTTTTCGTTGCCGCGCTCGAGCAGCACCAGGAAGCGCACGCCGCCGAAGCGCCCCGCGATCTCCTTGGGGCTGAGCGTTTCCTTCAGCAGCCGCCCGACTTCGACCAGGATCTCCTCGCTGGCCGTAGCGCCGACGACGCGCTCGAGTGCTGCGAATTTGTCGAGCTTGATGAGCGCCAGGCAGCGCATGCCGCCCGGCGAGGGAGTCACGAGACGCTCAGCCAGCGCCTCGAGCAGCTCGCCGCGACGCAGCATCCCGGTGCCGGGCTCGGGACGTACCGGTCCCGTGGCGACCTTCTGCATCGGACGCGTCTGCTCGGGAGGACGCGAGGGCACGACGAGACGCACGCACGGCTCGGCCTCGTGCTCACCGACCGTGAGTGTAATTTCGATTGGCAAGACGCTGCCGTCGGCCAGCAAGGCGTTGGCCCGCAGCGGATGTTCGTTCCAGCGACCCTGCAGGCACGCGGCCAGCGCACCGCGCAGCGCGGCGTGCGTCGACTCTTCGAACAGGTCCATGACCGGTTGCCCGGCCATGCTCTCTGCGACGCCGAACAGCTCGAGCCACGCCGGGTTAGCGTCGATGACGATGCCTTCCTGAACCTGCAGGATGGCGTCGTTGGAGCGCTGCAGTACCGTGTCGAGCTGGCTGCGGGCGTCGTGCGCCGATTTCAGCGTGGCATCGAGCGCGCGCTCGGTGCGAAACACCCGCAGCTCACGCAGCACGACCGCCGCGAGCCGCTCGGGGCTTGCGAGCGTAACGACGTCGCGTGCCCCGCGCGCCAGGGCCGAGGCGATCGAGGCTTCGTCCACCGCAGGCGCGAGCAGCAGCACGGGCACGGCGGGCGCGAGCTGGTCGCGCAAGCGGACGGCCGCCTCGAGCTCGCCCGGGTTGGTGGCGATGAGCAGCTCCGGATTGATCTGTTCGAGCGCCTCACCCAGGTCGCGGAGCGCCGGGATCCAGGTGCAGTGGGCGGGCTGACCGGCGCGCCGCAGGACGCCGTTGACGGCCTCGACCGGGTCGCGCACAGGGCTGAGCACGATGAGCGGAACGGCGTTCTGCTCGCTCAAAGGAGACCTCCCACGGTGCACATGCAAGCGCCGCCGGCAGTGTAGCACCCGGATGCAGCCGCACCGCGTGAGCGGTCTCGCGGAACCGTGAGACGCACCGCGTGCAGTGCCGGCCGCTCGGAGCGACCGCGGGCCTGCGCGTGGCGCGCACCGCGCGCTCGAGTGCGCTGCGATTGCGCGAACGGCGCGGAGCCGTCGCGCGGCGCGGCCCGCGGTTGACTCGGGGGCGGCTGCTGGCGAGGGCAAAGCGATGCCGTTATGATACGCGGCTCTTTTGAGCCGGCCGCGCATCGCCCGGCCCCCACCGCGAGAAAGAAATGGCAAGTTACACCACCAGCGAGATCCGTGGAGGTCTCAAAGTCCTGCTCGACGGCGACCCCTACACCGTGATCGAGAACGAGTTCGTCAAGCCGGGCAAGGGACAGGCGTTCAACCGCATCAAGGTACGCAACCTCAAGACCGGCCGCACGATCGAGCGCACCTTCAAGTCCGGCGAGTCACTCGAGGCCGCCGACGTGGTCGACACCGAGATGCAGTATCTCTACCAGGACGGCGATTTCTGGCATTTCATGGTGCCGGAGAGCTTCGAGCAGTACACCGCCGGCAAGTCCGCGGTGGGCGAGAACGCGCAGTGGCTGAAGGACGGGGTGAACTGCATCGTGACGCTGTGGAACAACGTTCCGCTGGTCGTTACCCCACCGCCGCACATCGAGCTGAAGATCGTGGAGACCGACCCGGGTGTGCGCGGCGATACGGCCACCGGAGGTCAGAAGCCGGCCAAGCTCGAAACCGGTGCCGTGGTGCGCGTGCCCCTCTTCATCAACGAAGGCGAGGTGATCCGCGTCGACACGCGCACGGGGGCGTACATCTCGCGCGGCAAGCAGTAGCCCCGTTGCACGCGCGGCACGGCGGCACACCGCCGGCCGTCTCTCATCCGCCTCTCACGGGTACCGAGCGCTGCAGCGTCGCGGGCGCAGCCCGACGGGCTCGCGCGAGCCCGTCGGCGACGTAGATCAGCAGCGCAGTCCAGATCAGCACGAAGCCCGCGGCGCGCGCGGCGCCAAAGTTTTCGTGAAAGAGCAGCACGCCGCACAGCAGCTGCAAGCTCGGGCCGATGTACTGCAAGAGCCCCACGGTCGAGTACGGCAGGGCGCGCGCGCCGTAGGCGAACAGGAACAGCGGTATCGCCGTCACCAGACCGCTGCCGATGAGGAGTGCGGCGACGCTCGCCGGGGCACGCGTCAGCGCGCCGCTGCCCGCCAGCTCGCACCACGCGAGGTAAGCCACCGCCAGCGGCATGAGGAGCAGCGTCTCGGTGGCAAGTCCCGGCAGGGCGTCTACGCTGATCACCTTGCGCAGCAGTCCGTAGAGCGAAAAGCTGATCGCGAGCGCCAGGGCTATCCACGGCGGGCGCCCGGCGAGCACGGTGAGGTAAGCCACCGCACTCACCGCCAGTGCGACGGCGAGCCACTGCGCCCGATTCAGCCGTTCACCGAGCACGAAGACACCGAGTACCACGTTCATGAGCGGGTTGATGAAGTAGCCGAGGCTGCTGTCGACCACGTGGTTGTGCGTGACGCTCCAGACATACACCAGCCAGTTGCCGCTGATGAGGCACGCGGTCAGCGTCAGCCGCCCGAGCAATGCCGGCCGGACGAGCGTGGCGGACAGCCGCCCGAGCTCGCCGCGCAGCCCCAACCACACGAGCAGAAACAGGCACGACCACGTTACGCGGTGCGCGACCACCTGCAGCGCGGGCACCGCGCGCAGGGCGTAGAGGTAAAGGGGCAACAGCCCCCAGATGGTAAAGGCGGCCGTGGTCGCCGCGAGCCCGCGGGACGACAGTCGCGGGTGGACCATCAGGGGGTCACGGCGGACGCGCGCCCGCGGCACTGCGCGCGACCAAGGCACGCGCGAGCGCCTCGAGGCCGCGAGCGTCCGCCTCATCGAAGCGCGCGGCCCGCGGGCTGTCGATGTCGAGCACCCCGAGGAGCGTTGCCCCGTCGATGAGCGGCACCACGATCTCGGCGCGCGAGGCGGCATCGCAGGCGATGTGCCCGGGAAATTTCTGCACGTCGGGTACGATGAGCGTGCGCCGTTGCACGGCGGCGGCGCCGCACACCCCCTGGCCGAGAGCGATGCGCACGCACGCCGGCTTGCCCTGGAAGGGGCCGAGAACCAACTCGCCGCCTCGCAGGAAGTAGAAGCCGGCCCAGTTGACCTCGGGGAGCGCGGCGAAGATCAGCGCGGCGGTGTTGGCCGCGTTCGCGACCAGATCGCTCTCGCCCGCGAGCAGCGCGGCGAGGTCCTGCACGAGACGTGCATAGTCGGCGGACTTGTCGTGGAAGTCGTAGCGTCGGGCGGTGTAGCTCATCGGTGTGGCGAATGCGGCGATCGGGACGCTATTGTCGCCTACATCGGCGCCGTGCCGCACCTCAGGCGCGTGCCGTGGGGAACGGCAGCACCTGCTCGATGTGTGACGCGCCGCTCGCCAGCATCACGATGCGATCGAAGCCGAGCGCTACCCCGGCGCACTGCGGAAGTCCCGCGGCGAGCGCCGCGAGCAGCCGCTCGTCGGCCTCGACTCGCGGCAGCGCGCGACGCGTGCGCTCCTCGTTGTCGCGCGCGAAGCGCGCGCGCTGCTCACTCGCCGCCGTGAGCTCGTGGAAACCGTTGGCGAGCTCGATGCCTTCGCAGTAGAGCTCGAAGCGCAGCGCCACGCGCGGATCGACCGGATCGAGGCGCGCCAGCGCCGCCTGACTCGCCGGGTAGCGATGCACGAACGTCAGGGCTCCGCGCCCGAGTCGCGGGCCGACCACTGCGCCCATGAGGAGCTCGAGCCACTCGTCGCGATCGACGCCCGCAGCCGCAGCGCCGGGCGCGCCCGCCGCGCCGCTGTAAGCGAGCGGTCGCGCCACGCGCTCGAGGTCGGCGGTGGTTGCACTGAGCGGATCGAGGCCAGTCTCGCGCCGGAACGCCTCGCAGTAGGTCAGCCGTTCAGTCGCGCGCGTCGTGGCCGCGTCGCCGAGGAGTGCGCGCACCAGGGCCTCCACCTCGTCCATGAGCGCTTCCAGCGAGAACCCGAGGCGATACCACTCGATGAGCGTGAACTCCGGGTTGTGCAGCCGGCCGTTTTCCATGCCGCGCACGACGTGGCAGATCTGGTAGATGTCGCCGCTGCCGGCGGCGAGCAGGCGCTTCATGGCGTACTCGGGTGAGGTGTGCAGGAACAGCCGCCGGCTGACAGCGGCGTCGCCCGCCGCGGCGGGTTGCGCCGCGAGCTCGACGCAGGCGGCCTCGATATGCACGTCGCTCACCGCGGCGTTCACCATGAGCGGGGTGTCCACCTCGAGCACGGTGCGCGCGGCAAAGAACTCGCGCGCACGTGCCAACAGCGCGGCACGCGCGCCGAGACGCTCGTGCGAGATAGCCGGCCGCCAGTCTTGAGCGCCGTCGCTCACGTCAGTCGCCCGAGCATCTCACCTACACGCAGCGCGCTACCCGCGGCGAGCGGCGCGCGCCACGCGCTCTTTCCGGCCGGCAGCAGCACGATGACCGTTGAGCCCATGTTGAAGCGCGCCACCTCCGCGCCGCGTGCCAGGGTGAAGCTCGCGAGTCCCGACTCGAGCGGCAGCGCGGTGAAGGCGCGCGGCCGGCGCGGGGTCACCTCGCCGTGCCACACCGTCGACATGCTGCCGACGAAGAGAGCGCCGACCAGCACCAGGGCAAAAACCAGCTCGCCGGCGGCGAACACGCACACCACGCGCTCGTTGCGGGCAAACAGCCCAGGGACGCTGGCGGCGGTTGCGGCGTTGACGCTGAAGAGCTGTCCGGGCACGTACCAGGCCGCGCGCAGCGTGCCGGCGAGCGGCATGTGGATGCGATGGTAGTTGGCCGGGGCGAGATAGAGCGTAGCGAACGAGCCGCCGCGAAAGGCCTGCGCCCAGGTGACCGCCTCGCCCGCCAGCAGCGATTCGAGCGTGTAGGCGTGCCCCTTGGCCTGCAGCAGCCAAGAGCCGTCGAGCCGGCCGAGCTGGCTCACGGTGCCGTCGACCGGGGAGACGACTGCCGCGGGATCGGGATAGGCCGGGCGCGCGTCGACGCGCAGGGCACGCGTGAAGAAGGCGTTGAAGCTCTCATAGCCGAGCGGGTCGGATTGCACGGCGTCGCGCATGTCGGGATGAAAGCGGCGGACGAAGCTGCCGATGAGTGCGTCCTTGAGCCAGCGTATGCGGCTGCGCGTCAGGGCGTGCACGAGCTGCGTGAGCAGGTGCTGCGGCAGCACGTACTGCAGAGCGACCCAGAGCCGCGCGGGCGTCCGGCCGCTCGCCGCGGCACTCATGTCTTCGCCCGCGCACGCGCCAGGAAGGGCGCCGCGCGCTCGAGGTCGGCAGCGATGGGGGCGACCTCGAAGGGCGGGGTGAAGATCGCGACGATACGCGCCGCGTCATCGAGCAGGAACACCACCGCGGAGTGGTCCATGGTGTAGTCGCCGCCGGGCAGCTCGACGCGGTTGACGGCGACTCCGAAGTTTGCCGCGATCCGGGCGATGCTGGCGCTGTCACCGGTCAGCCCCTCGAACTGCGGATCGAACGCATGCACGTAGGTCGCGAGCTGCCGCGGTGTGTCGCGCTGCGGGTCGACACTGATGAACACCACGCGCAGCCGCCCGAGCGCGGCGGGCTGTCGGACCGGCGCGAGCCTCAGCAGCCGTGCGAGCTTCGACAAGGTCGTCGGGCAAACGTCCGGGCAGTGCGTGAAGCCGAAGAACACGAGCGTCGGTGCCCCGGCGAGCTCGCGGCGCGTGAACGGCCGTCCGCTCGTGTCGATGAGGCTGAAATCGGCGACCGCTTTCGCCTGCGGCAACCAGGTGCCGCTTGTCAGCTGCGGGCTTCCCCTCTCAAGTTGACCCAGCCAGAATCCGGCGAGCGCCGCGCAGGCGGCGGCGATGACGAGAAGCAGCCGGGCGCGTGTCGGGCTCATGATCGAACTATCTTACACAGCCTCCCGCGGCGCGCGCCGGGCGCGCGCTGCCGGCACGCGCGCCAAGCGCGTGCCGGCGCCCTCGGCACGCACAACGGGCACGACAAGCGTGCGCACGCTCATCGCCCACGGAGCCACGCGTCTCGCGCGCGCCGGCGTGGTGTTCGGTCACGGCACCGACAATGCCTGGGATGAGGCGGCAGCACTCGTGCTGCATGCCCTGCGATTGCCGCAGGCAGGTGGTGCGGAAGTCTATCGCCGGCGCGTCGGTCCGGCCGCCAGGCGTCGCGCCCGCGAGCTGCTCGCGCGGCGCGTCCGCGAGCGCATCCCGGCCGCGTACCTCACCGGCGTAACCTGGTTTGCCGGATTGCGCTTCAAGGTCGATGCGCGCGTGCTCGTGCCGCGTTCGCCGATCGCGGAACTGATCGAGCAACGCTTCGCGCCATGGATCACGGCCGCGCGCGTGCGGCGGATACTCGATCTCGGCACCGGCTCCGGCTGCATCGCCATCGCCTGCGCCCACGCGTTCGCGCGGGCGCGGGTGGATGCCGCCGACATCTCGGCGGCGGCGCTCGAGGTGGCGCGCGACAACGTGCGCCGCCATCGCCTTGGCCGGCGTGTGCGGCTGCACGAGTCCGACCACTTCCGCGCCCTCGGCGGTGCAACCTACGATATCATCCTGGCGAATCCGCCCTACGTGGGGGCTGCTGAGCTCAGGGGGCTGCCGCCGGAATACCGGCACGAGCCGCGCGTGGCACTGGCGGCGGGGCCGTCCGGTCTCAACTCGGTGCGCGTGATCCTGCGCCAGGCCGCGCGGCATCTGCGCCCGCGGGGGTTGCTCATCGTCGAGGTGGGCAACACCGAGCGTGCCGTGCGCCGCGCCTGGCCCCGTCTGCCCTTCGTGTGGCTTGAATTCGAGCGCGGCGGGGGCGGTGTGTTCTTGCTCAGCCGCGAGCAGCTGCAGGCACACGCGCGCAGGCGCCGCTGACAACGACACGCACAACATGTCGGGCAACACCATCGGCCGGCTATTCTCGGTGACCACCTTTGGCGAGAGCCACGGGCCCGCCATGGGCTGCATCGTCGACGGCTGTCCACCGGGTCTGCCGCTTACCGAAGCCGACCTGCAGCAGGACGTCGATCGCCGCCGCAGCGGCACCTCGCATTTCGTCAGTCAGCGGCGCGAAGGCGACGCAGTGCGCATCCTCTCGGGTGTATTCGAGGGACACACCACCGGCACGCCGATCGGTATCCTCATCGACAACACCGATGCGCGCTCGCGCGACTACGAGAAGATCAAGGATCGCTTCCGCCCGGGTCACGCCGACTACACCTACCAGCAGAAGTACGGCGTGCGCGACTACCGCGGTGGCGGCCGAGCCTCGGCACGCGAGACCGTCATGCGCACCGCGGCCGGGGCGATTGCCCGACGCTATCTCGCCGCGCGCCTCGGCATGCGTATCTACGGCTACCTGAGCCAGGTCGGTCCGCTCGTGCTCGAGCCGGTTGATCCGGCCTTCGCTTATCAGAATCCGTTCTTCTGTCCCGATCCGCAGCGGATCGCGGAGATCGAGGAGCTGGTCTGGAAGGTGCGCAGCGAAGGCGATTCGATCGGCGCGCGCGTCACGGTGGTGGCGAGCGGCGTCCCCCCGGGGCTCGGCGAGCCGGTGTTCGATCGCCTGGACGCGGACATCGCGCACGCGCTCATGAGCATCAACGCCGTGAAGGCGGTGGAGCTCGGCGCCGGGGTGCGCGCCGCTGCGCAGCGTGGCAGCGAGCATCGCGACGAGCTCACGCCGTCCGGCTTTCGCAGCAACAACGCCGGCGGCATTCTCGGCGGCATTTCTTCCGGCCAGGATGTGATTGCGCATCTGACGCTCAAGCCCACCTCGAGCATCCAGGTGCCCGGCGGTACCATCGACACCGCGGGCAACCCCGTCGACGTCGTGACCACCGGCCGCCACGATCCCTGCGTCGGGCTGCGGGCGACGCCGATCGCGGAGGCGATGCTCGCTATCGTGCTGATGGATCACTACCTGCGGCACCGGGCGCAGAACGCGGACGTGCGCTCGAGCACTCCTGACATCACCGCGCGGCGCCCCTGACAACGGCGGGCGGTGGGCCGATCGCAGCAGGTACAGTCCGTGGACAAAGAGTTCGCCATCGCCGTCGTCGGTGCCACCGGTCTCGTCGGCGAGACCGTGATCACGGTGCTCGAGGAGCGTCAGTTTCCGGTGTCGCGGCTGCATGCGCTGGCGAGCGATCGCTCGCTCGGCCGCAGCGTAAGCTTCCGCGGGCACAATCATCCGGTCGAGGTGCTGAGCGGATTCGATTTCGCACAGTGCGACTTCGTGCTGTTCTGTGCCGGGGCGGCCGTCGCACGCGAGCATGCGCCGCGGGCCGCCACCGCCGGCTGCATCGTCATCGACAACAGTGTCGAGTTCCGCTGCCGCGAGGAGGTGCCACTGGTGGTGCCGGAGGTGAACCCGCAAGCGCTCGCGGGCTTCGGTGCGAGCGGCATCGTCGCGAGCCCAAACTGCGCCACGATCCAGCTCGTGATGGTGCTCAAGCCGCTGCACGATGAGGCCGAGCTCGAGCGTGTCGAGGTGGCGACCTACCAGTCGGTCTCAGGCGCCGGCCGCGAGGCAGTGGAGGAGCTCGCGCGGCAGTCGGTCGCCGCCTTGAGCGGCCGCGGCCCCCCCGAAACGCACGGCGCCGCCAAGCCGATCGCCTTCAACTGCGTGCCGCATATCGATCTCTTCGAAGACAATGGATACACCCGCGAGGAAATGAAGATCGTGTGGGAGACGCGCAAGATTCTCTGCGCGCCTGCGCTGCGCGTGAACGCGACGGCCGTGCGGGTTCCGGTGTTTTACGGACATTCCGAGGTGGTGCGCATCGAGACTCGACGCGCGCTTCCTGCGGCGAGAGCGCGGGAATTGCTGGAAAATGCGCCGGGCGTCACGGTTCTGGACGAGCCTCGTCCCGGCGGGTACCCCACGGCCGCTACCGAGGCAGCGAACCGCGACACAGTTTATGTCGGGAGAATCCGTGAAGATCTCGTCCCTGACCGGGGACTTAACTTATGGATTGTCGCCGACAACGTACGCAAAGGCGCCGCGACCAACAGCGTGCAGATCGCCGAGGCTTTGGCCCGGCGGCTCATTTAAGTTATATTGCCGGAGGATTCGCCGGGGGGTGGCGAATAATCGCCCATCCTACTGTTTTCACAAGAGATCCCACCCAAATAATGCCTGCCGGGGTGTCCTGATGGTCGCCAAACGCTCAAGCCGGGCGCTGGCATTGCTGCTGGCCCTGCCGTCAGCCGCGTTTGCCCTAGGTCTCGGGGACATCCGTCTCCTGTCGCCCCTCAACGCCCCGCTCGATGCGGAAATCGATCTCGTCGACGTCGCGCCCGATGAGGCCAGCACGGTGCAGGTGCAGCTCGCCCCGCGCGACGCCTTTACCAAGAACGGCCTCGACTGGCCGCAGTTTCTCTCCACCGTTCAGGTGCACACCACGCGGCTGCCGGACGGACGTGAGGTCGTCAAGCTCAAGTCTACCGATCCGGTGTCCGACCCGTTCGTCACGATCCTCGTAGAGGTGAACTGGGCACGCGGCCGGCTGATGCGCGAATACACGATGCTGCTCGACCCACCGGTGTACACGCCGGGCCAGACTTCGGTGGCGAGTGCTCCGGTCAGCGCGCCGGCCACCGGTGCGGGGGCGCGCGAGGGGACGATCGCACGCACCGCCGATACGGCCACTGCGACCCCGGCACCCGAGACGCCACCGCCGGCACCCCCACCGCCGGTCACACCGGCAGCGGCCGAGGCGCCGGCTGCGGCAGGCGCCGCCGCAGCGACAGCCACCTCCGAGCCTGCGCCGTCTGAGTCGGCAGAATCCACGAGCTCGCCTAGCCCGCCGAGCCCACCGCCGAGTCCGTCGCCACGCCGCGCCAGCGAGCCGCGTGCGGCAGGAGCGGTATCTGAAGGCTCGGGGCACGTCGTGCAGCGCGGCGAGACGCTCTCGGGTATCGCGGCCGACATCTCCGGCACGTCGGGCCGCACGCGCAGTTGGATGCTTGCAATCTACCAGGCGAACCCGCGCGCATTCGATCAGAACATGAACGTGCTGCGATCCGGCGCGGTACTGCGCATTCCCGAGGCCGCGACCGTCGAGGCGATCCCCACGAGCGAGGCAGCCGCCGAGATTCACCGCCAGTACGCCGCGTGGCGTGGTGCAGCCGCTGCTGCACCGGAGACTGCCGCGGCGCAACCCGGACGTCTGAAGCTCGTCACGCCGTCCGAGAGCGCATCGGCTGGCGCGGCGCCCGGCGCTGCCCCGAGCGGTGAGGTGAGCGCGCTGCAGGGGCGCGTGCACGATCTCGAGGGCCAGCTCGCCGAGTCGAAGCGGCTGCTCGAGATGAAGAATGCCGAGCTTGCGCGCATGCAGGCCGAGCTCGCGGCGAAGCAGGCTCCAGCGGCCGCCGCGCCGCCGCCTGCGCCACCTGCGCCACCGCCGGTAGCGGCTGCGCCACCGCCCGCGCCGCCGCCCGTCGCTCAGGCGACTCCCCCGCCGCCTCCACCTGCGATGACGGAAGAGAAACCGCCGGCCGCTGCAGTCGAAGCGCCCCCTCCACCACCGCCACCGGTGAAGCCCGCGCTGACCAAGCCTGCGCCAAAGGCTCCGGCGCCGAGCGCATCCGGCGGCTCGATCTTCGACTACTGGTGGGTGGTGCTGCTGGTGCTGCTCGGAATCGGCGGCCTGATCGTCTCTCGCATGCTGCGCTCGCGTCGCGCGGCGCAATTCGATGACTCGCTCGGCAGGCTCGCTGTCGCAGGCGCCTCGGCCGCCGGCGGGTCTGGCGGGCTCGATGAACCGGATCTCGGGGGCGGTCCACCCATCATGGGCCGTGGCTTCGGCGCGAGCGAGCCGCCGCTGCGAGCGACGCCGCCACCGGCGGCGGAGCCGGCATTTCTCGTCGAGGAGACCGGCACGCATGAGCGGCCGCGCGTGGGTGGCGCAGCCGGCGCCGCAGCGCCCGCGCCCGCCCCGCGACACGTCGCGAGCGATGAGACGATCAGCAGCGAGACTGCGATCAACCTCGATCAGGGTGACCCGCTCGCCGAGGCGGACTTTCACATGGCGTACGGGCTGTACGACCAGGCGGCCGACCTCATCCGCATCGCGATCGGTCGCGAGCCCGCGCGGCGCGATCTGAAGCTGAAGCTTCTCGAAGTGTTCTTCGTATGGGGCAACAAGGAACAGTTCCTGCAGACCGCCCGCGAGCTCGCGGAATCGCGCGCCGACGCCGCCCCGGGCGAGTGGGAGAAGATCCTCATCATGGGCAAGCAGCTTGCCCCCGAGGATCCGCTGTTCTCCGGTGGCGGTACGGTTACCGGTGCGGCAGCAGGCGGCGTAGACCTCGACCTCGAAGGCGGGCAGAGCCGTGTCGACTTCGACCTGCTCGGTGAGCCGGCGGGCGGCGAGTCTGCCGCGGGTGTCGACCTCGACATCGGAGCGGCAGTGGGCGATCAGGCTGCTGAGTCCCCGAGCATCGTCACCGACCGCAACGCGGCGCTGCTCGAGAGCACCTTCTCGAGCACGACCGGTACCACGCGCCAGATGACTGCACGGGTGCGCCCGGATTCGACTGGCTCGACGGCTGAAATGGAAGGCCCGACGGTGGAGCAACCAGCGCTCTCGCCGCAGAGCCAGCCGACGGTGCGCCAGAAAGTAGAGACGGCGCTGCGCAAGGGCGGCGTCGATCAGACGGCCGAGCTCGCAGTCGACGACCTCGGTCTCGACATCGGCGCGGTCGACACCGTCGACCAGCCCGGTCCGGCGGCCGCCGCGAGCTCGACACCCGATGCGCCGACACTGGTCGCGGGCCTCGACGAGCGCTCGCGCAAGGCGATGGAGACCGCTTCGCAGCGTGCCCTCAAGGAGGAGACGGGAGTATCGACCGGCGCCTGGCAGTTCGATCAGAACGAGCTCGAGGCGGCGCTGACGCAGACGAGCGTGGCGCTGCAGGACGTTTCGGCGACCGGGCGCCTAGCCGCGCTCAAGGGCCACGAGCTCGACGTCGATGTGGGCGACGCGACCGGCACGCACGCCGCGACCTCACCCGATGTCGATCTCGATGTAGGAGCCACGACCGGCAGTCACGCCGCGAACGGTGCCGGCCTCGACCTCGACGTGGGGACCGCCACGGTGCCCGATGCCGCCTTTGCCGCAACGCAGAAGCTGTCTTCCGAAGATCTGGCGCTGCCCGACCTCGAGCCCGTCACGATGAGCGAGGTGGGCACGAAGCTCGACCTCGCGCGCGCCTACATGGACATGGGCGATCCGGACGGTGCACGCAACATCCTCGAGGAAGTCCTCAACGAGGGCTCGGCCGCACAGAAGCAGGAAGCCCAGCGCCTGATGGAGTCGCTCCCCGGCTGAGGTCGCAGCGCCGGTCACCGTCAGCAAGGCCGCAGGCCCGGCAGGCGTGGTGAGGATCGCCGTTGGCGTCGAATACGAAGGCACGGCCTACGCCGGCTGGCAGGCGCAGGCGTCCCTCCCGACGCTGCAGCAAATCACCGAGCGCGCCCTTGCGAGCGTCGCCGCGGAGGCGGTCACCCTCACCTGTGCTGGCAGGACCGACGCGGGCGTGCATGCCCTCGGGCAGGTGGCACATTTCGACACCCGCGCACAGCGCAGCACACGCGCCTGGGTGCTCGGCGCCAACAGTGCTCTGCCCGCTGACGTGAGCCTCTCCTGGGCGCTGCCGGTGCCGGCGCACTTTCACGCGCGCTACTGCGCCGAGGCGCGCACCTATCGGTACGTCATCCTCAATCGCGTGGCGCGCGGCGCGCTCTGGGCATCGCGGGCTGCCTGGGTCCACCGACCACTCGATCACGAACGCATGGGCGAGGCGGCGCGCTCGCTCCTCGGCGAGCACGACTTCAGCGCCTTTCGCTCCTCCGAGTGCCAGGCGAAGTCCCCGATCCGGCGCCTTTCGCTCCTCCGAGTCGAGCGCCACGGCGACCACGTCGTGATCGAGGCGACCGCGAACGCTTTTCTGCACCACATGATGCGCAACATCGCCGGACTCCTCCTCACGATCGGCAAGGGTGAGCACGATCCGAGCTGGGCGCGTGAGGTGCTCGAGGGACGCGACCGCACGCGCGGCGCCCCGACCGCGCCGGCCGCGGGACTGTACCTGCTCGCGGTACGCTATCCGTGCGCCTTTGGCCTGCCCGAGGCGCCGGCGGGGGTGTTTTCGCCCTGATCGGCTATCATCGCGCAGCCCCTTTGCTGCACGCGGACCGCCATGTCCTGGTTCGAGAAGATAATGCCTTCGCGCATCAAGACCGAGCGGCGCACGCGCTCGGTGCCCGAGGGCCTGTGGATCAAGTGCCCGGCCTGCGATGCGGTGCTGTATCGGGCTGAGCTGGAACGCAATCTGTACGTGTGCCCGAAATGCAGCCATCACATGCGTATGGGGGCGCGCGAGCGCCTCGAGCGCTTTCTCGATCCGGGTTCGGGAGAGGAGATCGGCGCGAGCATCGCGCCCGAGGACCCGCTCAAGTTCCGCGACAGCAAGCGCTATCGGGACCGTCTGGCCCAGGCGCAGAAGGCGACCGGCGAGAGCGATGCGCTCGTGGTGCTCGCGGGCGCGCTGCACGGATTGCCGATCGTCGCCTGCGCCTTCGAGTTCCAGTTCCTCGGTGGCTCGATGGGCTCGGTGGTGGGCGAGCGCTTCAAGCGCGGTATCGACTACTGCATCCAGGAGCGCCGCGCGTTCGTCTGCTTCTCCGCGAGCGGTGGGGCGCGCATGCAGGAGGCACTGTACTCACTATTGCAGATGGCGAAGACCGCCGCGGCACTCTCCGGGCTGGCACAGGCGCATCTGCCGTTCATCTCGGTGCTGACCGACCCGACCACCGGCGGAGTCTCGGCGAGCCTCGCCTTGCTCGGGGACCTGAACATCGCCGAGCCGCGCGCACTCATCGGGTTTGCCGGACCGCGCGTCATCCAGCAGACGGTGCGCGAGACCTTGCCGGAGGGCTTCCAGCGCAGCGAGTTCCTGCTCGATCACGGTGCCATCGACATGATCATCGATCGCCGTGAGATGCGCGACCGCATCGCGGCGCTGCTGCGGCTGCTGCTGAAGCTCCCCGCTGCGGCCGCCTGAAGAGCGCGCCGCTCTCTATTTAAGCGCGCGGCAACCACCAGATGCGTACGCTCGCCGAGTGGCTCACGCTGCAGGAGTCGGTGCATCCCAAGAGCATCGAGCTCGAGCTCGCGCGCGTCAGCAGCGTGGCGCAGGCACTCGACGTCAGCACGGTGGAGTTTGCCGTCATCACGGTCGGCGGCACCAACGGCAAGGGCTCGATCGTCGCACATCTCGAGGCGCTGCTCGGCGCCCTCGGCGCCCGTACCGGCAGGTTCACCTCGCCACACTTCCTGCGCTATAACGAGCGCATTCGCGTCGCCGGTCGGGAGGCGTCCGACGAGGAGCTGATCGCGGCATTCGAGCGTATCGAGGCGGCGCGCGCTGGCACCACGCTCACGTTCTTCGAATACAACACGCTCGCCGCGCTCCTCATCTTCGTGCGCCGGCAGGTCGACGTTGCGGTGCTCGAGGTGGGACTGGGCGGGCGGCTCGATGCCACCAACCTGCTGGCAGCGGACGTCGCCGTGCTCGCCTCGGTAGGCTTCGACCACCGCGACTTCCTCGGCGATACCCTGGAGGAGATCGGGGCGGAAAAAGCCGGCATCTTCCGCCCGGCGCGTCCGGCAGTGCTCGGCACACCGCAGATGCCTGCGACCGTCTTTCGCGCGCTCGAGAGGAGTGGCGCGCACGCCGTCGTGGCCGAGCAGGACTTCCGCTGGGAGCTGTGCGGCACGCGCTGGAACTACCAGGGGCTCAGCGTCTCGCTGCGGGATCTGCCGCCATCATCGCTCGCAGGTTCTATCCAGTATCGCAACGCCGCCACCGCGCTCGCTGCCCTGGAGGCGCTGCGTGCCGGGGGCGGGCAGGAGCGCGAGGCGGTGCGCAGCTTGAGCGCCCGACTCGGCCCGCTCGATGCGAACAGCGTTGCAGCGGCCCTCGCGCGCGTCGAGCTCGCCGGTCGCTTTCAAGTGGTTCCCGGCGAGGTGGAATGGATACTCGACATTGCGCACAACGAGCCCGCCGCGCGGGTGCTGGCGGCGGAACTGCGCGCGCGGCCGCTGCCGCAGCGCTCAGCCGGGCCCGGGGGCGGGCGCACCATCGCGGTGATCGGTGTGCTCGCGGACAAGGACGCGGGCGCCATCGGCGCAGCGCTCGCAGCTGTCATCGATCACTGGATCGTGTGCGCGCTGCCGGGCGCGCGCGGCACGAGCGCCGCAACGCTCGCCGTGCGCCTGGCAGTGCCCGACGGCACCTTCGAGCTCGCCGACTCGGTCGCGGCCGGCTGCGCGCTGGCGCGCACTGTCGCCCATCCCGGAGACCGCGTCGTCGTGTGCGGCTCGGTGCACACGGTAGGGCCGGCGCTGCAGTGGCTTCGGATATACTAGCGCTCGAGCTGCTCACCGTGAGCGGTCGGTGACGGCGCGCCGTGCGCGGCGGTTGCATTGCGCGGTTTCGCCCCCATCCTGGGTGGTCAAGGTGAAAGAACGGCTGACGGGCGCGATCATACTCGTGGTCCTGATCGTGTTGCTGGTACCCGAGCTGTTGACAGGACCGATCCGGTCCACGCCGCGGGCCGCGGCCGTCGCGTCATCTCCGGAAGGAGCGCCTTTGCGCGCCTACACCATCAACCTGGCGGACGAAGCGCGCGCACACAGCGCGACGGGCGATGCCAGCGGTCCGCCGCAGCCCGCACCGCTGCCGGCGTCGGCGCAGCCGATTGCGACGGTTTCGGCCGCACAGACCGCGTCTGCAGATCCTGCGCCTGCGGGACCCGCGCCGGCGCCGTCCGCTCCCATGACTGCGACCCAGGGTGCGCCCAGCGCCGGGGCCGCGTCGGCGCCGCCGCTTGCCGCGGGGGGCACTGCGGAGGGCTTCATGGTGCAGCTCGGCAGCTTTGCGAGTCGTGCCAACGCGGAGCACCTGGCGCGACAGGTGCGCGCGCAGGGATTTCCGGCGAGCGTCTCGCAGGGCGCCAGCGGCCGGCACTTGTACCGCGTGCGGGTCGGTCCTGCGCGCGACCATGCCGCGGCGAGCGCACTCGCGCAGCAGCTGCGCACCGCCGGGCACACCGGTTCCATCGTGTCACGGTGAGTGGTGATCACGTGATGCGCTCCGCAGGCAACCCGTCGGGTGCTCTTGTACAATCCGCGCCGCGCGGAATGGCCGCGGTTGTGAACGGCTGCGATGAACTCAACCGACTACCTGGTGCTTGCCGCCATCATCCTCTCCGCGATCGTCGGGGCACTGCGCGGCTTCCTGCGCGAAGCGGTCGCGGTGGTCACGTGGGTGATCGCTCTGTTCGTCGCCTGGCACTTCTCCGAGCTCCTCGAGCCGCACCTCGGCGGACTGCTGGCGGACTCCGAGGTGCGACCGTGGGCGGCGCGCGTCATCATCGTCGTGCTGCTGCTGCTGCTCGGGGCGGCCATCGGCACGACGCTCGCGCACTTCGTGCGGCTGTCGATCTTCAGCGGCATGGATCGGCTGCTCGGCTTCGTTTTCGGCGTGCTGCGCGGGTTCGTACTGCTCGGCGTGTTCGTCATTCTCGGCCAGTTGCTGCGCCTGCAGGGCGAGCACTGGTGGCGTCACTCACTACTCATTCCCTACGGGGAGTCCATCGCCAACGGCCTGCGCACGCTGGTCGGGGAGGCGCGCGTCTATCCCGCAGCGGACGAGCATCTGCGGATCTGAGGAGCTGAGCGTTCACCCTATGTGCGGCGTCGTCGGCATCGTTGGAGTGAGCGCGATCAACCAGCGCCTCTACGACGCGCTCACCGTGCTGCAGCACCGCGGCCAGGACGCGGCCGGCATCGCCACGTCCTCGGGCGCCGGCGAGCTGTGTGTGCGCAAGGGCAGTGGACTGGTGCGCGATGTGTTCCAGCAGCACCACATGCTCGAGCTCAAAGGCAACGTCGGTCTCGGCCACGTGCGCTACCCCACGGCGGGCTGCGATAGCGCCTCCGAGGCACAGCCCTTCTACGTCAACGCACCCTACGGCATCTGCCTCGGCCACAACGGCAATCTCACCAATGCCGCCGAGCTCGCCGAGATCCTGATCCGCGAGGACCGGCGACATCTCAACACCACCTCGGACTCGGAAGTGCTGCTCAACGTATTCGCTTCCGAGCTGCAGCGCGTCGGCACCGCGCGTATCACACCGGCTGACGTGTTCGCGGCGCTGAATGCGGTATACCGCCGCTGTCACGGCGGTTACGCGGTCGTCGCCATGGTCATCGGCCAGGGCATCCTCGGCTTTCGCGACCCGAACGGTATCCGTCCGCTGGTGCTCGGCGAGCGGCGCACGCCGCGCGGCACCGAGTGGATGCTGGCCTCTGAGAGCGTGGCACTCGACGCGCTGTCGTTCCGCCTGGTACGCGACGTCGCCCCGGGCGAAGCGGTGTTCATCGACGAGCAGGGCAGGCTCCACACCCAGCAGTGCGTCGCTACCTCGCGGCACACGCCGTGCATCTTCGAGTACGTATACTTCGCGCGGCCCGACTCCAAGATCGACAACATCTCGGTGTACCGGGCACGCATGCGCATGGGTGACCGCCTGGCCGACAAGATCCTGCGCGAGCGACCGGTCCACGACATCGACGTGGTGATCCCGATCCCCGACACGAGCCGTACCAGTGCGCTGCAGCTCGCACAGCGCCTCGGGCTCAAGTACCGCGAGGGCTTCATCAAGAACCGCTACATCGGCCGCACCTTCATCATGCCGGGGCAGGACCAGCGCGAGAAATCCGTGCGCCGCAAGCTGAACGCGATCGACCTCGAGTTCCGCGGCAAGACGGTCCTGCTGGTCGACGACTCGATCGTGCGCGGCACAACCTCCGCGCAGATCATCGAGCTCGCCCGCGAGGCCGGCGCCCGCAAGGTGTATTTCGCCTCGGCGGCGCCGCCGGTGCGCTTCCCCAACGTCTACGGCATCGACATGCCGGCGGCGAGCGAGCTGGTCGCGAGCGGGCGCAGCGCGGAAGAGGTGACACGCCTGATCGGCGCCGACTGGCTCATCTACCAGGATCTCGAGGACCTGATTGCCGCCTGCAAGCACGAGGATGCGCGCATCGAGGAGTTCGATACCTCATGCTTCTCGGGGGTCTACGTCACCGGCGACGTCACCCCCGAGTATCTCGAGCGGCTGCGGGTGGAGCGCTCCGACGCTGCCAAGCTTGCCCGACGCGAGCGACACGGGAAGCTCAAGGTCGTGCGCGGGAGCTGAATACCATCCCAGGGAGTGGCGCGCGCTGCGCCGAGCCGACAAAAATGCGGGATTCGCCGGTGACCGCGGACGCCCTCGACCCACGCCGCGAGCTGTTGCTCACGCTGTTGCAGGCGGGCCTGCATCGCGTGGACGGGCGGCGCTGCGTGCGCGAGGCGCTGGCCGGCGCGCCCGTAGAGGCGCCGGTCTGGGTGGCCGCCGTTGGCAAGGCGGCGGTCTCCATGGCGCTCGGCGCGCATGAGGCGCTCGGCGCCGCGATCGACAGCACGCTCGTCATCACACGTGACGGCGAAGGCCTGGCCGAGCTCACCGCGCGCACCGCCGCTGAGGTGTACCTAAGCTCGCACCCGGTGCCCGATGCGCGCTCACTCGCCGCCGGAGAGCGACTGCTCGCCTGGGTGGACGCGCTGCCGCCACTCGCGCGCCCGCTGTTCCTCATCTCGGGCGGCTCTTCAGCGCTGGTGGAGGTACTGGAGCCGCCCGCCACGCTGCACGATCTCGAGGAGCTCACGCGGCGGGCACTGGCGGCGGACATCGCCATCGGCGAATTCAACGCGCGCCGCGCGGCGCTGTCGCGCATCAAGGGTGGGCGGCTCGCGGCGCGGTTGCACGGGCGCGCGGCGCGCGCGCTGTTCGTCTCGGATGTGCCGCACGATGACCCGCGGGTGATCGGCTCGGGTCTCATGGGACCAGCGAGCAGCGGCGAGGACCACGTGGAGCGCACCGTGGTGGCGAGCGTCGATCATGCGGTGGCCGCGGTCGCCACCCGCGGCCGCGAGCTCGGCCTCACGGTGCATGCACCGCGCGGACGCTTCGCCGACAATGCCACGCGCCTCGCGGCGCGCTTCGCGCACGAGCTGCGACTGTCGCCGGCGCAGCTGTGCGTGTGGGGCGGGGAATCGACCGTACGGCTGCCGCTGCACCCCGGGCGGGGCGGACGCAACCAACACCTGGCGCTCGCCGCCGCACGCTTGATTGCCGGTCACGCCGATCTGCTGCTGCTCGCCGCCGGCACCGACGGCTCCGATGGCGTGACCTCTGACGCCGGGGCGCTGGTCGACGCGGAGACCTGCGCGCGGGTGGCACTTGCCGAGCTCGACGCCGACCGCTGCCTCGAGCAGGCGGACTCTGCACGGGCGCTGGCCGCGAGCGGCGACCTCATTCACACCGGGCCGACCGGCACCAACGTCGGCGATCTGGTGATGGGACTGAAGATGACGGGCGATGAGGCTCAGCTTCTTGCGCAGCGTCATGACGACCGCGCGCAGCGCGTGCTGTAATCCAAGCAATGCGCCTGCTGTTGATAGAAGAAGACGCGCAGCGCTGTGCGCACATCCGGCAGCGGCTGGTCTCGTGGCGCCCGCACGCACAGCTGGTGGTGCACAGCCCGGTGTCGCAGGGCGCACTTGCCCGCGAGTTCCTCGCGCAGGGGTTCGATGCGGTGCTGCTCGCGGATGAGTGGCCGGGAGGCCGGGGGCTCACGTGGGCGCGCGAGCTCGCGGGCCGCGCCGGTTTTGCCCCCATCGTGCTGCTGTGTCAGGGGGCGGACGCCGCCGTGGCACGCGATGCCGCCGCGTTCGGCGCCTTCACCGTCAGCCGCGACGAGCTCGATTGCGAGGCGTTCGCGCACGTACTCGCCGCCGCGGAGCGCCGCCAGGCGCATGCCCGCGCCATCTGGCGCAGCAGCCACGCCGGCCGCGAGACGCAGCGCTTTGGCGATGCGTTCATCCGCGGCTACCGCTGCATCCGCCGCCTCTCGGCGGGCGTGAGCAGCGATCTCTACGTCGCCGAGGGCGAGCGCGTCGGGGCGCTGGTCGCGCTCAAGGTCGCCCGCGACCGCCAGGACGAAGAGCAGCCGGTGGACGCCTTCCGCCGCTTCCTCCAGGAGTACGAGATCGCCCAGCGCATCGACAGTTCGGCGGTGGTGCGTTTGTATGATCTGGGCGTCAGCGACGAGCACGCCTGGCTGGTCATGGAATACTTCGCGCTCGGTGACCTCAGGCGGCGCATGCGCGGCGCATCGCTTGCCCCGCGCGAAGCGCTGCGCCTCGCGGTGGCGATCGCGCGCGCTCTCGCGACCGTGCACGCCGCCGGGGTGCTGCACCGGGATCTGAAGCCTGGGAATGTCATGCTGCGCGGCGACGGAAGCGTCGCGCTCATCGATTTCGGCCTGTCCAAGGATGCCGCCCTGGCGCTCGACGTTACCGATACCGGCACCATCTTCGGCACACCGCATTACATGAGCCCCGAGCAGGGGCACGCCGAGCCGCTCGACGCCCGCAGCGATCTCTACAGCCTCGGGGTCATCCTGTTCGAGATGCTGGTCGGGGAAAAACCCTACCGCGCCGAGAACCCGATGGCGATCGTCTACAAGCACCGCAAGGAGCCCGTGCCACAGCTGCCGCTGCAGTTCGCCGCGGTGCAGCCGGTGCTCGAGCGGCTGCTGGCCAAGGTGCCGGCCGAGCGCTTTGCCGACGCCGCGGAGGCAGGCGCGGCACTCGAGAAGACGCTCGCGGGCTGGCTCGCGCGCGGCATGCAGTCGTGAGCGAAGTCGCGCCGGGTGACGGGGTGGAAAGCGTGGCGTCGATCCTGCGCGCCCCGACGCCACCCGCCTGGGTCGAGCAGGCGATGCGCGCGTGGCCACAGCTGCTGCTCGATCACGCCAACTGCGAAAAGAAGGCGGCCTCTACGGCCCTGGCGTTGATGTTTGCCTATCCGGAGGACCGCGCACTCACCGTGGCGCTCTGCCGCGTGGCACGCGAGGAGTTGCGGCACTTCGAGCAGGTGGTACGCGCCATGGACACGCTCGGTGTGGTGTTCGCGCGGCAGCGCCCGGGGCGTTACGCGCAGCTGCTGCGTGGCACGCTGCGCAGTGCCGAGCCCGGCCGCAAGGTCGACCTGCTGCTGATGAGCGCGCTGATCGAAGCGCGCTCCGCCGAGCGCTTCGCTCTACTGGCGCCGCGCCTGCCGGCGCCGCTCGCGCGGCTGTACACGGATCTGATGAGTGCCGAAGGCCGGCATTTTGCCCTCTATCTCGGCCTGGCGCGCAGTGCTGCCCCGGAGGAATGGCGTCTGCGCCTGGTGGCGCTCGCCGCGCGCGAGGCCGAGCTCGCCACTGCGCCCGACACCGCGCTGCGCTTTCACTCCGGTCCCGTTGCGGTTGAGCCGTGAATCGCGCGCACCCGGTCGCCTCTCGGGCGCGCTCTCGAGGCCGCCCAACCGCCAGCCTAACAGTTGCTTACAACCCGCCGACGCACCTTGCGTCAGGTTAAGGTGAGCCGCGGCACCAATTTTCCCGCCAGCTGTCATTTTGCCTCGGTATCCTCACACTTCGGAGGCGAGGCACGATGAGCGAACGACCGCACCTGTTGATCGTCGACGACGACCGTGAGATCCGCGGACTGCTCGCGCAGTACCTGGAGAAACACGAGTTCCGCACCACCGCAGTCGCCGACGGCAAGGAAATGCGGCGCGTGCTCGAGCGTTCACACGTCGACCTGCTGGTGCTCGATCTGATGCTCCCGGGGGAGGACGGCCTGGCGTTGTGCCGCGAACTGCGCGGCCGTTCGCAGCTGCCCATCATCATGCTGACCGCGCGTAGCGAAGACGTCGACCGCATCATCGGGCTCGAGCTCGGCGCGGACGACTACGTCGCCAAGCCGTTCAACCCGCGCGAACTCCTCGGGCGCATCAAGGCGATCCTGCGCCGCTCGGCGCATGCACCGCGCGACCCGAGTCCCGAGAGCGTGCGGGGCTTCTCCTTCGGCGGCTGGCGGCTCGACACCATCACCCGCACGCTCACTGACGCCGCTGGCAAGGAGGTGGCTTTGAGCGGCGCGGAGTATCGCCTGCTCGCAGTGCTGCTGGGATCGGCCAACCGCGTACTGACGCGCGCCCAGCTCACCGAGCTGCTGCGCGGCCGCGACGCCGATCCCTTCGACCGCAGCATCGACGTGCGCGTCAGCCGTCTGCGCCAGATCCTCGGCGACGACGCACGTGCGCCGCAGATCATCAAGACCGTGTACGGCGAGGGATACGTCATCGGCGTCAACGTCGTAACGGACTGAGGCCGCGAGCCGCGCATGCGCCTGCCGCTGTGGCCGCAATCGCTGTTTGTCCGGCTGCTCGCCGCCTCGGTGGCGGCCGTGCTGATCGCGCAGGCAGCGGCGCTGCTGCTCATCGCGCAGGAGCGCGAGCGCTTCGTGCTGCAGAGTAGCGTACGCGAGTGGACGCGCCGCATCGTCGAGACGACGCAGATGCTGCAGCCGCTGAGCGCCGCCGAACGTGCCGCGATGGTCAGCGAGCTCGCGCCGCCGCGCGGCCACGAACACCTGGCGCATCCGCCACCGGGCGCGAGCGGTGCCGATCCACGGCCGCCGCCGCGCGGCTTCGTGCGCCTGCCGCTGCTGTCGGATTTCGAGCAGGCGCTCAAGGAGCAGCTGCGTGCCGCGCTCGGGCCTACCTACGCGGTCGACATCGGTCCCACCCCCGAGCCGGCGCCGCCCGCGATCGCGGTACCGGCGCCGTTCTATGAAGCCCATGAGCTGGCCGCCCACCAGGGCACGGCCCGCCGTTACGACGTGAGCGTACGCTTTGCCGACGGCGACAGCGTGATCTATCGCCTGACGCGCCCGCCGGGCGGGGCACCGCTGCCGCGTAACCTCCTCGTCAACCTCACCCTGCTGGTGCTGCTGCTGGTGATCGTGCTGTACGCCGCGGCACGCAATATCACCCGGCCGCTTTCCGACCTGGCACGTGCCGCCGACAGCGTCGGCCGCGAGCTGCGCCCGGCGCGGCTCGAGGAGCGCGGCGCGCGCGAGCTGCGTGACGCGGCGCGCGCCTTCAATACCATGCAGGACCGCCTGCACCGCTATCTCGACAGCCGTACCCGCGTGCTCGCCGCGATGTCGCACGATCTGAAGACGCCACTCACGCGGCTGCGGCTGCAGGTGGAGACCCTCGACAATCCATCGCTGCAGCAGCGCATCGGCCGTGAGCTCGATGAGATGGAGAGTATGGTGCACGAGGCCTTGTCGCTCTTTCGCGGCCTGGACGACGGCGAGCCGGCGGCGCCGGTGGACGTCAACGCGCTGCTCGCGCAGATCCGCGCCGAGTTCACCGACATGGGCGGTGTGGTAACGCTCAGCGGGCAGGCGTTGCAGCCCTTCGTCGGCAAGCCGCAGGCGCTCAAGCGCTGTGTCACCAACCTCGTCGCCAACGCCATCAAGTTCGGCACGCGCGCGGACATCGAGGTGGAGGACGGCGCCGAGCTCATCGTCCGCGTCCGCGATCATGGGCCTGGGATCCCGGAAGCCGAGCTGGAGCGCGTCTTCGAGCCGTTCTACCGTCTCGAGTCATCGCGCAACCGCGACAGCGGCGGCAGCGGGCTCGGGCTGTCGATCGCACGGGACGTCGCCCAGGCGCACGGCGGGTCGCTCAGCCTCGTCAACCTGACCA